>JACPQL010000007.1 GCA_016190445.1 Chloroflexota bacterium
AGCCCGACAGGGCCGCTTACACGGTCCTTCAGCCGAAGGACATGGCCCCTGAGAGCGCCTCGAGGCACTTCTTAGCTCCATGTCCGACCACCGCACGACCATCACCCGGTCACAACCAGCCATTCTTCATCATCCTGCTAGAGGTTCGAATCCCGTTTGGTCCACCAATGCAGATTCAAACTTGCAGTACACGGCGCCTTCATCCGCGAGGTATCGACTTTCTAACCCATTCGGCTGCTCCATTGAAATGAAACTGAGTATCAGGAATGTCGCCGAAGCTTTGGCGGTAGGTGGCAACGATACGCTCACGGATTGCGGTGTCTTCGGCCAGTGAGACAACGGTAATGTTTGTTGGAGGCAAGTCTTCAAGGGCCTCTTCGAATAACGTGCGCGCCGCAATATCCGTTATGGGAAAGGAATAACCAACGAAGATAACCTGCTGGGCAGCACGCAAGACTTCGAATGCCCTATGCCAGACTAACCCTAGGACGGGCTGCTCAGCTACGGCGGACTTCAGCAAAACGGGGGGAACCCAAAGGGGCTCAGGATGGAGATGGAGCCCAATGTCCGCCTGGCTAGGTGTGGGCGCTCCTGATCCGGGTTCCGCTTCCTGAGATAGCCAGTGCTCAAAGTGCATAATCGAATCTAATGGCGCTATCGTAGCGGTACCCCTTCGCACCCTCCAGTTGATAGACCCGTGAAGCTTGAGGAGATGCATCGCAGTCTGGTCCATGAATACAAGTCGCTCCTCGACCGTAAGGGAAGCTGGCCGACAGAAAAACCCATATCCTCCATCTGGATGCCAATAGGGAATCAAGGGGTCCCCGACTGTCAGAAGCCTGCGTACATCCCATAAACACCTGTCCAGCACGTCGTCATAGTTGAACGTCACGACGTGTGAACAGGTATTGACTAAGTGTGTTGCGAAACGTATGAGGAGGCGCTTGAGTCGAGCTGGGACTACTACTTGCGATAGCCTTGCCTTGAACACTCTGCGTAGTTCAGATGCTAGCGCCGCGATCTCGGCCTCGGAGCCTTCATAGGCATCGTAGGGCATGCCACCCTCTAGGCGAGTCATTAGGCGCTCAATGTCTACCTTGTCTGGTGGCGGTCTGTTGAATTCGAGCTCCAACAGGCGGCTCGCATATGGGAAGACACGAAATCTACGTTGAAGCTTAGCGATGCCAAAGTCGTCTACCAGGAGGGGTGAACGTGGGGCAAACGCGCGAGTAAACCCGGCGCCCAGCACGAAGACGGTAGCTAGCTGGTCAACCAAGTCTACGAGACCGTCTCGCAGAAGCTTTTGAACGACGTCCTTCTTGCGAGTGTGCATCAGCGGATAAGTGGCAATGGATTTTCACTGACGCAGCGGGTGATGAACCGAGCTCCTTGACCGTACGGGCTTCCCAGGCAATGGCCTGTTCTCGCGTCGTCGCAGAGCCAACCTTGCTGACTGTAGCGGCAGGCCAACGACGGCGATGCTCGGCAGTTCGACGGTCTAGGTCGTTGGTGATACCTACATACACCGTTCGCGGTCCTGACTTGACGATGTACCGGTAGGTGTCTTTCCTAGTGGTCATGTGTCGGTCTCCACTGGTGAGTGTACCATAATACGGTCTTGTTCGGCAACGACCAGCTTGTCGCTGGGGCTTTGTGCCCAAGGATCCACTGCAGAAACAGTGCGGACAGGATGTAGGCCCTACTGTCTCCTTGCTCAGTATTCAGTCTTGGTCTCGCCACAGGCCTGACGGGGCAACTAGTCGGGCTAGGTTGAAGGCTGCCTCAGCTTGGGCACTAGGTCGGGCCTCAAGAAGTTCGGGTGCTGTCCACAGAGCCTCACCATAGGGGATTCGAACCCTGCTTGGTTTGCTCCGTAGGTATAGCCCCACTCGACCCCCTCAACATCGCCAATCCCTCCTGCTGCCCCACAGGTATTGTCGGCCCCATAGTTCGACAGGCTCACCATGAGCGGGGCAAGCATTCAGTGCAGCGCCAGCTAAGGTGGGGGCCGAATCCTGACTATTTCCTGGACGCTGGAGCGCCCAGGATGCCTACTTTGACGCCGGGTCTGGCTCCCAGCCCCAGGGCCTTGGCCCCCACTGGGCGGTGAACACCTGGCCCCGCTTCACCGCCAGCACGGGCACCACCGCCTTCTGCACCCGCAGCTTCCCACCCACCACGTCCACCACCTCCCAGTCGCCATCCCTTATCTCCAGCACCGAGATGTCGGCCTGGCGACCTGTTCCCAGGGTGCCCAGCCTGTTCTCCTCGCCCAGGGCCTTGGCCGGGTTGAGGGTGCACATGGTCACCACGTCGTCCAGGGTGAACCCCAGGCCCAGGAAGCGGGTCATCATCTCCGTCATGCTGTGGACAGTCCGCTGGCGCCCGGGGACCGTCAGGTCAGTGCTGATGCAGTGGGGGAGAAGCCCCTGGTCCAGAATACGCTTGCCGATGTCGAAGGCGAAGTTCATGCGCCCATGGGCCGTATCCAGCCACACGCCCCGGTCCTTGGCCTCCCTGGCCTCGGGCACCAGCTTGCCGTTGGCGTCCAGGACGCCCCCCGGGTTGGCGGTGAAGAAGTGGGTGAGGATGTCCCCCGGCTCCAGAATGGGGAGCAGCTCTCGGATGATGTCGGCGGGGTACCGCTTCTCCGTGTCGCCGATGTGCACCATCAGCTTGATGCCGCTCTCCTTGGCGGCCCGCTTGGCCAGCCGGGGCATCTCTATGCCCATTATCTCCAAGGCGGGGCTCACCATGCGCGCCTTGATGCCCCTCACATAGGGGCGGTACCGCTCCACCGCCTGGAGGGTGGCATCCAGGTTCACGTCGCCCGGCCCCTGGATGTCCGGCGTGCGGGCCAGCCCGGTGCGGGCGATGTGCATGAAGCAGATGATCTCCGTTTGCGACTGCGGGATGATGAAGCGAGGAAAACCGCCGAAGGTGTCGCACCCGGCGCTTCCGGCGTCCACCACCGTGGTGACGCCAGCGTACACGCCAGCCACGTCCGGGTTCACCCCGTTGTTGGTGACCGCCTCGTAGATGTGGGCATGGATGTCTATGAGGCCAGGGGTGACTATCTTTCCCCGCACATTCACTACCTGGGCGGCCTCCTCGGCGGGGATGTTCTGGGCGGTGCGGGCGATCTTGCCGCCCTGCACGGCCACGTCCCTGGGTGTGTTAAGTTTCTGGGACGGGTCCACAACGGTGCCACCCTTGAGAAGCAGGTCGTACTTTGCGGGCATGGCAGTTCACCTCCAGCAGCGTTGAGCCCCGGGGTACCTATGTAACGGACTTCCGCGCCACGGGCCGCCTCCGTGCAGTCCTTTGGCTGAAGGACGCAGCCCATTTGGCCGGGCCGCTCGATTGTATGAGGGGCGACCGGCGGCGTCAAGGACGCCAGCGCCTGGCGAAAACGGCGATTGACCCTGTAGGGCATCCCGACATGTCGGGACCAACCTGCCTTACGGGGGTCAACCGCTATTCTTGGGGTGCCTTGACCCGTGTCTGGGGCCAGTGTAGCATGGCCGCACTTTGAAGAGAAAACCGCCCACCGACCCACCCGGCACCCACCCGGCGCCGACCGAGACTCGCTTGTCAGGTCTCCAGATCGCGCTGCGGCCCCTGGAATCCCTTCGCACCGGCCGCTTCCGCATCTACTTTCTGAGCATGGGGCTGGTGTTCGCAGGGATGCAGATGAACCAGATGGCCCGCCTCTGGTTCGTGTACGAGCTGACGAAATCCCCCCTTCTCCTGGGCATCACCGCCGCGGGGGATGCAATCCCCATGCTGACCCTCTCCCTCTTCGGCGGTGCCCTTGCTGACCGCCTCCCCAAGCGGAACATCATCCTGGTGGGCCAGATATGTTTGGCTATTATGGCCCTGGCCATCGCCGTGGACGTCAAATTGGGGGCAATAGCCTGGTGGCACCTGGCCTTGGCCGCCGCCTTTCAGGGGGCGGTGATGTCCTTCATCATGCCGTCGCGCCAGGCTCTTATTTCGGAGCTGGTGGACCGTCCTCAACTGCTGAACGCCGTGTCCCTGAGCACGGCAGAGATGAACCTGAACCGCATCCTTGCACCCGCGCTGGCGGGCTTCCTGATCGCCGGCATTGGCATCGTCGCCGTGTTCTTGGTGATGGCCGGCATGTACGCGACCTCTTTTCTGGTGATGCTGCTTCTGCCCGCCACTAGGCCCGTCAGGAGTGAGCGGCGCACTGTGCTGCGGGACATGGGGGACACCTTTGGATACATCCGGCACCGCCCGGTGCTCTTCCAGTTGCTGATGGCAGCCCTGGTCGCCTCCCTCTTCGGTATGCCCTTGCAGCGGCTGCTGCCCGTCTTCTCCGAAGACGTGCTGAAGGTGGGCCCCTCCGGGCTGGGCCTGCTCCTCAGCCTCATGGGCCTGGGGGCCCTCATCGGCTCGGTGCTCACCGCCTCCCTGGGCGACTATCAGAAGAAGGGCCTCCTGTTTCTCATCCTGACCCTCGTCTTTGGCGCTTTCATCGTCGCCTTCTCCTTCTCACCTATCTACCTCCTCTCCCTGGCCCTCATGCTTCCCGTGGGAGTCGGCAGCTCGGGGCGCAGCACGGTGAACGTAACGCTGCTTCAGGCCTACGTGGATGACTCCTTCCGCGGCAGGGTCATGTCCCTGTACATGATGGAGCACGGGCTCCAGCCCCTGGGCCTGCTGCCCATTGCGGCCGCCGCCGAGGTCATAGGCGCACCCATCGCCGTGGGGATCAGCGGCGCCATCGTGGCCCTCTATAGCCTGTGGGCACTGGTATTCCAGCCTTCGCTGCGGAAGCTGGCCTGACCCGAGCGCTACAGGCCGTTGCAAAACTTCGTTTTGCAACGGGGTCCCCTGCTCCCCCCAGGGGGTGGGGAGATCTGTTGCAAAAGTTCCCAGGACTTTTGCAACAGTTTCTAGCGGCGGGGCTTCCAACAGCGCCGCCCCCGGCGTATGCTGGGCGCCATCTCATCTCCGGATGCCGCACATGGGCACCACCCCCTCTGGTGAGCAAGGTGCGCCGCAGGAGGCGGGCGTGAGCTCTTCCCAACGCCGCGCCTCGCGACGCCGCATCTTCTACGGGTGGTACATCGTTGCCGCGGGCATGGTGAGCCACCTCTGGATAAGCATCGCCTGGATCTACGGCAAGCAGGTCTTCTTCACCCCTATTGTGCAGACCTTCGGCTGGAGCCGTGCCGTGGTCTCCGGGGCCTTCTCCCTGGAGAGGCTGGAGAGCAGCATAACCACCCCTTTGGAGGGGTTTGCGGTGGACAGGTTCGGGCCCAGGAAGCTGATCCTGGTGGGTGGCCTCCTGGCCGGCCTCGGGCTGGTGTCCCTTGGCTTCCTTCAGGACGTCTGGATGTTCTATGCCTCGGTGCTCGTCATCTCGGTGGGCACCAGTGCCAGCATGGGGGTGCCCCGCACATGGGCCATAGTCCAGTGGTTCCGCAGGCTGCGAGGGAGGGCCCTGGGCATAGGCGGCAGTGGAGCTGTCATCAGCGGTCCGCTACTCATCATAGTGGTGTGGCTGATAGAGGCGGTGGGCTGGCGCCGCGCCTTCGTGGTGCTGGGAATTGTCACGTGGGCCATCTCCATACCGGTGGCCCTGGTCTATCGCTCCAGGCCCCAGCAGTACGGCTACCTCCCCGATGGGGACCCTCCCGCCCAGGCCACCACCGCTGCTCCCCAAAGGCCTGCCGGGGCTGTGGCTGGGGAGAGGGTGTTCACCGTCTCCGACGCGCTACGGACTCCGACCTTCTGGGTCGTCACCCTCGCCTTCGGCGTCCTGGGCATGGGCATCAGCGCGCTGGGGGTCCACCAGGTCCCCTACCTGGAGAGCATAGGGTTCACCACCACCCAGGCCGTCTCGTCCCTGGGGGTCTACACGCTGCTGAGCGTATTCGGTCGCCTGGGGGGTGGTTGGGCCATGGACTTCCTGGACAAGCGGCTGGTGCTGGCCGGCCTTCTGGCTTGCGAGGCCCTGGCCTTCCTGGTCCTGGCCAACATAACCACCTACTGGCAGGTTGTGCCCTTCGCCTTCCTGTACGGGACGGCCTTCGGGGGGAGCATACCCGCCCGCGGGGTGGTCATCAGCTCCTATTTTGGGACCCGCAGCTTTGGTGGTATCCAGGGGCTCAGCCAGAGCGCGGCGGTCCTGGGCGGCACCCTGGGACCGGTTATCATGGGCTGGGACTTCGATGTCAACGGGTCCTATACCCGCTCGGTGTATTTTCTCATGGCCGTGGCCGCCCTGGCCGTGCCTTTTTCCCTCCTGGCCAGACCTCCCCGGCCAGGGGCGCGGTAGGGGGTGGGAGAAGGATAAGGTGCAGGCACACCGCTTGCCGCACGGCCATCCAACGAGTAGAGTACGTCCGTGCAAACTGGCGTGGACAGATCACGAGGAAGAGGGAGAGAATGAAAATCGGAGCGGCAAACGGAGTTGCGCGGGTACTGAAGACGGAGGGGGTCCCCTGGGTGTCCACCTTCCCGACCTGTGGCGTGAATAACGCGTTGGGCCAGGAGGGCGTGCCTATACTGATGATGCGGGAGGAGAGGTACGCGGTGGCGCTGGCCGATGCCTTCTCGCGAGTGACTGGAGGGAAGCAGATCGGCGTGTGCACTGTGATGGGTGGCAACAACGCCGCCGGCCTCCAGATGGCCTACGGCGCTGTCGCCCAGGCATTTGAGGACTCGTCCCCTGTGCTCTGCATCACCGATGGCGTGCCGCTGGGCGGTAGCGGCAACAGCCACTACGATATCAGCCTGGGCTTCAAGGCTATCACCAAGTGGATAGGCCAGATTGACCAGCCCCAGCGAGTGCCCGAGTTCATGCGCCGGGCTTTCACCTATCTGCGCAGCGGGCGGCGTGGGCCGGTCCTCCTCACCTTGCCGCGGAACATCGGCGAGTACGACGAGAATGAACACCCGTACACGCCGGTCAAGGGCTGGAGATGGGCCCCCGACCCTGATGATGTGAAGGCAGCGGTCAAGGCCCTGCTGGCCGCAAAGAAGCCGCTACTGTATGCGGGCGAAGGGGTGTTCTACGGCGACGCCTCCGATGAGCTGCTCCAGTTCGTCGAGCTGGCCCAGGTGCCCGTACTTACCACGCTAAAGGCCAAGAGCGCCTTCCCGGAAAACCACCCCCTGTCGGTGGGCGTGCGGGGTGAACTGGCGACAGACCTGTTGCAGCGGTGTGACCTGCTCTTCGCCGTTGGCTCCAGCCTCTCACCTGGCCGGTTCAGCCACGGCATTCCCGGTGCTAAGAGCAAGACCATCGTCCAGTGCACGGTGAACGAGCAAGATGTCAACAAGAGCTACAGGGTTGACCATGCCGTTATCGGCGATGCCAAGCTCACACTGCGTGCCCTGGTCAGCGAGATCTCCTCGCAGACCGGCGGCGGAGTCAAGAAGAACCAGAAGCTCATCGAGGAGATCAGGGCCGCCAAAGAGCAGTTTTGGGCCAAGTACCGGCCGTTGATGGAGTCCAACGACACGCCCATGAACCCGTATCGAGTCTATGGCGACCTCATCAAGACCATTGATCCGAACAGCTCCTTCGTGACCCACGACTCGGGGAATACTCGCGATCAGATCAGCACAGTGTACGAGGCGGTCATTCCGCGCGGCTTCTTGGGCTGGGGCAACGTGTCCACCCTGGGATTCGGCCTGGCGGGGGCAATGGCAGCCAAGTTGGCACACCCGGAGTGGCAATGTGTGAATATCACGGGTGACGCGGGTGTGGGCTACATGATTGGCAACTTCGAGTCGCTGGTACGCAACAGGATTGGCGTGACCACCATCCACATTAACAATGGGGGCTTCGGTGGCTACGGACCGGGGTTCTGGGGAGGTGGACACGACCCCTACACCTGGGAGGTGTCGGACCACACAGTAGCGGATATGTCCGCAGCAGCGAAGGCGATAGGGTACCACGCCGAGGACGTACGAAGCCCGTCAGAGATCATACCGGCGCTGAAACGGGCCTTTGACGAGAACGCTCGGAACCGGCCGGCTTACCTGGAGTTCAACTGCACCCTATACCCGGTCTACGGCCAATGGGTTGCTGGTTGAGGATAGGCCGCTCAGGTGTAGAAGGTCAGCAGAAGCGGCACCAAAGGGGGCAGAATGAAACTGGCCAGGTTGCGCATTGGCGAATGGGAGAGCTATGGGCTCGTGGAGGGAGAGCGGGTGCGGGTCATCCAGGGGAGCATCTTCGGAGAATACGCCATCTCCGAGGCATCCTACCCGCTGGAGCGGGTGAAGCTCCTTCCGCCTACACGTCCCACCAGCTTTTGGGCTGTAGGGCTCAACTACGCGGCCCATATTGCCCACCAGGAGAGGGCCCTGGACGCCGAAAGGATCCGCCGGGAGGCCGGGGTTTTCCGGCCCTGGCACAAGGGCGTGGGCTGCATCATAGGCCACAACGACCCCATCGTGCTGCCCCCGGAGGCGGACTATGTCCACTATGAGGGTGAGCTGGTGATTGTCATCGGCAGGCCCGCCCGGCGGGTGACTCCAGAGGATGCGCGGCACTTCATTCTGGGCTACACCTGCGCCAACGACGTCAGCGGCGAGGGCTCCTGGTCGAAAGATATGTCCAACTGGCGCCGCAAGGGGAGCGACACCTTCGGCCCTGTGGGCCCGTGGATAGAGACCGAGGTTGATCCACATAGACTGGAGATCATCACGCGGCTGAACGGTAGGGAGCACGACCGTGGCAGCACCTCAGGGATGATACATGACTGCTACGCCACAGTGAGCGGCATCAGCCAGTTCGTCACCCTTCACCCTGGCGACATCATCCTGACCGGCGCACCAGGGGCCGTCGAGCCGCTCCATCCGGGTGACGTTGTGGAGATTGAGATCCCAGGCATCGGCACACTGCGCAACCCGGTAGTGGCGGAGGACGGTGGGACAAGATAGCATCGCGTTCAAGGTTGGCTCCCGACAAAGAACCAGCCCCAGAGGTCTCCGGGGCTGGTTCTTGTGCCTGCGTCCACCGGGCCTTCGTCTCCGTGAGACGGACCAGGTCAGGCCATGGCCGGTGCTGGCTCAAAGGCAGGGTAGGCCCTGCTACCTCGCGCAGTTTCTCCCTGGGCAGGTGTTGAGGCCCAGGAGAGTGTACAGAGGGCAGGAGCCGACCACCCCAGTGAGCAGTGGGATGATGCCCACCAGACCTGCGAACCGCGCCGGCCCCTCGACCACGAACAGCGCGGACAACATCGCTATCCCCAGCACAACCCTAACCGCCCGATCAACCGTCCCCATGTTCTTCGCGAACATCCCGTCCTCCTTGGACTTACATTTTTGAGACCTTCTTGTCTCGCCTGTAGGTTACAAGGGAGGACGGATGTCGTTCAGTGAGCGCAGTCACACAACTCTGCCACCACGGTCATCCGGTCTCTTGAGCGATGGCAGCAAGTCCACGGCGGTCGGTTACCCGGATTCTTCCCCGCCGTAGCTCCACCATCCCAAGACCTTCAAACCCTTTGAGGATTCTGCTGACCACTTCCCGGGCTGTGCCGAGGTGTGCCGCGATCTCCTCGTGCGTCTCGTTGACGAGGCTGGCAGAGTCGGCTCTACGGCTGAGGTAGGCTGCGACCCGCGCCTCAAGGGGCTGGAAGGCGACCTCGCTCACGAGGCCCATCAGTGTCGCGAGCCTGCCTGTGAGCAGGTCGAAGACTGAGCGACGCAGGTCCTGGTCCTGTCCGAAGAGCCGCAGGAACTCGGCGGCGGGCACAACCAGGGCAGTTACCCGCGTCTCTGCAACAGCCGTGGCCGGATAGTCCCGGCCAGTCAAGCCACCCGCCGCAGCCAGCACGCACATCTGGCCCGGGTCGATTTCGTACAGGGTGATCTCCTCCCCAGATTCAGTGGTGCTGAAGATACGAATCCGTCCCTCCGTCACCAGAGGAATCACCAGGGCCGCACCTCCTGGGGTGAACACCTCCTCGCCCTTGTCCAAGGCAACCGTGCGGCCAACGCGACCCATCATCTCGACGATATGTGCACTGGGAGTCAGTGTTCGGACCGCCCGGCGGTCGTCTGGCTGGTGCTGCATCCGCTTCTCTCCGCTACCGCGTATGGGCCAGCCTGGCCGTATTGTAGTCGGTTATTGGCGGCCAAGCCGAACACAAAGGCGTAGGAAGTCCACCAAGTCATAATACCAGAGTGCTCCTTTCCGAGGCGCCAGGAAGGGGCGCCATGCCCCCTGAAGCCGGGGCCCCCCACCTCCAGCGGGCAGCTTTCCATGGGGGCACAGGTAGACGGGGAGAGGCGGCCCTGGAGTCCCCATGCCTCCACCACAGCCGCGCGTTCCAGGGCAACTCCAAGCGGTGCTGCTCGCTATCGCCTCTGTCCGTTTCTTGCTACAGTCCACCAAAACGGGTGCAAAAAGGGCGCCCTGGGCCTCTCTATCCCCCTTGACAAAGCGGGAGTATTGGATATCGTATAGTACAACGCGTTGACGTTGTCTAAGACACGGTCTGCAAACCCTCTCTGGGACGCGGACGGGTAGCCGCTGTCATCCGCGGCAGGAGGTGGTCATGCGGGTGGCGGGTGGCTTGGCCCGAGGGAGGCGGCTCCGCTCTCCTCGAACTAAAGGGGTGCGGCCTACTACCGAACGGGTGCGGAGTGCTATCTTCAGCATTCTGGGAGAGGAGAGGTTGCAGGATGCGGTGGCGGCAGACCTGTTCGCAGGCACCGGCTCTCTGGGCATTGAGGCCCTGAGCCGTGGGGCCGCCCGGGCCGACTTTGTGGAGGTGGACAAGGGCCAGGCCGATGTCATACGCGCCAACCTGGCGGCCACGGGGCTGTCAGAGCGAGGCCGCATCATAAACGCCCCTGCGGAGCGCGCCCTGGGGCTTATGAAAGGGCCATACAGCCTGGTGCTGATGGACCCACCCTATACTCAGCCCTATCCGGCGGGTGTGCTGGAGCGTCTGGCTGGCTCCGGCCTGCTCCAGCCGGGCTCTGTGGTGGTGGTGGGGCACTCCAGCCGGGCAGCTCCGGGAGAGCGTTACGGGGATCTGGTCCTGGAGCAGGACCGGCGCTATGGAGACTGTTCGGTGGCATTCTACCGCATGGCGGGGGAGTGAGACATGACCATCGCCCTGTATCCCGGAGCCTTCGACCCGGTGACCTACGGCCATATGGACATCGCCACCAGGGCCGCCGCCATCTTCGAGAAGGTGGTGATGGCCGTTTTCCACTCTCCTGCCAGCAAGCGGCTGCTCTTCTCCACCGAGGAGCGAATTTCGCTGATCCGGGAGGCGGTACGGGACTTCAGAAACATCGAGGTCATGAGCTTTACGGGTCTCACCGTGGAGGTTGCCCGAGAGGTAGGCGCCCAGGTGGTGGTCCGCGGCCTGAGAATGGCCACGGACTTCGAATACGAGTTCGAGATGGCGCTTATGAACCGGAAACTGGCGCCTGAGATTGACATAGTCTGCCTGATGACCAGCTTGGAGTACCAGTACGTCAGTTCGAGTCTTTTGAAGGAGGTGGCCCAACTCAGAGGCGATATTTCTAGCTTTGTCCCACCCCATGTAGCGGCGGCCCTGAAGGAGAAACTGGGCGTGCCAGCGTAGTAAGGCCGCGGAAGGAAAGGACGTTATTATGGAAATTCTAGAACTTGTCGAGCAACTGGAAGACCTGGCGACTAGCGGGCGAAAGCTGCCCGGCACCGGCAGAAGCCTGATTGACCCGGACAGACTCCTGGAGCTGGTGGACCAGCTACGGATCGCGGTGCCTCGCGATGTCCACGAGGCCCAGGAGGTCCTACAGAAGCGGGAGAACATCCTCAACCAGTCCCTTCTGGAGGCCAAGAAGATCAAGGGGGCGGCGGAGACCGAAAGGCGGAGCCGCCTGGACGAGGGCGAGGTGCTCAAGGAAGCCAAGGCCAGAGCCCAGGAGGTGGCTGACGAGGCCCAGCGCAAGGCACAGCGAATACTGCACCTGGCGGAGGAGGAGGCCCGAAGCCGCAGGGGTAGCGCCGACGAATATGCCAAGGAAGTGCTCTACCAGCTTGAACAGCAGGTAGCCACCGTCCTGAGCACGGTGCGCCACGGCATTGAGGTGCTTGACTCCCAGAAGGAACACCAGGCCGCCTAGAAACTGATGCAAAAGTCCCCAGGACTTTTGCATCACATATCCCCCCACCCCTGGGGGGAGTAGGGGACGCCGTTGCAAAACGAAGTTTTGCAACGGCGTGTAGCAGGGGAACTGGCGGCAGGTCCCTTTCAAACGGGCGCTGTGAGGGGCTGCGAGGTGGAGTGTACCCTTTAACGTGGCAGACGGCGTTGTTGCCACATCTCCACCAGCAGCCCGGCCCCTAAGGGCAACAAGCCCAAAGGGCCCCCGAATAGGAGCACCACCCCGAAACCGATCATTACCCCGTTGAGAAGGGCCGAGAACCGCTGCCTTCGCACAAACCGGTCGTCAAACATAGCTTCCGTCTCCTAGCGTGTTAGTGTCCTGTTTCAGAGATACGTTGCATACTCCATATCATACCGGCGGAAGCCGGTATCCAGAGAAGGGCCGGGGAACGCTGCATTCCGGCCCACGGCCTTCGGCGGGGCAGGCCTTTCGCCGGAAAGACGTAAGCGACCAGGAACGTTTGCTCGAACAGCTTCTCATGCATGAATTAGTGTGCGTGCCTCAGGGGCACCCACTAGAATGATAGAAGCAGCGGCGGTCAGGTATGCCTGCGCGCCGTGCCACCAGCCCTGAAAGGGGTGTCTAGTGCTCCAGGCGTTCCTGACTGCCATGATCCCCATTGGAGAGCTGAGACTCTCCATCCCGGTCGCCATTGTATCCGCTGGAGTGCCCTGGTACCAGGCACTGGCCGTCTCCATTCTGGGCAACATGGTCCCAGTCCTTATCCTGGTGCCCGGCCTGGAGCGGATCTCCAAGGTAGCGGCCTCGGTGTCGAAGCCCGCGGGTCGCCTGCTGGAGTGGCGGGCCAAGCGACTGCGCGTCACTCATCATGCCCGTTTCCAGCGGTACGGAGCCCTGGCCCTGTTGCTGTTCGTGGCCGTTCCACTGCCCTTCACTGGGGCCTGGACCGGCTCCTTGCTGGCATGGGCCTTCCATGTCCCCAACAGGGCAGCCATCCTCCTCATCGGGGCGGGCGTTTGCATCGCCGGGTCTGTGGTGACCGCCCTCACCGTGGCCGGTATCAAGATCAGCATCCTGCTAGCAGGGCCATAGCTCCGGCCAGACCCACTGAAGAAGAGGAGGTGTCAGCCGGAGCCATCGAGCGCCGCAGACGTTATAATCAGGCCGTTGGGAAGCAGCCTGCCCGCGGGGCGAGGGCAAAGGAGGGTGCCATGGCCATCAGGGGCGGTTATCGGCCTTGCGTTCTGAAGGTGGACCTGAGCACGGGAAGCATAGCCAGAGAGCCTCTTCCGGGAGAGGAGATCCTGCGGAAATACGTAGGGGGTACCGGACTGGGCCTCTACTATCTCCTGCGGGATGCACCGGCCATGGCCAGGGCCACGGAGGCTGATGCCCCCCTCATCTTCATGCTCGGCCCTCTGACGGGGACCCCCGCGGTCAACTCCTCCGACTGGACGACCATCTGCTTCAACCCCTGTATCCCCTATGCCGCCGGCATCGGCCATGGCCACGGGTTCTGGGGTGCTCGCCTGAAACACGCTGGCTATGAAGGCATTATCATCCGGGGCAGGGCCTCCAAGCCGGCATACCTTTGGGTTGACGATGATAGGGTGGAACTCCGAGATGCCGCCCACCTGTGGGGACTGGACACCAGGGAGACGGAGCGACGGCTCAAGCTGGAGCTGGGGGACGAAGAGAACGTCAGCGTCGCCTGCATCGGGCCCGGGGGTGAGGCGGTCCTTCCTGGGGCCTGCATCAAGGCAGACCGCAACCACGCCTCGGGCAAGGGAAGCCCGGGGGCGGTGATGGGGAGCAAACATCTCAAGGCCGTTGCCGTGCGAGGCACGCGCACTGTGCCTCTGTTTGACGCCACGGGGATGGTGAATACCGCTGCCGAGTGGGAGAGCAACCTGGGTCTGGAGGCGGGGCCCTTCCGGCCCGACCAGCCCTCCTCTGTGGGCCTCAAGGACGGTGGCATTACCCGAAGCTACTTCGAGCGCCTGGGCAAGGCGCTGCGCGTGGCGGGCAAGAACATGAGCGACCCCTTGTGGGGTGCCGAGTTCGCTAGGAAGTACGTGGATGCCTGCCAGCGGTGGAGGGTCACACCCCAGCCGTCCTACAACTGCAAGATCGCCTGCGCTTACGACGTGGAGGTGACCGACGGGCCCTTTGCCGGGTTTACTGGAAGCATGTGCGGCGGTGCGGAGAATATGGAGGGGGCCGCTGCCAGCATAGGGGTGGAGGACCCCGCCGCCGTGGTGATCATGACCGACTTCTACGATGCCATGGGGCTGGAGTCGGGGACCTTTGGCAGCGTTATGGGAGCAGTGTACCAGGCGTATAACGAGGGGCTCATTACCCTGGAGGACACCGACGGCCTTGATCTCACCTGGGGCAACTGGGAAGCGGGCATGGAGCTGGTCAAAAGGGTCATAAAGGGAGAGGGGCTTGGTGCCAAGCTGGCCCAGGGGACAAAGGCGTTGCCCCAGGCCCTGGGCCGGGAGAAGGGGGTGGTGGAGGAGCTCCGCAAGACCGTACTGGACGTCAAGGGCGCGGGGGTGGTGATGCACGACCATCGGCAGTTCTGGAGCGTGATGTTCGGCGAGGTCATCGCTGGCACAGGGCCGTGCATCCAGGGCTGGGGCTCCGACCTGGTGGTCCAGCCGGAGCTGGGCTACCCCCGGGCCACCTCCGGAGTGGCCCGCACCCTTCAGGAGGCCCTGGGCAAGGTTGACTCGGTACGCCTCACCCAGTTCGCCAAGCTCTGGTGGGACTGCCTGGGTGTTTGTATGTTCAGCGTGCGGGGTGTGAAGGACACCCTGCGCCTCACCAGCGCTGCCCTGGCCGGCGCCGTGGGATGGGAGGACTTCACCCTCCAGGAGGCCCTGGCGGTGGGTGAGCGTGCCACCACGTTGATGAGGCTGGTGTACGGACGTCGCGGGTTCACCAAGGCGGACGAGCTGGACGCCTCCCCCAAGTACCTGGAGCCGCCGCCTGCGGGCCCCAGCAAAGGCCTGAGCATCGGCCCATACCTGCCAGCCATGGTGGACGAGTACTACCGGCAGATGGGGTGGGATGTGGCGACGGGCCTGCCTACGCCTCAGACGCTGCGTCGCCTGGGCATGGAGGAGTTCATCGGGGACCTGCCTGGGGCCCGGTGAGGTGTAGGCATGCTCGCACGGGTGCTTCGCTGCTCGCCCTGACCTTGCGGAACTGTGGGTGTGGCCAAATACTCCTGCGTCAACAACCTGGCTATGGCTCGGGGTGTTGCGAGCCCTCACCTTTGGGAGGACTATACCGGTACCCGAAGCCACGCACCGTCTCTATGAACTGGGGATGACTGACGTCCGCCTCCACCTTCCTTCGCAGGTAGCCAATGGCCACCCGGAGGTTCTCGGGACCCCCCTCGCCCATGCCCCAGGCCGCATCCAGCAACTGTTCCGTCGTGAGCACCCGTCCCCGGCTCCGCACCAGGGCCCCCAGCAGCCGGAACTCCGTGGGAGAAAGGTGGACCTCCTGGCCCCCCACTTGTACCTGGTGTCGTGCCCAGTCAACCACTAGCTGAGCGTCTCGGTACTCGCTAGCCGGTTCCCCTTGTTCAGACGAAACGCGCCGTAGGGCGGCCTCGACCCTGGCCACCAGCTCCATGGCCCCGAAGGGCTTCACCATGTAGTCGTCTGCTCCGCCACGCAGTGCCCGCACCTTTTCCTCTTCCGCACCCAGGGCGGAGAGCATAATTACAGGCGTCGCTGAAAGCTCCCTTACCCGCTGGAGCAGGGTGAAACCGTCCATCTTGGGCATCATGATATCCGCGATGAGGAGGTGAGGTCGCATCTGAAAGAAGAGCCGTAGCCCCTCCGCACCGTCCTGGGCGGAGATAACCTCGAACCCGGCGTCTCTCAGCACCTCACTCACCAGGTCACGGATGCCCTGGTCGTCATCCACCGTTAGGACCGTGGCTGAAGGCACCTCTGTCTGCCCCCTCCCCCTGGCCTGGATTTCTTACGGGATTCTAACAAATTCTGCACTTGCTTCATATCTTCCTCCGCCATGATGGGATTGAGGAGAACGCCAGCAGACGGGAGCCGGAGCGATGGTAACCGAAGCGAGACCCAAGGTGCTGTGTGTGGACGACGACGAGCGGATACGCGACCTGCTCGCCGAGACGCTGTGCGGTAACTACGTGACCATTCAGGCTGGCAGCGGGAGCACAGCGCTGCAACTGGCCCGCGAGGAGAAGCCGGCGCTGATCCTTCTGGATGTGATGATGCAGGACATGACCGGCTTTGAGGTGTGCCGTCGGCTGAAGAGCGACGAGGCCACCAGGGATGTGATGGTCATCATAGTCACAGGCATGGGGGCAGATAGCGAGGTGCGGATCGGCCTAGCAGTGGGTGCCGAGGCCTATGTTACCAAGCCCTTCAGTCCCGCTGACCTTCTGGCCAAGGTGGACGCGCTGCTGCGAGGACAGCGCTAGAAACCGTTGCAAAAGTCCTGGGGACTTTTGCAACGGCCTGTAGTCACGCCGGCCCTGATGCAGGGGTCACACCAGGAAGCAAGGCGATGGAGATCAGGAGAAAGGTGAGATACGGGCCTGGCCAGGGGTGCTGGCATCTGCCCGCGTGGCTCCGCTCCCTTTTGCTAGCAGGCGGCCTCCTAGCCGCGATGGTCGTGACACCGGTGGCTGCCGCCGCCACTCTAACCGGCGCGCTGGCCTTGGATACTCCCACGTCGGTGAGGCTGACCCTTCCCTCCGTTGAAGGGGCCCCACTCCTTCGCGTCTACGTTGTCCACGACGAGATCGTGACCGGCCTCCAGCCTGAAATAGCGGGACTGCTGGCTGCGCCTTCCGGGTCCGCACCTGCTGGCGAAGGGTCAGGAGTCACCCGTGTGACTGCGGGTGTCATGCCCTGGCGACTGCTGGTGGTAGATGAGGGTGGAAGGATAACCGAGGTCTGGAGCAACACCGCCGGCACAGCCCCCTTCTACGTCCTTGGGGCGATGAAGGGAGAGATCGGCGGCCCCGCCGTTCCGGTGACCCAGGAGCTGCTGGGCCAGTACTCGCGCCTCCTTCGCTCTGTTGACTGGAGCGTCACCGGCAGGGCATATCAGTCGTCCCCGGCCTAGTGCTCACCCCCATCTTAATCCTCCCCCGTCCGGGGGAGGAAAGGGATTCCTTCCCCCCTTGCTGGTCCTTCCACGGAAGGACGGGGGAAGGTTAGGATGAGGGCGTACCTCAAGTGGCTGGACTTCTGCGACCTTCTCTTGAGACGGGACGCTAGTCCGCGGTCGCCTTTGGGGCCACAGGGGCCGCGAGCACCGGGTGCTTCGGTGGCGGGCTGCCAAGCATGACCAGCGCCGCCACCACATAGATGCCTATGAACAGCCACCAGGCCGGCGCGTAGCTGCCAGTGAAGTCGTAGACGTATCCGGCGAAGGGCGCGCCGATGCCCATGCCCACCAGCGTAACGGGCGTCACTATGCCACGGATAGTCCCCAGGAAGGCCCTTCCATAATAGTCTGCCCATATGATGCCTTGAACAATCATGTTGGCGCCCACCGATATGCCGAAGACCGCGGTGGAGCCGAAGAGGAACAGGCTGTTGCTTCCCACCAACATCAGGCCCACTGCTACGGCGAACCCCAGATAGGAGGCGGTGGCGATGAAGCGGACAGGGACCCGCTCCGCCATGATCCCAGCCAGCAGCACCATGCTGGCGGCGCCCGCCGCATCCACCGCGAAGGAGTAGGAGACGAGCTGGGGGTCGAAGCCCCGCTCCACCCAGTAGGGGATTCGGTGGACGCTGGCCCCGCCCATGGCCAAGCCCATCAACCCGAAGGCGAGGAGCAGCTTCTTCAGTGTCGGAGTGGCCAGAGCCTCCTGGGCGGTCCAGGTCTGCTCCCTGTGCCTGACAGGGTTGGTGGCCCTCGGCTGCACTGGCGCGGGCTCCCCGTCCGGTGTCAGGCCCATGTCCTCGGGCTGGCGCCGCAGGAGCAGCAATGCCAGGGGTACGGTCATGACCACGTTGGTGGCCGCCAGGAGCAACCAGGCCTTGCGCCATCCCACCCCGGAGATGAGCACCTGGGTGAAGGGCAGAAAGACCACCGCCCCCACTCCCAGACCCAGGGTGGCCAGAGCCATTGCCCGCCCGCGCTGGCGCACAAACCACTTGGCAACTGGCACCGAGGTCATGAGGCCGCCGCCCCCCGGCGTCGCCAGCCCCATGAGCCCGATGAGGGCGAAGAGCGCCACGAATTGCCAGGGCTGCCTGACGCTGGCCAGGCCCACTACCCCTGCCGCCGTGACCAATGAGGCGACCGCCACCAGCAGTCGTGGCCCGTGCCGGTCCAGCAGGCGCCCTATGACAAAGCTGGATGCGCTGCCCGCCAGCACCTTGGCCGTTTGCGCCCAGCCCACCAGGCTGCGCGACATGCCAAGGTCGGTGCTCATGGGGATGACGAACAGGCCAAAGTTGAGTTGGCCGTTGGCGTGGGCGGCGAAGTTGACCACGAACAGGACGCCCACTATCACCCAGCCGTAGAAAATACGCCCTTGCAAGCGGCTCATTCTGGCGTTACCCGCGTCACCCCTGGCAACTACTTTTGGCTGGCCGCCCGGCCCGCCACGTGCGGTAATTCTACTACGGTGCACAGTACCTTGCGCCTCCCGCTCCAGTCCGCTCGTGGTAACATACGGGAGACGTTCCTGGCCAGAGCCTGACGCCAGCAGTGATAAGGAGGGGGATGCCATGAAGATCACCGGGGTGAAGAGCTACGTGGTCAATCCTGGCGAAGGCAAGAATCTCCTCTTCATCAAGATCGAGACCGACGAAGGAGTCCACGGGTGGGGCGAGGCGTATACCCAGGCGGACAGGGACAGGTCCATCGAGGTCCACGTGAAGGAGCTGGCCCGGTACGTGGAAGGCAGGAGTCCCTTCAACATCAAGCACTTTACCTACATGGCATACACCGACTTTGCAGGCAAGCGCGGCGCCATGGACTTCTACTGCGCTGTGAGTGGCATGGAGCAGGCCATGTGGGACATCGTGGGCAAGAAGCTGGGGGCCCCGGTGCACAACCTCCTGGGCGGTGCCTGCCGCGACAGGATAAGAGTTTACGCCAACGGCTGGTCCCGGAGGGCCAGGACGCCAAGCGAGTATGCGGAGCAGGCCACGGCGGTAGTCAAGAGAGGATTCACCGCCCTTAAGTTCGACCCCTTCCCTGCACCGTGGAGGATGTTCATCAGGAAGGAGGACGAGCAGGCCGCCGTGGAGAATGTGCGGGCCGTCCGCGAGGCCGTGGGGCCCAACGTTGATATACTGGTGGAGGTCCATCGCCGCCTGGCGCCCATGCACGCCATCAGAGTCGCCAGAATGATGGAGGAGTTCAAGCCCTTCTGGTATGAAGAGCCGGTGGCCGCGGAGAACGTGGATGCCCTGGCGGAGGTGAGGAGGAATATCAGCATCCCGGTGGTCACGGGGGAGGCCCTGTACACCAAATCGGACTTCAGGCAGGTGTTCGAGAAGCGGGCGGCGGACATCATCAACCCGGACATATGCAACACCGGGGGCATACTGGAGCTTAAGGAGATAGCGGCCATGGCGGAGCCGCACTACGTGGTAGTCTCGCCACACAACTTCAACAGCACCGCCATAGGTCTGGCCGCCAGCCTGCAGCTCTCAGCCGCCATACCCAACTTCCTGATACTCGAGTACTTCGTCAACTTCGAGCCCTTCACCAGAGACGTCTCGGTCGCTCCTTTCCAGGTGGAGAACGGGTACATCCGTGTACCTACGGCGCCAGGCCTGGGTGTGGAGCTGAAGGAGGAGGCCCTGGCCCGCTATCCGGCCCGGCAGACCCTGCGTGCCATACGGCAGTACAGCGAAGAGGGGCCATAGGCAGTACACTAGGTTGACACTATTCTTCTGCCAAAGCTATACTCACCGCTGTAGGCCTCTTTCTCGACCGCCTGTCACCTCTGGGCCGTTAGCTCAGTCGGTTAGAGCGCAGTCCTGATAAGACTGAGGTCCGTGGTTCGATTCCACGACGGCCCACCACAGAAACTGCACACAGTTATTTGGGGTATGATTCGCATCATGACGACAAGACTTTGGGGAGCCACCTTCGCTGTATGCATAGGGTTACTGGCTTCGTGCACGACATCAACGGCCACACCTACACCCACGGTGCTATCTACATCTTCTTCAGCGCCGCGAACTACTCCAGCACCGGCTTCAGAGGTCGCTCCCACGGCCCAGTCAAGCGGACGTGAGATTGGGACACCCCAACCACGGCAGCCCACCGAGCCGGGTGTGCCTTCACCGGGATCGGTCCTCCTCGAGCGCGGTCCGCAGGTGGCGAGAGATAACGGCTGGGGCAACTGCTTCAACTGCCACCCTTTTGGGGCAGTTGAAAAAGATAGCGCTGTCCGAGGTCCGGATCTCAGCCATTACGGCACCGTTGCGGCGACCCGCGATCCAGCCCTGAGTGCCGAGCAGTATATCCGCAAGGCGGTACAAAGACATGCGCCGATCTCAGGAGCTCGCAGCACCACACAAAGGAGTCCCGCTGACGTCATCCCGCCCGAAGACTTCGATGCCCTGGTGGCCTTCCTAATGAGCCTCAAGTAGAGTGCTCATCGTGGGCCTCAGACTCAAGACGACTGTCTTCGAGTTAGGAGTTGCCTCAGCCTCGGCACCAAGTCAGGCCGCAGAAAGTTCGAGCACTGTTCACAGGGCCGAGCAGCTTCTAAGACAGGTCGCGGCCCAGGAGGAAGTTGTCAATGAGGCGCGTCCTGCCAATGCGCACCGCCAGGGAGGCCATGGCAGGCCCCTCCACCCGCTCCAGCTCCTGAATGGTATCGGGGTCGGCTATGGAGACGTAGTCCGTCCGGGCCAGGGGCTCCTGGCGCAGCACCTCCTCCATGGCACGCCGCAGGCGCGCCGCGTCTCGCTCGCCCTGCTGGTACAGGTCCCGGGCGCGGCACAGGGCGCGGTACAGC
This sequence comes from Chloroflexota bacterium, assembly GCA_016190445.1. Lineage (GTDB taxonomy): Bacteria > Chloroflexota > Dehalococcoidia > Lucifugimonadales > JACPQL01 > JACPQL01. The sequence goes on from JACPQL010000007.1 coordinate 21,125, forward strand.
ACCGTGGCGGCCCGCCGCTCCTCCGGATTCAGGTAGACGTTGCGACTGCTCATGGCCAGGCCATCGGACTCTCGCACTGTTGGGCAGACCACCACCTCCACCCCCAGGTCCAGGTCGGCGTTGAGCCGCCGGACCACCGCCACCTGCTGGCCGTCCTTCTGCCCGAAGTAGGCCCTGTCCGGCCTGAGTATGGCGAATAGCTTCGTCACCACCGTGGCCACGCCCCGGAAATGCCCGGGCCGGTGGGCCCCCTCCAGGTTGATGGCCACTTCCCCAGGCTCGACGTAGGTGTCGAACCCCGGAGGGTACACCTCCTCCAAGGGCGGGGCGAATACCAGGTCAGTCCCCTCGGCGCGAAGCAGGTCCAGGTCCCGTTGCAGGTCACGAGGGTATGCGGCCAGGTCCTCCCGGGGGCCGAACTGGGCGGGGTTCACAAAGACGCTGGCCGCAACAGTGGCGTTTTCGAGGCGGGCCCGGCGGACCAGGCTCAGGTGGCCTTCGTGGAGGGCGCCCATGGTGGGCACCAGGCCCAGGGGGCGCCTGGCCTCTCGGCACGCTGCCACGACCTGGGCAACCGTCTCGACGACCTGCATCGTTCGTCGCGGCTGCTACAGCGCCGCCATCAACTCCTGAAGCACGGCCTCGTCCATGGGATGGCTGTGCTCCGCGGCGGGGAAGGCCCCCTCCTGCACCTCGCGGGAATAGCGCGTCACCGCCTCCCTGATGGCTTCCGCCAGGGTGGCGTACTGCTTGGAGTGCCTTGGGACGAAATCGGTGAAGAGGCCCAGCATGTCGTGCAGCACCTGTACCTGGCCGTCGCAGTGTGGCCCCGCGCCGATGCCGATGGTGGGTATAGCCAGGCGCTCCGTAATGATGCGCGCCACGGGAGTGGGCACCGTCTCCAGTACCACGGAGAAGCAGCCCGCCTCCTGGAGCGCCAGGGCGTCGCGGACCAGGCGCAGCGCGTCGGGGGCGGTCTTTCCCTGGAGCCGATAGCCGCCAAGCTGATGCACCGACTGGGGGGTGAGCCCTATGTGGCCCATGACGGGGATGCCGCAGGAGACAATGCGGCGCACCGTCTCGGCCACCGTCTGACCCCCCTCCAGCTTGACTGCCTGGGCGCCTCCCTCCTGGATTATGCGGCCCGCGTTGCGCACCGCCTCCTCGGCGCTGGCCTGATAGCTCATAAAGGGCATGTCGCCCACGATGAGGGCGCGCTTGGCACCCCGCGCCACCGCCTTGATGTGGTGGAGCATGTCCTCCATGGTCACGTACACGGTGGAGTCGTACCCCAGGACCACCTGTCCCAGGCTGTCCCCCACCAGGACCATGGGCACCCCGGCCTCGTCCACCAGCCTGGCGGTGGGGTAGTCGTAGGCCGTCAGCATGGGGACCCTCTCCCCCTTGCGCTTCATGGCCTGAATCTTGTTGATTGTCATCCGCATGGTCATGGTCGCCTCATCCAAGGGTTACAGCATAGCCAGGAGGTCCACCACCGCCTCGGGGTTGTAGAAGGGAGCGGGCGTCGCAGGCTCGTAGGCCCGCAGGTACTCCAGCAGCAGCGTCTCCATCTCCTGGGCCTGGGCCTCGTCCCCGGTCATGCTGAGGGAGGCGAGACCCAAGTGGCAGTACAGCGGCACCAGGTCGGGCGCCTTATTGCCCAGTGCTTCCAGGTGCTTGCGCACGGTGGCGAAGTCGCCCCTGACAATGGGGCCAGTCACAGCCGCCTCCGGCCCCACGGCCTGCACGCCCTCCACCGTGGCCATGCTAAGGTGCGTCAGGCCGCGCAGGGCCGCCTCCCTGCTGAGCCCCAGCCTCTGCCAGAGGGATATGGCCTGGTGCAGCAGGGCTGCCACATAGCCGCAGCTCAGCACCGCCGCGGCGTGGTACAGGGGCTTCTCACCTGGGGCAAGCCGGATGGCCGTACCTCCCAGGCGGGAGGCCATCCCCTCCAGGGCTCGCAGGAGGTGCCCCGAGCCCTCGAGCGCAAAGGTGGTGCCAGGCAGGCTCTTGATGGCCTGCTCCACCGAGCCAAAGGTCAGGAGAGGGTGAAAGGAGGCCACCTCTGCCCCCTGCCTCTGGGCAGGGAGCAGCAGCTCCAGGGAGTGGGCGCCGCTACAGTGGACGACCCACTGGCCCGCTCGCCAGCGCACCAACGCCGCCACCGAGGAGATGGCGGTGTCCGGGGTGGTCACGAACACCATGTCCGCAGCGTTTGCCACCTCCTGATGGGTGGCGCACACAAGGCACCCGGGCACCCGGGCTGCCAGCGTCTCCGCGGAGCCGCGGCTCCGGCTGGCCGCTGCCACCACGCGGTAGCCGGCGTTGCGCAGGCCCACCGCCAGGGCCGTCCCTGTTCTTCCCGCCCCGACAAAACCCACGCGGGGCTGCCGCTCCGAGAGCACATCAGTCATGGCGGGTAAGCTCCTTCCAGGAGGGTATGCCCCCCAGCCCCTCGGCCTTCTTGATGGCGCGGACCACGGACTGGGAGACCATCCAGGGCACCACGGCGCACAGGCGCGCCATGTCCGCGGGCGTCCTGGCTGTCCCTGTGGCCAGAGCGAACATGGTGTCGCCGTCGTACATGGTGTGGCAAGGCCGGATAGCCAGGGCCAGGCCATCGTGCGCCATCTGGGCGAGCTTGTTGGCCTGGGCCTTGGTCAGAGAGGCGTTGGTCGCCACCACGCCGATGCTGGTGCTGGAGATGGCCTCTTGGGCCTCGGTGCCGTTGGGGGAGCGGTATGAGGGGTCGGCCAGGAGCCGGACCGTGTCCAGGAAACGGCCGTCGGCGCTCCTGGGCCCGGCGATGACCTCGCCCGTGTCCGGCTCCACCACGCTGCCCACGGCGTTTACCGCCACCAGCGCCGCCACCACCACACCCTGTCCCAGGTCCAGCGCGGCACTGCCCAGGCCGCCTTTGACTGCCGCCGCGTGGCCAAGGCATTTGGCCACCACCGCCCCCGTGCCCGCTCCCACGCTTCCCTCGGCCACGGGCCTCGCCGATGCGTCCAGGCAGGCCTTGTACCCCTCTGCCTCTCCAGGGTGCACCAGCGACCCTACGCCCAGGTCGAAGAGGATGGCCGATGGCACGATGGGCACCACCGCTTTCCCCACCGCTAGGCCGATGCCACGCTCCGATAGATAGCGCATGACACCGCCGGCCGCGGCCAGGCCGAAAGCGCTTCCCCCACTTAGCAAAATGCCGTGGATTCGCTCCACCAGGTTCTCGGACCGCAGCAGGTCGGTCTCCCGAGTGCACGGAGCCCCACCCCGCACGTCTACCCCCGCGACAGCGCCCTGGCGACACAGCACCACGGTGCAGCCGGTGATTCCTGATCTGTCCGTGTAGTGGCCTACCTCCAGGCCGCTGACAGTGGTCAGGCTGCGTGACATCATTTCGGCCCCCTCAGGCCATTCGCCTCGGGCGGGCCAGAAATAATAAGCGCCCCTCTCCAGCCCTTCCGCAGAAGGGGAGAGCAGGCGCTCATGTGCCACCAACGGTCTAGCCGACGTGCCGTCTCGGTCTTCATGGAGATCCCAGCGGCTCCTGGCCGGTACAGTCAGAAGAACTCCCGCTTGCCCCCTGGACAGGTGGGCTGCCATTGCAGGATAGACTGAGGACAGCCTTCGCGTCAAGGGTTGGTAGGGCGCCTTAATCCTTGCCGGCACCGTGGTAATCCTGGGGCGTCATAGGTGCTATTATTAGAGGGGCGAGAGCCCTTTGCCGTGCACCGCCCCTGCGACGCCCCTACGCAGGTGACGGAAGGGGACCCGATGCCGAGTAGGCAGCCCATGCGGCGCATAGAGAGCTGGGTCCGAGGGCTCAGTGTCCGTCTACAGGTATCCATCGGCATCGCACTATGGGTTGCGCTGGCGACCCTCGCCTTTGCCCTTCTTATCACCTACACATCACGCCAAAGCATCAAGACGGCGGAGGAAGAGCGGCTTAGGCAGACCCAGATGATGGCCTCCAGCCTGGATGCGGTGCTCCGCCGCTCGAACGATGGCCTGGGGCGCATTCCGGAGATACTCTCTGTGCTCAACAGCTCAGGGACACTGGCCTCCTCGGTTGTTGACAGCAACGGGAATGTTCTGGTGACTGGTCTGGGGGAAGGCGTTGGCGTTGATCCTCACTTTCCACTCCTGGCCGATCTGATACAGGAGCGGCGGGCGGGTGTCCGGCTTCACCGGATAGGTGGCTCCACCCATATAGTAGCCTTTGCGCCCATGGACTTAGTGGACGGGGGCGTAGTGGCAGAGGAGGTGGCGGACAGGCTTCTGGCTGCTCCTTTCTGGTTACTGCGCATTCTCCCCTTCTTTGGCCTGGGGCTCTTGGTAGTGGCCTCTTTGAGCGCGTGGCTCCATGCCAGGTACGTGGCGCGGGATCTTGCCCAGCTTGAGAAGGCCATGGCCCGTGTCGCCAGCGGAACAGTGGATGAGCCCATCACCACCACGCGGCGGGACGAGATTGGCCGGCTGGCCCAGAGCTTTGAAGCTATGCGTTCCCAGCTCAAAGCGGCCAGCCAGGCGCGGGACTTGTGGGAGCGGGAGCTGGAGCTGCGGGTGCGGGAGCGGACCGCGGAGGTGCACCGTCTTGTAGGGCGCGTCATCCATGCCCAGGAGGAAGAGCGGCGGCGCCTGGCCCAAGAGCTCCACGACGACACAGCCCAGGCACTCGCCAGTCTTCTGATGGGGATAGAGGCCCTGCGTGACGCAGTGCCCCCAGACCAGAGGCGGGTGCGTCAGCACATAGACAGGGCCATCTCTGAAGGGAGCCACGCCCTGGAGGACCTTCGGCGAGTGATTCTGGGTCTGAGGCCCGCCGCCATAGGTGACCTGGGCCTGGTGGCGGCCCTACGCTCCTATGCCAGCGCCCGGCTGGTGCCTTCAGGAGCACACCTGGACTTTGCAGTCCAGGGCAAGGAACAGACACTACCCGAGGCCGTGGAGGCGGCCCTGTTCCGTATCTTGCAAGAGGCGGTAAACAACATCGCCCGGCACGCCGGCGCACAACACGCCAGGGTCTGCATTGACTTCCAGGATACCAGCCTGGTGGTCACGGTAGAGGATGACGGGCAGGGCTTTGATCCAGCTCAGGTCCAGGCCTTAAGCCGGGGACTGGGACTGAAAGGTATGCGAGAGCGGGCGGAGGTCATCAATGCACGGCTGGAGATGACCTCAGCCACGGGGAAAGGTACCAGGGTGAGGGTGGAACTTCCCCTGAAAGAGGCGAAGGATGAGTAAGACAAGGGTTATCCTCGTGGACGACCACAACCTGTTCCGGGAGGGGCTGCGCATGCTATTGGAGGCGCAGGGGGACTTCGACGTGGTGGGAGAGGCCAGCGGCGCCTATGAGGCGGTGCAAGAGGCCCGAAAGACACGCCCTGACATTGTAGTGATGGACATCACCATGGAAGGCAACGGCCTGAAAGCGACGCGCCAGTTGCTGGAGATCTTGCCCGGGACGAGGGTGATCATACTTACCATGCATGGGAGCGACGACTACTTCTTCGGGGCCCTGGAGGCGGGCGCCATGGGCTACGTGGTGAAAGGGACCACGTCCGCTGAGCTGGTCGCAGCCCTGCGGGCAGTGGCGCGGGGGGAGGTCTACGTCCACCCCTCGGTAGCGGGATATCTAGTGGCCGACTACCTGACGCGAGTGAGCAGCGGGGAGGAGCGAGAGAGCTACACAAAACTCAGCGCCAGGGAGCAAGAGGTCCTGAGCCTCATCGCCCAGGGTTACACCAATCCTGAGATCGCTGAGCGCCTGCACATCAGCGTCTACACTGTCCAGACCCATCGGGGCCACATCATGGAGAAGCTGAATCTCCACAGCCGGGGCGAACTGTTGAAGTACGCTGTGCGCCTTGGCTTCCTCAAGTCTGCCTGAGCCTCAGCATCCCTGAGTCCATGGGATGTCCATCGCCCCTGCGAGGCGATGGGAAGCCCTGCATGACCCCACGCTATCCCTCAAGAGACGGGAGAAGAAATCCTGTCTCCTTGATTTGTGCCCCTCAGTCATATGGGATGTCCTGGGCACAGCCGTGCGCTACCTTGGAGATGGGCTAGCGGGGAGGCCACGCAGGCCTTAGGCCACCGAGGTTAGAGTGAGCTGCCCATGCCGAGGAGGCCGGTCCATTCGGGCCCTCCCAAAGAGTTGCCTGGTGCTGGTCTCCCTGAGGGCACCTTGGAGGAGATAGCACAGAGGCTTGTAGAGGAGTTTGTCCAGCAGGGGTTTACCGCCCCTCAGATTCTGGCCATCTTCCGAAATCCGCTGTCGGGTGGGCCCTACGCCTTCTACCAAGCCAAGGGCCAGAAGGGCCAGCAGTGGATATCGGGTGTGATCATCCAGGTCCAGGAGAAGCTTCGGCCTGCCAGGGGCTATGATCCGGAAGACAGAACCGGCGAGAGGAGGGCCTAGATCGCGAAAAGACAGAGCGACTATCACCTCGGCAGATCCCCGCTTGCTCGCGGATGTCTGGGTACCGATAGGAAAAAAGTAGAAAGGTTGTAGGGAGGTAGGCCGCGGAGTTGCGCCCAGTAAAGCACCTGCGTAACCCCCTAACCCGAAGCTACGTACCATCCTGGGAAAGAAGTCTATCATCAGAGCTCATCCACAGCGGCATGGCCAGAGCGTCAAAGGGGAGACCGGGACATGCCCACCAGCACTCGTGTGTTGCTCTGCACCGACCATGCCCCGCTGCGGGAGGCGCTGAGGAGCTTCCTGAGCGGTGAGACGGATATTGAGGTGGTGGGCGAGGCCAGCACCGGCGAGGAGACGCTGGAACGAGTAGCGGCGCTGAGGCCCGATGTGGTGGTGCTGGACATTAGCCTACCGGGTGCCAATGGTCTGGAGACGGCGCGGCGCATCAGGAAACAGTCGCCTCAGTACATGGTGCTGGTCCTCACCATGTACCACCCCAGGTACTATTGTTGTACTGCACTGAAGACGGGGGCAGTCAGGTGCATACTCAAGAGCCATGTGGACACAGAGCTGGTACCGGCCATCCGGGTCGCCCGTGGGCGAGCAAGCCCCGGCCATCGGATGTTGCAGACACTCCAGCCAGGGCGTCCCGGAGAACACTAGGCGCTCCCACCAAGGGTGCCCCATTTGGTGCAAGAGCGGTCGGCTGGGACCGTCGGCTCTCAGCTTGTTCTCAGGCAGGGTTAAGGTTCTCAGAATAAGATTGTGACAAAGGTCACAATGTCTCGCCCACGCTGAATGGAGTGTGCGCATGCCCAGTGCCTCTCAGCGGGTCCCAGGCGCCCAAGCACGCGGGCCGGCGGGCGCCATCAGAGCGGCCCAGATAGGCTTCTTCCTCATCATCTTCGCCGCTGTTGCCGGGGGTCTTTGGAGCGTCGTCCAGCAGCAGCCGAGGTCCGGTGGCATCCCAAAGGCGCTAGCAAGCTACGGGCTCCTTCGCTCGGTCACGGGCCCGGAGGCGCTTCAGATGGTGGCCCGGCTGCACCAGGGTTCCCCAGAGCTCACGGCTGCATGGGTGGCCTACTACGAGCAGGGCGGGGTCGTCTGGTCTGGGACTACAGCATCCCCATCTGCCGCCCGGCAGCAGCTAGAGGACATGGCCCAGGCCATCGGAGAGGGCGGCACCCCCTTCTTCAAGCCCCAGGAGGTGCGCGTGGGAGGCCGACAGGGGTTCGCTGTGGGCGACGGCTACAACAACCAGCACTACTTCTTCCAGAGCGGGGCGAGGGTCATCTGGATAACACCTCCCACGGGCAGCGACACCCGCTTCGTCGAAGCTGCCGTGCGCGAGCTTTAGGAGGGGAGGATGCAAACACCAGCGGGAACGGTCCCAGTCCAACAAAGGCCTGCGGCGTCGAGTGGGAGCGCCGCCCTCTGGAAGGGGAAGAAATTCATCATTGGCGCAGCGGTGGTGGTCCTGGCCCTGGCTTACCTGATAACCGTAGGCATTCAGAGCTCAGCCATGTACTACCTGACCGTGGAGGAGTTTCTGGTGGAGGAGAAGGCGGCCGTCGGACAGCGGGTTCGCTTGGGGGGGACCGTGGCCCCGGAGTCCGTGCAGGCGGTGCCAGGGAGCACCACGCTTCGTTTCCAGGTGACCGATGGGCAACGGAACATCCCTGTTACGTATACGGGGATAGTGCCGGACGCCTTCAGGCCCGGGGGCGACGTGATTCTGGAGGGTGCGCTGACGCCAGAGGGCATCTTCAACGCAGAGGTCTTGCTGGCCAAGTGCCCCAGTAAGTACGCGCCATCCCTCTGACGGACACGGGTGTGCGCGGCAGCTATAAGGCGAGGCGAAGCTTATGACCGACATCGGCGAGACCAGCCTGGTAGTGGCATTCTTCGTAGCTCTCTACGCCATGGTGGCCGCCGCATTAGGAAAGGCACTGAACTACCATGATCTGGTGGAGAGCGCCCGCAGGGGCCTCCTGGCCACCGCTGCGCTGGTGACCCTGGCCTCGGCTGCCCTGGTGTACGCCTTCGTCACCAGGGACTTCAGCATCCAGTATGTGTACCAGTACTCCAGCTCCGATATGTCCCTCCCTTACACCATCGCGGCCTGGTGGGCGGGCCAGGCCGGCTCCCTCCTCCTTTGGGCATGGGTCCTCTCCATGATGGGGGTCGTGGTGCTGTGGCAGAACCGTCGCCAGAACCTGACCCTGCTCCCGGTGCTCCTTGTCGTCATCACTGGCGTGCTGGGCTTCTTCCTGGGCCTGGCCACCTTCGTCAGCAACCCCTTCGACCGGCTCCCCTTTTATGCTGCCGAGGGGGAGGGACTCAACCCGCTCCTGGAGAACATGGGGATGTTCTTCCACCCCACTACGCTGTACCTGGGGTACATTGGGTTCACCATCCCCTTCGCCTTTGCCATGGCGGCCCTGGTGACCAACCGCCTGGACGACCAGTGGGTCCGCTCCAGCCGTCGCTGGACGCTCTTTGCCTGGTTATTCCTGGGCTTGGGGAACCTCTTCGGCGCCCAGTGGGCCTACGTCGAGCTAGGGTGGGGTGGCTACATGGGGTGGGACCCGGTGGAGAACGCGTCCATGATGCCATGGCTGGTGGGCACCGCCTATCTTCACTCGGTGATGATCCAGCAGCGGCGAGGTATGCTGAAGATCTGGAATATGGCCCTTATCATCACTACCTTTGCCCTTTCCATCTTCGGCACCTTCCTGACCCGGAGCGGCGTTCTCTCCTCGGTGCACACTTTCAGTGTGGGCGCCATGGGGCCGCTGTTCGTCTCCTTCATCCTCATCGTGGTGGCGGTATCCGTGGGCCTCCTATGGCACCGGCTGCCACAGCTAAGGAGCGAGGCCGAGTTGGACTCCCTGGTCTCCCGCGAGTCCACCTTCCTGTTCAACAATCTGCTGCTGGTGGGGGCAGCATTCGCGATCTTCTGGGGGACCGTGTTTCCCCTGATCTCCGAAGCGGTCAGGGGCACCAAGATCACCGTGGGGCCGCCCTTCTACAATCAGGTTATCCCTCCCATCCTCCTGGCCCTGCTGGCCATCATGGCGGTGTGCCCCATCATCGGGTGGCGAAAGGCATCCCGGGCCAACCTGATCCGCAACTTTCTGCGCCCATTCATCGCCTCTCTGGCGGTGCCGGCAGTGCTGCTGGCCCTGGGCGTGACCAACGGCTGGGCCGTCCTCTCCTCGTGGATACTCGTCTTCGTCGTGGCCACCGTGCTGCTGGAGTTCTACCGCGGCCTCAGAGCAAGGTGGCGTGGCCGTCGTGAGGACCCCCTCCGCGGCCTGATGCGGCTGGTAGCCAGCAACAAGCCACGCTACGGGGGGCTCGTCGCCCACCTGGGATTCGTGGTCATGGGGGCGGGTGTGGTAGCCTCCTCCCTTTTCTCCTCCAGCGTGGAGGGGACTCTGCGGCCCGGCGACAGCCTCACCATCGAGGACTACCAGGTGACCTACGGCGGCCTGAACCAGTACCAGACCGCCAGCAAGCAGGTGGTCTCGGCCTCTCTGAACATATCCAGGGGCGGCACTTTCCTCCAGCCCATGCAGGCGGAGAAGTACTACCACCGGAGCCACGACAATCCAGTGACAGAGGTGGGGCTGCGCAGCACGCTGATGGAGGACCTGTACGTCATTCTGGCGGGGTGGGGTAACGATGGCAGCGCGACCCTCAAAATTCTGGTGAACCCGCTGGTCACCTGGATCTGGCTGGGCGGTGGCGTGTTGCTGTTCGGGACGGTGGTGGCGATGTGGCCCGACCGGAGGGAGAGGGACCGTCTGGTACGCCGCGAGCAGCGCCTGGTGGAGTCGGAGGTGGCACGTGTTGGCTCGTAGGCTCGCTCTGGCTGCACTGGTGGTGGCAATGGGCCTGCTGACCATGGCAGGGCCTGGGGTCAGTCCATCCCATGCGGGTTCCATCGTGGACGAGGTGGAGGGGAAGATAATCTGCCAGTGCGGCTGCACCTACACGCTGGAGGCCTGCGCCAGCGCCATGGGCTGTTCCGTGGGCGACCAGATGCGGGCCGAGATCGCGGCCATGGGGGCACAGGGGATGACCGCGGCCCAGGTCCTTGACAGCTATGTCGCCCGCTACGGCGAGGCTATCCTGGCTGCGCCTACGAAGCGAGGGTTCAACCTCACGGCCTGGGTCACGCCCTTTGCCGCCATCGCTGCCGGTGGGGCCGTGGTGTACCTGCTGCTTCAGGCGTGGTGGCGCAGGCACATCCTGGTCACCGGGGCGACGCAGGAAAGGCGACGCGCAGCCCTGGACCCGTTCCTGGAGCAGGTGGACCGGGAGCTAGAGGAGGAATCCTAGGGAGCAGGACGATGATGCTAGTGGCCTTGGTGATCGTCATTGCAACGATAGTCGTCGTGCTGTGGCCGCTGTTCCGTGCCAGGCCCACGGTACCTACGGGCCAGAGCTGGGAGCGAGACCGCCTGGACGCCCTGCTGTCCCGACGGGACAGCGCCCTCGACGCCATCCGGGACCTGGACTTCGAGTACCGCCTCGGCAACCTGTCCGATGGAGACTACCTGGAGCTTCGCGAGAGGTACCGAGAGCGGGCCGCCGAGGTGCTCCGGCGTCTGGACCGGGTTGCCGGGCCAGCGTCACTGGCCCAACGTCTTGTCCAGGCACGGGACTCATCTTCCCCCCGGTGTCCCCGCTGCGGCGAGCCTGTTGCCGGTGAGTCTGAGCGGTGCGGTCACTGCGGCGGACTTCTGGAGAGGGGGCCATCATGAGTTACAAGATAGGAGCGTTCCTCGCGCTGGCGTTGGTGGTGCTCGCATTCCCACTGGAGGCGGCCCTGGCTGGGGACGGGAGTGTACAGGGCAAGGTGATCAGCAAGACCACGGGCGAGCCCGTGTCTGGGCAGTTGGTGCTGCTTCATGTGAGCCGCTCCGATGGAACGGCCCTTCCAAACCCGGAGACGACCACCAGTCCGGAGGGTAGCTTCGCCTTTGAGGACGTGGACCTGGCCCCAGGCAACCAGTTGGCCCTTTGCGCCACCTACCAGGGCGCCATGTACCACGACCCCTTCGAAGCCCCGTCGGATGGCTCCCCCGTGTCCCGGGACCTGGCGGTCTACGAGGCAACCGCCAGCGACGAGGCGATCAGCCTTGGAGCGGTGCATATGATTTTCTACCCCGACCCGAAGCAACGCACCGTACAGGTAGAAGAGTTCCTCATGTTCCAGAACTCGGGCGACCGCACCTACATCGGAGCCGGGGAGGAAGGCAAGGGCAACCCAGGCGAGACGCTGCACTTCACCCTGCCCGAAGGGGCGTCTAATCTGATGCTCCACCAGGGCCTCAGCAACGAGGAGGTGCAGCAGCACGAGGGTGGGTTCTGCTCCACGGCACCCATGTACCCCGGCCAGCAGAACATTGTGTACACTTACGTTCTGCCGTACTCGGGCAAAGGCACCCTCCGGCTCCAGCGGCCGCTGGACTACCGCCCGGCCGAGGTGGTGGTGATGACCGCCGGCAACCAGGGGCAGTTGACCGGCCAGGGGATAGTCTCCCAAGGGCCGGTAACCCTTCAGGGAGAGGAATACAAGGAGTATGGGGTATATCAAGCCACCCTATCTCCCTCTCAGACGGCCTTGGACCTGGAGCTATCCGGGCTCGGGGGTGGCGCGCCCGGCTCTGCGGTGGGCGGCAACATCAAGGTCCTGGCCGGAGGGGCGACCGGCCTCGGCCTGGTCGGTGGCCTGTTCTTCGCATTGGTATTGAAGCTGCGCCGGGCCACGGCCCTTGCCGCAGCGGTCACTCCCCGACACCCCAGCAGGGACATGGCCGAAGAAGAGCAGGACAACGACGACCCCGGACAGTAACGCGCCCGCTCTCCATGTCGAACAGGTCGCTGAGAAAAGGGTGTCCCGTCCCGACCTGTCGGGACTGGCGGGGGTCTGGGGGTATCCCCCAGGTAATGGGTATTCTTACTTCACCACCACGTTCACCAGGCGGCCTGGGACATAGACGGCCCGCACCACCTCTCTGCCGTTGAGGAGGGCCTGCACCCTGGGGCTCCCCAGAGCGAGGCGCGTGGCCTCCTCCTCGCCGATGTCCGCAGGGACGGTGAGCTTGTCCCGCACCCGACCGTTCACCTGCACCACCAGGGTGATCTCCTCCTCCTTTGCCAACTCCTCATCCCACGAAGGCAGAGGCTGGTTGTGAATGCTGTAAGGGCCACCTATGTGCTCCCACAGCTCCTCGGCCAGGTGAGGCGTGACTGGGGCGAGGAGCAGGAGCAGAGTGCGGATGGCGTCCCGCCAGGCGTCGGGCCCCACGGCGCGCTCTTGCCACACTCGCTGCAACTCGTTGGTGAACTCCATAAGCCGGGCCAGGGCGGTGTTGAACTTGAACCGCTCCAGGTCAGTGACGGCCCGCTTGATAGTCCGGTGCGTCGGCCCTAGCAGCCGCCTGGCCGCCTCCGGGTCCTGGGTCGTCCCCTCCAGCTCGGCGGGGTCAGTATGCACCAGGTCCCAGATACGGTTCACCCAGCGGGCCATGCCATTGATGCCCGCGTCGCTCCAATCGCCGCCGCCGTCCCAGGGGCCGAGGAACATCAGGTAAGCACGCACCACGTCGGCGCCCAGGGCCTGGGCATAGGTGTCCGGCGTGATAACGTTGCCCCGCGACTTGCTCATCTTGGCCCCGCTGGCGATTATGGTGCCCTGGTTGAACAGGCGCAGGAACGGCTCGCCGAAACTGACGATCCCCAGGTCGCGCAGCGCCTTGATGAAGAAGCGAGCGTACAGCAGGTGCATCACGGCGTGTTCGGCGCCGCCGGTGTACTGGTCCACGGGGCACCACTGGGCGCCCAGCTCCGGGTGGAAGGGGCCATCGGAGTAGTGGGGGCTGGTGAAGCGCAGGAAGTACCAGGAGGAGTCCACGAAGGTGTCCATGGTGTCGGTCTCCCGATGGGCTTGGGCACCGCACTGGGGGCAGGTGGTGTGGTAGAAGCCCTGGTGGCGCTTCAGGGGAGACTCCCCCGTGGGCTTGAACTCCGCGTCCTCCGGCAGGAGCACCGGAAGCTGCTCCTCGGGCACGGGCACCGTGCCGCACCGAGGGCAGTAGATGATGGGGATAGGGGTGCCCCAGTACCGCTGGCGGCTGATGAGCCAGTCGCGCATCCGATAGGAGACCATGCGCCCGCCCCAACCCCGCTCCTCGATGCGGTCTGCGATGGCCTGGTAGCCCCGCTGCGCAGACAGGCCATCAAAGGGGCCCGAGTTCACCTGGGTCCCCTCTCGCCCCTCGTAGGCCTGGCCCATCTCCGAGCCGTCCCACCCCGGCGGCGCGATGACAACCCTAATGGGGAGGCCATGGCGCTTGGCAAACTCGAAGTCCCGCTGGTCGTGGGCGGGAACGCCCATCACCGCGCCGGTGCCGTAGCTCAGGATCACATAGTCGGCCACCCAGATGGGCACAGGTTCTCCGTTGAGGTGGTTGATGGCGTATGCTCCGGTGAAGACACCGTGCTTCTCCCGCTCCGTAGAGAGACGCTCTACCTCCGTCTGGCGCCGCGCCTCCTCCACGTAGGCATCCACCTCGGCCCTATGCTCGGGCGTCGTGAGGCGCGCCACCAGAGGGTGCTCCGGGGCCAGCACCATGAAGGTGACGCCGTGGATAGTGTCTATGCGGGTGGTGAAGGTACGTATCTCCTTCTCCTCCAACCTGTGGCTGGAGATGTCAAAGGAGATCTCCACACCCTCGCTGCGGCCTATCCAGTTGGCCTGCATGGTCTTGATCTTTTCAGGCCAGTCCATGAAGAGGGAGAAGTCCAGAAGCTCGTCGGCATATCTGGTAATGCGTAGGAACCACTGCTCCAGGTCGCGGCGGGTCACAGGGGTATCGCACCGCTCGCAACGTCCCTCCTTGACCTGCTCGTTGGCCAGCACCGTCTGGCAGGAGGGGCACCAGTTGGCGGGTGCCTTGGCCCTGTAGGCCAGGCCTGCCTGGTACAGCTTGAGAAAGAACCACTGGTTCCAGCGGTAGTATTCGGGCAGGCAGCAGATTATCTCCCGGTTCCAGTCGTAGATGGCGCCCATGGAGCGGAGCTGGCGGCGCATGTTTTGGATGTTGCTCATGGTCCAGGTGTAGGGATGAATGCCGCGACGGATGGCGGCGTTCTCCGCGGGAAGGCCAAAGGCATCGAACCCCATGGGGTGCAGGACGTTGTACCCCTTCATGCGCATGAAGCGGGCGTGGGCGTCAGCGGGGGCCATGGCGTACCAGTGGCCGATGTGCAGGTCCCCCGACGGATAGGGGTACATGGTCAACTCGTACCACTTGGGCCTGGGATCGTCATCTCTCACCCGGTATGCGCCGTCCTGGGCCCAACGCTCCTGCCACTTGCGGTCCAGCTCCCGGGGGTCGTACCTGAGTTCAGCCGTTCTTATGGTGGTCATGGTCTCTCCTGAGGGTGCCGCGCCACCTGCGCGGCGGCCAGCCACTCTATGTTACACACACCCTTCTGGGCCCGCAAACCGGGCCGCTATAGCCTGCGTATCCGCGGCATGCCCAGGACGTAAAGCGCCGCCACAGCGCCCAGTGCAACGCCGTTGATGGCCAGTGCCACAGGCGGGCCCAGGGCTCCCGCCAGAGCTCCTAGCTCCATGTGACCCACTGGGCCCACGCCGATGCCCAGCGCCCATCCCCCCATGGCACGGCCCCGCTGCTCGTTGGAGACGGAGCGCTGCATCAACGTGGGTATCAGGACGTCGGTGGCCGAGGCCACGGCGCTGACAAAGAGGAGGGCCACCAGCACCAGTAGGAAGGTGGGCGAATACCCGAGGAGCACCAGCCCCAGGCCAAAGAGGCCCACGCAGGCAAGAAGGAGCTTCCCCAGGCCCAGAAGGTGAGAGGTCCCCGCCAGTAGCGCCACCCCTGCCATGCCTCCCAGAGAGCGAAAGGCCATCATGACGCCCAGGCCAGCCGCGCCCACCCCAAGGACGTCCCGCGCCAGGATGGGCATGATCATAGTGTGGGAGTACCCCAGCACCTCGGTGCCCGCGGCCATGGCCGTGAGGCTGGCCAGCACCCGGTTGCTACGCATGAGCCGGAAGCCGCCTCGCAGGTTCTGGAGCATGGGTTCTCTGCTAGTCGGCGCCGCCTGACCCTGCTCCTTCACCAGCAGCAGCGCCAGAACGCTGACCAGGTAGCTTCCACCCATGGCCAGGTATGCTCCTCCCGCACCCACGGCAACGATGATCGCCCCCGCCAGAGGGCCCCCCGCCAGACCTCCGACGCGCATACTTATGGACAGGAAGGCCAGGCCGTTCAGGGCGTTGGCGCTCCCCACCACGTCGTATGCGAAGCTCTGGCGGAGAGCCATATAAAGGGCCCGGAGGGCGCCCATGACAAAGGCGATAGCCAGCACGTGCCAGACCTGCACCATGTCCAGAAATATGAGGACGGCCAAGGTCACGGCGACCCCCGCCACTCCTGCATTGATGAAGCGCAGGAACAGGGGCCGGTTCACCCGGTCGGCCAGAGCGCCGGCCACCAGGCCGAAGAAGAAGAATGGTGCCATGCGGACCCCGTAGGCCACACCTACCATGAAGGGAGAATCGGTCAGCTCCAGCACCATCCATCCGAGGGCCACCTGCTCCATCCACATGCCCACGGAGGCCGCCACGGTGGAGAGCCACAGGTTGCGGAAATCGCGGTACGCCAGAGAAGGTGCGACTGAGGCGTACCACGCCCGAAGGCGGCTGGCAGCGGTAGTAGACGTTCCTCCGGCCTGGTGCATGATGACGGGGATTATACGCCACGCGGGGCTTGGCAGCGCCACCGGCCTTTGCATTGGCACCACAGCCCGTGGTACCATTCCTTCCTATCCCAGCTAGACGCGGCATATCTCCGATGTTAGCCTCGGGGCCGGGCCTGTAGCGCCATGAGTTCACGCCGCATTGAAGAGACGTTCAGCCGCCTCCGGCGCCAGCGCCGGACCGGCCTAATCCCTTTCCTCACAGTGGGATTTCCCACAGTGGATGCCACGTTGGAGCTGGTGCCCGCCCTGGAGGGGGCGGGGGCGGCGGCCATTGAGCTGGGGGTGCCCTTCAGTGACCCGCTGGCCGACGGTGCTACCATCCAGGCGGCGAGCTTCCACGCGCTGAAACATGGGGTCATGCTGGGGACATGCCTGGAGGTGTGCCGGGTGCTGCGGCAACGTGGCGTTGCCATGCCCATAGTCCTCATGGGGTACTACAACCCGGTGCTGAGCTACGGAATAGAGGGCTTCGCCCAGGAGGCAGCCCGCTGCGGGGTAGATGGCCTCATAGCGGTGGACCTGCCGCCCGAGGAGTCGGCGGAGCTGCGGGCCGCCCTGGCCACAAGGGGATTGGACCTGGTGCACCTCCTGGCGCCCACTAGCACTGAGGAGCGAATCGCCCTGGTCTCCGCCACGGCGACGGGCTTCATCTACTGCGTCAGTCTGGCAGGGGTCACGGGGGCCAGGGACGAGCTGCCCTCAGGGGTCTTCGACCTGCTGAGGCGGGTGCGGGCCCACACCCAGTTGCCTCTGGCGGTGGGGTTCGGCATCTCCCGCCGCGAGCACGTCCGGGCCGTGGGTGAGCAGGCCCAGGCAGCGGTAGTAGGCAGTGCCCTGCTCAACGTGATAGACTGTGCGCCACCTGGCGAGATAGTCCAGCGCGCCTGCCGGTTCGTGGCAGAGCTGGCGGGTAATTCGCGCCCGTGAGGAAGCGATGAGTGGTACGGTCTGCCGAGGCATCAGGGGCGCCACGACTGCCGATGCCAACACCAAGGAGGCGATAGTTTCGGCAACCAGAGAACTCCTGGAGGCGGTGGTCTCCGCCAACGGTATCGTGGAGGTGCAGGTGGCCGCGGTGTTCTTCACCACCACACGGGACCTGAACGCCGAGTTCCCTGCCGTGGCCGCCAGGCAGATGGGTTGGACCAGCACCGCGCTCATCTGCGGACACGAGATGGACGTTCCCGATGCCGCCACCTCCGTGGTCCGCGTGCTGATGCTGGTGAACACAGATAAGAGCCCTGACCGGCTGGTCAATGTATACCTGAAGGAGGCCAAGAACCTTCGTTCCCGAGGGACGGAGACGTGGAGGGGGCAGTGAGATGATAGTAGTCATGCAGAAGGACTGCACTGAGAAGCAGATTGAGGAAGTCCAGCGCCGCATCGAGGAACGGGGGCTGAAGGGCCACCTTTCCAAAGGGACGGAGCGTACCGTGATCGGCGTGGTGGGCCAGACGTACCCGGAGCTCCGGGACGAACTGGAGCTGCTCAATGGGGTCTTGGAGGTGGTGCGTATCTCCAGGCCCTACAAGCTGTCCAGCCGGGAGTTCCAGCCCGAGGACACCGTGGTCCGCGTGGGCAACGTGGCCATTGGCGGCGATAAGGATTTCGCGGTGATGGCGGGCCCGTGCTCCGTGGAGTCGCGGGAGCAGGTGCTGGCCACGGCGCGAGCGGTCAAGGCCGCGGGCGCCGCTGTGCTGCGTGGCGGCGCCTTCAAGCCACGCACCTCGCCCTATAGCTTTCGAGGCCTGGGCCAAGAGGGCCTGGAGTACTTGGCAGAGGCACGGGCGGAGACGGGGCTCCCGGTGATCACCGAGGTGATGAGCCCGGGCGATGTGGAGCTGGTGGCCCGCTACGCGGACATACTACAGATAGGCACGCGCAACGCACAGAACTTCAACCTGTTGGAAGAGGTCGCCCGCTCCGGCAAGCCGGTGCTGCTGAAACGGGGGTTTGCCTCCACCTATGAGGACTGGCTCCTGGCCGCCGAGTACATCCTTGCCCAGGGGAACCGCCAGCTCATCCTGTGCGAGCGGGGCATTCGCACCTTTGAGACCTACACCCGCAACACCCTGGACCTGGTGGCTATCCCGGTGATCCGCAAGCTGAGTCACCTGCCCATACTCATTGACCCCAGCCATGGCACGGGCAAGTGGTACCTGGTTACCCCCATGTCCATGGCGGCGGCCGCCTGCGGCGCTCACGGCCTGCTCATTGAGGTCCACCCCACGCCGGACCTGGCCAAGTCCGATGGTGCTCAGTCTCTCACCCCGGAGAACTTCGCCAAGCTGATGAACGGGGTGGCCAGCGTACTCCAGGCACTGGGCAAGAGGGTAACCAGCGTCGCCGCTCGCGGGACCTAGCGGCTGTTCGGAACTCCCCAGACACCTTTTCTTACCCCTCTCAACTCGCAGGGGGCTTGCCTCAAGATGTCATTCTGAGGAGTCCCGATGACATCGGGACGACGAAGAATCTGGGGCGGGGCTAGTGCATCATAGATAGCTCTCGCCACCCCCCAGACCCTTCGTCCCGATGCAATCGGCACGAAGGGTGAGCGGAGGCAAGCCCTTTGGGGCAAAGCCACTTCGCAGAGAAGGGAGAGACCACGGGGGTGAGGATTTCCGAGTCGCCCCCAGCGGGACCGGCCTTCCAGACGGCGGCCTTCTCTACTTGGGTGGCGGCTTCACCCCTGCACGGCCCACTCCCGGGCATGAGTGCGAGGGCGACCACGGCCCCGGGTGCTCCGGCAATGGAGTTTGCCTGGCGTCTACGTCGAAGGTCTTGTGGCAAACTGGGCATTCTACCTGGGTCATGCCAGATCCACCTCCTGACATGGTTGTGCCGCAGGGCCCTTACCTCAGCGGCAAAGTGGCTGCATCATACCATCTGGGCCTGCATGGTGCATCTACCAGGGCTGTTGGGGACCCGTAGGCGGGGCGAAAGGAAGAGCTGCGGCCCGGGCTATGCTTCGGCGCCGCAGCTCTTCCTTCAACAGGGCCAGCCCAGGACACGGCCGGCACCCTGATATCGCTACCCTGAGCTACGCCTTTTCTTCCTCCTCCACTTCCTCTTCTTTGTCCTCCATGCTCTCCTGGCCCACGATCTCCTCAGTCTCCTCCGCCTCGTCTAGGGGCTCTTCCTGGCCGTTGGTGGGAGCCGCCAGGATGGAGGTTAGGCCCTCGCCTCCTGCCTCTACCGTCACCCCTGTGCCAAGAACGGAGGTCTCTGAGAGCCCAAGCAGGCGGCGCCCCTCCTCAGACATGTCGAAGCGGGCCGGGATCAGGCGCCCGATGATGACGTTCTCCTTCAGTCCCAGCAGGTAGTCCGTCTCCCCTCTTACTGCCGCCTCAGTGAGCACCCGCGCCGTCTCTTGGAAGGAGGCCCGCGCCAGGACGCTGTCCGTGCTCAGGGAGGCGCGAGTCACGCCCAGGATCTCTGGCCGGGCGCGGGCTGGCTCGCCTCCCTCAGCCAGGACCTTGCGATTGACCTCCTCCAGGGCAGCCCGGTCTATGAGTTGGTTGGGTAGCAGGTCAGTGTCGCCCGGCGTCTCCACCCGCACCCGCCGCAGCAACTGGCGAATTATGACCTCGATGTGTTTGTTGTTGATGGAGACGCCCTGGTTGCGGTAGACCGTCTGGACCTGCTCCATCAGATAGCGCTCCACCGCCTCGCGCCCCTCGATGCGCAGCAGGTCGTGAGGGTCTTTGACGCCTGCGGTCAACTTTTGCCCCGCCCTCACCTTCTCCCCAGTCTTCACCAGCAGGGTCTGGGTGGGCTGCACCTCGTGGTCATAGAAGTCGGTCTCCTCCCACGCGACCTCAATGCGTCCGTCGCCCATACGCACCTTCCCCGAGATACGGGCAAGGATTTCGGAGCGCTGGGCCAACGCCCCTCCCTCCGGTCCGCCCTGCTCACCGGCCGCCGCAGCGGCCACAGGGGCAGCCAAAAGGGCTCCCGCTTCCACATGCTCCCCCTCGCGCACCGCCGGGGCATAGCCCGGGGGAAGGGGATGTTCGTCGGTGTAGGGCACCTTGTTTACCACGCGAATTACCCGACCGGTGTGGGCGGGAGCCGACGTCTCGGCATCCACGCTGGCGGCATCACCCACAATCTCGCCCTCGTCAAAGATCACCACTTGGCCGTCAATCTCCGCCAGTCTCGCCTTCCCCTTGGGTATGCGGGCCTCAAAAAGCTCCTCCACCCTGGGGAGACCGCTGGTGATGTCCCTGCCAGCCACACCCCCTGTATGGAAGGTGCGCATGGTGAGTTGGGTGCCAGGCTCGCCGATGGACTGCGCCGCGATGATACCCACGGCCTCCCCCATCATCACCAGGCGACCCGTGGCCAGGCTGCGTCCGTAGCAGCGCTGGCACACCCCCCGAAGCGCCTCGCACGCCAGGGGCGAACGTAGGTACACTGCCTTCAGCCCCGCCTCCACGATCTTGCGAGCAAGCGGCTCGTCAACCTCTTGGCCGCGGTCCACCAGTATCTCTCCTGTCTGCGGGTGGGCCACTGGGGCCGCGGCGACAAATCCCACAATGCGCTCATAGAAAGATGCAATGGAGACATCCTCGTCCGGGTCAGACTTCTCCTCATATACCCACGCCCCCTTCTCGGTACCGCAGTCCTCGGAGAGGACGATGACCTCTTGGGCCACATCCACCAGCCTGCGGGTCAGGTAGCCGCTGTCAGCGGTGCGCAGGGCGGTATCTGCCAGGCCCTTGCGAGCGCCGTGGGTGGAGATGAAGTACTCCAGCACGCTGAGCCCTTCCCGGAAGCTGGACTTGATGGGCAGGTCAATGATCTCGCCCCTGGGGTTGCTCATGAGGCCGCGCATCCCGGCCATCTGCTTCACCTGCGCCAGGTTGCCCTTGGCGCCGGAGATGGCCATCATGTAGATGCCTCCGTAGCTGGGCAGGTGAGTGGCGATGACGCTATCCATCCGTTCGCTGACCTTCTGCCATATTTGCACGGCCCGCTGGTAGCGCTCTCCCTCAGTGATAAGGCCCATCTCCCACTGCTGGTCCAGCTTATCAACGTCTTCGGTGGCCTTCTTCACCAGGGCGTGCTTCTCGAGGGGCACCTCCACGTCGTTGATGCCGATGGTGATCCCGGCGCGCGTGGCGTAGCGGAATCCCAGGGTCTTGATCCTGTCCAGAACCTGAGCGGTGCCCTGATTGCCCAGGAGCCGGTAGCAGTCTGCCACCACGGTCTTGATGGTGTTCTTGTCCATCAACTGTTCATACCGCCGCACTTCCTGGGGCAGCACATCGTTGAAGATGATCCGGCCCATCGTGGTGCTGATCCACCGCTCCGGGTTGGCCGGGTCCTTGACCTGGATGGCGGCCCGAAGGTCCAGGAAGCGACGCGAAGGGTCACGCTCGTACGTCTCGGCCTGGTCGTAGGCCATTCGCGCCTCCTCGAAGGTGCGGAAGCGCAGCCCCTCGCCGGGCGCCCCAGGCTTTAGGGTGGTGAGGTAGTAGCAGCCCAGCACCATGTCCAGCGTGGGGGCAATAATGGGCTCCCCCGAGCTGGGGGAGAGCATGTTGAAGGTGCTGAGCATGATCTTTCTGGCCTCCCGGACCGCCTCCCGGGAGAGGGGTACATGCACCGCCATCTGGTCGCCATCGAAGTCGGCGTTGAAGGCTGTGCACACCAGAGGGTGAATCTGGATGGCACTGCCCTCCACCAGGATGGGCTGGAAGGCCTGGATACCCAGACGGTGCAGTGTGGGTGCTCGGTTCAGCAGCACCGGGCGTGTCTGGATCACCTCCTCCAGGATGTCCCACACCTCGGGCCGCACCCGTTCCACCGTGCGCTTGGCGCTGCGGATGTTGTGGGCATGGCCCAGTATCACCAGGCGGTTCATGACAAAGGGTTTGAACAGCTCCAGGGCCATCCGCTTGGGGAGACCGCACTGGCCTAGTTCCAGGGTGGGCCCTACCACGATGACCGAGCGACCACTGTAGTCCACACGCTTGCCCAGCAGGTTCTGGCGGAACCTCCCCTGCTTGCCTCGCAACAGGTCTGAGAGGCTCTTCAGCTTGTGGTTGTGGCTCCCCGCGATGGGGCGCCCGCGACGCCCGTTGTCAATGAGGGCGTCCACCGCCTCCTGGAGCATGCGCTTCTCGTTGCGGACGATGATCTCGGGAGCGCCCAGCTCCAGTAGCCGGCGCAGGCGGTTGTTGCGGTTGATGACGCGCCTGTACAGGTCGTTCAGGTCGCTGGTGGCAAACCGACCCCCATCCAGTTGGACCATGGGTCGCAGGTCTGGCGGGAGGACCGGAAGCATGGTGAGGATCATCCACTCCGGCTTGTTGCCGCTCTTGCGGAAGCTCTCTGCGGCGCGGAGCCGCTTTATGGCCTTCTTGCGGCGCTGCCCGGAAGTGGTGCGGACCTCGTTCTGGAGGTCCAGGCTCATCTCCTCCAGGTTGACGTTATGCAAGACGTTCAGGATGGCCTCCGCCCCCATCGCGGCGGTGAACACCTCTCCAAACCGCTCCCGCAGCTCCCGGCAGCGGGCCTCGGTCAGGAGTTGTAGGGGGCGCAGGTTGTCTAACTCGTCCATCTTGGCCTGGAGCTCGTTCTCCAGGTCACTCTTGAGCTTCTCCGCCCTCTCCTGGAGTCTGGTCACCTCTTCTTCCAGCTTGGAGTCGTCCCTCTCTGGGGTCGCACCCCCCTCCGCGGGTTGCCCCTTGAGCCGGAGAATGCTTTCCTGCGCCTCGCGCTCCACTTTCTCCTGCTCCTGAGCGTAGGCATCCTTGAGGGCGCTGACGGCCCGCTGGCGGGCCTCCTCGTTCACTGAGGTGATGATGTACTGGGCGAAGTAGAGCACCCGCTCCAGGTTGCGAGGGGAGAGGTCCAAAAGTAGCCCCAGCCGGCTGGGAGTCCCCTTGGCGAACCAGATGTGGGCCACAGGCGCGGCCAGGGTGATGTGCCCCATGCGCTCGCGGCGGACCTTGGCCCTGGTCACCTCCACACCACACCGATCGCAGATGACGCCCTTGTAGCGCACCTTCTTGTACTTGCCGCAGTAGCATTCCCAGTCCTTGGTGGGGCCAAAGATGCGCTCGCAGAAAAGGCCATCCTTCTCCGGGCGCAAGGTGCGGTAGTTGATGGTCTCAGGCTTGGTCACCTCTCCGTAGGACCACTGCCGGATCTGCTCGGGTGAGGCCAAAGAGATGCGAATGGCGTTGAACTCAGCGGCCTGCGGCATGCCGGCCTTTCCCCCCTGCTGGATCCTTTGGAACGGCCTGTCTGAAATCTGTTGTTGCATCTACTCCTCCCCCTCGGTCCACTCCTGGGCGCCGTGCGGCGTCTCAGTTGCCGGCTCTTCTGAGGGCGATTGGGAAGCGTCGTTCTCCTCCATGGTACCGGCGGCCTCCCGCCACTCCGCCGAGGACGGCCAGGCAAGAGGTGCACCCTTGGGGTACTCCTCCTCCTTGTCCTCTATTATCTGTGGCTCCAACTCCATGGCTGCGGGCAGGGCCTGCTCCTCCTCGTGGCGCAGTTCCACGGAGAGGCCCAGACTCTGGAGTTCCTTTATCAGCACGTGGAACGACTCCGGCACCCCCGGTTGGATAATATCCTCACCTTTGACGATGGCCTCATAGGTCTTTACGCGACCCACCACATCGTCGGACTTGACAGTGAGCATCTCCTGGAGGTTGTAGGCGGCGCTGTAGGCCTCGAGTGCCCACACCTCCATCTCGCCGAAGCGCTGGCCCCCAAACTGCGCTTTCCCGCCCAGGGGCTGCTGGGTGATGAGGGAGTAGGGGCCGGTGGAGCGGGCGTGGATCTTGTCCTCCACCAGGTGAATGAGCTTCATCATGTAGATGTAGCCCACGGTCACCGGCTGGTCAAAGGGCTCCCCGGTGCGTCCATCGTACAGGACAGCCTTTCCAAAGGTGGGTGGGGCCAGGTTCCGCTCCCTGCTGAGCTTCAGGGCTGTGGCAAATAGCTCCTGGCCGCTCATGGCATCCACGTTTTCCGCCATGTCTGGGACCTCTTCCTTGAGCCAGATAGCGAGGCAGGCGCGGCGCGCTTCTCCCTCCTTGGACTCGTCGAAGACGAGGTCCGCATCGAAGCCGTGCTGCGACACAAAGGCCCGGGCCTTCGCCATCTCTGGTGAGGCGCCGTTGGTGGCGTGACCGTTGGTCTCCGCCTTGGCACGCTCAAGGAGCCAGGCGCGTGCCAGCATGTCTTCGATAACAGTGTCCCGGGCGCCGTCGAAGACGGGGGTGGTGACCCGAAGGTTGAGCTTGTGGGCCGCCAGACCCAGGTGAGTCTCCAGCACCTGCCCCAGGTTCATGCGGGAGGGAACGCCGATGGGGTTCAGGATGATGTCCACCGGTGTGCCGTCCGGCAAATAGGGCATATCCTCCACCGGCATGATGCGGGATATGACTCCCTTGTTGCCGTGTCGCCCAGCCATCTTGTCGCCCGCAGAGATCTTGCGGGTCTGGGCTATCCATACCCTCACCATCTTGTTGACTCCAGGGGCGAGCTCCTGCCGGTCTTGTCTGCCGATGGCCCTAACGTCTATGACCTTTCCGCGCTCGCCGTGGGGGACCCGGAGGGATGTGTCCTTCACATCCCTGGCCTTCTCGCCAAAGATGGCCCGCAGCAGCTTCTCCTCCGCCGTCAGCTCCGTCTCTCCCTTGGGGGTTATCTTCCCCACCAGGATGTCCCCTGGCCCCACCTCCGCTCCCACGCGGATTATCCCTTCCTCATCCAGGTCTTGCAGCGCCTCCTCCCCAACGTTGGGGATGTCCCTGGTGACCTCTTCAGGGCCCAGCTTGGTGTCGCGGGCCTCCACCTCGTGTTTTTCTATGTGGATAGAGGTGAACTTGTCATCCTGCACCATGGCTTCCGAGATGATGATGGCGTCCTCAAAGTTGTACCCCTCCCAGCTCATGAAGGCCACCAGCACATTCTGGCCCAGGGCCAGCTCTCCCTGGTCGGTGGAGGAGCTGTCGGCGAGAGGTGTGCCCGGATGCACCACATCTCCCACAAAGACGATGGGGCGCTGGGTAACGCAGGTCCCCTGGTTGCTGCGGAGGAACTTCACGAGCTTGTAGTGACGCTCCTGGCCCTGGAGGTCGGTGACGACAATCTCGTTGCCGCTGGCCCCGGTGACCACTCCCTCAGTGCGAGAGAGGACCACCTGACCACTGTCGCGGGCCACCCGTCGTTCCATGCCCGTGCCCACCAGGGGCGCTTCTGGCCTGAGCAGGGGCACCGCCTGGCGCTGCATGTTGGAGCCCATGAGGGCCCGGTTGGCGTCATCGTGCTCCAGGAAGGGGATCAGGGCGGTGGATACGGATACTATCTGCATGGGCGACACGTCCATGTACTGCACCCGGTCGGAGGGCTCCATGGAGTATTTGTTGGCCACCCTGGTCTCCACCCTATCGCCCACGAACTGGTCCTTGTGGTCCAGGCGAGAGGTGGCCTGGGCTATGGTGTACCGCTCCTCCTCGTCGGCAGAGAGGTAGACGATGCCCCCGGGGTCAGCAGAGACAAAGGGCTGCACCCGCACCTCCTGCTCTACCAGAGCGGCGATGCGCTTGGCAAGCCTGGCAGAGACCACCGTGCCTGATGCACCAATGACGCGCCCCTTGTCGTCCGCCACGTCCTGACGCAGGGTGCGGCCCTCCAGGTCTGGCGACGTGTTGGGCACGTGGTTGTACACCTTGCGGTAGGGCGTCTCGATAAAGCCGTAGGGGTTGGTGCGAGCATAGGTGGCCAGGGAGCCCAAAAGGCCGATGTTGGGGCCTTCAGGTGTCTCAATGGGGCAGATACGACCATAGTGCGAGTAGTGGACGTCCCTGACATCGAACCCGGCCCGCTCCCGGGAGAGGCCGCCCGGGCCCAGGGCCGAGAGGCGGCGCTTGTGGGTCAGCTCCGCCAGGGGGTTGGTCTGGTCCATGAACTGGGAGAGCTGAGAGCCGCCAAAGAACTCCCGGACAGCCGCCACCACGGGGCGGACGTTTACCAAAGCGCTGGGGGTCGCCAGCTCCGGGTCTATGATGGTCATCCGTTCCTTGACCACCCGCTCCATACGGAGAAGTCCAACGCGAAGCTGGTTCTGGATCAGCTCACCCACGGCCCGCACGCGGCGGTTTCCCAGGTGGTCTATGTCGTCGGCGTGGATCTCACCGCGGTTGATGCGGATCATCATCCGCACCATGGCCACGATGTCCTCGCGCGTTAGGGTCCGTTCTTTTTCGGGTATCTGCAAGTCCAGGCGCCGGTTCAGCTTGTAGCGCCCCACACGGCCCAGGTCGTAGCGCCGCGGGTTGAAGAACAGGTTCTCCATAAGATTGCGAGCGTTTTCCAGGGAGGGAGGCTCGCCAGGGCGCAAGCGCCGGTAAAACTCCAGCAGGGCCTCCTCTTCGTTGTGGATCTGGGAGTCCCGCTCCATGGTGGTGCGGATGAACTGGTGATCCCCGCTGTCTATATCCTGGAACTGCTCCAGGAGGGCGTCGTCGGTGGCGAACCCGATGGCGCGCAGCAGGGTGCTCACCGGTGTCTTGCGCTTGCGGTCCACCTTTACCGAGACGATGTCTTTGGCGCTGGTCTCAAACTCAAGCCATGCGCCCCGGTAGGGGATGAGCTTGGCAAAGCAGAGGGGCCGGCCGGTGGCCGGGTCCTCTGTCACCGTGAAGTAGGCCCCCGGAGAGCGGACAAGCTGGCTGACCACCACCCGCTCGGCGCCGTTGATGATGAAGGTCCCGTTCTCGGTCATGAGGGGTACATCCCCCATGAAGAGCGATTGCTCCTTCTTCTCGCCGGTGTCCTTCGCCTCCAGCCGGACGATCACGTACAGGGGTGCCGCGTAGGTGATCTCCTTCTGCCGACACTCCTCCTCGGTGTGCTTGGGCTTTCCGAACTCGTGGTCCAGGAAGTAGAGGTGGTACCGGTTCCCAGTGAAGTCCTGGATGGGGCTGATCTCCTCAAATAGCTCTTTCAGTCCCTCTGTCTGGAGCCATTGGAAAGAGCTGATCTGGATCAGGATCAGGTTGGGCACGTCCAGGATCAAGGGTATGCGGGCATACGACCTATGCATCGGAGAGGGACGGATAGGGATAGCACCGGCGGATGCTGGAGACACCATGCGGTCACGCTCCTTGCGTTGAACGAAGTACCTATGCGTTGGGGATCAATGGGCAGAGTTCGACCCGGGAAGGGGATAAGCCAAAAAGGCGACGCAGTGAGGCCATAAGCAGAACAAACACATAGTATCCGGCCCCATGCGTTCTTTGTCAAGAGGCACTTCGAAGGGCAGGGTAGCCTCCCAGGTGGGCCACTGCTATACTCTTCCCCAGCACAACCGGCGTCAGGAGGAAACCCGTGCCCCAGAAGAGCCGCGACGGCTACCATCTTATCGTGGTGGGGGCAGGAAACGCTGCTCTTACCACCGCCCTCACCGCCCGAGAGCAGGGAGCACAGGTCGTGGTGCTGGAGAAGGCGCCCAAGGAGCTCCGGGGGGGCAACAGCCGGTTCACTGGCGGCCTCTTCCGCTTCGCCTATCGCAGCATCGAGGAGATCACGCCCCTTCGCCCGGATGTGCTTGCAGCGGAGTGGGAGAACATAGATGTGGGCACCTACCCCCCGGAGCGTTTCTACCAGGACATGATGCGGGTCACGGGCGGACTGACTGACCCGGACCTGAGCATGGTGCTGGCCGAGCGCTCCTACGAGACGGTGCGGTGGCTCACTGGCCTGGGAGTGCGCTGGGAGTGGACGGTCCTCTGGTCGGTGCGACAGGGGGACCAGCTCCGCTTCAACCCCGGCGCGGTGCTGGAGGTGGAGAACAAGGGCATCGGTCTGACGAACACCCTGTTCCGCGTAGCCGAGGAGAGCGGCATTGAGGTGCAGTACCAGAGCAAAGTAGTGCGCCTGCTCCAGGACAGGCGTGGCCGCGTTTGTGGCGTAACGGTTAAGACCCCTGACGGCTTTCATGACCTGCGCGCCCGAGCGGTGGTCCTGGCCTCGGGGGGCTTCCAGGCCAACCCGGAGATGCGCGTCCGGTATCTGGGGCCCGACTGGAACCTGGTCAAGGTGCGGGGCACTCGCTTCAACACCGGCGAGGTCCTCCAGGCCGCCCTGGACATAGGCGCGCAGCCGGTGGGCCACTGGGCTGGCTGCCACGCCACGCCGGTGGACGCCAACTCGCCCCCCGTGGGAGACCTGGCGCTCACCGACCGTACCAACCGCCTCTCCTACCCCTTCGCTCTCATGGTGAACGTGGAGGGGAAGCGGTTTGTGGATGAGGGTGAGGACCTGGGGCAGTACACCTACGCCAAGACCGGGCGCTCCATCCTGGCCCAGCCGCGCTCCCTGGCCTTTCAGATATTCGACCAGAAGACCGTCCACCTCCGGGAGAAGCGGTACGAGACCGGCAAGCCGGTGGTCGCCGACACCCTTGACGAGCTAGCGCGTCGCCTGGGCCTGGACCCCGCTGCTTTGAACAGGACGGTGCAGGAGTTCAACGCCGCAGTGCGGGACGGCGAGTTCGACCCATCCAGGAAGGACGGCAAGAGCACCGCAGGCCTGGAGCCTCCCAGGTCCAACTGGGCACAGCGCATAGACTCGCCTCCCTTCGTCGCCTACCCGGTAACCGGGGGCATCACCTTCACCTTTGGGGGGATCAAAATAGACACCCAGGCCCGGGTGCTGGACACGGAGGACAATCCCATCCCTGGCCTGTACGCCACCGGCGAGGTGACCGGCGGCTTCTTCTACTTCAACTACCCCGGTGGCGCTGGCCTCATGCGGGGCGCCGTCTTCGGGCGCATAGCGGGCAGGAACGCCGTCGGGGAGTAGTGGCAGCCCCCAAGCACCCGCCGCGGGCCGGGGCCGCCTTGGGGCGCAGTCCAGGGCAGGGCGGTCTGGCCCGCTTGCCCCCATTGTCCCCCGCGGCCCAAGACGGTAATATAGCGCCCATCACTGTCCGAGGGCTGCGGCTTCGCGGGGGGTGCCAATGCTAAGAGAGGTCCTACAGGGGCTACATGTTTTGGAGGTGGGGCGGTTCATCTCCGGCCCCTTCTGCGCCCGCCTTCTGGCCGATTGTGGTGCACAGGTGATCAAGGTGGAGCCCCCCGCCTGCGGTGACCCGGCGCGGGCCATGGGCCCCTTTCTGGGGGACAAGCCGCATCCTGAGCGCAGTGGCCTCTTCCTCTACGTCAACACCAACAAGCGGGGCATCACCCTGGACCTCTCCCGTCCCCAGGGCGCGGCCCTCTTCCGCCGCCTGGCCCGGGACGCGGACATCCTGGTGGACAACATGCCTGCGGGCACCCTGGAGAGTTGGGGGCTGGGCTACGACGGGCTGCGCCGGCTGAACCCCGCCCTGATAGTCGTCTCCATCACCGACTTCGGGCTCAGCGGTCCTCACAAGGGTTTCAAGGGGTCCCAACTGGTCCACGCCGCCATGGGTGGATGGATGAGCAGCAACGTCATGGATACGCGAGCACCTGTCCGCCCGGGAGGATGGGTAATCCACTACGTCGCAGGGGTGGCCGCGGCGCTCGGTGCCATGACGGCGGTGTTCCACCGCGACATCACCGGCGAGGGGATAGTGGTGGAACTGTCCCAGCAGGAGGTCATGCTGGAGGTCGGCTCCGCCCAGTTCACCGCCCAGATGCATACCGGCGTTGGTGTGACCAGGTCTCCGGGCAGCCTGGGCTTCCCCGGTCTTTTGCCCTGCCGGGACGGATGGGTGGGCCTGAACGCCATGAGCTTCCGCAACTGGGCGAACCTATGCAAGCTGGTGGGCCACCCTGAGCTTTCCGAGGAGCCCGATTTGGCGCGGATGGCGGGGCGGCAGGCCCGCGCCGCCGAGTTGACGGCCATGGTGTTGCCCTGGTCAGAGTCCAGGGGCAAGTGGGAGATACTCATGGACGGTCTGAAACAGGGTGCCACGGTGGGGTTTGTGGCCACGACGGAGGACATCGCGAATTTCCCCATACACGAGGAGCGCGGCTTCTTTGTGGAGGTGGCACACCCGGAGATGGGTAAAGTCAAGCTGCCCGGGCCGCCATTCCGTCTGGGCGCAGGGGCGCCCCACACATCACCCACGCCCGCTCCCACGCTGGGGCAGCACAACAACGAGGTTTACCAGGAGGCAGGGCTCAGCCAGGAGGAGGTAGAGGCCATGGCCCAGGAGGGGACCATCTAATGCCGCAGCCAGCGTTCCGTGGTGTGCGTATCCTGGACATGACCCACTTTTTGGCTGGCCCCGAGGTGACCCGCCACCTGGCGAACTTGGGTGCCCAGGTCATCAAGGTGGAGTCTTTGCAGCATTTCGACGCGGCCCGCAACCTTGGCACCCCCAAGGGCGAGGGCCCTCTCTACGAGCTCTCCTCTACCTACATCCACTACAACCGCCACAAGCAGGGCATCACCCTGAACCTTTACGATCCCCGCGGAGTGAAGACGTTCAAGGAGTTGGCCCGCATATCCGACGCTGTGACGGAGAACTTTCCTTGCGGCACCCTGGAGCGCCTGGGCGTGGCCCCAGAGGCCCTCTGGGAGGTGAACCCCACCCTGGTGGTCTTCCGAATGGGGGCCTTCGGCGCCACCGGCTCGTGGCGCACTTATCCCTCCTTCGCCACCTCCCTGGGCCAGATCGGCGGCTTCTGGGAGCTCACAGGCTACCCTGACGACCTGCCCAGCAACTTCAACTTCGCCGGGGTGGACCCCATCAACGGCGTGCTGGCCGCCTTCGCGCTGGCGGCGGGCCTGCGCCACCGCCAGCGGACAGGCAAGGGCTTCGTTGTGGACTTCTCGCAACTGGAGGCCTTCACCACCCTCTTCGGGGATGCCCTGGCTGACTACACCATGAACGGCAGGGTGCAGACCCGGCAGGCCAACCGTCATCCTGGGGGCGCACTTCAGGGGGTGTACCCCTGCCAGGGCGAGGACCGGTGGGTGGCCATCACGGTGTGTACCGACAAGGAGTGGGCCGCCTTCTGCCGTGTCCTGGGCGAACCTACCTGGTGCCGCGACGCCAGGTTCCAGACGCAGGAGGGGCGCCTCGGCCACCACGATGAGTTGGACGCCCACATAGCCTCCTGGACGGCGGAGCGGGATGCCTGGGAGGTCGCCCAGCTTCTCCAGGAGGCGGGCATAGCCGCTGGCCACACCATAAAACCCGCCGACATCCTGGAAGACCCCCACCTCTCCCAGCGCGGCTGCTTTGAGGAGATAGAGAGGCCCTATAGCGGGCGGCGCCCCTTCTTCAGGCCTGCCATCCGCCTGTCCGGGCTGCCACGGACTCCGACGGAGCCGCCCCCAACCCTGGGCCAGCACAACCACCAGGTGCTGGCCACCCTACTGGGCCTTGCCGAGGAGGAGCTGCGCTCCCTGGAGGAAGCGGCGGTCATCGGCACCAATCCTATCAACCTGCGTGTGTAGTGCCACGGGCCTGGGGATGGCAGCGGAGAAGCTGTGAGCGAACTGGTGGACTTGACCCTGACTCTGGGCGGCGAGCGGATGACCCCCGTGCCTGGCCTGCTGGGCGTGGAGATCGAGCCGGTCCATGTGCATGAGCGCGACTATCGCTCCAACTCCCGCATCTCCATGAGCATCCACCTGGGCACCCACGTGGATGCCCCTTACCACTTCGTCCCCGGGGGCGCCACCGTGGACCAGGTGCCTCTGGAGCAGTTCACGGGGACAGGAATTCTCATTGACCTGAGGGGCCGGTGGCGCCGGCGCGCCTCCATAGGCCCGGCGGAGCTGTGGGGAGCTGGCGTGGGCCGGGAGCAGGCCATGGACCGGATGGCGGTCCTCTTCACCGGCTGGACGGCCAGCGAGTCTGGCTCCACCCGTCTCTACACCGACAATCCCTTCCTCTCTCCTGAGGCAGCCCGTTCCCTGGTGGAGGCAAAGGTGCGAGCTGTGGCCGTGGACTTCCCAGTGGACCAGTCCCCTGGAGATGCGCCTCCCAGCCCGCACCAGTTTCCCGTCCACCGCATCCTGCTGGGTGCCGGCATCCCCATCATCGAGAACCTGGTCAACCTGGACCGGCTGGTGGGAAGACAGTTTGAGCTATGGGCCTTGCCCCTCAAGATACACCGCGGCAACGGCGGTGCCACCCGAGCCGTTGCCAGGCTGCTTTAGCAGACCCACCCTGAGCGTGGCTCTCCCCTTTCCGGTTCGGGGCCTCCAGCCCCGCTCGACTGCCAGGTGGCAAACTGCTATCATGCGTCTCTCCTGGGACAGGCGCTGGTGACATGAGCCTTCAACGATGACTAGAGAGCACCACGGCAGTTTATGATCACCCCTGCCATCCCGCGGCGTTTGCCGCACGCCCTGGACGCCCTGGGACTACGGGAATTCCGCCTTCTTTGGTTCTCCTCCTGGCTTGGGTACGTGGCCAGATGGATGGAGATTATTGTGACGGCGGACCTGGTCTACAGGATGACCGGGTCTCCCTTTCTCACCGCCGTGGTGGGCTTCTGCCGCTCCATACCGACGGTAGCTCTGGGCCTCTTTGCCGGCATCCTGGCAGACAAGGTGGACCGAAAGCGACTCCTTCTGGCGGTCCAGGGAGTTAACCTGGCCGTTATCGGCGTGCTGGCTGTCCTGGCCCTCACCGAGACCATAGCCCTGTGGCAGGTCATCCTCATCACCCTGACCATGGGAGTAGGCTGGGTCTCGGACTACCCCTCGCGCCGCTCCCTGGTCCTGGACATAGTGGGGCGCGAGCGTATCACCAACGCCATAGCCCTGGATGCCTCTGCCATGGTGGGTAGCAAGATGGCTGGCCCAGCTCTGGGCGGCCTGCTCATCTGGCTCGTCGGCGCCGGGGGCGCCTTCGCGGTCATGGCGGCCTGCTACCTCGGCAGTCTTGCCCTGCTCTCTCTGCTCCGGCCGCCACCTGTGAGGGGGGCACGAGCACCCAGGCAGCCGGTATTCTCCGCGTTGGTAGAGGGAATGCGTTACGCCCGGTCCAGGCCAGTCCTATGGGGCGCCTTGCTGGTCACGGTGGTGGCCAACCTCTTCATCTTTCCCTACATCGTACTGGTGCCGGTGCTGGCCCGCGATGTGCTGGGCGTGGGGCCGGTCCTCATGGGCCTGCTGGGCGCTGCTGAGGGGATGGGCTCACTGGTGGGCACCCTTTTCGTGGCCTCTCTGGGAAACATCACCCGCCATGGCCGCGTCTTTGCCTTCGGCACCCTGGCGGCGGCGGTCTCCCTCTCTGTCTTCGGCTTCTCCCACTGGTACCCCCTGTCGCTGGCCCTTCTACTGGCCACAGGCGTGTGCCTCGCGGGCTTCGCCAGCATGCAGAGCACCATATTCCTCCTCGGCTCCCCGGACCACCTGCGGGGGCGGGTCTTCGGCACCCTTATGCTGGCGATCGGTATGAATCCCGTGGGGATGTTATATTTGGGGTTCCTCTCCAGTCATTTTGGCGCGGCCAACGGGGTGGCCACCAATGCCCTCACCGCCGTGGCACTGATGCTGGTGGTCCTCGCTCTGGTCTCTCCTCTCTGGCGTGAGCCGACAGCGCCGCCATCCCGGGTCTCGGGCCAGCAGGGGACCTCAAGTTGACATACCCCAGCATGGGTGATACAGTGAACAAACGGAGGCCTACCGGGCTCCCGTGCCCCATCACCTGGGCGCGTGGCTGTTGGCAAGGGGTGAGTCTCGTATGGTAGAGGCGGTGGTCGTCGAGGCGCGGTGCCACGCTGCTCTAAGTCCCCTTTTCGCAAGCGTTTTCGGGGGATAAGTGCGTCCCCCTTTGGTCTGTGGACCGGGCAGTGCGCGGGCCATGGAACAAGCCCGGCGTCTCCCGGAAGGAGCGACACGCAGGAGGGTGACTGATGACCACACAGCAGCGGGAAATATCGCTGGCCCGGGGGCTCAAGGGCGTGTACCTTGATACCACAGAGTCCAGCGACGTACAGGGCGACATTGGCAAACTCATCTACCGTGGCTACAACATCCACGACCTGGCAGAGCAGTCCACCTTCGAAGAGACCATCTACCTTCTCCTCTACGGCAAGCTCCCCACCCGCGCTCAACTGAACCAGTTCGGTGCCACGCTGCACCAGAGCGGGAAAGTCCCCGGGCCAGTGATTGACATCATTCGGTCGGTGCAGAAGTCCCACCCCATGGACGTCCTGCGCACGGCGGTCTCCGCGCTGTCTGCCTTCGATCCTGAGACGGAAGACAACTCGCCCGAGGCGACCCTGCGCAAGGGCATTCGCCTCACCGCCCAGACGCCCACCATTGTGTGCGCCCACGATCGTATTCGCCACGGGCTCAAGCCGGTGGAGCCCAATCCTAGCCTGAACTTCGCGGCCAACTTCCTGTACATGCTCAAGGGTGAAGCCCCCTCAGAAGCCGATACAAAGCTGATGGACACGGACTTTATCCTGCATGCGGACCACGGCTCCAACGCATCGGCCTTTGGGGCGCGGGTGGCCGCCAGCACCCTGGCGGACCTCCACTGCGCCGTCGTGGCGGGGGTCGCTACTCTCAAGGGCCCCTGGCACGGCGGTGCCGCCGAGAAGGTCATGGAGATGGCCCTGGAGATTGGCGAGGAGTCCAAGGCCCTCTCCTACATCGAGGATAGACTGAAGAAGGGGGACCGGGTGATGGGCTTTGGGCACCGGGTGTACACGGCGGAGGACCCCCGGGCCCGCCACCTGCGGGATAGGGCCAAGGCGCTGGGAGATAGGATGGGCCAGCCCAAGTGGTGGCGCATCCTGAGTGCAGTGGAGGAGAGGATGCGTCCTTACGCCCGCCGGGGCATCTGCGTCAACGTGGACTTCTGGTCCGGGTCCATCTACTATCTCCTCGGCATTCCTGAGGACCTGTTCATCTCCATCTTCGCCATCGGACGGGTCCCAGGGTGGGCGGTCCAGGTGCTGGAGCAGCAAAAGAACAACATTCTGATCAGGCCCCTGCTCAAGTACGTGGGCCCAATGGATGTGCCGTACGTCCCCATAGACCAGCGGTCATAAGGACTCTCGCGGCGCAGAGCGAAGCCTGCGACCGCCCTAGCAGAAAGGAGCGCTGGGCACCAAGATGCAGTACAGTGTGGAACACCAGGTCCTGGAGCGAAATGATGCCGGACTAGTCTGCACGCACTACTGGCTTATCGCAAGCCCTAACGGGCCCACAAGCCAGGGGGTGTGCAAAGTCTGCGGAGAGGCCAGAGAGTTCAAGAACTCGGTCCAGATCACCAGTTGGGAGTCCGAGGGGGGTGACTACCGCCAGCACGGCCTGACGGTGGACCGGACGCTGTAGTGGCTTCTGTCAGGACCAGGCCGGGGGCGCACGACCTTGGGGCGCCCCCGGCTCTTTTTGCCCACCCGCATCACCGCATGGCAGGAGCACCGTTGGCCAGCGCCGAAGAGGAAGTCCGCCTTCGCATCCACAGGGATGGGCCCATCACCTTCCGCGAGTTCATGGAGGTGGCCCTGTACGCCCCAGGCGTGGGGTACTACGCCAGCCGGGGAGCGGAGAGCGCCCAGCGGGACTACTTCACCGCTCCCAGCGTGCATCCCCTGTTCGGCGCGCTGGTGGCCCATCAGCTTCAGCAGTTCTGGGAGGCGCTGGGGCGCCCAGAGGCCTTCTGGGTGGTGGAGCCAGGCGCCGGCGATGGCCTGCTCTGCCGCGACATCCTGAGCTGGCTGTCCCACCTGGACACCTCCATGGCCCACGCTGTACGCTATGTTGTCACTGATCGGGGCAGCGGGCTGAGGGTGGAGCAGGAGCTACCGGCGGACCTCCTGCCCAGGGTGCACCGTATTCGGACGGCCGGCCTGCCCCTGGGCCCCATCACGGGGTGCATCATCTCCAACGAGCTTCTGGACGCCTTCCCCGTGCACAGGGTAACAGTGCAGGGGGGCCGTCTGCGTGAGATATACGTGGGCCTCGACGCTCAGGGTGGGTTGGTGGAACGGTTGGGGAGGCCGTCCACACCGGCCCTGGAGAAGCGTTTCAGGGAGCTGGGCATATCCCTGCCCGAGGGGTACCGCACCGAGGTGAACCTGGAGCTGGCGTCATGGGTACGGGAGGTGGCCTCCACCCTGGAGCGAGGTTTTGTGCTCACCGTGGACTACGGCCACCCCGCCACCGACCTGTACGGCCCCACCAGGTCCCGGGGCACCCTCCGCTGCTACTACAGGCACACCCTAAACGCGAATCCCTACCAGCATGTGGGACGGCAGGACATAAGCGTGCACGTGGACTTCACCACGCTGATCCGCCTGGGAGAGCCAGCAGGGCTCCAGACCCTGGGCTTCGCCACCCAGGGGGAGTTCCTGGAGAACCTGGGGTTCCGCGCCTACCTAGCGAGCCTGGCGGCGCGGCGCGACCTTCACCCAGCCGTCCGTCGCAACAACCAGATGGCCATGGAGGAGCTGGTCAAGCCCGACGGCATGGGCGCCTTTCGCGTGCTGGCGCAGGGAAAGGGCGTGGGTGCCCCCGCGCTGCACGGCTTCAGTCGAGACAACCCACTGTGCCAACGCCTGGAGGCCGAGAGCGGGACATTGCCCGTGCCCATGGCCACCAAGCACCACCTGGCGGGCCGTCTGTGGCACGGCTAGCCGGGGTTGAGCCCCAGCGCGGCGGCCACGGGCTTCAGGGCGTCAATGACAACAGAGATGTGCTGGTCTAGGTCTACTCCTATTTCCTGGGCCCCCTGCACGATATCCTCCCGGTTCACCGCTCTGGCGAAGGCCTTGTCCTTCATCTTCCGCCTCACCGACTGCGCAGTGGTGTCCTCCAGGCTCTTGGAGGGGCGCACCAGGGCCACGGCGGTGACGAAGCCGCTAAGCTCGTCCACGGCAAACAGGGCATGCTCCATCAGGGACTCTCGGGGCACGCCGGTGTGGTTGCCGTGGGAGAGGACGGCCCGGACAATGTTCTCCGGGTAGCCCCGCTGCCGAAGGATGTCGGCGCCGTAGGTGGGGTGCTGCTCCGGCGAGGGGCAGACATCCCAGTCGAAGTCGTGCAGGAGACCCACCACCCCCCACAATCCCTCGTCCTCACCGAAGTGGCGGGCATAGGCGCGCATGGCGGCCTCCACCGCCAGCCCGTGCTTGATAAGGGTATCACCTTTGGCGTGCTCCTGTAGAAGCGTGAAGGCGCTCTCTCTGTCCACAGTGCTCATGCCTTCCTCCCCATTTCAGAAGGGCACTTACGGCTCTCACCGCCCTCCCTCGCCGAGTATAGCACTCCAGAGCTAGACCTGCCGCCCCGCGCGCTCCTCCCGCACCGTCTTCTCCAGGACGGAGATAAAGTTGAGGACGCCGCGCGCCAGGTGCTTTCCCCGAAGGGTGATCACGCCTGCCTGGTCCACGGGCAGAAGGTGGGACAGGCTGACCACGCCCAGGTGTCGCTCGTCCTCGGGGTCTATGGCCAGCCTGGGGCCCACGGAGATGCCCATCCCAAGGGCCACGTAGCGTTTTATCATGTCCATGCTCTCCATCTCCACCACCACCTGGTACCGCAGGCCCTTGCGCTGGAACAGGCCCTCCAGCAGGGTGCGGGTGTAGGTACCTGGAGACATCAGGATGAGGGGCCATGTGGCAATGTCCTCCAGGGATACGACGGGCAGGCCCAGGATGGGATGGCCCAGGGGCGCGATGAGCACACGTTCGTAGGTGAAGAGGGCATGAAACTCCAGAGGGAGGTTCGTCTCCCGCGCGGGCACCAGGCCCAGGTCCACCTCCCCCGAGTTGACCAGCTCCAGGACCCGGGCCCTGTTGCGAGACAGGAGGCGTATGGGCATCTGGGGGTACTCGGCACGGAAGTTGCGGACCACCTGAAGGAGGGTGTGGGGGATCATGTCCGGCGTGGTGGCCACGGACACAGAGCCCTTGTGCTCCGCCGTCTTGAGCTTGGCCACCAGCGAGTCCATCCCCTCGATGAGCGGCATTGCCAGCTCGTATAGCTCTTCACCCTCCTTGGTGAGCTGGATGGGCCGCTTGACCCTATCGAACAGCACCACCCCCAGATCGCTCTCAAGCTTCTGAATATGCGTGGTCACGGTGGGCTGCCCCAGCTCCAGGAGTTCTGCCGCCTTGGAGATGCTGCGCAGCCTGGCGGCGTAGCAGAAGCTATTCAACTCCCGCAGTTCCATGGGTTCCTCCTGGCATGTATCATGTATGACGATGTCTATTATCACACAATATCCCTTTACATGATACCGGCTGAGGGGGATAATGGGAATCGAAAAGAGAACAGGGCGCGGTGCCCTGCCTCGGTTTGGAAAAGGAGATGGTGTCATGCTACACAGGTTCATAGAGGGGCTTTCGGAGGCCCTGTCACGCGGCGACTTCCAACTCTACCTGAGCGGCGTTCAGACGGGCTTTCAGCCAGGTGTGCCCACCAAAGCTGAGGCGCTGCGGGACTACCAGGAGGCCCTGAGGGTTCACGACGGAGCCCTGCTAGGGTAAACGCCTCCCCGCTGACACCGGCGCGCCGTGGTGATGAAGCCCGTGTGGGCCACCATCCGGTGCGCCGGTCGCACGCTGGCCTCGGAGACATGCCAGGGCCGCTCCAGCACCTCAACCGTCTCGATAAGCTGGTAGCGGCCGTCCTGTTCTAGCGCCTGCCCCAGCCGCTGCACCTGGATGACGGTGGGCAGATAGCTGAGGAAGATGCCCCCCGGCGCCAGGGCGCAGGCCGCGCTCTCCACTAGCCGCCACGGCTCAGGAAGGTCCAGGAGCACCCGGTCCCAGTCCTGCTCCTGGATGCCGCTCTCGTACACGTCCTGGAGCTTCACGGTGAGGTTGGAGCAGTCGGGCGCCAGCTCCCGGATGTTGCGCAGGCCCCGGTCCAGCATGTCCTGGCGCACCTCATAGGAGGTGACATGGCCCTGGGGCCCCACGGCCCGCAACAGCGTGACCGTCAGCGCCCCGGAGCCCAGCCCCGCCTCCACCACCCGTGCGCCAGGAAAGACGTCGCCCCGCATCAATATAGGACCCAGGTCCTTGGGGTAGATGATCTGGGCACCGCGGGGCATCTGAAGGAGGGCATCTGCCAGGGTGGGGCGCAGCACCAGGAGGCGGTGGCCCCGGTTGGTGTGCGCCCGGCACCCCTCCTCCTGGCCCAGCAGGTCGTCGTGGGGTATGGTGCCCAGGTGGCAGTGGAAGACCTGGCCCGCCGCAAGTTTGGCCGTGTAGCGCCGCCCCTTGCGGTCCACCAGCATCACCAGGTCTCCCTCGCGTAGAGGGCGCCGCCCTTTTTGGCTGGCCTCTTGCTCCATCACACCCCTACAGCTCCTCCAGCGCGGCCAGCACCTCGCTGGTTTCCGGAAGGCCGCGGGGGTATAGCCTCTTCCACCGCACCACGCCCTCCTTGTCCACGATGAAGACCGCTCGTTTGCTGACGCCCCGCTCCTCGTCGTAAACGCCGTACTTGCGGGCCACCTCCCCCTTGGGGTGGAAGTCGGCCAGTAGGGGGTAGGGGCAACCGCCGAAGCTGGCTGCGAAGGCGCGCTGCACCGGCGCGCTGTCCACGCTCAGGCCCAGCACCAGGGCCCCCTTCTCCTCCAACTTCGCGTTGTCCACGCGGAAGGAGGAGACCTGGTGGGCTCAGCCGCCGGTGAAAGAGGCGATGTGGAAGGAGAGGACGACCGCCTTCTGTCCCCTGAACTGGCTGAGAGTGACCTGCTGACCATCGTGCGACCGCAGGGTAAAGTCTGGCGCTGGCTGTCCTACTTCTACCATGGGTACCCTCCTGAAAGCGACGGGCGCGAAGGCTGGCCGCGTTGCGGTTGTGAGTGACGCAGCCAGTATAGCATGAGTGTGAAAGAGGACCTGACAGGAGACAGGGTAACGCCTGCCGCCTAGCTTACTGCTCTTGCGCCCGCCAGCGGAGGTCGGGGTGGCGGGCGGCGGTGGCCTCGTCCAAGCGAGAGATGGGAGTGGAGTGGGGAGCGCCCCTCACCAGGTCGGGGTTCTCGCGGGCCTCACGGTCTATCTCCCGTAGCGCCTGGATGAAGGCGTCCAGGGTCTCGCGGGACTCCGTCTCCGTGGGCTCTACCATCAGCGCCTCTTCCACGATGAGGGGGAAGTACATGGTGGGGGCGTGGAAGCCGTAGTCCAGGAGGCGCTTGGCCACGTCCAGCCCCTTCACCCCCACGGCCCTCTGGTTGCGTGCGCAGAGGACCACCTCATGCATGCAGCGGCGGTCGTAGGGGAGGTGGTAGACGTCCTTCAGCCTGGAGAGCAGGTAGTTGGCGTTGATGACCGCGTTCAGGCTGATCTCCCGCATCCCCTGGCCGCCCAGCAACGAAATGTAGGCCAGCGCACGCACCAGCACGCCGAAGTTGCCGTGGAACCCGCCCAGCTTGCCAATGCTCTTGGGTGGGCGTCCCAGCTTGTGGCGACTACCTTCCTTCAAGACTACAGGGGATGGCAGGAAGGGCGACAGCGTTGGCCCTGCGCACACGGGCCCCGCTCCGGGGCCGCCGCCGCCGTGGGGCGTGGAGAAGGTCTTGTGCAGGTTCAGGTGGGCCACATCGAACCCCAGCTCTCCCAGCTTGACTCGCCCCAGTAGCGCGTTCATGTTGGCGCCGTCGCAGTACACCATGCCGCCTGCCTGGTGGACTATGTCGCATATCTCCGCCACGTTGGGGTCAAAGAGGCCCAGAGTGTTGGGCAGGGTGAACATCATCCCCGCCAGGTCTGCCGTGGCCTCCTTCCGGAGGGCCTCCAGGTCCATATTGCCCTGACGGTCCGAGGGTATGGCGACCACGTGGAAGCCGCCCATGGCCGCCGAGGCGGGGTTGGTGCCGTGGGCGCTGTCTGGCACCAACACCTTTTTCCTATGCGCCTCTCCTCGGCTGTGGTGGTAGGCACGGACCATCAGGGTACCCGCCAGCTCCCCGTGGGCCCCGGCCATGGGCGCCAGGCTGACGCCAGTCATGCCCGTGATATCAGCTAGGGAGGTCTGGAGACGGTGCATCAGCTCCAGGGCGCCCTGGGTGGTGGCATCAGGCTGGCGGGGATGGAGCTGGGCGAACCCCGGCAGGGAGGCCACGGCCTCCCCGACCTTGGGGTTGTACTTCATGGTGCAGCTTCCCAGGGGGTAAAAGTGGGTGTCCACGGAGAAGTTGAGCTGGCTGAGGAGCGTGAAGTAGCGCACCACCTCCGGCTCGGTCACCTCCGGCAGGCGCAACTCCTCCCGCAGCAGGCCAGCAGAGGGCATGGGCTGCTCCGGCACGTCCAGGCCGGGGAGGGAGCAGCCGACGCGCCCCGCCACGCTGCGCTCCATGAGGAGGTGGCGCCGGGAGTCACCTGGCTCTTGCCAGACCTTTTCCACGTCTACCCTTTCACCTCTGCCAGCGCTGAGACCAAGGCGTCAATCTCCTTGCGGCTGTTCATCTCGGTGACGCAGAGGAGCATCCCCTGGGGCACCTGGTCGCTCACGTCCAGCCCGCCGATGATGCGCCGCTCCAGAAGGTGCTCATTCACCTTGGCCGGAGGCGAGGGGCACCGCACCACGAACTCCTGGAAGAACGTCCCCGAAAGGGGCAGAGAGTAGCCCGGTAGCTTGGCGATCTCGGAGGCGGCGTAATGGGCCTTGTGGTAGCAGAGCTCGGCCACCCGCTGCATTCCCTGCTTGCCCAGCGCCGCCACGTACACGGTGCATGCCAGGGCCACCAGGGCCTCGCTGGTGCAGATGTTGGAGGTGGCCCTCTCCCTGCGGATGTGTTGCTCTCGCGTCTGGAGGGTGAGCACATACCCGGTGCGGCCCTGGCCGTCCCTGGTGCGACCAACGATGCGCCCCGGCATCTGGCGCAGGTGCTCCTGGCGGGAGGCGAAGAGCCCCACATAGGGCCCGCCAAAGGAGAGTGGTATGCCCAGAGGCTGCCCCTCCGCCGTGGCGATGTCGGCGCCAAAGGCGCCCGGGGGCTTGAAGAGGCCCATGGCCGTGGGGTCAACGGAGGTGACCAGCAGCGCCCCGGCCTTGTGGGCGGCGACGCTCAGGGCATCCAGTTCCTCCAGGTAGCCGAAGAAGTTGGGGTGCTGTGCCACCAGGCAGGCCGTCTCCGCATCCAGCCGCACCGCCTTCTGGGGCACCTGGCGGACCTCGATCTCCTGCCCGCGGGCGTACGTCTCCAGTACCTCGCGGTAGGTGGGCGATACCGTGTCCAGCACCGCCACCCGGTAGCGGTGGGTGACTCGGCAGGCCATGAGGGCCGCCTCAGCCAGCGCCGTGGGGCCATCGTACATGCCCGCGTTGGCCGCCTCCATCCCCAGGAGTTCGCACACCGCGGACTGGAACTCGTAAGCCACCTGAAGGGTGCCCTGGCTCACCTCCGGCTGGTAGGGAGTGTAGGAGGTAAGGAACTCACCCCGGCTAGCGATGGCCCAAACCACCGCCGGGATG
The DNA here is from genome assembly GCA_016190445.1 of Chloroflexota bacterium. Lineage (GTDB taxonomy): Bacteria > Chloroflexota > Dehalococcoidia > Lucifugimonadales > JACPQL01 > JACPQL01. The sequence goes on from JACPQL010000007.1 coordinate 63,729, forward strand.
AAGTGCCGGTAGGCGCCCGCGCCCAGGAAGGAGGCGTATTTGCCTGGGTACAGGTCCCGCTCCGCCAGCGCCTCCATCTCCTGGCGTAGCTCCAGCTCCGAGAGGGGCGAGGGCAGGCGCAGAGGAGGGTTGCGGAACCGCTGGGGAATGTCCTGGAACAGCTCCTCAGCCGATGCCACGCCGATGGCGCGCAGCATGACCTGGCGATCCTGGTCGGTGTTGGGAAGGTAAGGTAGGTCCATGGATCGGTGCGCTAATGCCCCTGCTTGGCGACGAGATGGTCGTACTCATCCGCCGAGAGCAGGCCCTCCAGCTCCGCCCGGTCGGAGATGGCTACCCGGAGCAGCCATCCCCTGCCGTAGGGGTCCTGGTTCACCACCTCGGGATGGGCCACCACCTCGGCGTTGACCTCCACCACCTCGCCACTTACGGGTGAGTAGATGTCGGAGACCGCCTTCACTGACTCCACCTCTCCCAGCTTCTGGGACTGCTTGAGTGGCGTGCCCGGCTTGGGCAGGTCCAGGTACACGATGTCGCCAAGCTGGTCCTGGGCGTGGTGGGTGATGCCAGCCAGCGCACGCCCCCCGTTCTCCAGCAGCACCCATTCGTGCTCACGGGTGTACCTGCGGTCTGAAGGAGTGGTCATCAGCTACCTCTTTCTGGAATAGAAGGGCAACGGGACCGCCACCGCCTCGGTGGGCCTTCCGCGGACATCCACCTGGAACCTGGCACCGGGGGTGGCGTGCCGGGGGGATACATAGCCCAGGCCGATGTTCCTATCAAGGGTAGGTGAGAAGCCGCCGCTGGTGACCTTGCCGATGGCGCTGCCACCGTCCAGGATGGCGTATCCGTGGCGGGGGACCGCCCCCCGGCCGTCGGTCTGGAACCCCACCAGCTTGCGACTCACCCCATGTTTTTGTGCCCTGCGGATAGCATCGCCGCCGCAGAACTCCTTGTCTGCCTTCACGAAGCGCTCCAGTCCAGCCTCCACCGGGTTGGTGGTGGCATCCATATCCTGGCCGTGGAGAAGGAGGGCGGCCTCCAGTCGAAGCACATCCCGCGCCCCGAGGCCGCAGGGGGTGGCACCCTGCTCCTGAAGCAGGGACCAGAGCCAGGGGGCGTGCTCCGAAGGGAGGATGACCTCCACGCCGTCCTCTCCCGTATACCCCGTGCGCCCCACCAGGGCGTGGCGGCCCTGAATATCTGCCTCCATGCACCAGAAGGGGCGGACCCTGGAGCTGTCAAAGGAGGAGAGCCGCTCCATAATGCCCACCGCCTCGGGCCCCTGAAAGGCTATCATCGCCTGCTCAAGGGTGACGTCCGTGATCTCAGCATCGGGGGACCGCTCCTGGCGCCACCGGCGCACCCAGGAGAGCACCCTCTCCATATTGGCGGCGTTGGCCACCAGCAGGTAGCGCTGCTCCCCCAGCCGGTAGACGATGCCATCGTCAATGACGCCGCCCTCCGGGTTGCAGAGGAGGCCGTAGCGGGCGCGGCCTACCGCCATGCCTGCGATGTCGTTGCTGTGCGCCCAGTCCAGGAGGGGCCCTGCACCTGGCCCCTCCACCACGATGCGGCCCATGTGGGAGACGTCAAAAAGCCCGCAGCGGGCCCGGACCGCCCGGCTCTCCGCCAGGATGCCCTGGAACTGGAGGGGCATCTCCCATCCGGCGAAGGGCACTATGCGGCCCCCCAAGGCGACGTGGGCGGCGAAAAGGGGTGTGTGCTTCAGAGTCGTGGTCATGGCTCGTGGGGTGGACGTCGGAACCAGTCACCCGTGAGGCATCCTAGTCTGCGAGGCCACAAGTTGTCAAGGAAGCCAGCCCCCAAAGGCTGTGTTGACACCCCCTGAGGGCATGACTAGAATTAAGCTTACGGACAAGGGGGGCTGGGCTGTGCCGGAGATGTTGATTGATAGCATCCGCGTGAGTCTCATGAACTATCAGAGGGTTGTCATTCTCAAAGAGAAGGATGCTGATCGCTATCTGCCTATTTGGATCGGCCCCGCCGAGGCCGATGCCATCGCGGTCAAGCTTCAGGATGTGTCCGTGCCGCGGCCTCTCACTCATGACCTTCTGACCTCTGTTATCCAGAGCCTGGGGGCTGCGGTGAGTCACATCGTGGTCTCAGACCTGCACAACGACACCTTCTATGCCAAGGTGATCCTGAACGTGGACAGCAGGCAGGTGGAGGTGGACTCACGGCCCAGCGACGCCATTGCGCTGGCAGTGCGGGTCAAGGCGCCCATCTTCGTCGAGGAATCGGTGCTGGAAAAGGCGGGTATTCTCTTGGACGAGGGGGGCGAGACTGGCAAGGTCAAGGACGATGACCTGCGCCGGCTGTCCGCGTTCAAGGACTTCATCAACAGCCTGGACCTAGAGGACTTCGGCAAGGGCCGCAGTAGCTAGGACCCAGTTTTGCAAATCCGCGTACACAAGGCCCGACCCAACCCCGCTCACCCTGAGCTTGTCGAACCATGAGCGGTTGATTATGCTGCCCTTTTCCGCAAGTAGGTACCTATGACCCCTGCCATAAGCGTGCGACCAGAGCCCCTCGCCACTACCGGTGAGGGGCTACGGTTTTCGGTTGACGGGCCTCTGGGCTCGTGATAGGATTCACCAAGCCTTGAACAACCTGCCCTGGTGGGTCCAGGCCCTCCGCGTCTCAGGGCTGGGGTGGTACGTCGCCGCCTGCATAATCCTGGGTATCCTGGGCGGATTGTGGCTTGACCGGCATCTGGGCACATCGCCCATGTTGACCCTAGTAGGGGTGGTGGCGGGTACCGTGCTGGCTTTCTACGGCGTGTACAAAATGGTGCAGTCTATGTTCAACCAGGGCCATAAGGGAGGGGGACGCTAGTGCCCGCAAACCCTGCGGCCAGACGGCTACTGCTCCTCGCTGGCGCCGTTCTGTTGGCACTCCTGCTGGCGGGCCTCGTCACCGGGGCCATCGGCGCGGCGTTCCTGGGCAGGGAGCCCCTGCTCTCCAAGCCGGAGGTCCATCTGGCGCCGCAGCCTGTGACAGGTGTAAGTGGTGAGGCCAGCGGTGAGCATGGAGAGGGGCCTGCCGGCCTGCCCAGCGGCTTCGTCCTCACCAACACCCTCCTTTCTTCCTGGATCGCTACGGTGCTCTTGCTCCTCTTCTTCTTCTTCGCCACGCGGCGGATGTCACTGGTGCCCGGGGGGCTCCAGAACTTCGCCGAATGGGTGGTGGAGACGCTGCACAACTTTGTGCAAGGGGTGGTAGGGCCGGAGTATGGGCGGCGCTTCTTCCCCATGATAGCCACCATCTTCCTCTTCGTAGCGGTCAACGCCTGGCTGGAGCTTTTGCCCATATACCAGAGCCTGGGCTTCAAGAACGCTGACGGAGAGCTTTCCACACACCTGCTGCGCGCCGCCGCCACCGACCTGAACATGCCCCTGGCCATTGCCTTGGTCTCCTTTGTCTTTGTGGAGTACTGGGGACTACGGGCCCACGGCACCCGGTACCTGGGGGAGTTCTTCCGGGTGAGCAGCTTCTGGCACGGTATCAGGCGCTTCTCCCCAGGGCTGCTGTTCCAGGGCGCCATTGACATCTTCGTTGGCTTGCTGGAGTTCCTGAGCCACGGTATCAGGGTCATCAGCTTCACCTTTCGTCTCTTTGGCAATATCACAGCGGGAGAGATCCTGCTGCTGGTGGCAGGGTTCCTGGTCCCCTTCGTGGCGCTGCTGCCCTTTTACGGGCTGGAGCTTCTGGTGGGGTTCATTCAGGCGCTCATCTTCGCCGGCCTGACCCTGGGGTTTGTGGCGGTGGCAGTGGCGCCCCACGAGGGTGAGGGCCACAGCGAGGAGCGCGGCTAACAAGGAGCGGAGCATGGAGATTATCATTCTGGCGCTGGTAATAACCGTGCTGGGACTGGCGGGAGCAGCCCTTGGCGGTGTGTTTGCTATCTACGCCAGCAAGATGGACTAGCTCTGTGCAAGTGCGTGCGAGAGCCAGCGCACTCAATTACACTAAAAAAGGAGTTTGAGGAGGAAACATGCCCGAAGCAGAAGCGATGAAGCTGCTAGCGGCAGGTCTCGCAGCGGGCCTGGGGATGCTGGGTCCTGGCATAGGCATTGGCATCCTGGGGGCCGGAGCTATGAACGCCCTGGGACGCAACCCAGAGGCCCGTGGTGCCATTCTCACCAACATGATCCTGGCCATCGCCTTCGCCGAAGCGCTCGGCATTTACGCACTCATTGTGGCCATCATCCTGGCCATGGTGGCGTAGCACCCGGGCCCGGGGCAGGAGGAGTCCATGGGAGCGCTAGGCTTTCACATCCCTAGCCTGATAATTTATTTGGTCAACTTCCTTATCCTGCTGGTGGTGCTGTATCTCTTCGGGTACAAGCCCCTGCTGCGCATGATGGACCAGCGCGCCACTCGTATTCGCGAGAGCCTGGAGGAGGCGGAGCGGGTGAGGCGGGAGTCGGAAGAGCGCCAGGCCGAGATGCAGCGCCGTCTGGAGGAAGCGCGACAGGAGGGGCAGCAGTTCCTTCAGCAGGCCCGGGAGATGGCGGAGCGGTACCGCCAGGAGGAGAGCGAGAGGGCCCGCAAGGAGGCCCAGGCCATGGTGGAGAGGGCCCGCTCCGAGATCCAAAGAGAGCGGGAGCAGGCCGTGGAGGAGTTGCGGCAGGAGTTCGCCGCGCTCGCCGTGGCCGCGGCGGAGAGGGTCATCCAGCGCTCCCTGAATGCGCAGGACCACCGCGACATAATTGAAGATGTGCTCAAGGAGAGCGAAGAGATAGGGAGGAGTTAGGTAAGGATGGCCAGGGTACCCTCGGCCAAGCGGTACGCCCAGGCAGTCTTTCAGATTGCCGAGTCCCAGGGGCAGTTGGACCGGTGGGTGGAAGAACTCTACCACGCGGCGGAGGTCTTCAGTGACAGCGCCCTCATGGCCTACCTGGGACAGCCCAGGGTGCGGCTGGATGAAAAGGTCCGCATAGTGCGAGAGCTCCTGAAGGAGGCGGACCCTCTTCTCCAGAACCTGGTCTGTCTCCTGGCATCCCGCCTCTCTCTGGAGCTGCTTCCCTCCGTTGCAGCGCAGTACCAGGAACTCCTGTTCCGTCGCCGCGGCCGGGAGCGCGCTGAGGTGGTCAGTGCGGTGCCCCTGAACAGGAGGCAGGAGGCCCAGATCAGGGCACGGCTGGAGCGCCTGCTCAGGAAAGAGGTGGTGCTGACCACCCGGGTGGACCCCGCGGTGGTGGGTGGGCTGGTGGTGAGGGTAGGTGATAAGGTGCTGGACGGCAGCGTGCGGGCCCGCCTGGAGAGCATGAAGCAAGCCCTGGCAGGGACGACGTGATGATTACCAGGCGGGGTGCGGTGGACCCTGCCGGCGGAGGTTAGAGATGGCAGTACGCGGACAGGACATAGCCTCTGTGCTCAAGAGGCAGATCGAAGAGTTCAGCGGGCGGGTGACCATGGTGGACGTGGGGACGGTGGTGGAGGTGGGGGACGGCATCGCTCGCATTCACGGCCTCGGCGGCTGTCACTACGGCGAGCTTCTGGAGTTCCCCGGGAACGTCATCGGCATGGCGCTCAACCTGGAAGAGGACAGCGTGGGCGCGGCGGTCCTGGGTGACATTAGCGGCATCCGAGAGGGGGACGAGGTACGGGCCACGGGGCGCATCGCCCAGGTGCCTGTGGGAGACGCCCTGCTGGGGCGAGTGGTGGACCCGGTGGGCCGCCCCCTGGACGGAAAGGGCCCGGTGAAAACCTCCAAGACCCGCCCTGTGGAGCGGGTGGCCCCCAACGTGGTGACTCGGAAGTCGGTGGACACGCCGGTCCAGACCGGTATCAAGGCCATTGACTCCATCATCCCCATAGGCCGGGGCCAGAGGGAGCTGATCATCGGCGACCGCTCCACAGGCAAGACAGCCATCGCGTTGGACACCATCATCAACCAGCGCGGCGGCGACCTGTACTGTATCTACGTGGCCGTCGGCCAGAAGGTTGGGCGGGTGGCCCAGATTCAGGCGGTGCTGGAGCAGCACGGGGCCATGGAGCATACCATCATCGTGGCCGCCAACGCCTCGGACCCGGCCCCTCTCCAGTACCTGGCCCCATATGCCGGCTGCGCCATGGGCGAGGAGTTCATGGAGCAGGGGCGCGATGCCCTCATTGTATACGACGACCTCTCCAAGCACGCCTGGGCCTACCGGCAGCTCTCATTGCTGCTGCGCAGACCCCCTGGGCGCGAGGCGTACCCAGGTGATGTGTTCTACCTGCACAGCCGGCTGCTGGAGCGGGCCGCCAAGATGGCCCCGGAATTCGGCGGTGGCTCCCTCACCGCACTCCCCATCATCGAGACCCAGGCCGGGGACGTCTCGGCCTATATTCCCACCAACGTCATCTCCATCACCGATGGCCAGATATACCTGGAGACAGACCTGTTCAACTCCGGCATCCGGCCAGCGTTGAACGTGGGGCTTTCAGTATCCCGGGTGGGGGGCGCGGCCCAGACCCGGGCCATGAAGCGGGTAGCCGGCAGGCTGCGGCTGGACCTGGCCCAGTACCGGGAGCTGGTCAGCTTCGCGCAGTTCGGCACCTCTGACCTGGACGTAGCCACCCGCCGCCAGCTTGAGCGGGGCCAGCGTATCACCGAGATACTGAAGCAGCCCCAGTACGAGCCGGTCTCGTTGGCGGAGCAGGTGGTTGTCATGTACGCTGTCATCAACGGATACCTGGACGACGTGTCCGTGGAGAAGGCCAAGAGCTTCGAGGCCCAGTTCCTCCAGTTCATGAGGACCGGCCATCCCGAGGTCCTGAGGGCCGTAGAGGAGAAGAGAGACCTGGACCAGCAGGCCGAGGAGTCCCTGAAGGCCGCCATTGCCCAGTTCAAGAAGACCGTGGCGCTGTAAGGGCCGCTACAAGAATTCACCGCCGCGCGGTGGAGTGCACTCGGACGCAGCCCTGCCAGGGAAGGATGTAGGCCGGGGCAGGTGGGACTGAAGCGCACCGCATAGTGGTGGGGGTGCAGGGGGCTCTGCCCCTGCCGGGGTCTGGGGTGTCCCCAGTTTCTTCTTCCCCCTCTCCTGAGTAGGAGAGGGGGCCAGGGGGTGAGGTACTAGCCCATGGCCAACATAAGGATAATCCGGCGGCGCATCAGGAGCGTGCAGAACACGGCCAAGATAACCAAGGCCATGCAGATGATCGCTGCCTCTAAGATGCGCCGTGCCCAGGAGCGGGTGCTGGCCGGGCGGCCCTACTCCAGTAAGATGCAGGAGGTCCTTGCCGACCTGGCGGCCCAGATAGAGGCGGCCGGAGAGGCACCACACCCCCTTATGGCCCGGCGCCCAGTGCGCAAGACCATGGTCATCCACGTCACCCCAGACCGGGGCATGTGCGGTGGCCTCAACTCGACGGTGAACCGGCGCACCGGCCAGTTCATCCTCCAGGAGGAGGCGCCGGTAACGCTGGTGACGGTGGGGCGCAAGGGCCGCGACTTCATGGTCCGCTACGGCAGGGACGTGAAGGCGGTGTTCACCGACCTGGGCGACCGGCCCCGGCTGGCCGACACCCTGCCCATCTCCCACATCGCCATCGAGGACTACAGCCGCGGCGAGGTGGACCGGGTCTGCATCGCCTACGCCCGGTTCATCAACACCGCCATCCAGACACCGGAGGTGTTGCAGCTCCTGCCGGTAGAGTCGGCGGAGGTGCCGCCGTCCCAGAGGGTGGGGTACATCTACGAGCCACACGAGCTGGGCGTGCTCAGCGGCCTTCTGCCCAGGTTCGTGGAGATGCAAGTCTATCACGCCATCCTGGAGAGCATCGCCAGCGAGCAGTCGGCGCGCATGGTGGCCATGCGCAACGCCACCGACAACGCCAGGGAGATGATAGACAGCCTCACCCTGGAGCTGAACAAGGCGCGCCAGGACTCCATCACCAGGGAGCTACTGGACATCGTGGGCGGCGTGTCGGCGCTGGAAGGGTAGGTTGTGCCGGTGGGAAAGATGCTGTGGGGGCGAAGGGGACTGCTATTGGGGGCCAGCGGCGTGGCCCTGGCGGGTGCGCTGGTCTTGGTGGCCTGGCAGCATAGTTGGGGCTCCACCAGCGCGCCGCTGGAGCCGTTCCGGTCGTTCCAGAACCTGACCGGGTTCTCCAACGAGGAGGTCTGGAGGGCCTACCGTTTTGGGGCGGCAAACCCGGGCGGTGTGCTCAACTACATCCCCTGCTTCTGCGGCTGCGGCGCGTTCGGACACACAAGCAACCGGGACTGTTATGTTAGTGGCTTCGACGGCCAGGGGAGGCCGACGTTTGACCTCCACGCAGCCGGCTGAAACACCTGCGTGGCCATCACCCTTGAGGTGATGCAGCTTCAAGAAAAGGGACTTCCTCTATCCCAGATAAGGGCATCCATTGACTCCTGGTACGGCGGCCTGGGCCCCAGCACCCAGACTCCCTGGCCGCCCCTGTAGCATCTGAGAGAGGTGAATCAAGCGATGGCAGAGGGAAGCAAAGGCAAGGTTGTCCAGGTCATCGGCACAGTGGTGGACGCTGAGTTTCCGCCGGATGACCTGCCCGCCCTGTACAATGCCTTGGAGATCCGACGCAACGGAGAACGCCTGGTGCTGGAGGTAGAGCAGCACGTTGGCAACAACTGGGTGCGCTGCCTGGCCCTGGGCCCCACCGAGGGCATGGCACGGGGAGAGGAGGTCACGGACACTGGAAAGCCGATCGCGGTGCCCGTGGGAGAGGGTACCCTGGGGCGGATGTTCAACGTCACCGGGGAGGCCCTGGACAACCTGGGGGAAGTGAAGGCGCCGGAGCGCTGGCCCATCCACCGGGCCCCCCCCGCCTATGATGAGCAGGAGACCACCACCGAGGTCCTGGAGACGGGCCTCAAGGTCATTGACCTGGTGGCCCCCTTCACCAAGGGGGGGAAGGTGGGTGCCTATGGCGGTGCAGGGGTGGGCAAGACGGTCATCATTATGGAGCTCATCCACAACATCGCCACCGTGCACAAAGGGTACTCGGTCTTTGCCGGCGTGGGGGAGCGCTCCCGCGAGGGCAACGACCTCTGGCACGAGATGCAGGCGTCGGGGGTGATGAAGAACACGGTGATGGTGTTCGGCCAGATGAACGAGCCTCCAGGGGTGCGGCTGCGCGTGGGGCTGACGGGTCTCACCATGGCCGAGTATTTCCGCGACACCTACGGCCAGGACGTGCTCCTCTTCATTGACAACATATACCGGTACATCCTGGCGGGGATGGAGGTGTCGGCGCTGCTGGGCCGCATGCCCTCCGCAGTGGGGTACCAGCCCACTCTCTCTACGGAGATGGGCGCTCTGGAGGAGCGCATTACCTCCACCAAGAAAGGTTCCATCACCTCGTTCCAGGCCATCTATGTGCCCGCCGACGACTACACCGACCCGGGGATTGTGACCACCTTCGGCCACCTGGACGCTGTGGTAGCCCTGGAGCGCTCCATCGCAGAGCAGGGGCTCTACCCCGCCGTGGACCCGCTCACCTCCACCTCCCGCATTCTGGACCCTCACATAGTGGGAGAGGAGCACTACCGGGTGACCAGGGGCGTGCAGCAGGTGCTCCAGCGTTACAGGGACCTCCAGGACATCATCGCCATTCTTGGGATGGAGGAGCTGTCTGAGGAGGACAAGGTGACGGTGGGCCGGGCGCGGCGTATCCAGCGGTTCCTCTCTCAACCCATGAGCGTGGCCGAGGCCTTCACGGGCCGCCAGGGCCGCTATGTACCCCTGAAGGAGACGGTGCGCGGCTTCAAGGAGATCCTGGAGGGCAAGCACGACGACCTGCCCGAGCAGGCCTTCTACATGGTGGGCACCATAGAAGAGGCGGTGGAGGCCGCGGCGAAGATGAAGGCGGGGGGATAGGATAAGGGTGGTAAGATGGTCATAGGGCAAGGTCAGCGGGGATGGCGGTACTGTCATGACGCAGACAGCGGTCAATACGGCGCAGGAGGCCACGGACATCGCCGTGGGCTTCTTGAAGCAATACAAGCAGCTCGTGACGCCCGTAAAGGCTCAGCGTGAGGGGGACGAGTGGACGGTCCTGGTGGACGTCGGGGTTTTCAGAACCATCATAGCCACCTTCCACATTGACGCCGCCACTGGCGCCATAAAGGACTACGATATACCGACGCCGGCGAGTGGATAGTGCATGCAAGAGAGGCTGGCATTGTACCGTGCCCAGGCTCTCCACTACCTGGAGAACGCCTTTATCGCGCTCCGGCAGGGCGACGTGGAGAAGGCAGGGGAGTTCTTGTGGGGCAGCATGGCCGAGGCCCTCAAGGCGGTGGCTGCCCACAAAGGAACGACGTTGCGTCAACATCGGGAGATACGGGAGTTCGCTCGTGCTATCGCCAACGAGTTGGGGGAGAGGGCCCTCTGGGATGCCTACGGCAATGCCGAGCACCTTCACGCTAACTTCTACGAGGTGGAGCTGTCTTTGGAGGACGTGGCGGCTATCGGCGAAAGCGTGAAAAGAGCGGTAGAGAGACTGCTGGGCCTTGCAGAGGAGCCTTTGCCGGTATCAGGGTAGCGGGAGCCAACAAATGCCAAAGATGCGGCTAGAGATCATAACGGCGGAACGAGTAGTGTATGCCGACGATGTGAATGTGGTGGTCGCGCCTGGCATTGAGGGAGAGCTAGGCATACTCCCTCACCACGCTCCTCTCATGACCATCCTCCAGCCTGGAGAGCTCCGCATTGTCAAGGACGGCCAGGAGCAGTTCCTTGTCGTTGGCGGCGGTTTCATGGAGGTCATGGCCAACAAGGTCATCGTCCTGGCGGATGCCGCCGAACGCGCCGAGGAGATAGACGAACAGCGGGCCCAGGAGGCCATGCGGCGGGCACAGGAACGGCTCGCTGGTCGGGAGGCAGACCTGGACTTCGAGCGAGCACTGGGTGCCTTGCACCGCGCCCAGGCACGCCTTCGGGTGGTGCAGCGACGTCGGCCCCGGCGCCCTGGCCCGCCGCCCGAGAGCCCCGCATAGCAGGTCGCTGAAAAACTCCGTTTTTCAGCGATGGCCCCCTTTCCCATCAGGGGTGGGGTGGAAACCTGCTGAAAAAGGCCCGGGGCCTTTTTCAGCAGCCTGATAGCACCGGGCGGTTACGGTAGGCCCCGCCGTTCCGTGCCACCCCGCGGGCGACGGGCCGCCACTGGTGCGGGTGAGGCGCCGGCGACAGAGCCCAGGTAATAGGTCATAGACTGGAGGACCAGCACGGGGTCTATGGTCCGCACCCGGACATGGGGAGGGGCCTGGATCGTAGTTGGGGCGTAGCTCAGGATCGCCCGCACGCCGCACTCCACCAGCAGGTCAACCACCTTCTGAGTGACGGGTGCCGGTACGGCGACGATAGCGATCTGGATGTCCAGGCGCCTGATGGTGTCGCACAGTTCGGCCACGGGCTGGATGACCAGTCCTGCCACCTCTTGCCCCGTGTGCGTGGGGTTGCTGTCGAAAGCGGCTGCCACTTGGAAGCCCTCGGGTGCGAAGCCGGGATAGCCGATGATGGCGCGTCCCAGCCTGCCCACACCCACCAGGGCTACCCTCCACTGCCTGTTCAGCCCCAGTATCTGACGCAGCTCCTCCGAGAGCGACAGCACATTGTATCCCTGGCCCTGCTTTCCAAACCGGCCAAAGTAGCTCAGGTCCTTGCGGATCTGGGCGGGAGTCATCTGGAGGCGCTCGCCCAACTGCTGCGAACTCACCACCGTAGCCCCACCCTGCGTGAGCTGGTCCAGCGCCCGCAGGTACCTGGGGAGCCGCTGCACCACCACATCGGGAACCTCTACGGCCCGCTGATGCGTCGAATACACAGTCATTCCCCCTCAGCAGCGCGGTTTCCGACTACCGTCGGTCTTGGCGGTGGCGTCAATTGTAACTCGCTGCACAAACGGGGTCAACCGAGAGCAGGTATCTGGAAGGCACGCGCTACCCTTGCATCGTCATCTGGGGCTAGATATACTGGCGCCCGCGTGGCGCTCAGGCAGTCTATGTCGGTTTGGCTCTCCGCTCTCGCCACAGTGTGAGACCGCAAGCCGGACAAGCCCGGGCGCCCATGAGACCACTGGGAGGAGGAGGAGCCTTGACCTTCGCAGACAAGACGCTGGCGTGCCGAGAGTGTGGCGGGGAGTTCCTCTTTACCGCTGGAGAGCAGGAGTTCTATCAGCAACGGGGTCTGCAACACGAGCCAGGCCGATGCCCCACCTGCCGCTCCTCCCGCCGCCGCGAGCAGGGTGATGCCGGTGGCGGCTACTCGCGGGGGCCACGGCAGATGTTCCCCGCCGTGTGCGCCTCCTGCGGCGCCGAGACGGAGGTACCCTTCGAGCCTCGGTTGGGCCGCCCCGTCTACTGCCGGGACTGTTTCGCCGCCATGAATCGCCACGGCTAGAACGGCCCGCCATGGCCCTCTAGGGATATTCTCTCCCGGGAGCAAGCGGAATGCAGGTGGGCATGGGCCGTCTCGCCTTGCGTCTGCCCGAGAATGCGACTCTCAAGGGAAAGCGCCAGGTGGCGCGCTCCATCATTTCCCGAGTCCGCAGCCGCTTCAACGTCTCCATCGCCGAGGTGGATGACAATGACAAGTGGCAGATCCTCTCCTTGGGCGTCACCTGCGTGAGCAACGACGCCCGTCATGCCAACGAGGTCCTTTCCCGGGTGATGGACTACATCCAGGCCATCAGGGGAGATGCGGAACTGCTAGACTACGAGATAGAGTTGGTGGCTGGACTGTGACGCATAATGGACGCGGGTACTTTCCTCGGCGCCATTACCCATGCCTCCTGGTACAGGGGTCAGATGGCCCATGTCCAGGAGCTGGCGCCCAGAGATGCCCTGTACGGTGAACCGCCTCCGCTGCAACCCGCCCTAGTCGGCGCCCTGTCCAAGCAGGGCTTTTTCCCCCTTTACCGCCATCAGGCCCAGGCAGTGGCGGCAGTCCTGGGCGGAGCCAACGTCATAGTCAGCACCCCGGCGGCCAGCGGCAAGAGCCTGTGCTACCACCTACCGGTGCTGACGGCCCTTCTGGAAGACAGCGCGGCCACAGCGCTCTACCTTTACCCCACCAAGGCCCTGGCCCAGGACCAACTCCGTGGGCTCCAGGCCCTGGTGCCTCAAGGCATGGAGCCAAGGGCCGCCATCTTCGACGGCGACACCCCGGCCCAGGAGCGGGGCAGGGTGCGTCGGTCGGCCCGGGTGCTGCTCACCAACCCCGACATGCTGCACGTGGGCATCCTGCCGCGCCACCGTCTCTGGTCCCGGCTGCTCTGCAACCTCAGGTACGTAGTGCTGGACGAGGCACACGTCTACCGGGGCATCTTCGGCTCCCACGTGGCCAACCTGCTGCGCCGCTTGCGTCGCCTGTGCCTCTACTACGGCAGTGACCCTCGCTTCGTGCTCTGCTCCGCCACCCTGGCCAACCCCGCCCACCTGGCCGAGAGACTCACCGGGCTGCCTTTCCTGGCGGTGGAGGAGGACGGGTCGCCCTTCGGTGGCAAGCATTTCGCCTTCTGGAACCCGCCCATCATCAACCAGGCCACCGGCGCCAGGCGCAGCCCCGCCTCTGAAGCCACCCAGCTCCTGGTGGAACTGCTGCGCCGCCACGTTCGCACCCTGGTCTTTGTGCGCAGCCGGAGGGCAGCCGAGCTGGTGTACGTGTATGTCAGGGACCAGCTCCGCCAGAGCGCCCCGGAGATGGCTGGTCAGGTCCGCCCTTACCACGCCGCCTATCTCCCCGAGGAGCGCAGGGAGGTGGAGCAGGCGCTCTTCTCCGGAGGTCTTATGGCGGTGGTGGCTACCAGCGCCCTGGAGCTGGGCATAGACGTGGGAAGCCTGGAGGCCACGGTCCTGACAGGTTACCCGGGCAGCATCGCCAGCACGTGGCAGCAGGCGGGGCGGAGCGGCCGGCGGGGAACGGGCTCTCTCAGCATTCTGGTGGCCCAGGACAACCCCCTGGACCAGTACCTGATGCGGCACCCGGAGTTCTTCTTCGGCCATCCCCACGAGCAGGCCCTCGTCTCGCCCGAAAACCGCCATGTGCTGGCACCACACCTGCTGTGCGCAGCCTACGAGGCGCCCCTGACCGAGGCCGACTCCTCCCTCTTTGGCCCAGGCTTCCACGAGCGAGTCCGTGGACTTGAGAAACAGGGCTTCCTCCGGACCTACCAGGGACGCTGGCACCTGGAGCCCGCCGTCGGCTACCCCGCCCAGGAAGTGAACCTCCGCTCTGCCTCGTCGGACCACTACCTGCTGGTGGAGGCGGGCTCGGGCCGCATTCTGGAGCGGGTGGAGGAGTTCTCCGCCTTCGCTCAGCTCCATCCGGGGGCCGTGTACCTGCACCAGGGGGAGCCATACCTGGTGCAAGCGCTGGACATGGAGAGCAGGACAGCTAGCGCCTCTCCCACCGACGCCCCGTACCACACCCAGTCCAGGGACGTCACCGACATTCGCATAGTGGAAGTCCGCCAGGAGAAACAGGTGGGCGGAGTCCAGGTCTGCCTGGGGGATGTGGAGGTGACCACCCAGGTGGTAGGGTTTAGAAGAAAGGCATACCTGACCGAGGAGGTGCTGGCGGACGAGCCCCTGGAGCTGCCGGCGCGCTCCTTTGGAACCGTGGCCCTCTGGTTCGGCGTGCCCCAGCAGGTGCTGGAGAGGGTGCGGCGGGAGCGGCTGGACCTGGCAGGGGGACTGCACGCGGCGGAGCACGCCGCCATTGGGGTACTGCCGCTTTTTGCCCTGTGCGACCGGGCCGACATTGGGGGTGTGTCTACCCCCCTGCACCCGGACACCGGGGTCCCCCAGGTCTTCATCTACGACGGCCACCCCGGGGGCATCGGCATCGCGGAGCGTGGCTACGAGACGATGCGGGAGCTGTGGCAGGCCACCTACCATGCTGTCTCCGAGTGCCCCTGCGAGGCGGGTTGTCCAGGTTGCATCCAGTCGCCCAAGTGTGGCAACAACAACCAGCCCCTGGACAAGAGAGTGGCACTGCTGCTTTTGGGAGCACTGCTGGGCCAACCACTTGCCGCCTTCTGACCGCGCCATTTGCTAGAATGTCTCTACTATGTCCTTGAATCCCCTCAGGATGCCCTGGAGATCGTGGCGTCTTTCTCCTCTGCTCCCCCTGGCCCTCATAGTCATGCTGGCCCTGGGGCTGCGGCTCTATGGCCTCCAGTGGGACCAGGGCAACTTCTTCCACCCGGACGAGCGCTCCATCTACATGCGGGTGGACTGCATGTACCGGCTTCTCACCACCCAGCCTGGCTGGGAGTATTGCGCTGGCGACTTCCAGCAGACCGAGCCCGGTGTTCCTTCCCCCAGTGTGTTCCTGGACGCCCAGCGGAGCCCTCTCAACCCTCACTGGTTCCCCCTGGGGAGCATCATCCTCTACGCACTGCTCCTGGTACGCGTTGGGCTTGAGCCCTTCATGAATCAGGTAGCCCTCACCGACCTGGCCCTGGCGGGGCGGACCATGGCGGCCCTGGCCGATGTGGGCTCAGTCCTGGTGGTCTACGCCCTGGGCCGTCGCCTCTACGGCACCCGCGTGGGCCTCCTGGCCGCTGCCCTGGTGGGCCTGGCCGTCATCCATATCCAGCAAAGCCACTTCTACCGCCCCGAGGCCTTTGTCGTACTGTTCACTCTCGCCTCCTTCTGGTTCATGCTCAACGTGGCCCAGCGCGACCGGTGGCGAGACTCGCTCCTTCTGGGCCTGTTCGTCGGGCTGACCTTCACCACCAAGGTGAGCAGCATTCCTCTCCTGGTGCCCCTGGCCATCACCTACGGCTACAGGCTGTACCAGGCAGCCCGGAGGGACTGGCTCGCCGTCCCAGCCGTGGCAGTAGGTGGGGTCGTCCTGCAAGCGATGGTGGCCGCCATCATAGCCCTGGCGGTGTTTCTGTTCTGGATGCCCTACGCCCTCATAGACTCTGGCAAGTTTGTGGGCGACCTGCTTTGGGAGACCGACATCGCGCGCACGGCGGGGCTGGTGCCTTACACCCTTCAGTACGTGGGTGCCCCCCGGTTCTGGTACGAGCTTCGCCAGAGCAGCGTGTGGGGGCTGGGGCTTCCGCTGGGCATAGCCGCCTGGGGTGGCCTGGCCTATGCCCTGGCCCGCAGCCTGCGGCGTCCCCAACTGGGCGACGTGCTCCTCCTTGCGTGGGTGCTCCCCTTCTTCTTCGCCGTCGGCAGCTTCGAGGTCAAGTTCCTGCGCTACACCTTTCCCCTGATGCCGGTGCTGGTCCTGCTGGGGGCCAGAGCGCTTCTGGAGTTGCGGGGCCAAGCATCCACTTGGCATCCGGCGCTGGCACCCGTCGCATCGGCCATCGTGGTGCTGGTGGTGGCCTCTACAGCTTTCTACGCCCTGGCCTTCATGCAGGTGTACCGGAGCCCTCACCCTGCGGTGCAGGCCTCTCGCTGGATTAACGGGAACGTTCCTCCAGGCGTTGTCATCCTCAGCGATAACCATTGGGACGAGGGCATCCCCGACCTGGGGCGCTACCAGGTGGTCCAGCCCCCCATGTTCGAGCGCGACGACACCGGCAAGATGTTCAACCTGGCTACGGCACTGGCCCAGAGCGAATACCTGGTAACTTACAGCAACCGCCTCTATGGCACCTTTCCCCGGTTGCCCCAGCGGTACCCTCTGAGCGCCAGGTACTACCAGCGCCTCTTCTCCGGCGAGTTGGGCTATCAGGCAGAGCGGGCCTTCACCACCTATCCTGCCTTCTTGGGCGTGACCTTCGTGGACGACACCTTCTTCCGCCCTGGCCTGCCGGTGCCTGAGGCGGTGCAGTCGGCCAGGCGCGGGCCTCTCTCCCTCAACCTGGGCTTTGCAGACCAGGACGCGGTAGACTACGACCACCCACTGGTGCTGGTGTTTCGCAATGTGGAGCACCTTCCCTTGGAGGAGACCTACGCCCGGATCATGCAGCCGGGGACGTTGGAGTTGCCGGGCGCCGGCGGGCCTCTGCTATCGCCGGAGGAGCTGGTGGTGCAGCGGGCCGGCGGCACCTGGTCCCAACTCTTCGACCGCCACGGCTTCACCAACCGCTTCCCGCTCCTGGTGTGGCTGCTGCTGGCGGAGGCCATGTGGCTGGCGGCGCTCCCACTCAGCGTCGCCCTGCTCAAGTCACTGCCCGACCGCGGCGTGGTCCTGGCGCGGCCCCTGGGCCTGCTGGTGGTGGCCTACCTCACCTGGCTGGGCGCCAGCATGGGGTGGTGGACATTCTCCCGCGCCACTGTGCTCCTGGCCCTGCTGGTCGTAGCATTAGTCTCGGTGGCTGTCCTGTTCATCCGGTGGCGGGAGGTGTCCTCCTTCCTGCGGCGCCGGTGGAGGTACGTGGCCCTGGTGGAGGCCCTCTTCCTGGCCGCGTTCCTATCCTTCTTGTTAGTCCGAATGGCCAACCCTGACCTGTGGCACCCGTGGCGGGGTGGAGAGAAGCCCATGGACCTGGCCTATCTAATCGCGGTGGTCAGGTCTACTACTATGCCCCCCTACGACCCGTGGTTCGCGGGCGGCTACATGAACTACTACTACTGGGGCCACTTCCTGGTGGCGGTCCTTATCAAGGCCACGGGCATAGTGCCGGAGGTGGCCTACAATCTCGCCATACCGCTCCTCTTCGCCATCACCTTCACCGTTGCCTTCTCCCTGGTCTACAATCTGGCGGAGACGCTGCGTCGCCGGGCGTATCCCGGCGCTTCCCCTATGGGGCCTATGCTGGCGGGGGTGGCGGGTGGTCTCCTGGTAGTGGTGCTGGGCAACATGGACGGTGCAGTGCAGCTTGTCCAGGGGGCCTGGAGCGCGGCGAGGGGAGAGGGATTCCCCGCCTTCGACTTCTGGCGAAGCAGCCGAATGATGCCGGGCCAGATCAGCATCACCGAGTTCCCTTTCTTCACCTTCCTCTTCGCCGACCTGCACGCCCACCTGGTGGCCGTGCCCTTCACACTGCTCGCTCTTGGACTGGCGCTCAGCTTTGCCATAGCGCCAGTCCAAGAGGAGCGCTTCCCCTTGCTGGTCCGAGGAGTGCGGCTGGCGCTCCTCGCTCTGGCAGTGGGGGTGCTGGCGCCCATCAACACCTGGGACCTGCCTACCTATCTCGCGCTAGCCGTGGTAGCGGTGGGAATTGGCGAGGTGGTCCGCCGTCCACGGCCTGTCGGGGACCTGGTGGGCCGCTGGCTGCTCCAGGCGGCCGTCCTGGTAGGGGGGGCCTATGTCCTGTTCTTACCGTTCTACGCGCACTATGAGTCAGCCTTCCAGGGCATCAAGACCAGCCAGTGGCAGACTCCCCTCTGGCAGTACCTGGGCGTCCATGGCCTCTTCTTCTTCCTGGCCCTGACCTTTCTCGTCTGGGAGCTACGCCGATGGCTCGTCGGACGACGGCCGGCCCTCCTGGCATCCAAGCCGCGGCGCAGCCTCGGCTGGCGGATGCTGACATACGCGGCCATGGCATTGGCGGTCCTGACAGGGGTGCTGGCGGCAACCAGCTATGGTGTGGCAGTCATGCTGCTGGCGCTGGTCGTGGCCTGCGCCCTGCTCGGATGGCGGAGGCTGGCGGCCCCCTCCTCCGGGACTTCCGTCTACGTCTTCGTGCTCTCCCTCCTGGGAGCTGCCATGGCCATTGGCGCTGGGGTGGACCTGCTGGTTGTGAACCCGGACATAGACCGCATGAACACGGTGTTCAAGCTCTACCTGCAGGCGTGGGTGCTGTATGGCGTGGCCTCCGCCTTCATCCTGTGGTACCTGTGGGCCTCCCGTGGCCCGGGTGGGTGGCGGCTGTGGAGCTGGCGGAGCGGGTGGCTGAC
This sequence comes from Chloroflexota bacterium, assembly GCA_016190445.1. Lineage (GTDB taxonomy): Bacteria > Chloroflexota > Dehalococcoidia > Lucifugimonadales > JACPQL01 > JACPQL01. The sequence continues at coordinate 82,534 of JACPQL010000007.1, forward strand.
CCTGCTGGCATTGCTGGTGCTCTCCAGCGCCATCTACCCAGTGCTGGGGACCCGCGCCAGGCTGGCCGACCGGTTTGAGGTGCTCCCTCTGACGGTAAACGGGATGGCCTATGCTGGCCGCGCCGCCTACTGGGACCCCGACGCGAGCGGTCCCTTCGCCCTGACCTGGGATGCCCAGGCTCTCCAGTGGCTACGCGAGGAGGTGCAGGGTTCCCCTGTGGTGCTGGAGGCGGTGAGAGACCAGTACAGGTGGGCGGGGCGCGTATCGGAGTATACGGGGCTGCCCGCGGTGGTGGGATGGCCCTGGCACCAGACTCAGCAGAGGTGGGAGCACAGGGGAGCCGTTGGGGCCCGAGTGCGGGATGTTGAGACGATATACTCCTCCCTGGACGCGGACCTGGTGGTGGGGCTGCTCCGGCGCTACCAGGTCGCCTATGTGTACGTGGGGCCGGTGGAGCGGGCCTATTACCCCGAAGCCGGGCTGCGCAAGTTCGATACCATGCTGGCCGACGTGGTGACGCCGGTGTACCAGAACAGGGAGGTGACCATCTACCGGGTGATGGCCCCTGGGGTTGGGTAGAGGAGGCATGCATGGTGGGCGGAGAGCGGGTGCGCTCGCCGGCGGTGGCAGGACAGTTCTATCCCATGGACGCCGGTGCCCTGCGGCAGGAGCTGGAGCGGTGCTTCAACGACACCCGCCTGGGGCCGGGCCGGATGCCCAGGCCCAGGGCGACGCCGCCGGAGCGCGTGGTGGGCCTGCTGGCCCCCCACGCGGGGTACCGGTACTCCGGGCACACCGCAGCCCGCGCCTTCGCGGCCCTGGCGGATAGGGGAACGCCCGGGGCACTGGTGCTGCTGGGCCCTAACCACCACGGTATTGGGCCTGCCCTGGCGGTGCCCGAGGCCACCCATTGGGCCACGCCTATCGGCAGGGTGGCTGTGGACATGGAACTGGCCGACGCGCTGTGTCGCAGGCTACCCTCCCTGGCACGCAGCGACGCGGCCCACGCCCAGGAGCACTCCCTGGAGGTGGAGGTCCCCTTCCTCCAGCACCTGTACGGGCAGTCCTTGCGCCTTCTGCCCGTGGCTGTGGCCACTGTGGAGGTGGGACTGGCGGTGACCCTGGGCAGGGCGCTGGCAGAGGTGCTGGAGGGAAGGAGAGCGGCCATCGTGGCCAGCTCCGACCTGAGCCACTACTTGCCCGACGCCGAGGCCCGGCGCCGCGACCGGATGGCGCTAGAGGCGGTGGCCTCTCTGGACCCGCGCCAGCTTGCCCTGGTGGTGGAGCAGGAGGGTGTCAGCATGTGTGGCCTGGGGCCGGCGATGACTATGATGGAGGCCTGCCGGGCCCTGGGGGCCACGCGCGTGGTGGAGCTAGGCTATGCCACCTCAGCCGACACCTCCGGCGACACCACATGGGTGGTGGGGTATGGTGCCATGCTGGTGGAGTAACGGGAGGAGCTGGCTGTTAGCCCTTCTGCACCAGGTTCACCACTGGTTCACGGTGGGCCAGCACCTCGTAGTTCAGGGCTGTCACCCCCTCACCCGCCTCCAGGGAGTTGGTAACGGTTATCTGGGTAGGCCCCTCATGGTAGTGGATGTGGTCGCCTTCCACGCTGAAGGGGCGGTCGTGGCCGGGATAGAACATCTGGGCCGAGGCCACCATCTTCGCCACGCTCTCGCGGGCATCCTTCAGGTCCCAGAACACGTTGTACGGAAGGCCCCGGCGCACACTGGCCGCGTCGGGCAGAGCGTCGCCTGCCACCAGGCGGGTCTGCCCCGACACGTTCACCAGCACGCTCAGGTGCCCCTTGCTGTGGCCCGGGGTGTCAATGATGCTGACCCCCTCCGCTACCTCGTCCCCTTCGGATACGGTCTCCACCTTCATCCTCTCCAGGATGGCGGGGAGATAGGTGGCCACCGCCATGTCCCCGCGCTGAGGGTTGCGGGCGTACTCCAGCTCCACAGGGTGAATGAGCACCTGGGCGTTGCGGAAGATGTCCGTGTTCTGGCAGTGGTCCCAGTGGGCGTGGGTCAGGACAACCAGGTCAATCTGTTCCGGGGTGAGGTTACGCTCCTTGAGCGCCCGCACCAGCATCGCCCGGCGGGAGTGGGGGCCCGTGTCCACCAGGATGCGCTGCTTGCCCGCGGTGATCAGGGAGAGGGTGGAGAAGCCAAAGCCCCCCTGGTCGCACGTGAGGGCGAATCCGCAGACCAGCATGTCTATGGACGCCATGGTCACCTCCCTTTGTTGGCGGGCAGTGCCCGCAGTATGGCTCACGCTAGTGGCAGACGTGCTCGTAGAAGCTGTTCAAAAACCTTGTTAGACCCCAGCCTGAAGGCTGGGGCATCATGCCACCCACTTCAGGGGGCGGCTGCCTCAGAGCATTTCGAATAGCCGTTAGAGGAGCCCCAGGGGCTGGTGGCCAGTGATCTGGGCCGCCTCCATCCGCTGCTGCTCTTCCGATGGCACCCCCAGAAGCTCGCCCAGAATGAACTCGTTGTGTTCTCCCAGAGATGGCGGTGGCCTGCGGATCGTCCCCGGCGTTTTGGAGAGGTGAACGTGGACTCCAAAGGTCTTGAATGTCCCTACCTCCTTGCGCTCCAGGGAGACCATGAAGTCCCGTGCCTGGATATGGGGGTCCTCCACCAGGTCCTTGGGGCTGCTCACGGCACCACAGGGCACACCCGCCTTCTGCATCTGCTCCATCACCTCTCGCTTGTCCCTGCGGGAGGTCCACTCCTCAATACACCGGTCTAGCTCCTCCCGGTGCTTGCGCCGGCCCAGGGGGTCGGAAAAGCGAGGGTCGGAGGCCAGCTCTGGCATGCCCAGGACCCGGCACAGCGCCTCCCACTCCTCCTGAGTACCCACGGCGATGACCACCCAGGCATCCTCTCCCTGGCACCGGTATACCCCGTGGGGGGTCTGGGAGGGATGGTCGTTCCCCCACTGGGGGCGCACCTTGTGGTTGATGCTGGCGTCCACCAGCTTCTCGCCGATGAGGCGGCCCGATGCCTCGATGTGGGATAGGTCAATGAACTGGCCGCGGCCGGTGCGACGCCGATGGTAGACGGCGAGCAGGACCGCCAGCACGCCGTTGTAGCCAGCGATAGGGTCCGCCAGCCCTACGCCGCTGCCCAGGGGATAGCCGTCCTCATAGGAGGTCTGCCAGCTCAGCCCGCTGGTCTGCTCCACGTTGGTGCCGAAGCCCAGGTACTCCTGCCACGGGCCCGTGGAGCCGAAGGCGGGCATGGATAGGGCGATGATGCTGGGGTTGAGCTTCGTAAGCTCCGGGTAGGTGAGGCCAAAGCGGCGCATCACCCGGACGCTGAAGTTCTCCACGAAAACGTCGCTGATCCTCACCATGTCCCGGATGAGTGCCGCCCCCTCCGGAGTGGTGAGGTCCAGGGTGACATCGTATTTATTCCGGTTGACATTGTTCCAGGCGCCGCGGCGCTCCCAGAACTTGGGGTCCTCCGGGTTCTGCCCCATGATGCGCCACCAGTCCACCCTCTGTATGGACTCCACCTTGACGATCTCCGCTCCCAGATCGCCCAGCAGGTAGGTGGTGGTCGGCCCCGCCCACCCCTGGCTCAGGTCCAGGACCCGGATTCCTGCCAACGGTAGCTTCATAGGGGGTCTCTCCATCTAGATGACGCCGCTCTGGCGCAGCACCGCCAGCTCCTCCCTAGTGTAACCCAGCCAGCCGCAGTAGACCTCCTGGTTGTGCTGGCCCAGCAGGGGGGCAGGGCTCACCGGACGGGCTGGCGTCTCGTACATCCTGAAGGGCGGCCCCGGCTGGGTCTCTTTTCCAGTTACCGGATGCTCCACCTCGGAGAGGTACCCTCGCTCATGGTGCTGTTCCAGGGCCAGCACTTCCGGCGGGTTGGGCACTAGGCCCATGGGTATGCGCATCGCCTGGCCCCCGTGGAAGAGGTCGTCCTTGGTGCGACCCTTCACGTGCTCCGCCACCAGGTCCCGCAGCTCGGCGGCGTACTGGCGGCGCACATACCCGTTGGCGAAGCGGGGGTCCTCCACCAGCTCGGGCATGTCCAGGAAGGCGCACAGCAGGTCAAAATGCTCCTGCATCAGGGCGTTCACCCCTATCCAACCGTCCTTGGCGGGGAGGACAGAGCCGCTGTAGAAGATATTGCCGCGCCTGCCCCGGTTGATCCCTTTCATGATGTAGTCCCCCATGGCAAAGGCCATGATGGGCACCAGGGACTCTAAGTGGTTCATGTCCACCCTTTGGCCAGTCCCCGTCTCCTGGGCGCACAGCAGGGCAGCCACGGTGCCAGCGGCGCTGATGGTCCCGGTCATGTAGTGACTTGTCCACCCTCCCGGAGTCAGGGGCTCCCGGTCCGGCTCCCCAGTCTGGAATGTCCACCCTGCCAGGGCCGCGTGGATGGCGTGAGTGGCTTTATAGTCACGGTAGGGACCGGAGAGGCCGAAGTTGGTGATGGAGGTGTACACCAGCGCGGGGTTCACCTTCTCCAGCGTCTCGTACCCCAGGCCCAGGCTGTCCATGACACCGGGGCCCAGGTCCTCCACCAGGACGTGGGCCCGACGCGCCAGTTGCTGGAAGATGTCTACTCCGGCGGGATGCCGCAGGTTGAGGGTTATCCCCTTTTTGCTGGCGTTCAGATAGTGGAAGGGGCAGCTCTTCTCCGGGTGTGGGTCTTCCTGGGCAAAGGGTCCAAGGTTGCGGGCCGGGTCTCCCTGGCCCGGAGGCTCCACCTTGACCACCTCTGCCCCAAAGTCCGCCAGCAGCTTGGCGCAATATGGCCCTGAGACCTCCTGGGCCACTTCGAGGACGGTTACGCCTGTGAGTGGTGCCGAGTCCATAGGGTAGAGCGTCGCTGGGAAAGTGTTACAGGTGGAGAGAGTACCCCACTGAGGCCTGGTTGTAAAGGGAGTGTACTCGTGTGGCCTGGCTTGTGGGAGCCGCGCCAAAGTCTAGATTCCCACAAGAGGCGACAAACGCCTAATAGAGCGCTCCTTTTCGTCACAGCTTGGCCTGATAACGTCTATTGACAGCGGCCAACCGTTTGCTATAAGGTGCTACCACCGTTTCGGGCCAGAAGCGGGCATTGAGCAGATGCTCCTCGGAACGTGAAGGCCGGTCGGCAAGGAGGTACGGGCGATGAGGGCACTTCGGGCGGGCAAGCGGCTTTCAGCTCTCCTGGTGGTCCTGGCGGCGCTTCTCCTGATGGGCGCCTGCGCTGGCGCAGAGCCCACGGCTACACCCAGCCCAACTCCAACCTCCGCCGTGGCCCCGGCGGCGACGCCTACCCCAACGCCCAGGGGGACACCCACGCCCACACCCACTATCAGGGTGGTGCTGGTGGCGACACCCACGCCGACGCCAACCACTGCCGCGCCAGTGGTGGTGAAGGCCAGCGGCAGGGTGGTCATCACCATGGAGCCTCCCACCACGGGCCTGATTGACCCCGCCCAGTCGCGCGGGAATACCGACCAGGCTTTCATGTGGGCCATCTACAACTGCACGGTAGGTGGCGCCGACGAGCGGATGGCCCTGGCACCGGGCATCGCCACCAAGTGGGAGATGAGCGGCGACGGCAAGACCTGGACATACACCATACGCAAGGACGTCAAGTTCCACGATGGCACCCTGGTGCGCCCCGAGGACATCAAGTTCACCGTGGAGAACTACGTGAAACTCAAGTCCTACCGGGCCCCGGTCTACACGGAGCTGGTGGAAAGCATCGAGACAAAGGGAGATGACACTGTCATCGTGCACATGAAGAAGCAGGACGTTTTCCTGCCCTACTGGATGTCGGACCTGGACACGTCGGGCCACTGCGGGATTGTGCCCAAGGCGTACAAGGAGAGGGTGGGCGACGCGGCCTTTTCCAAGAAGCCGGTGGGCACGGGGCCCTTCAAGCCGGTGTCGCACGCGGCCCAGGAGTACCTGGAGGTGACGGCCTTCCCGGAGCACTTCAAGAATGCGCCCCGCATCGAGTCGGCGCGCTTCGTGATCGTGGGGGAGGAGACCACGCGGATGGCGCAGCTCAAGGTGGGGGAGGCGGACGCAGCCCAGCTCTCCACCCGGCAACTGGCGGCTTTGCAGAAGGACGCAAAGCTGCGACCCATCATGGTCCCGGAGGTGGGCACTGTAAGTCTGAAGTACTGGGGACTGGATATGCCCGAGTCGGAGAACCCGCTGGTGAACAAGAAGGTGCGGATGGCCCTGGACTTCGCGGTGGACCGCCAGGCCATAGCCGACGCCGTGTACAGTGGGGCGGCCGAGCCAGCGGTGGTGGCGTACGGCGCCTGGCCCTCCGACCCCGTCTATCTGCGCGACCTGAAGCCTTACCCGTACGATCCCGAACGCGCCAGGGCCCTTCTGAAGGAGGCGGGCTACCCCAACCTGAGCCTGAAGCTGCACGGGGTAGACTACGGCCCCACGCCCCTGATGCCCGAGGTGGCTGAGGTGGTGGCGGCCCAGTGGCAGGCCATCGGGGTGAAGGTGGAGCTGCGGCGGTGGGAGTGGGCGGGGTACGCGCCCAAGGCCCGAGCGGGGGAGTTCAGGGGCCAGGTCTCCACCCACATGGCCACGCACCCCGCCTTCCAGGAGAGGAGTGTGGCAGACAAAGTGTCGAGGCCCGGGACCACCTACGGGGAACAAATTGGCGCCTGGGCGCTGTTCCCGGTGTTCGAAGAGTGGTCAGCAAGGATGCAGGAGGACCCGGACCCAAAGGTGCGGGCCGAGTTGGCGGAAAAGGCAATGAGGCTTGTCTACGATGAGCACATCTTCAACCCCATCGTCCATACATCTGGCATATGGGGGCTCAGCAGCCGCGTCAAAGCGTGGACACCGCGCGCCGGGCAGGGCCCTTTCATTAACCTCTGGACAGTGGAGGTATCCAAGTAGGCCTCCATCGGAATGGGATGCGGCCAATGGCTAGTGCCAGGCCACGAAGGGTGAAGTGTGCAGAGGTACCTGATCCGGCGGTTCCTCCAGTCGCTGGTGACCATCTTCGGCGTGAGCGTGGTCATCTTCCTGCTGACGCGCATCGGCGGCGACCCGGTGGACACCATGCTGCCTCAGGACCGCATCACGCCCCAGGACATCGCCTTCTTCCGGGAGAAGTTTGGCCTAGACAAACCCCTGCCGGTGCAGTACGGGTACTTCGCAGCCAATGCCCTGAAGGGTGACCTGGGGCGCTCCTACCAGTGGGACAGGCCCGTGGTGGAGTTGGTGGTGGTCCGCCGGTTCCCCGCCACCCTTCAGTTGGCGGCGGCCACCATGCTCATCGCCATAGCCGTGGGCCTGCCCGTGGGCGTCCTCTCGGCGCTGCGGCCAGGCGGTTTCATGGACAGGTTCGGCAAGCTCTTTGCTATCATGGGCCAGTGTGTGCCTCACTTCTGGGCAGGCATCATGCTTATTCTGCTTTTCTCCGTGGTGTTGGGGTTGCTGCCCACCTCAGGAAGGGGGCCTGGCCTGGGGCATCTGGAGGGGTGGAAATACCTCCTGATGCCTGCCTTCACCCTGAGCAGCTTTAGCATGGCGGCGGTCATGCGCATGACGCGCTCGTCCATGCTGGACGTGCTGGACAGCGAGTACATAAAGCTGCTGCGCCTCAAGGGGCTACCCGAGTCGCTGGTCGTCTGGAAGCATGCTCTGCGCAACGCCGCCATCCCCGTGGTCACCCTGGCGGCGTTGCAGGTGCCCATACTGCTCCACGGCTCGGTGGTGGTGGAGACGGTCTTCGCCTGGCCGGGCATCGGATTGCTGGCCGTCCAGGCCATCACCAAGAGCGACTACCCTGTGGTGCAGGCCATAGTCCTGTATACCGCGGTCCTGGTTGTTGCCATCAACCTGGCTGTTGACGTGCTTTACGCCTATCTGGACCCGCGGATCCGGTACGAGTAGGGGGCTCTATGGCCGGTGTTGCAGGTGTGGCACCATCCCGGGCGGGCCTGGCCCAGCGCTGGCTCCAGGGAGCGCAGGGGCTTCTCCAGAGGGCCCAGAGGTATCCGCTGGTCGGTGGAGGGCTCTTGGTGCTGGTGGTGCTTGCCGCCACCCTGGCCCCCCTGATGAGCCCCCACGCCCCCGACAAAATTGACCTGCGGATTGTGCTTCAGCCCCCGGCGTGGATGGATGGGGGGAACTGGCGCCATCTCCTGGGCACCGACCAGTTGGGCCGGGACCTGCTGAGCCGCATCATCTATGGAGCACGGGTATCGCTGGTGGTGGGCTTCTTCGCCGTGGCTATCGCGGGCTCGGTGGGGACGGTGGCGGCGGTGGTGGCTGGGTACTTCGGCGGGTGGGTAGACGCCGTAATCATGCGGACGACCGATGCCTTTCTGGCGATGCCTCTGCTTATGGTGGCCCTGGTGCTAGTGGGGGTCCTGGGCCCCGACCTGAAGAACATTATCTATGTCCTGGCGTTCATCTACTGGTCGCGATACGCCCGCGTGCTGCGCGGCGAGGTGCTCCAGGCCAAGACCCGTGACTATGTGGCCGCGGCCAGGGTCGCGGGGACCGGCACGCCCGTGATCCTATTCCGCCACATCTTCCCCAACGTGGTCAATTCCCTCATCATCCTGGCCACCTTGATGCTGGGTGTCACCATCCTGGCCGAGGCCTCCCTCAGCTTTCTGGGCCTGGGCGTGCCACCACCAACGCCTGCCTGGGGGTCCATGCTGGCTGAGGGGCGCGAGTACCTGGACACGGCCTGGTGGATATCCACCTTCCCAGGTGTGGCCATTGTGCTCACGGTGCTGGCCTCCAACCTCCTGGGTGACTGGCTCAGGCTGAGGCTGGACCCCAAGCGACGGCAGTTGTAGAAACTGCTGCAAAAGTCCCCAGGACTTTTACAGCACATGTCCCCACCCCCAGGGGAGTTGGGGGACCCCGTTGCAAAACGAAGTTTGACAATGGCCTGTAGGGAGGGCGGTGGAGAATGAGTGGCACCGCAGACAGCGTGCTTCTGGATGTCCGCGACCTGAGGACCCACTTCTTCACCCGATATGGGGTGGCGAAGGCTGTAGACGGGGTGAGCTTCCACGTGCGGGAGGGGGAGACGCTGGGCCTGGTGGGGGAGTCTGGGTGTGGCAAGACCGTCACCAGCCTCTCCATCGTCCGCATGGTGCCCAGGCCGGCGGGGCGGATAGTGGGAGGCGAGGTGCGGCTGGCGGGGGAAAACCTGCTGGAGATGGACGAGAAGGAGATGCAGCGGGTGCGGGGCAGGAAGGTCGCCATGATCCTCCAAGACCCGATGATGTCTTTGGACCCGGTTTTTAGCATTGGGGAGCAGGTGGCGGAGCCGATCCGCTGGCACCAGAAGGTCACCGGCAGCGCCCTCTGGGAGCATGTGGTCTCCATGCTGCGGCTGGTGAAGATACCTGCACCCGACGTGAGAGTCCGGGAGTTCCCTCACCAGATGAGTGGTGGGATGAGGCAGCGCATCGTGGGGGCCATCGGCCTCTCGTGCCAGCCGCGCCTGCTCATCGCCGACGAGCCCACCACCTCTCTGGACGTCACCATCCAGGGGCAGTTCCTCCAGTTGCTGTCGGAGCTGAAGGAGCAGCGGGGCCTCTCCATGATACTGATCACTCACAACCTGGGCATTGTGGCCTGGGTGTGCGACCGGGTGGCCATCATGTACGCCGGGAGGATAGTGGAGACGGCCCCGGTGGTGGAGATCTTCCACAGGCCCCAGCACCCCTACACCCAGGCGCTTATAGGCTCCGTCCCAAGGTTCGGCCAGCGGGTGCGCCGTCTGACCGCCATCGAGGGCCAGCCCGCCGACGTTCGCCAGCTACCGCCGGGCTGTTCCTTTCACCCCCGGTGCCCCCATGCCAAGGACGTATGCCGGCGTGAGTACCCACCGGAGAGGGCGCTGGGGCCCCAGCACAGGGTCAGTTGCTGGCTTGTGGATGGGCAGGGCCATGACTAGCCAAGAAGAGACGGTGCTCCTAGCGACCGGGCTCACCAAGCATTTCCCCGTCTCCCGGGGCATTGTGCTCAAGCGCCAGATTGGCGCGGTGAAGGCGGTGGACGGTATTGACTTCGCCATCTCTGCGGGCAGCACCTTTGGCCTGGTGGGGGAGTCGGGGTGTGGCAAGACCACTACAGGAAAGATGGTGGTTATGCTGGAGAAGCCCACCCAGGGAGAGCTGGTGCTGGAGGGCAGGAGCATGCTCGGCTCTTCCTCAGGGGTGCGCAGGCAGTTGCGGGGCAGGGCGCAGATGGTGTTCCAGGACCCCTACAGCTCCCTGAACCCTCGCATGCGGGTGGGCGACATCATTGCCGAGCCCTTGAGGGCCCGGGGGGATATGTCGCGCCGGGAGACGCGGGAGCGGGTCCGGGAGCTGGCGGCAGTGGTGGGGCTTCCCCCTGAGACGCCGGACCTGTACCCGCACGAGTTTAGCGGGGGGCAGCGTCAGCGCATAGCCGTGGCCCGCGCCCTCTCCTCCAGCCCGCGGCTCGTCGTGCTGGACGAACCCGTCTCCGCACTGGACGTCTCCATCCGGGCCCAGGTGATGAACCTGCTCCAGGACGTTCAGGAGCGGTTCCACCTCTCTTACCTGCTTATCTCCCACGACCTTGCCGGGGTGTACCACATGAGCGCACAGGTAGGGGTGATGTACCTGGGCAAGTTCATGGAGGTGGCTGGCAGCCAGGAGTTGTACGAGAACCCATTACACCCGTACACCAAGGCTTTGCTGGCGGCGGCGCTGCCGGCGGACCCGGGTGTGCGGCGGGAGAAGATGGTGGTTGCAGGGGAGGTCCCCAGCCCGCTTAATCCACCGCCGGGCTGCCGCTTTCATCCTCGCTGCCCCTTCGCCTTCGAGCGGTGTCGGCTGGAAGAGCCGGTGCTTCGCGAGGCGGCCCCCCAGCACCTGGTGGCCTGCCACCTGTACTTTGATGGCCCCGCACCACGCCAGGATAGGCCCCAGGAGAGCGCCGATGGCCGATGAGGCCCTGGCCGATGTGCGCGTGCTGGAGTTGAGCCAGGGCATCGCCGGTCCTTTCTGTGCCCGGCTGCTGGCCGACTACGGTGCCGAGGTGGTGAAGGTGGAGCTCTCTGGGAAGGGGGACAGGACCCGTGCCATGGGGCCCTTTCCCGGCGACGTACCCCACCCCGATAAGAGCGGGCTATTCTGGTACTTGAACTCCAACAAGAAGAGCATCACCCTCGACCTTCGAGAGTCCGCAGGCGCCCAGCGATTTCGGGAGCTGGTCAGAGAGGTGGATGTGGTGGTGGAGAGCCGCCGCCCCGGGGCCATGGCCCGCTGCGGGCTGGACTATGAGACCCTCCGGCGGCTGAATCCCGGCCTGGTCATGACCTCCATAACCGACTTCGGGCAGGATGGTCCCTACCGCGACTACAGGGCCTGCCACCTGGTACTGAGTGCCCTGGGAGGGCTTCTCTTCAACAGCGGGTACCCGGAGCGGCCTCCGGTGCAGCCTGCCGGGTGGCTTTGCCACTACGTGGTGGGGCTCGTGGCAGCCGCGGGGACTCTGGCCGCCCTCTACCATCGTAACCGTGGCGGGCAGGGGCAACACCTGGACATCTCCGGCATGGAGTGCATCGTGGCCATGGCGGGCCGGTTAGTGACGGAGCAGTCCATCACCGGCCGCCAGGATGGCAGGCGCGGCTCCGGCTTCCAGCTTATCCGTTGTCCGGACGGCTACATTGGCGTGAACATCCTCAACTTCCGCCACTGGGAGAACTTCTGCCAGCTCATCGGTGCCCCGGACCTGGCCCAGGACCCACGCTTCGAGACCGGCCTGGGGCGCCAGCGCCACGCCGCCGAGCTGCACCAACGGATCTACCGGGCCCTTGAGGGCCGCTCCAGGACGGAGCTTTTCACCCAGGGCCAGGAGTCGGGTGTCCCCATCGGGCTGGTGGCCACCCCGCAGGAGATTCCGAGCTTCCCCCACCACCGAGAGCGCGGCTTCTTCGTGGAGCTGGCCCTGGCGGGAGTGGGACCCGTGGTGGTCCCCGGCGCGCCCTTCCGCCCCTCGGCCACGCCTTGGCGAATGTCCTGCCCTGCTCCTGCGCTGGGCCAGCACAACGGAGAGTTCCAGGAAGGCATCCTGTTCTCCCCTCGGGTCACTCCCGCGGCGGCTGCGCCACCCCCAGGCCGGCTCCCTCTGGAGGGCATCCGCATCCTAGACTGCACCCACTGGGTGGCGGGGCCCGCGGCCACCCAGTACTTGGCCGCCCTGGGGGCCGAGGTGATCAAGGTGGAGTCGGTGCAGCATTTCGACGGGGCGCGCACCTCGGTGGACCGGCTGGAGGGGATGGCCTACGAGCAGTCGGCAAGCTACTGTTTTCGTAACCGCAACAAGAAGGGCATAACCCTGAACTTGGCTGATCCCAGGGGACGGGAACTCTTCCGAGAGCTAGCTAAGGTGAGTGATCTGGTGACGGAGAACTATCCCCCCGGGGTGATGGCCCGCTTCGGGCTGACCTACCAGGACCTGAGGCCATTGAACCCCACGTTGGTGATGCTCTCCATGTCTGGCTACGGTGTGACCGGGCCTTGGAGCCAGTACCCAGCCTTTGCCAGCACCTTTGCCCAGATGTCAGGTATCTATCATCTCACCGGCTACCCGGACCACCTGCCTACACCCCTGGGTGGTGGGGGCGTGGACCCCATTACCGGGGTCATGGGCTCGGTGGCGGCCCTGGTGGGACTTCTTTGCCGCCAGCGCACGGGCCGGGGCCAGCATCTGGACTTCAGTCAGCTTGAAAGCATCACTGCCCTGGTAGGGGACGCCTTCTTGGATGTGGGGCTCAATGGGCGGGTGCCCGGGCGCAAGGGGAACCGTCATCCCCGGGCGGCCCCCTATGGGTGCTATCCCTGCCAGGGCGAAGACTCCTGGGTGGCTATTGCCGTGTTCTCCGACGGCCAGTGGCGGCGGCTGTGTCGCATTATGGGGGTGCCGGAGCTGGCTGACAGGGAGGAGTTCGCCACCCTGTCAGCACGGCTGGCCCACCAAGAGGAGCTGGACGCGCTGGTAGGCAGGTGGACGGCGCAGCACGAGGGATACGAGGTGATGCACCTGCTACAGGCAGAGGGCATCGGGGCTGGCCCCGCTCTGTCGCCCGCGCAACTACCCAAGGACCCCCACCTGGTGGCGCGCGGCTCCTTCGAGGTGGTGGACCGTGCCTGGGTGGGCAAGCATCCTTATTCTCGGGTCCCCATTCGCTTCTCCGCCACACCCATAGGCCCCTCGGCGCCAGCACCATGTCTGGGAGAGCACAACGACCTGGTGCTGAGGGGCCTGCTGGGACTGGGAGCAGGAGAGGTCCGGGAGTTGGCGGAGCGCCGGGTCAGCGGCACCGAACCCCTCACGCTTCGCGTGTGAGCGCGCCAGTGGCCAGCGAGACAGTTTCAGGAGGCAGACAGCAAGTCCGCACAGAAGGAGGAGCCATGGAGTACGAGAACATCCTGTACGAGAAGCGGGACCGTGTGGGCATCGTCACCCTCAACCGGGTCCAGAACCGCAACGCCCTGGCCCCAGGGATGCAGGGGGAGATCAGGGACGTGCTCCAGGTCATGGCTGGGGACGACGACGTGCTTTGTAGCATCCTCACCGGCGCGGGGGACAAGGCCTTCTGCGCCGGGGCCTTTGTCAAAGACCCCAAGACCCACCACGCCGAGGGCCCGGCGGAGTACCTGGCCCG
>JACPQL010000006.1 GCA_016190445.1 Chloroflexota bacterium
GCCACCTGAGGTAGCCGGCTCTGAGATGACCACTGCAAAGAGGGACATGTGAGTTACTTTACCCTGTACCACCTTGCGGCCCAGGTCCAGTGAGGACTCGAGCCTCTCCCATTGGGCAGTGGCCTCGTCGAAGTAGGCGACGTGCACGCTGGAGGGGTTGTCGCCGATGAGGCGCATCTCCTCGTCGCTCAGGGGGACCTCGATGGTCATTGGCGCGGCCAGAGAGGTTGGGCCCATGGGAGTCCCCTGAGTGCTGAACAGGCTGATGTCCAGCGCCTTGACCATCTTGCCCTGGGGGGCCTTGGGTAGCTCCTGGGGAGACACGGCCCTGGCCTGTACCTGGGCTGTCTGGGGCAGCGCCATACTGGCGATTCTTATAGTGGTCCGGTCGGGCAGCACCAGCATGGTCTCCCTGGCTGGCTCAGCCACCCGGGTCACGGCGCCTGGCATCTGAGGCGGCGGCACCATGATTGCCTTGGCCTTCGCCTCAGCCTCAGCCTTCTTCCTGGCCTCGGCTTCAGCCTTGGCCTGAGCCTCGGCGGCGGCCTTCGCGGCAGCTTCAGCGGCAGCCCTGGCCTCTGCCTCAGCGGCAGCCTTGGCCTCTGCCTCGGCGGCAGCCTTTGCCTGGGCCTCAGCGGCAGCCTTGGCCTCTGCCTCGGCGGCAGCCTTTGCCTGGGCCTCAGCGGCAGCCTTTGCCTCAGCCTCAGCGGCAGCCTTTGCCTCAGCTTCAGCCGCGGCCTTTGCCTCAGCCTCGGCGGCAGCCTTTGCCTCAGCTTCAGCCGCGGCCTTGGCCTGGGCCTCAGCGGCAGCCTTTGCCTCAGCTTCAGCGGCAGCCTTTGCCTGGGCCTCGGCGGCAGCCTTTGCCTCAGCTTCAGCCGCGGCCTTTGCCTGGGCCTCAGCGGCAGCCTTTGCCTCAGCTTCAGCCGCAGCCTTCTCGGCCTCGGCCTCGGTTGACCCGCTCGGGGGGACTTGGCCCACGGAGATGACCCTGGTCTCGATGTCGGAGCGACCTTCGTTGGAGGTGCGCAAAGTCACCGTGAAGGTGCCCTCGGAAGCGTAGACGTGGGTCGGGTTCTGTTCGGTGGTGCTAACGCCATCGCCGAAGTCCCATGACCAGGATGTAGGGCCGCCCGTCGAGAGGTCGGTGAAGGTCACGGTGAGAGGCGACGCACCAGAGGTAACGGAAGCCGAGAAGTCGGCGAACACGAAAGGCGCGTCAGGGACCACCGGCGGGGACTGCTGCTGCGTTTGCTGCGTTGGGCCGGAATCGGCCGGTGGCGGAGGCGGTGGCGGCGGGGTGCCGGCCACAACCTGTGTCTCGTTGGAGGGAGAGGCGCCTGCGCCGTTGACGGCGAGGACGCGGTAATGGTAGGTCGTGGCGGTCCCGGTGATCGTCTTGTCACTGAGGCTGGTGCTGTTGGCCGCCACCACGAACTGCTGAAGGTTCTGGGTGAAGCCGGTGTCGGTGGCGCGCTCAACCCGGAAAGAGACCTCGTCAAGCGAGCTGTCTGCCCAGGTCAGGTCCACCTGGGTGGTGCTGCTGGTCATTGCTACCAGGTTGGCGGGCGCCGTGGGGGCCGCCGCCGGGACGGCCAGCAGGCTTGCGGGGACCATTGTGGTGGTGACCTGCCCCAGGGCGTTGGTGGCCCGCAGGAAGAGCTGGCCACTCAGGTCAGCGCCCATCGCCGGAGGAGTCACCACTGCGCTCCACAGACTGGTGGCGCTGTCCAGAGAGAGAGGCGCCCACAGGGCCGCATCCGGCGGGGGCGGGCCGATGAAGTCGAACTCTACGGTTACCAGGCTGCCCACGGCCAGCCCGTTGTCAATGACCGCCGGTGCGGTGGGGTCGTTTACCGCGAAGCTCACGCCGCCGACAGTCCAGATGTCGTTGGCAATGGCCCCCACGGTGCCGTTGAAGAGGAAGGTGCTCACGACCACAGCCGGGGCCTGGGGCAACAGCGACACTCGCCTGCGGTCAATCTGGCTGGCGACCAGGGGACCCGGCGCCAGGGTGCGGACTGCCCGCACTTTCACGTCGTCACCCACTATCGGTCGCTCGGCGCCGGTGAAGAGGGTGGAGGCAATCACGTTGCCCTGATCGTCTGTGATGGCGAACTCGTAGACCCAAACGGGCGGGGTGCCGATCCCCCATTCTCCGTTGGCGTTGATGGCGGTGACCGGTCCCTCGATCTCAAATCCCATCCATGAGCCGGCGGGAATCTGAAGAGGGACGGCCTGGGTGTTCACTCTGGGACTGGGGTGCAGGGGCGCAGGCACGGGGTTTGCCCCGCCAAGGTCCTGGCCCCTGATCTGCAAGGCCACATTGGGCGCGGCCGGTGCAATTGGTGCCGCTCCCAGGAACTGCACCGTGACCACAGGGTCCAGGCCCGCGCCAAGGCCTATGCCCTGGCTGATGCGGGCCGGGTGCTGCGGATCGTCCATGCGGAAGGGGATGCCCCCGATGGTCCAGACCTCGCCGCCAATTCTGAGGCCCGCAGACTGCACCGCAGGCACGACAGTCTCGACGGTGCCGTTGAAGAGGAAGGACCTGTTTACGTCTGAAAGGGCTCCTGCCGCCAACTGCGTAATTGTATCGGCTACGATGGGGCCCGGGTCCAGCGTCCGCCTTGCGGCGACCCTGACCTGGGTACCTACCGCCGGAATCCCACCGATAGAGGTGGCGCCGTCCAGCCGTTCGTAGACGAAAGCATGGTCTGGCCCGGGGATGTCAATTTGCCATTCGCCCTTCTGGGCGTCCACGGCGGCTACTGTCCCGTTGACAACGACTCTGACAACGGAGCCGGCGGGCAGCCCGGCCGGGGCTGGCGTGGTGTCATTCTGGACACCGCCTCCTATCTTTGGTGCCGGTACGGGCAGGATATCCCCCTGGGCGAAGACCTCCATTGCCACCAGGGTGCCCGCCGGGTCACCAAGAATGGCCTGGTACTCCGCCGAGGTTATGCTGGAGCCCGGTGCGGTGGCGTTGACGCCGATGACGTTGGGCGCTCCGCTTCCGAGCGTGGCCGTGGGCAGGGACGGATGCACCAGGTTGAGCTGGGGCTCCGTCTGCGCCAGGGCCGTGCTGGACCATACCAGCGTCAGGAGTAGTAAGACTGCGGCGATGGACCCCATTCCTTTCCTTACCAGGGTTTTCATGTTAGCTGCCCCCTTCTCCGATTTTCGTACTGACCACCTGCGTGGGACATCCGGGCCCGTTGAGAGCCCGGATGTCCCCGGGTTGAACGGCCACTGACCGTCTGCTCCCTATGCGAATCTTCCCCCTCTCTGACTCTCCCCCTTCCGCGGAAGGGGGAGAGGACTTTGTCCCTTCCCCTTCAGGGGGAAGGTCAGAGCCTGTCCTGAGCCTAGCCGAAGGGATGGGGGTCTCCTCCTAGCCGGGTCCCGGCCCGCCGCCTCCCGGCCCGCCGCGCCCCGGCCCCCGGTTTGGCACCTTCTGCCCCCACGTGGGGTTCTCATACACGCCACTGGATGGGGCCCTTCCCATGAAGGACTGGACACTGACACTGGCTCCGGCCACGGTCACGGTCCTCTCTCGCGGGCCGAACTGGTAGACGGAGTCGGAGACTATGACCGTGTACCGGCCATCGGCCAGCCCATCAAACCTGTAGTTGCCGAAAGCGTCCGTGAGCGTTACTGCGCTGGTGGGCCCCACCAGGTTCACCTGTACGCACTCTATGGGCAGCCCACCAAGGCTGTCGTGCACGGAGCCGGAGATGGTGGCAGTCCCGGCAGCCTGGGTCTTGGCAAAGTCCTGGCCAATCACAGGAGCGCCGGCTACGGAAACGTTCCTGCTGGCCGGTGTGAATACAGCCCCGTCCCGATGGGCAGTGAGCGTGTAGCTGCCGTCGGGCAGGCGCAGGAACTCGTACCGGCCAGACTCATCGGTCACGGCTATCCTGGTGGCGGCCCCGGTCATGGTCACAGCCACCCCGGGCAGCGGTGAGCCTGACTCGTCGGTCACTGTGCCTGAGACCGCTCCGGCGGGCGCCGCCAGGATCTGGATGGGTATCTGTGCGGTGCACACCACGTCCTCAGGCAGGCCAGGGACCTGCCCGCGGGTATCTATGAACTTCACCGTGGCGACGGAGTCCACGGGCACGTCCGACCGGATCAGGGCATCGAAGCGCCGGGCCGTGCTCGTGTGAATGGGTGTGCCGGCCGGTACTTCGTAGGCCTCGTTGTACCCGTAGGGAGGCACACCAAGGGCGCGCCCGTCCCACGCGATGACCACCACGGGCACCGGGAACGTGATCTCAAGGCAGTTGTAGGCGGCGTCCAGGCAGCGGAGCAGGACGGTCTCGCCCGTCTGGGCCTTGATGGAGACCTGCTGCCCCTCCACGCCGCTGTTCAGCGCGGCGGGGATGACTATGCCGGGCGGGATGGCCGCCGTCTCTCCCCTGTGGGCAGGCACCGGCACGCCGGTGACGTACCAGTAGTCGGCGTTGAAGTCGTTGAAGGCGAAGAAATCGTTGGGGCCCAGACCGCCGCCGGCGTTGCCATGGAAATTGTCGTCCACGCCGGGGATACTGCCGTATGCGGGGTAGGTGGCCCGGGCGCCCGGCGCCAGGTCGCTCCAGACGGAGTCGCGGTCATCCAGCACCCACAGGGCCTCCACGTCGTAGGGGACGGTCATGGCGTGAGGGTCTGTGAGGTACTGGCCCAGGGGGTCCGGAGCTGTGAGCGGGTTGGAGTTGAATCCCGGGAACTGGGGGAAGCCGGCCAGGTTGGCGGCGGTGCGCTTCTTCCCGTCCCGGCAGGCCCCGACGGGGATGTCAGGGTTCTGTAGAGTGGAGAAGAAGGCATCCGGCGGGTCTATGAGCAGCATCCCGTACAGGCCGAACTCGAAGTGCTGCACAGTGTTCCGGTGGCAGTGGTAGAAGTAGGTGCCTATGAAGTTGGGCTGCCACTGGTACGTATAGTGGCCGATCTCCATGGAGCAGTGCCCGACACCATCGTTCATGGGGGTTGGCTCGATGCCGTGCCAGTGGATGGTGTGCGGCGGCGGCCCATGGCCCTGGGTCTCGGCATGGAAGATGGCCCCCCTGGGCACCCGGATGGTGGCCGCCGGCCAGTTGCCGCCGGCGGCGGTGGGATTGTCCTTGTCCCTGAAGACGTAGAAAGTTATCTCCTTGGCGCTGTCCCAGGTGGGGAGCTTCATCCCGTGCAGCAGGTCCCGCTGCACCGTGAAGGACGTGCCGGGCGTAGCCTGGAAGCCTGCGGCGGCCATCACCTCCGGGACGCAATTGGTGGGCCTCAGCTTGTCGGGCGTGGACGGGCTTCTGGTGGGCGGGTCCCACATCTTCACCCACATCCCCTCCATGTGCTGGACGGCCTGGCGTGGGACCTGGAACGCTGGGTTCTGGAACGACATCTTCCTCTCTCCTTTACCGGTTATTGAGGGTCAGTGGCTTTGCCTCCTCCCCCGCAAGCGGGGGAGGACTGAGGTGGGGGTCTCACCCCCATCCTTACCTTCCCCCTCAAGGGGGAAGAGACCTCTCGCTGGCCGTTTTCATGCTTCAAGGCGCCCCTTCGACAGGCTCACCCTTCGACTGACTGCCCGCCCGCTCACCCTGAGCCTGTCGAAGGGTGAGCGGGAACTTCCCCCCGCTCATGGTTCGACAGGCTCACCACGAGCGGGGGACGGCCATCTCTACGGCACCGCGTGCTGGCCCCCAATGGGTGGCGCGGCCTGGTCCGTGGACTGGTGGCCACGGATGTTCTCAAACGCAAGCGCAAAGTCCTCGTCCATGGGGAAGTCCATGGAGCCCGGCATGTTCCGGTCGCCCACGATGTACATCCCTGCGATCATGCCGGTGTTGTAGTTGCCGCCCTGGGACGTCTGGGAGGGCTCGGAGTGGTCGTGCACCGGGTAGCACAGGGGCGACTGCCGCTGCTTGAGGTCTATGGAGCTGCCGTTGATGTCCTGGGCGATCTCCTCTCCTGACCCCGGCAGGTAGACCTCGAACTCCTCCACGCACGGGTACGCAGGCAGGCCTTTTTCACTGAGGAGGGGGGTGTCCGGCCGGCCGATGCCCCTCAGGTTGGGGACGTCCGGGATCCTCATGAAGGGCACCGTGTAATCAATCGCGTCCATGGCATGCACTGTGTAGACGTCCACCCATATGGGATTGGGGTTGGGTTCGCCGTTGATGCTGGTGATGTAGAAGTGGTTGGCGTGCATGTGCATGGAGTGGGTCCAGAGCCCCGCGTTCAGGATGTGGACCACCACCGGCTCGCCCACCCGGCTCATGGGTGTGACCCACGGGCTGAAGTGGGAGAAGAACCCGGACTGGCCGTTGATGGTGAAGTACTGGGGCCCGTAAGACGGGTCGTTGCTTATGCTGCTGTTGTTCACCTTGAACGGCCCCTTCAGGAACTTGTCCATGAACTCAACGGGGTCGTAGAGCGCGCCTGCGGGCAGGCTTCCCACCTCCGCAAACAGCCTGGGGCTGGCCTGGTGCAGCAGCCAGAGGTTCTGCCGGAAGGGCGGGCAGTTGGTGAGCGGGTCACCCTCCTCCCACTTCAGGCCGGGGTAGACCTCGGTCCCAAAGGAGTCGAAGATGTCCTGCACATGGGCCGTCGGGTTGTCATAGGGGGTGAAATTGTGTCCCAAAGCTGGGGCATCGGGCCTGACTATCAGGGCGCCGTGCAGCCCCATCATCCTGTTCACCGGCTCGTTCAGGTTGTCGTAGTAGAGGTGCGCGCCTGACTTGTTGGCGATGAAGGAGGCGGTCCAGGTCTGGGTGGGAAGGATGGGGCCGCTGTCAACCATGCCTGGGATGTAGAAGGCGTGAGGCTCGTCCAGGTCATTGGTCACCGAGATGTCAACAGTGTCCCCCTTGGTCACCATGATGACGGGGCCAGGGCACTCCGGCGGGTAGTCTGGGACCACACTCCTGTAGGTCCAGAAGTAGCACCTGGCGTCGTTCTCGGCGTTGTGGGTGCCCATCTCCTTCATGATGTCGGAGATGTGGAAGTTGAGGGACTGCACCACCGCCGCCGAGGCGGAGCCCGGGCCCTTCATGACCCAGGGTATCTTGTTGCCCACAACCAGGACCGCCATGCCCCCACCGGCAAATGCCCCCGCATACTTCAGGAATTCACGTCGTTTCACGGTTCCCTCCTCGTTGCATCTCTTGGCAGGGGACCACGCCCCTTCCAGCAACGCTCACATGCCATTGTGGTTCCAAGGCCGTGTGGCCCCAAGTGAATGCGGTCTAGACCTAAGTTCGTGAAGGGAAGAACTAGCAGGCTGCTGAAAAAGGGGTGTCCAGAGGGGCGAAGCCCCTTTGGCGGGGGTCTGGGGGTGTCCCCCA
>JACPQL010000008.1 GCA_016190445.1 Chloroflexota bacterium
AGATTGGGATGGAGCAGACCGTCAAGGCCAACCGCCTCCGCTTCATGGCCGCTGTGCTCACCGAGGACCGCAAGGAGGGGCACCAGGCGTGGCGGGAGAGGCGCAAGCCTGTCTTCAAGGGCCGCTAGCAGTAGTTCGGAACTCTCTCCTGGGGGAGTCCAGAGGGGGCGCTGCCCCGGAGCTTGTCCTGAGCCCCGATGCAATCGGGGCCGAAGGAGCGGGGGCCTGGGGCCACCCCCCCAGGCAGGCAGTGCCCGCTGCCAGAGGGTGAGGGTTTTGGAGACAGCCCAAGGAGGTGCAACATGCCAGCCAAGGCCAAGAAGGGGACCGGTCTTCTCATGGTGTGGGCCGATGTGCCAGCCGACAAGGAGGAGGAGTTCAACCGTTGGTACAATGAGGAGCACATAGGCGATCTGCTGGCAATCCCAGGGGTACTCAGTGCCGCACGCTATGTGGCGGTGAAGGGGGGACCCAAGTACCTGGCCTACTACGAACTGGAGAGCCCCGCGGTGTGGGACAGCGAGGCCTTTCAGAAATTCAGGAACAACCCGTCGCCGTGGGCCAAGCGCATGTCGCCAAGGGTCATTGGCACCACCTACATCAACAACGTGTACAGGCTAATCTTCCCGTCCTCTCTTCCTCAGGCTTTTGCTGCCACCGGCCCATCCCCCGCCCTTCAGATGGGTCGCATGGACGTGTCTCCGCAAGCGGAGGATGAGTTCAACAAGTGGTACAACACGGTGTACATTCCTGGCTATGAGAAGGTGCCAGGCTGCATCAAGGGGAGGCGCTACGTGGCCGTCAGGGGACAGCCCAAGTACTTCACCCTGTACGATTTCCAGCACGAAAATGTCCCCAACAGCCCGGAGTGGCAGAAGGCCCGGGACGCCAACCCCCAGTCGCGGCAGATACGGGACACCGTCATGCGGCACGGTCCCGGCTCTCCAGGCGTGTACAAGCTAGTATTTCCCAAGTAAGGACCGTGGCAAAACTGTTCGCCGCAGGGTGACGTACCCTCGGACGCGGTCCTTCCAGTGAAGGACGCAGTCGTGGGCAGGTGGGTGGAAAAAGCCGCGTCGGGGCGTGCCGTGCCACAGGCGGGCCAGGTCCCCCAACAGCCGGTAGAGCCCCCGCGGGGTGTTCTCTTTGGTTCTGGGGTTGATTCCGGAGAGAGACCGTACATGCGCAAACCGAAGGGCATCTTCATGGGGCTTTTCATTGTCGGCGTCATCGTCGGCGCAGCCGGCTTCGCAGCATTCGGTTTGTGGCAAAGTCTATGGGGTGTCATAGTCGCTGGAGTCGTGCTAGCTGTTGGAGGCCTGGTCGGTAATGCATTCTTCGGCGTGCGCGAGTAGCCGTTGACCGGGCAGCCGCCCGATGCTACGCTGGTGCCCGCCGCCTTGACCGTAGCACTGCTGCTACCGGGTAGACGGCTCATAGGAAGACATGATGAAAGTCACAGCGGTGCTGACCATGGCAGTCCTTCTCCTGGCCGGATGCGTCGTCCCTACTCCCACACCCACGCCGACAGCAACCCCCACCTCCTCCCTCACCCTTCATCCAACAGCGCCCTTGCCCACCTTTACGCCCACTCCCAGGGTCTCGCCAACGCCAACCCGGCCAGCGGTACAGATGGGGACCCTTGAGATGCGCGTCACCGACCAGCCAGTCCCCGACGTCACCAAGGTACAGGTCACGGCCAAGGAGGTCCAGGTCCACAGGGAAGGGGGCCCGGAGGAGGGCGGCTGGAAAACTGTGGTCAGTGGCCCCGTGTCCTTCGATCTGCTGAAGGTGCAGGGGGTTGAGGAGCTCTTGGGCACCACCCAGCTAGAGGCCGGCACCTATACCCAGATACGCCTGAAGGTGGAAGAGGTGGAGGTCACCCTTCGCGGGGTGAACGTGAAGGCGGAGGTCCCCAGCGACGAGATCAAGATAGTCCGCCCCATCTCCATCGAGCCCGGCCAGACCACCATCGCCACGCTGGACTTTGACGCGGGGCATTCGGTAAACGTGACGGGGAGAGACAAGGTGCTTTTCCGACCCGTGGTGGCGCTGCTGACCAGAAAGGGGACCGAGCCCTTCAAACCCGCCAGGACTCCAGGAGCAGCGGCCATACCCACCCCCACAGCAGCGCAGACGCCCCCGACCGTGGCAACCTTTACGCCCACCACCACGGTCGGCGCGGCAACAGAGCCCTTCCTGAAGATACTCTCTCCTGAGAAAAATGAGACTGTGGTATCCACGCCCACCTTCACCATAGTCGGTCAGACCCGCGCGGACGCCATGGTGAGCATCAACGACGAGTTCGTTGAGCCGGACGCCGACGGCACCTTCCAGAAGGCCATCAACCTGGAGGTAGGCCCTAACATCATCGAGGTGGTGGCCAGCGTTGCCACCGGCCAGCAGCTCAGCGAAGTCCTGGTAGTCATCTATAGCCCGTAGCAGGGGGGCGCGAAGTGACAGGGTACAAGGGAGTGATATCGCTGCTGGCGGCCTTCGCACTGCTGGCCTCATCCATCGCAGTGGCGGTGGCCCAGGGAAATCCGCCGGGCCCGCTGGCCACACCGGCAGCCCAGGAGGGCCCGGGCAAAGGCGGCCCTGATTCCACGCCCCCGGGCCAGCTCGCCCGCCGGGGCATTGTCGGCCCCGTGGTGAGCGTAGGCGCCAGCAGCATCATCGTGGCCACCAATTCCGGCAACGTGGAGGTACTTATTACCGATGCCACAGTAATAAGCAAGCCCCCAGACAAGGAAGCCAGCATCGGTGCCATCACCGTCGGCAGCCGGGTGGCAGTGCTGGCGGACCGCTCGGTGGAGCCGGAAGCGACACCCACACCTGCACCCACCAGTACACCCACGGTCACGCCCACACCTACGCCCACCAGCACGCCTGTGGTGACACCGGCACCCACCAGTACCCCCTCGGTCACGCCTACATCAACGCCGATCACTACCCCTACGCCGACGGTGGCGCCCCCGTTCCGTGCCGTGACTGCCCTCCGCATCACGGTGGTCCCTGAGAAGGCGACCCGAAGTCACGCACGAGCGGTGGTGGAGAGCAAAGGGAGTGGCAAGCTGAGAGCGGTGGGGCGGGACGGGCGCAGCGTCGAGCTATCTGCTACGTCCAGCCTGGATGTGGCAGAGGGGGACGACGCGGTGTTGCTGGTGCGGTCGCGGGGCAAAGAGGGGGGAGAAGAGGTCAGGGCCTCCGTGAACTCGTCTAAGGTGAACGACAGGCTCCAGCGGCTCGCGGAGGCGGCGGAGCGTTCAGGAGACAGGAAGACCGCCGAGGAGATGAAGGGGCTGCGTGCCAGCCACCAGGCGGAGAGAGAGGAGCGGCTCCGGGAGGCCAGGGATAAGGCCTCCGACAAGGCACGGGAAGCCATGGAGAAGGCCATCGAGCGCTCCAAGGGCGAGGAGAGGAGCACGCCTCGTGCGGACAAGACACCGACTCGAACCGCTACCCCCACCCCAACGGGTGCCCCCGGCAGCGAGGAGGAAAAAGACAAAGGCAAGAGCGAAGGCAAGGGTAGTAGCGAGGACAGGGGAAGAGGAAAGTAGCACCCTAGCAGTGCCATGCGCATCACCGACGTCCAGGCCACCACTATACGCATACCGCTGGAGACGGTCTTTGGAGGAAGCGTCTACCGGATAGATAACCGGTGCACCATCGTCGTCCAGGTGCACACCGACGAGGGCATCGTCAGCGAGAGCTACTCGGGAGACGAGCGCCACGCCTATCGGGAGGTCCACGAGCTGGTCACCGGCCCCCTGCGAGAGGCGGTCATCGGCGAGGACCCCTTCGCTCTGGAGCGTGTCTGGGAGAAGATGTTCTCCCTCACCCCACTGATGCGCAACAAGAGCGCAGCCATGCGCGCCATCGCAGCGGTGGACACCGCGCTCTGGGACATCGTGGGCAAGGCACTGAAGGTGCCAGTGCGGGTGCTGCTGGGAGGATACAGGGAGCGGCTGCCCGCGGTCCGCTTCGCCTACTACGTGGAAGGAAGGGACACCGCCACCATGGTCGGCGACCTCCAGCGGCAGCGGGAGCGTGGCTTTGGCGGCGTGAAGCTGAAGGTGGGAGGCGTGCCCGTGCCTGAGGACGTGGCACGGGTCAGGGCCATCCGGCAGGCGCTGGGCGACGACTTCATCATTGTCTGCGACGCCAACCAGGCGTGGACGGTGGCAGAGGCTGTCCAGTTCGCCAGGGCTGTGGAGGAGTTCAACCTGGCCTGGCTGGAGGAGCCGGTCCGCTGGGAATTCGCCCTGGAGGGGATGCGCCAGGTGCGCCAGCGCACCACCATCCCCGTGGCGGCGGGCCAGGGAGAGAGCACTCGCTTCGGGTGCTGGCAGTTGGTGGAAGGGGAGGCGGTGGACATTCTGAACGTGGACGCCTCCATCGCAGGCGGCATCACCGAGTGGCGGCGCATCGCCGCCGCGGCCAGCCTCAAGGGCATCCGCATGGCCCACCACGAGGAGCCGCACATCGCGGTGCAGCTCCTATCGGCCATACCCCACGGCCTCTTCGTGGAGGTGTTCGAGGAGGCCAGGGACCCAGTCTACCACCAGTTGAACCGCCGTCTGCCACCAATCAGCGGCGGATACATGACCGCGCCCTCCGAGCCCGGCCTGGGGCTGGAGCTGGACAGGCAGTTCATGGCGCGGTACCGCGTCCTGTAATACTAACTGTCATAAATCACCGTACACAAGGCCCAACCCAACCCCGCTCATGGTTCGACAGGCCTGTCCTGGGCCCGCCGAAGGAGGGTGAGGGTTTTCACTCCTAGCTCTTGAGCCAGAGGACGTCCCCGCACAGGTCGGGGGGATGGGGCCTGCTGGCGAACACCCGGTACTCCTCCCGCGCCTCCCACACCGTCGTGCCCTCCCCATGGCCCGGATACACTACCACGTCCGGGTCCAGAGCAAGCAGCTTTTCCGTGATGGCGCGTACAATCTGCCGGAGGTCCTCTGGGGTGCGCGTCTTGCCCGGCCCCCCTGGGAAAAGGGTGTCGCCAGAAATCAGGTGTTTGCCCACCAGCAGGCAAACGGAGCCCGGGGTATGTCCCGGCGTATGGATGACCCGAATACTGGTGCGCCCCACCTTCAGGTCATCGCCGTCCTTGAGGAAGAAGTCGGCCCCGCCGGGTACCCGGTCGGCATCGGCCTGGTGCACCCCCACGGGTGCCCTGGTGGTGCGGCGTATCACCTCCAGGCCCGCCACGTGGTCCCCGTGGTTGTGGGTGATAAGAATACCCTTCACCCGCAGGTCCTCCGCCTCCTTCAGCAGCTTCTCCGGCTCGGCGGGGGCGTCAACTAAGTAGCAGTCCAGGCCCGTGCCATCCGCTACTATGTACCCGTTGTTGTCGTAGGGGCCCATGGGCACCCGGTACAGGCGGAACTCACCCTCGTACTCCAGGGGCATGGCACTCTCCTCAGAGGACAGCTTCTGGTCTAGCCTGCCTTGATCTTGAACACCGGCTCCAGCACGTGGACCTGGGCGGCGTTGCCCACCAGGGTCCGGAACTTCTCGGGGTCGCCGCCGGTGGCGTAGCCGTAGTGCATGGGGATGACATGGCGGGGCTTGATCATGTCACGGACTGCCTCCGCCGCCTCGGCCTCGTCCATGGTGTAGATGCCGCCGATAGGGACCAGGGCGACATCAATGGCGCCCAGCTTGGCCATCTCGGGCACCTTTCCCGTGTCCCCTGCGTGATAGATGGTCTTGCCCGCCAGGGTGAACACGAAGCCAACGTTGAACTGCTCTGCCCTGGTCCTCTTGTGGTGGGTGTTGTAACCCGGCACTGCCCTGAGATCAACGCCCTTCTGGGTGGTGCTTTCCCCCTCCCGAATAGACACCACGTTGGGCACCTTTCCCTGGAGTTCTTTGGCACAGGGGGCGTTGGCCACCACCACAGTGTCCTGCTTGCCGCACATCTGGATGGCCTCCGGGTCCATGTGATCGAAGTGTGGGTGGGTCACAAGCACCAGGTCCGCCCTGTCCGCGCCCACCGCCCTGACGGTGAGCTTGTGGGGGTCCAGGTACACAATGCGCCCGCTGCCCTGGATACTGAAGGTTGCCTGAACAAACCGTGTGAAGAGGATACCGTCAATGACCGCGCTGCTGGGCATCTGCGTCCTCCCTGATTCGATCTTGAGCCGAAAAGATTATAGCATCCATCACCCTCAAACGCCTCCGGCTTGACTATCCCGCCTCCACTCCTTATCATGATGCCACTTGACGCCACTTTGTCGTCTTCCCTCGGCGAGTCCCGCCAGAGCCCACCGCAGCGGAGGCCCTTGCATGGTGTTGCCCAAGGCAAAAGTGTTCCCGGACACCGCTCGTGTCAACGGCAAAGGCCACCTGGAGATAGGCGGCTGTGACACCCTGGAGCTGGTGGCCCAGTACGGCACTCCTCTGTACCTGTTCGATGAGGCGACCCTCCGAGGCCGCGCCCGCGCCTTTGCCTCCGCTTTCGGCAGCCGCTACCCCTCCACCAGGGTGGTCTACGCCTGCAAGGCGTTCATCTGCGTGGGACTTGCCCGCTTGCTGCTGGAGGAGGAATGCGGCTTCGACGTGGTGTCCGGCGGCGAGATAGCCGCTCTCCGGGCCGCCGGAATCCCCCCAGAGCAAGTGTACTTCCACGGCAACAACAAGAGCCCCCAGGAGCTGAGGGAGGCCCTGGAGTGGGGCGTGGGCCGGGTGGTGGTGGACAGCTTTCTGGAGCTGGAGCTGTTGGAGGACCTTGCAGCCCAGGCAGGCAAGACGCAGGAGGTGCGGGTGCGGGTCTCCCCCGGCGTGGACCCCCACACCCACCACCACACCACCACCGGCGTCCTGGACAGCAAGTTCGGCTTCCCCATCGCCAAGGGACAGGCGGCGGAGGCGGTGCGTCGTGCCCTCCGGTCGCGGCACCTGGCACTCAGGGGCCTGCACTTCCACCTGGGCTCCCCCATCTTCGAGGTCGAACCCTACGTGGAGGCTACCCGGATCGTCATGGAGTTTGCCTCTCGCCTGCGGGAGGAGGGGCTGGAGCTTCGGGAGTTCAGCCCCGGGGGCGGCTTTGCCATCGCGTATACCGAGGCCGACCAGCCTCCGGCGCCGGAGGCGTACGCCGAGGCCATTGTGAGCGCCCTTCGGCAGGGCTGCCGGGACCTGGACATGCCGGAGCCCTCCCTTACCATAGAGCCGGGCCGTGCCATAGTCGGGCCCGCCGGAGTGGCCCTCTACACCGTGGGTGCCACCAAGGAGGTGCCAGGGGTACGCACCTACGTCTCGGTGGACGGCGGCATGGGGGACAACATCCGGCCCGCCCTGTACGGCGCCAAGTACGAGGCGGTGGTTGCCAACAGAGCATCCCAGCCACCTGCTGTCACTGTGACCGTCGCGGGGAAGTTCTGCGAGTCGGGCGACGTGCTAGTCCGGGACGCCCGCCTGGCCCCGGTGACGCAGGGAGACGTCATCGCCATACCGGCGTCGGGGGCCTACTGCCCCACCATGGCCAGCAACTACAACATGAACCCCAGGCCAGCCATAGTGCTGGTGGGCCAGGGGCGCTCCAGACTGCTTCGCCGCCGCGAGACATATGGTGACCTGCTGCGGTATGATGCTCTGTAACCAAGAAGCATGTGGACTGTAGTGGGGCAGGAACGGGTAGTGGCGGAGCTGGAAAAAGCCGTTAGGGCGGGCCGGCTCCACCATGCCTATCTGCTGGTAGGCCCTCCCCGGGTGGGGAAGCTGGCACTGGCCAGGGACTTGGCCCGCGCCGTGAACTGCACCGGTGAGGCGCCGCCCTGCGGTGAGTGCTCCCAGTGCCGCCGCATCGGGGCCGGACTCCACGCCGACGTCCAGGTGATCGGCCTGGATGGTGGCGGCGAGAGGCCGAGGGCCGAGATAGGAATAGACGCCGTCCGAGACATGGAGCGCGCGGCAAGTCTGCTCCCCTTTGAGGGAAAGTGCAGGGTGTTCGTCATAGATGGCGCCGAGCATCTGAGCGAGGAGGCAGCCAACGCCCTGCTGAAGACCCTGGAGGAGCCACCCACCAGGGTTTTGCTGGTCCTGCTGACAGCGCACGCCCAGGACCTGCCCCCCACGGTGACATCTCGCTGCCAGCGTGTGGAGCTGCGACCCTTGCCCTGGGAGCGAGTGGAGGCACTGCTCCGAGAGCGGTACGGGCTCAGTGAGGAGCAGGCCCGGGAGGTAGCGCGCCTCTCCCTGGGTTGCCCTGGCTGGGCCGTGGAGGCCGCCCGAGACCCGGGCCTCCTACAGCGACGCAGCGCCCGGCTGGATGTCATTGCCGCCCTGGCCGAGGCACCGCTGGGAGAGAGGTTCGCCTACGCGGAGGAGGTGGCCCGCACCTTTCAGCGCCAGCGGGCTGCCGCACGCGAGGAGCTGTTCCTGTGGCTTCGCTGGTGGCGGGATGTGATGCTGGTGCAGGCAGGACTGGAAGAGCATATAGCGCATCGCCAACGGGCGGAAGAGCTGCGCCGCCACGCGGAGCGGTGCTCCAAGGCCCAGGTGGCCTCCTTCCTGCGGGTGGTGCTGAATACCCTGGAGACCCTGGACCGCAACGCCAGCCCCAGGCTGGCGCTGGAGGTAATGATGCTGGAGATGCCTGGACTCACCCATGGCCTCTCTAGACCTGGAGTGAAAGCATGACCGTTCAGGACGAGACTGCCCGCACGGAGGTCATAGGTGTGCGGCTAGAGCCTGCGGGACCGCTCTACTACTTTGACAGCGCAGGACACCCAGTGGAAGAGCGCGACCAGGTGGTGGTGGACACAGACAAGGGGCTGGACATCGGCTGGGTAGTGATAGGTCCCAACCGGGTGGTGCAGAGCCAGTTCCCTGGGGAGCTCCGCAAGGTGGTCCGCAAAGCCACCGATGAGGACCGGGACAAAAGGGAGCGGCTGCGGCAGAGGGCGCAAGAGGCGCTCTCCCTTGGCAGGAACATAGTCGCGGAGATGGAGCTGCCCATGAAGCTGGCCGAGGCCAGGTGCACCCTGGACGGAGGCCGGCTGCTGATCCACTTCTCCTCAGAGGAGCGAGTGGACTTCCGCCCCCTTCTGCGCAAGCTGGGACAGGCACTGCGAATGAAGGTGGAGCTGCGCCAGGTGGGTCCCCGGGACGAGGCGAAGCTACAGGGCGGGATAGGTCGGTGCGGGATGCCGCTGTGCTGCGTCCTGTGGCTGACGAAGTTCGAGCCGGTCACCGTTCGCATGGCCAAGGAACAGGGACTGCCCCTCAACGCGGAGCACCTGGCGGGTGCCTGCGGCCGGCTAAAGTGCTGCCTCCGGTACGAGCACGAGCAATACCGGGCCATCAACCAGCTCCTCCCCAAGATAGGCGAGGTAGTGGACACACCCCATGGGCCCGCCAAAGTGATAGTGGGACATCCAGTGAAAGAAACGGTGTCGCTGCTGCTGGAGGGGGAAGAGGAAAAGGTACTTGACCTGCCTCTGGCACAGATCGCCCGGCGGCCCCGCCACAGCGACAACTAGAACTGGCCGGGAAACCGCCCTCTGAGGACAGGAAGGATGTAGGGTGTCCGCCAGCCGGCCCATCCCTGAAGCCGCGCTCCACAGAGCGGGTACAGGTCTGTGCCGAAGCTCTCGCTGGGAAAACGCGGGCGCAGGGCGAGCCCTGCCTACTCAACCCAGGGGATGAACTTGCGCCACTCGTCGCGGATGTGCCGGCTGTGGAACATGTGGTAGGGGTTCGGCCTGGGCGCCTTGGGCTCTCTCAAGAGCCGCATGTTCGCCTCCTGAGGGGTCCTGCCCGCCTTGCGGTGGTTGCACACGGTGCAAGCGCTTACCACGTTCTCCCAGGAGTGGAGGCCCCCCTTGTGACGCGGGACCACATGGTCCAGGGTCAACTCCCTGGCGGCACTGCCGCAGTACTGGCAGGTGTACCTGTCCCGCAAGAAGGCCTCCCGCCGGGACAGACGCCGCCCAAAGACGGGCCGCTTCACCGAGTATATGAGGCGTATCACCGATGGAATGGTGAACACGGTGGTGGGGCTTCGCAGTTCCCCCCGACCGTTCTCCAGCAGCTCGGCCTTCCCCCGGTCAAGCAGAACTATCGCCCGTCGCACGCCGCATATGTTCAGCGGTGTGTAGTTGCAGTTAAGCAGCAATACACGCGCGTCGTTCATCCTGCTCAATGTCGTATGATAGCCACCAGAAGCGAGAAAAATCAACTGAGAGGCAGCATCTGCCGGGCGCGGTCAAACTCCCGCGGCAGCAGGGCCAGCACCACCCCAATCTTGTCGCGGAGCAAAGGGCCCAGAAGGGACCCCTCCACTGCCCGGTCCAGCCCAGCAAAAGAGAAAGCGGAGAGCACCGCGACCAGACCACCGCCAAGAAGGGCTGCCACCACCACCCCCACCGCCGCCCCCGCCACACCGTCCACCCAACCCATAAGGAGAAGCTTCAGGAAGCTCCGTATGACCCGCCCCAGTATGATGGCAGCCAGCACAGTGGCCATCAGTATGATGAAGAAGGCCGCTACACTGGCCGCGTTCGGACTGGAGATGAAGCCACCCAGAAGGTCTGCCAGGGCGCCGTAGAACTGCCCCGCCAGCACTATTCCCGCCACCACCCCCCCAAGGGTCACCACAGCGCGGATAATGCCCACCTTCCACCCGATCAACCCCAGCACCGTGAACAGGACGATTATCACTATGTCCAGCCAGTTCATACGCCCTCCCGTCTGTCAAGCCTGAGCCGTGGTGCAAGCAGTCTATCACGCCGCTACTTCCCCAGGAAAGGCTCTGGCAGCGGCCTGCCCCGTGGGTGCCGCCTATCCCCCCCTTGAACCCGTATTGACAGGGCAAAGGGAGCCGGTTATCCTTTGACCATCTCGTTTGGGTAGGGTGCTGGGGGGTCTCCACCGGTGGGCAGATACTTAGTACGACGGGTGCTGCAAGGAATCTTCACACTGTTGGCCATGACGGTTCTCGTATTCATCATGGCGCGAGTGAGCGGGGACCCCGTAGGCCTTCTGGCGGGTGAGCGGGCAACCAGGGAAGAGAGGGAGATGATCCGAAAGGACCTGGGCCTGGACAAGCCTCTGGTCACTCAATACGTCATCTTCTTCAGGCATATGGTCCGAGGCGACTTTGGGCGCTCGCTGCTCACCCAACAGTCTGCCGCCAAGATGGTGGGAGAGCGCATCTCCGCCACAGTGCAGCTCGCCGGAGTTGCCTTCCTCTTTTCCGTCCTTATCGCCGTGCCCCTCGGCGTAATTACCGCAGTCAAGCGGGACTCATGGATTGACTACGTGGGCAAGGTCTTCGCCTTCCTTGGCATGGCCACACCCGGCTTCTGGCTGGGCATCATGCTCATCTTTGCCTTCGCCGTGACCTTTGAGCTTCTGCCAGCGGGAGGAAGGGGTGGACCTCAGTACCTGATCCTCCCAGCGGTTTCCCTGGGATGGCATAGCTGCGCCGGGGTTCTGCGCCTGACCCGCTCCGCCACTCTGGACGCCCTGGACAGCGAGTACATCAAGATGGCGCGCATCAAAGGCCTGCCCGAGTGGAAGGTGGTCTGGAAGCACGCCTTCCGCAACGCCCTCATTCCCCCTCTCACCCTGGCCACAGTGCTGCTGTCCACTCTGCTTACCGGCTCCGTCATCACGGAGCAGGTGTTCGCCTATCCGGGGCTGGGGGCACTCGCCATCCAGTCCGTGAACTGGCGGGACTACTCGGTGCTCCAGACGGTGATCCTGCTTTACACCGTGATTTTTGTGGCGATGAATCTGTTTGTTGACCTGATGTACGCGTACATAGACCCGCGCATACGGTACGGGTAGGGTGACAGGGAGAGAGACTTATCGTGGCAGTAGAGGCACGTCGGGCACCAGTGCTGGTCCAGCCAATCCAAATGGCTTGGGGGGAACTCCGCCGCACGCCCATGGTGGCTATTCCCATGGTGATACTGCTGATCTTCGTGGTGGTGGCCTTCACCGCCCACTGGACGGCACCCTATGGACCCGAGGATGGGGACCTAATTGACCAGTTCATAAAGCCGGCGTGGCTGGAGGGCGGAAGCCCGGCCCACATCTTCGGCACCGACCGTTTCGGGCGCGACATCTTCAGCCGGATCATGCACGGGGCCAGGGTGTCACTGGTGGCAGCGGTCACAGTCATAGCCCTCGCAGCCACGGCAGGGACAGCGCTGGGCATCCTTTCAGGATACCTGGGAGGCATGGCGGATGCCGTGGTCATGCGCGTGGTAGACCTGATGATGGCCATACCCCCTATCCTCATGGCCCTGGTGCTGGTGGTCATCCTTGGTCCCAGCTTCACCAACGTCATCCTGGTCATAGCCCTCCTCATGTGGTCGCGGTTCGCCAGGGTGATCAGGGGAGAGGTGCTTTCGCTCAAGCAGAGAGACTTCGTGGCTCTGGCCAAGGTAGCTGGCTGCTCGCAGGCCAGCATCATGGCACGCCACATCTTCCCCAACATAATGAACAGCCTCCTGGTGATGGCCACCTTCCAGATAGGGTTTGTCATCCTTCTGGAGGCTTCCCTCAGCTACCTGGGGGTGGGCATACCACCGCCCACGCCCGCCTGGGGCGTCATGGTGTCCGACGGACGGGACTACATCGGCTCGGCCTGGTGGCTCTCTCTCTTCCCAGGCGTCGCCATACTGCTGGTGGTCATAGCGGTGAATCTGCTAGGGGACTGGCTCCGAGACCGCCTGGACCCCCGGATGCGGCAGGTGTAGGTTGTTCCCGCAGGGCCACCTCGCCACCCCGTATGGAGATTGCCCGCACACAGTGTTCGACAAGCTTGCCACATGCTGAAAGGCATTCCTTGAACATGCCCGAGGAACGCATAGGTAAAATGACCGCCAAGGAGGGACTATGTCCAGAGCCACAGGCAAAATGTTGACCTTGGCCCTGGGCGCAGCAGCGCTCCTGCTGCTGGCAGCCCAGGCCTGCGCCGGCGCCGAGCCCACGGCCACGCCGACGCCCACACCCACACCGCGGCCAGCGGCCACGGCCACGCCAACACCCACCCCAGTGCCCGGCGCGACGCCCACACCCACCATCCGGGTGGTGCTGGTGGCCACGCCCACGCCAACGCCTACAGCCCCACCCGTGGCCGTCAAGCCCAGCGGCACCCTTAAGTACGCCATGGACGCCGTCTCCAGCGCCTTCCCCCTGGAACACCTACAGGGTAGCGCCGCCCAGCGCATCTACCTGGGAGGCACCATCTTCGAGTACCTCATCGGTACCGACTTCACCGGACAGATGGTCCCCCAGCTAGCCACCAAGTGGGAGACCAAGGACGGCAAGACCTGGGACTTCACCATTCGCAAGGGAGTCAAGTTCACCAACGGTCGCGAGATGGACGTCAACGACATCAAGGGTTCCTTCGACGTCCAGTTGCAGTACGGCAAAGGCTCCCAGGGCGCCCAGTTCAAGCGCGTCATTGACCACGCCGAGGTCCTCGACCCAGATACCGTCCGCGTGGTGACCAAGGAACCCAACTTCCTCTTCTACTTCGACCTGTCCCAGGCCTCCTACCGGAACTTCTGGATAGTCCCCATGGACTACTTCAACCAGGTGGGAGCTGACAAGTTCGCTCAGCAGCCCAAAGGCTCAGGCCCCTACGAGTTCGTGGAGAAGGTAGCCGGCGACCACGTCACAATGCGAGTGCGCGACGACGTGGTCAAGAGCGGCCACTGGCGCCTCAAGCCAGTCTACTGGGAGGAGCTCCAGGCCTACAAGGTCCAGGAGGAGTCAACCCGCATCGCCATGCTCAAGACGGGCAAACTGGACCTGATTGACATCGCCGTCGCCCTCAAGGACCAGGTGGCGGGCATCCCCCTGGTGCGCAATGAGGCAGTCACCGCCGGTGCCATCGGTCTGTGCTGCATCGGCGAGGCGCCCTCTATCTTTAACGACATCAAGGTCCGCAAGGCCCTCAACCTGGCCGTGGACGTGGACACCATCGCCAAGACCATCTTCAAGGGTGAACTCGCCCGCCAGGCCGTCTTCAACTACACCAAGGACGTCTGGGGCTTCGACCCATCCCTCAAGCCCTATGCCTACGACGTGGCCGAGGCACAGCGCATCGCCAAAGAGGCGGGCTTCCCACCCCCAGGCTACAAGATGACCATGTACCTGCGCACCGACGCCATCGGCATCCCCGACATCGTGGCGGCGGGTGAGGCCGTAGGCACCTACTGGAAGCGCAACCTTGGCCTGGACGTGAGCTTTCAGCCCATTGAGTCGGCCCGCCTTAGCCCCATGAGCACCCTCAAGACCCCACCCGACCAGATGGTGGCGTCGGGGCTGTGGAACAACGCCTGGACTCCGCGCTCCAGCGTCGTGGCGGACCCCGGCCAGGCCTTCAACGCCACCATGGGGTGCAAGGCCATCTTCGGCGGCGAGCATCCCTCCCGCACCACATGCACCGAGGTGGACGACTGGATGCTGGAGTACTTCAAGACGCCGGACCCCAAGGCCCGTGACGCCCTCTCCCTCAAGATCCAGAAGTGGCACTACGACAGCTACATCCCCGTGCCTCTGGGCGCGGCCAACCAGATCTTCGCCATGGGACCGAAGGTGAAGCTGTACCGCGTGCACCCCGGCTTCCCATACGCCGACTATATTGAGTACACGGAGCCCAACAGGTAAATAGTGCCACGCATACCCTGTCCCGTACGCGCCGATACCGGCCCCGGGGCAGGGATATAGGCGGAGGTCAAAGGAGGAATGACCATGAGACGGACAACAGGCAAAATGCTCACCCTGCTCCTGGGCGCAGCGGCGCTCCTGCTGCTGGCAGTCCAGGCCTGCGCCGGCGCCGAGCCCACGGCCACGCCGACGCCCACAGCCACGCCACGGCCGGCGGCCACAGCCACCCCGACACCCACTCTGGCGCCTGGCGTGCCCACACCCACACCCACCATCCGGGTGGTGCTGGTGGCCACTCCAACGCCTACGCCCACAGCCCCACCCGTGGCCGTCAAGCCCAGCGGCACGGTGAAATTCGCCTTCGACGCCGTCTCCAGCGCCTTCCCACTGGAGCACTTCCAGGGTAGCGCTGCCCAGCGCATCTACATGGGGGGCACGGTCTTCGAGTACCTGTTGGACACGGACCTGGAGGGTAAGATAGTCCCGGGCCTGGCCACCAAGTGGGAGACCAAGGACGCCAGCTACTGGGACCTGACCATTCGCAAGGGCGTCAAGTTCGCCAACGGCCGCGAGATGGATGTCAACGACATCAAAGGCAGCTTCGACACCCTGCTGAAGTACGGCAAGGGCTCCCTGGCGGCGCGCTTCAAGCGCATGGTTGACCACGCCGAGGTCCTGAACGACAGCACTGTGCGCGTGGTGCTCAAGGACCCCAACTTCCTCTTCTATTCCGATATCTCCAGGGCCACCTTCAGCAACTTCTGGATAGTCCCCATGGACTACTTCAACCAGGTGGGCATAGACAAGTTCGGAGAACAGCCCAGAGGCAGCGGCCCCTACCAGTTCGTGGAGAAGGTGGCAGGCGACCATGTCACCCTCCGCGTGCGCGACGACGTGGTCCGCGACGGCCACTGGCGCGTCAAGCCAGTCTACTGGCAAGAGATCCAGTTCTACAAGGTCCAGGAGGAGTCCACGCGTATCGCCATGCTCAAGACGGCCAAACTGGACCTCGTTGATATCGCCGTCGCCCTCAAGGACCAGGTGGCGGGCCTCCCCCTGGTGCGTAACGAGGGTGTCACCGCCGGCGCCATAGGCATGTGCTGCATCGGCGACAAGTCCCAGATCCCGGTCTTCAAGGACCGCCCGGGCGAGCCCCTCTTCAACGACATCCGCGTCCGCAAGGCCCTCAACCTGGCCGTGGACGTGGACACCATCGCCAAGACCATCTTCAAGGGCGAGATAGTCCGCCAGTCCGTCTTCAACTTCACCAAGGATGTCTGGGGGTTCGACCCCTCGCTCAAACCCTACCCCTACGACGTCGAGCAAGCCAAGCAGCTCGCCAAGGAGGCGGGGTTCCCGCCCCCGGGCTACAAGATGACC
Source organism: Chloroflexota bacterium (assembly GCA_016190445.1). Taxonomy (GTDB): domain Bacteria; phylum Chloroflexota; class Dehalococcoidia; order Lucifugimonadales; family JACPQL01; genus JACPQL01. The sequence continues at coordinate 16,027 of JACPQL010000008.1, forward strand.
ATGTACCTGCGGACTGATGCCATCGGCATCCCCGACATCGTTGCGGCGGGTGAGGCCGTTGGCACCTACTGGAAGCGCAACCTGGGCGTGGACGTCCAGTTCCAGCCCATTGAGAATGCCCGCCTCACCCCCATGAACGAGCTGAGTGCTGGAGACCTGTGGAACAACACCTGGACGCCCCGCTCCAGCGTGATAGCTGACCCGGGCCAGGCTTACCAGGCCACCATGGGCTGCAAGGTCATCTTCAGCTCCACCCACTCCTCCCGCACCACCTGCTCTGAGGTGGATGACTGGATGCTCCAGTACTTCCAGAGCCCCGACCCGGCCGTCAGGGACGACCTATCCCGCAAGGTCCAGAAGTGGCACTCCGATAACTGGGTCCCCGTGCCCCTGGGCGCCGCCAACCAGATATTTGCCCTGGGGCCCAAGGTGAAGAAGTACTACATCCACCCTGGATTCCCCTACGCCGACTACAATGAGCTAACGGAGCCCAACAGGTAGGCCAGCATCCAGCCCCTGCCCTGGGGCCAGGACCAGTGCCCCGGGGCAGGGCTATCCTTCTACGGAGCGGCGGCAGTAAAGTTGCCGCGGGGCCGAGTGCGGGAGCAAGTGCGTCTCGCGCACGGAAGGAGGGATGGCTATGAGAGGTGCAAAAGGCAGGATGCTCACCCTGTTCCTGGGCGCAGCGGCGCTCTTGCTGCTGGCGGCCCAGGCGTGCGCCGGCGCTGAGCCCACGGCCACGCCCACACCCACACCCACGCCACGGCCAGCAGCCACGGCCACTCCTACCCCCACCCTGGCGCCTGGCGCGCCCACGCCCACTATCAGGGTGGTGCTGGTGGCCACTCCAACGCCGACACCCACAACCCCACCTGTGGCCGCCAAGCCCAGCGGCACCCTGAAGTACGCCATGGACACCATCTCCAGCGCCCTTCCCCTGGAGCACTTCACGGGAGACTCTGCCGTGCGCATCTACATGGGCGGCACGGTCTTCGAGTGGCTCCTGCACACCGACATGGAAGGCAAGATAGTTCCAGGCCTGGCCACCAAATGGGAGACAAAGGATGGCACGTACTGGGACCTTACCATCCGCAAGGGGGTTACCTTCCCAAGCGGCCGCGAGATGACCGCGAAGGACGTGGCGGGAAGCATTATGGCGTGGAAGGAGCACGGGAAGGGCTCCTTCGGGAACCACATGAGGCGGGTAATTGACCGTGCCGAGGTACTGGACCCCAACACGGTCCGCATGTTCCTGAAGGACCCCGATTTCCTGTGGTTCTTCACCATATCCAGGGCCAACTACCGGAACCCGTGGACCATTGATATGGAATACCTGGACCAGGTGGGGATTGACAAGTTTCGAGAGCAGCCCGTGGGCACCGGCCCCTTCCGAGTGGTGGAGAAGGTGGCGGGCGACCACGTCACCCTCCGCGTGCGCGACGACGTGGCCAAGAGCGGCCACTGGCGCGTCAATCCCGTCTACTGGGAACAGATCCAGGCATACAAGGTCCAGGAGGAGTCCACCAGGATCGCCATGCTCAAGACGGCCAAACTGGACCTGATTGACATAGCCGTGGGTCTCAAGGACCAGGTGGCTGGCCTGCCCCAGGTGAGGAACGAGGGGGTCTCCGGCGCCGCCATCGGCCTCTGCTGCATCTCAGACAAGGAAGACTCCATATTCAACGACATCCGTGTCCGCAAGGCGTTGAACCTGGCAGTGGACATGGACACCGTAGCCAAGACCGTCTTCAAGGGAGAGCTGACCCCCCAGGCGGTGTTCATCTTCACCAAGGACATGTGGGGCTTCGACCCCTCCCTCACGCCCTACCCCTACAATGTTGAAGAGGCCAAGAAACTCGCCAAGGAGGCGGGCTTCCCACCCCCCGGCTACAAGATGACCATGTACCTGCGCACCGACGCCCCTGGATTCCCCGATCTTCCGGCCGCGGGGGAGGCCATCGGCACCTACTGGAAGCGCAACCTGGGCGTGGACGTCCAGTTCCAGCCCATCGAGTATGCCCGCCTCAGCGCCATGTTCGCGTGGGACAGCACAACACGGAAAATGCAGGCTCCGGGCCTGTGGAACAACACCTGGACGCCACGTGCCACCACGATCCCGAACCCGAGCGAGGTCTTCAACACGGCCTTCGGGTGCAAAGACATATTCGGCGCCAGCCACACCTCGCGTTTAACCTGCGGCGAGGTGGACAACTGGATGCTCCAGTACCCCCAGAGCCCTGACCCAGCCGTCAGGGACGAGCTGGCCCGCAAGGTGCAGAAGTGGTACCACGAGCAGTGGATCCCGGTGCCCATCGGCGTGACTAACCAGATCTTCGTCTCGGGCCCCAAGGTAGCCACCTACTCCCCGCAACCCGGCTTCTCCTACGGCGACAACTTCGAGTACGTGGTACCCAAGAGGTAGGCAGCAGGCTTTCAGGCATGCCCTTTGACACTGGGCGGCGCCGGTTGTCCGGCGCCGCCCAGTCCTTTGAGCGAGGCTTGCATTTATGCCCCTGGGTTGCTACTATCTTTCTCACTTTCCCCGCGCAGCAGAGTGGCTGCTACGAGATTCATAGGCGGAGGGCAGGAGTATGAACAGAACCCGTCTCGTGTCGGTCCTCGTTGGCTTGGCGATGGTGCTGACACTGGTTGTAGCCTGCGCGGGCGCCGAGCCAACGGCCATCCCCACACCTACGCCCACGCCACGGCCAGCGGCCACGGCCACCCCCACTCCCACCCCAGCGCCGGGCACGCCTACGCCCACGCCCACCATCCGGGTGGTGCTGGTGGCCACACCAACGCCAACACCCACGGCCCCGCCTGTGGCCGTCAAGCCCAGCGGCACCCTGAAGTACGCCATGGATGCCATCTCCAGCGCCCTGCCCCTCGAGCACTTCAACGGAGATGCAGCCGTGCGCATATACATGGGCGGCACCGTCTTCGAGTGGCTCATAGGCACCGACTTCCAGGGCCAACTGGTCCCCGAGCTGGCCACCAAGTGGGAGACCAAGGACGGCAAAAGCTGGGACTTCACCATCCGCAAGGGGGTCACCTTCCCCAACGGCCGCGAGATGGACGTCAACGACATCAAGGGTTCCATGGACGCTGAGTTGAAGTACGGCAAGGGCTCCGCGGGGGCCCACTTCAAGCGCATCATTGACCACGTGGAGGTCCTGAGCCCAGATACCGTGCGGATCGTCATGAAGGACCCCAACTACCTCTTCTACGATACTATGTCCAAGGCCTCCTACAGGAACTACTGGACAATGCCCATGGACTACTTCAATCAGGTGGGAGTAGACAAGTTCAACACACAGCCCATGGGCACCGGCCCCTACCAGTTCGCGGAGAAGGTGGCGGGTGACCACGTCACATTCCGGGTTAGGGACGATGTGGCCAAGAGTGGCCACTGGAGGGTCAAACCCGTCTACTGGGAGGAGATCCAGGCATACAAGGTCCAGGAGGAGTCCACCAGGATCGCCATGCTCAAGACCGGCCGATTGGACCTGATTGACATCGCCGTTGCCCTCAAGGACCAGGTGACAGGCTGGCCCCTGATGCGCAACGAGGGCGTCACCGGCGCAGCCATCGCCATGTGCTGTATCGGCACTGCCCCCTCTGTCTTCAACGATATCAAGGTCCGCAAGGCCCTCAACTTGGCAGTGGACATGGACACTATCGCCAAGACCATCTTCAAGGGCGAGATCGTCCGCCAGGCGGTCTTCAACTACACCAAGGACGTCCGGGGCTTCGACCCCTCCCTCAAGCCCTACCCCTACGACCCGACTGAGGCCCAGCGCCTCGCCAAGGAGGCCGGCTTCCCGCCGCCAGGCTACAAGATGACCATGTACCTGCGGACCGACGCCATCGGCATCCCCGACATCACTGCGGCGGGTGAGGCCGTGGGCACCTACTGGAAGCGCAACCTGGGCGTGGACGTCCAGTTCCAGCCCATCGAGCAGGTACGCCTGAGCCCAATGGTCACTCTCAAGACCCCTCCCGACCAGATGACGGCCCCGGGGATGTGGAACAACACATGGACAGCTCGTTGCTCCCCAGTGGCAAACCCGGGGGAAGTCTTCAACTCCTGCATGGGCGGCAAAGAGCGTTTCAGCACCAGCCACACCTCCCACATACGTGCCGACGAGGTGGACGACTGGATGTGGGCCTACTACCAGTCACCGGACCCCAAGGCCAGAGACGAGCTCTCCATAAAGATCCAGAAGTGGTTCTATGACGCCTGGATTCCGGTGCCCCTGGGGGCAGCCAACCAGATCTTCGCCCTGGGACCCAAGGTGAAGACCTACCACATTCACCCTGGGTTCCCTTACGCCGACTACATCGAGTACACTGAGCCCAACAGGTAGGCCACAGGGCCCCAGGCACACTGTCTGCCATTGGCGGCGCCGGACAACCGGCGCCGCCCTTCCTTTGCGTTGACACTCAGCCACTTCCACACCTACACTACGAAATCGGCAACTCGGCCCGTCCACTGGCTACACTGAAGCGAGGGACCCAAACAGATGGTCCGCCTGACACAGACAGGAATGACCGATAACGAAAAGAGGGTGGTAGTCTACACCTCGGCGGCCCACGCCCTGAACCACGCCCTGGAGCTGACCTACGGCGCGGTGCTGCTGGTGGTAGCAGCCCAGTTTGGCGTGGGACTGGGGACGCTGGGCATCCTCGCCAGCATAGCCGCCCTGGCCTACGCCTTGTCTGCACTGCCAGCAGGCACGGTGGTGGACCGGCTGGGGTCCAAGCGCGTGATAGTGCTGTCCCTGGTGGGAGCCGCGGCAGGCTCAGTCGTGGCGGCCATGTCGCAGAGCGTGTGGGTGCTGGCGGCTGGTCTCACCGTGGTCGGGTTCTTCGGTGGCATGTACCACCCGGCTGGCCTCACATTCATCGCCCGAGGCGTGCGAGGGCGAGCCCGGGGCCTGGGGTTGCACGGCATGGGGGGCAACTTGGGCGTGGCCCTGGCCCCCGTGGTGGCAGCCACCATCGCCGGCGTCTATACGTGGCGGGCCTCCTTCCTTCTGTTCGGGGCCATCGCCCTGCTGGCCGCAGTGGTCATGCAGGTATCCAAGGTAACCGAGGGCGAGTACGCCCGAGCGAGCGGACAGCGGGAAGCCCACGCCCGGGGCAGCAACCGTGAGGTGACCAGGGCCGTGCTGTTCCCCCTGGTGCTCATCTTTGTGATAAACGCCCTTTTCGGCTTCATATACCGGGGCACCACCACCTTCCTGCCCGCACATCTGACCGAGAATCTGAGGTTCGACCTGTTTGGCCTGGCACCCGTGACCATCGGCGGGAGTTTTGCCACCGTGGCGCTGTTGTTTGGCATGGCGGGTCAATACGTGGGAGGGGAGCTGGGTGAACGGATGCGCAGGGAATCGCTCCTGATACCGCTGGCGGCGCTGGCAGTGCCAGCCCTGCTTATTGTGGGCTACACCAGCGGGGCAGTCCTGGTGATAGGGGCAGCCGCCTTCGCTTTCGTCAACTTCATGGCCCAGCCGTCCTACAATGCCCTTATCGCCGACTACGCGCCACCGCGAATGCACGGGCGCATGTTCGGGGTGGCGTTCCTGGTCGGCTTCGGGTTCGGCTCCTTCGCAGGGACTGTCGGGGGACTCATCGCCCAAGAGGTCGGCACAGCGTGGGTGTTCCGCGTACTGGCCATCTTCGGGGTGCTCATCACGGGCTGCACCGTGGCCATGCACCTGTATGCAACGCGGCGGCGAGGCTAGCAGCCCGCAGCTTCCGCGCTGCCAGCCGTGAGCGCAAGCCCGGAGGAGCTAGGGTAGCGGGTACGGAGGCGCCTGCCCCGGCAAGGCGAGGGGTTGAAGCGTCCGGTAGCAGCAACCAGGGTCGCCGCTCCGGATGCAGTCCTCTTTGATCACCTCCTGGCCCAGCACAGAGGTCAGAAGGTGCCGATCGAAGCTGCACACCAGGTCGCTGACCAGGGCCGCAGTGCGGAAGGGACAGTTGAGCAGGCGGAACCTGATGGCATCCCCCTCCCGCTCCACCACGGGCCGGAAGCCGCGCTCACTCAGGAGAGTGGCCAGGGCCTTCAGGCGCTCCTCCACCTGGCCACCGCCCATGGTCCGGGCCCTCTCCGCCCACTCCCTCTCCGAGACCCGCCTGAGGGCCAGCTCCAGGGCGTCTTTTCCACTGAAGTCGCTGGCGGCACCCGGGCTTAGCTTTCCCAGCTCCTCCAGCAGCAGGGCCAGAAGCCGGCCATAGTCCTTGGGGAGCGTCTCCTGCCCCGTCTCCGTCAAATAGAAGGCGTGCTCGGGCCGCCCCACCTTGTTCTTCAGGGCAACGTAGGCCACCATCCGGTCCCGCTGGAGGATGTCCAGGTGGCGGCGCACGGTGGCGGGCGCCAGGTCTAGCTGGCTGGTGATGTCCTCCACCGTGCTGTAGGGGCTCCGCTGAAGAATCAGGAGGATGTCGAGCCTGGTCCCTTCCATAATCATACTTTGGCTCTCCTCCCGATAACCGGATGGGCCATAGGCCCTGTGGAGGATTGTACAACCGGCGGCAGCGGAAGTCAAAATAGCGCGGCTTGGTGGCTTTTTGACGCCAATATGCATTAAAACCCTTGACGCGCAAGAAATCGCATGATAATCTAGTTGAAACTTTTAGGATGTGCAAACCGGGGGCGAAGCGGTGACCCCCGTTAAGGAGATATCCTATGACAACGTACCAGGAGCCAGGCATGGCGGTCGCGGAAGCGCCCCGCTGCACCCACTACTGGGTCATTGAGACACCCGCAGGCGCCTCCAGCAGGGGGAGGTGCCGCCTGTGCGGCCAGGAGCGGGAGTTCCAGAACTTCCTGGCGGACGCCCGCTGGGATGACACCAGGGCCCCAGAAGCGCCCATCCTGGCCAGGCCAACTCAAGGACTGTCTGAAACGACAGAAGAGGAATAAGTCCCGTCTTTCAGCATAGGAATCGTCCCGGCCCACCCCGGTTGGGGTGGGCCGACTTGTTGAGGAGCGGAGATCAAGGAGTGCGAGCCCGCCGCACCTGCACCGCCGCCTCTCCCGTATAGGCCCCCTTGATGGGTGGGCCGGGCTTCGCCACCCGAACGCGGACCGCCTGTGCCAGAGGGAAATCCGAAAGCAGGCGACTGGCCGCCGCCTGGGCCACAGCCTCCAGCAAGTTGCGTGGCTCCCCCTCCACCACCTCCCGCACCACCCGATATACCCGGGAGTAGCTAATGGTGTCGCTGATATCATCGGTGACGCCCGCCCGATGCAGGTCCGCCTCCAGCGCCACGTCCACCGTGAACCGCTGCCCCAGAGCGCGCTCCTCCGGCCGGGTGCCGTGGTAAGCGAAAAAGGTCATGCCGGTCAGGATGACGGCATCGGCCTCTTTGTCCAACTCAAACACTACCAGACGCCCCCGTTCACCCTCGCCCCTGGCTCTCCCGCCTGCCTATAGCTTCGGACAGCGCCAGCAAGCTGCGGGCCCGCTTCACCATCGGCACATCTATCACCTTGCCGTCAACGGAGGTGGACCCCCGGCCCTGGGCTTCGGCCTCGTCCCACGCCTTGAGCACCCGGCGGGCGTACTCCACCTCCTGAGCATCGGGTGTGAAGATGCGGTTGATGGGCTCTATCTGAGAGGGATGAATAGCGAACTTGCCTTTGTACCCGAGGTTCCGGGCCAGGCGAGTATCCCGCTCCAGTCCCTCCGGGTCCCGAAAGTTGACGTAGGGGGTATCCAGGGCCAGCACATCGGCAGCCCGCGCTGCCACGGCCACCACCGACCGGGCATAGAGGAACTCGGTGCCCTGGTCCGTCCTCTCCATGTCCATGTCGTCGGTGAAGTCCTCCGCACCCAGCGCCACCGCCACCACCCGGGGCGAGGCCGAGCACAGCTCGTAGGCGAACACTATGGCCCGGGCATTCTCCAGCCATAGGGCCAGGCGCGTCTGGCCATCGGGCACTCCAGCGCGGCCCTCCATTTCGCCGATGAGAACCGACACTTGACGCACGTCCCGGGCCGACTCCAGTTTGCCGATGCTGATGCCGTAGGTGTGATGGCCGATGACGGCCGCCAGGTCATCCCTGGCCAGGCCGGTGGACAGGGCATTGACCCGGGGGATGACGCGCCTGCCGCCCTGGGCCAGGATAGGTAGAAGCCCCTGCACCACCCGCCGGGCGTTCTCCTTTTCTCCCGCGGGGACCGAGTCCTCCAGGTCGGGAACCAGGGCGTCGGCGGGCAGGTTCAATGCCTTCTGCAACATCTCCCGCCTGTTGCCCGGCACAAACAGCAGACTTCGTAAGGCTTCCACCGCTCTCTCCTCCCATTCGCAATAGCTGAGGGGCGGGGTAAAGCTGCCTGCCCCGGCGCCATCAATGGCACCACCGTGCATGGCAAGGAAGCGCCAACGGCGCCACATCTAGCTGGCGCAAGTATACCACAGGTGCAACGGAGGACACGTTGACACCCTTGAGGACGTGTGCTATACATGCCGCACTTTGCAGCACCACTGTGAGGGGAGGCACACTTTGCCAGCCCAGGTCAGTGTCATTGGAATAGGTGGAGTCCCCGAGGTACAGCCTGGGAACGACCTGGCGGCTCTTGTCACTGAGGCAGCGACAAGACAGAGGACCCCCCTGGCCAGTGGAGACGTGCTTGTAGTGAGCCAGAAGGTGGTCTCCAAGGCCGAGGGGCGCGTGGTGGACTTAAAGAGCGTCACGCCATCGCCCTTTGCCCTGGAGGTGGCCCGCACCTGGCAGAAGGACCCAAGGCATGTGGAGGTGGTGCTCAGGGAGGCGCGGCGGATAGTGCGCATGGACCAGGGTATCATCATCACGGAGACCCATCACGGCTTCCGCTGTGCCAACTCCGGGGTGGACGCATCCAACGTGCCTGGCGAGGAGACCGTCACCCTGCTGCCCGTGCACCCAGACGCCTCCGCCGAAGCCATCCGCCGAGGGGTGCGCCAGCTTGCAGCGGTGGATGTGGCGGTGATCGTGTCCGACACCTTCGGTCGGCCATGGCGTGAGGGAGCGGTGAACGTGGCCATCGGCGTGGCGGGGCTGGAGCCGCTGGTGGACTATAGAGGCCGCCTGGATACTTGTGGAAAGAGGCTTCAGACTACGGTCATCGCCGTGGCCGACGAGCTGGCCGCGGCGGCGGAACTGGTCACGGGCAAGCTGGAGAAGGTACCTGCGGCCCTGGTACGGGGATACACTTTCCGACCTTCGCCAGGAGGCGTCGGCCCCCTCTTGCGAGAGCCATCCCGGGACCTGTTCCGGTGAGGAGAACAGCTACTTGGAGCCAAAGGTGCGGCGCAGCCATTGCCAAAAAGAGGGGTTCGGGTCCTCAATGATTCGCCCGCGCCACCGCTTCTCCATGAAGAAGCGCGGCTTGGCAAAGAAGGCTATGTACGCCAGTACCAGCAGGCCCACACCAGCCCATGCCGCTGGCCCCGCCGCAGGCGGGAACAGTGCCCGTAGGACGACTGCGGCCACCAAGAGAGCCAGGCCAGCCACCATCAGCAGCCCGGGGGAAGGGGGCCAGCCACCACCAGGCAGCCGTATGAATCCCTTCCTCGAACTCTTGCGCTTGGGTCGCCCCTGCTGGCCCACCTTGGCCGGCGCATCGCCGCCTCTGGGCGAGCTATCCGCCCGCCTCAGTATCTCCTCAATCTCGCGCTGGTATCGCTGTGCCATGGTTCCTACCCCCGACGGCCCGCCCTACACCAAGACACCGACCGCGGTACGAGTATATGAGGTGACACCTACTAATTCCGCTCGGGGTCAGTTGCCATCACGGACGCCTACGCTGTAGGCTGCTACGGCAACCACCACCCCCACCCGCAACAACACCCCATGGACGACGAACAGCACCAGACCATAAAACAGTATACCACATGGCTAGACAAGGGTGACATCTACACCCAGCACTTCCGGTTTGTCCTGTCACCCCTGGCGCGACCTCTGCTCCACCCGCCCCTGGCACGCATGGCCCGCCGCCTGGACATTGGCCCCGGAGACAGGGTGCTGGATGTGGGGTGCGGCAGGGGCAGCGTCCTGGAGTACATCCGCCACACAGTGCCTCTGGACCTGGCCCCCGTTGGAGTGGACGTGACCCACGCCCTGCTGGGGATGGCCAGGCGCACCTTCCTGGGTAGTGATGGCAAGAACGGCTGGGCACCTCACCTCTCCCGGGCCAGCAGTACATATCTCCCCTTTCCAGGAGAGGTCTTCGATGTGGTGCTGTGCTCCTACATGGTGAAGCACCTGAACGACGATGACACACGCCGCATGGCGGCTGAGGTCTGCCGGGTGCTGCGACCGGGGGGCAGATTCCTGATATGGGAGTTCGCCCCTTCGCGCCTTGACCTCCTGACGCGCCTGTACCGGAGGGTGTTCTCTGTGGAGGTGAAGGCGGTGTACCTGCGACACCATCAGGAGCTCGCGCCGCTAGTGGCCCGCGGTGGGTTCAGGGATGTCCGCCGTTTTCCCCTCGGTCCCACACTCTATCCACCCATCCCTCGGGTGGGAGTGCTGGCGGTAAAGGGCTAAGCAGGCCTCCTGCACTTTCCGCCCCCCCCACCACTACCGGGGAAGTACCATTGTACCCCACCCCATAGGCGAGAGGGGGTGGAAATACGCCGTGAAGTGTGGTACAAATGGCGGTGCACTGCCACGGTCCCTGGTTGCGAGTCACAGTGCTGGGAGGCTTATGCGCGCGCTTGTGCCAACAGCGATCGGCGCCGCGATAGCAGGCTGGGGCGGCGCCTTCCTGCGCCTTCGACAACGGCTTCCGGCACCTCTGGGCAGCCGCTCTGGAGGGAATGGGAGCACCCCACTTCACCATCTCATCTGGTTCGACGTTGACACCCACGACGTGCCCGACCTGGACCACCTGGCCGGTGCCCTGCTGGCGGCGGCAACCCAGGCCACAAGAGCCCAGGGCGCATTGCTCATGTTGCCGGACGGCTCGCGACGGGGCCTGGTGGTGCACTCCTCTCGCTGCATGGAGTGCCAGCCAGGAAGGCTCTGGCGGGGTAATCCTGTGGTGACGTGGCTGGTGGAGCAGGACTGCCCCGTGACCCTGCGCCAGGTCATGGCCCTGCCCCAATGGCAGGGACTACCCGCACAAGAACGCACTGCCCTCAACCTCCCCGCCTCCAGCCTCCTGGTGCCCGCGCGCCGCGGCGATGTGCTGTCGGCCCTCCTGGTGCTGGCCCCCAGGGCTGACGGAGTGCCCTATTCCCAAGATGACTCGGAGCTGGTCAATGCACTGACCCGGCAGGGAGCCGCCCGTATTGAACTCGCCCGCCTCTCCAGCCAGCTTCGGGCCCGGCTGCGTGACCTGGAGCAGGCGCAGGGCCAGGTCGAGCAGTCCGCCAAGCTGGCCGCCGTGGGGCAACTGGCCGCCGGGGTGGCCCACGAGGCCAACAACCCCCTTCAGACGATCATGAACCTGGCCTACCTGCTGGCCCAGGACCTGGACGGCGGCCCCCTTGGCCAGGATGCCTGGCGCATCCTCCAGGAAGCCCAGCGTGCCACGAACACCCTGCGGGGCCTCCTGGACCTGGCCCGCCAGGCGCGAGGCTCACCCCGGCAGGTGGACGTGAACGCTCTGCTAAGCTCCGTGGCCTCCAGGGTGCGCACTTTCCACCAGGATGCACCACTAGACATGGTGACCTCCCTGGACCCGGACCTGCCCTTGGTGTGGGCGGACGAGGGGGAGCTCCGGCAGGTCTTCGGCAACCTGGTTAGCAACGCCCTGGACGCCATGCCCCAGGGGGGCTCCGTGACCATCACCACGCGCCGTCACGGAGCGAACGTCTTGGTCAGCATCACCGACACGGGAGTGGGCATACCTCCCGAGGCGCTGGAGCGTATCTTTGAACCGCTGTACACCACCAAGCCCCCAGGCCAGGGGACAGGCCTGGGCCTGGCCGTGAGCCAGGACATAGTGCAGCGCTGTGGAGGCAACATCCAGGCCACCAGCACGCCTGGCCGGGGCAGCACCTTCTCCGTCACCCTGCCTGTGGCCGAGCCCGAGAGAGTGAGACGCATTGGCTAAGGGCCAAGTCCTGATCATTGAGGACGAGGAGATCGTCAGGGACTCCATGCGGCGTGTGCTGGCCGACGCGGGGTACCACGCGGATGCGGTGCCCTCCGCGGCGGCAGGGCTTAGCCGCCTGGCGCACCAGGCGTACGACCTGCTGCTGGTGGACATGAAGCTACCCAACACCGATGGGCTGGCCTTCCTACGCGAGGTGAGGGCAAGGGACCCGCTCATGGGCGCGGTGGTGGTAACCGGCTATGGGACGCTGGAGGACTCCTCTCGGGCCATGGAGCTGGGGGCGCTGGGGTTTGTCCTCAAGCCCGCCTCGCCACAGCGACTGCTTGCGGTGGTGGAAGACGCTATCCACCGCCAGCGCGTGGCAGAGGAGACCCACCGCACCCGCGCCTTGGCCCTGTTGCTGGACCTGAGCCGACTGGCTGCCCGGGAGAGCGACGCGGAGCGCCTGCTGACCACGACGCTGAACGTGCTCGACAGTTATGCGGGGGCTACTCGGTCAGCGGTGCTGCTGCTGGACGAGACCGCAAGCTCCCTCAGGCGCGTCAACTCTCGGAACGTGGGCGGGTTCAATGGCCTGAGCCCCTACGCCTCGGCCCAGCTCGTTCAGCGGTGGCTCCACCAGCCCGACCCGGTGCTCTTTCCAACGGAGGGCGTCCACTCTCTTGCACTGGCGGAGCGGGAGCTGGCCTCGGCGGGCATCTCCAGGGGCATCTGCGCTCCCCTGGTGGCCCTGGGGCAGGTGATGGGAGCCCTGGTCCTGGGCATAGGCGCCAGCCATCCAGGGCTGCGGGGGAGCGACGTGGGGTTTCTCACCGTGGCCTGCGGCATCCTGGCGAACGCCGCCCATGCCCGCCAGCTTGCGGCCAGAGCCGCCGCAGAGGCCACAGAAGGAGTCGCCTAACAACCTGCTGAAAAAGGGGTGTGCACAGGGGCAAAGCCCTGGAGCTTGCCCTGAGCGCAGCCGAAGGGCCACACCCCACCAGCTTGCCACGGCCCCCGATCTGATCGGGGGCCTCGCAAAGACGAGCAAACGTATTCCGTCGTTGCGAGCGAGAGTTCGAGCGAAGCAATCTGGAGGAGTGGGGGCAATCCTTCTTCGTGCGTCACAAATTGGGGGAAGTCTACTTTCATCCGTACCGGTGCTCTTGCAAGAGCATCACCGATTCTGAGGAGTCGGTTGAACTCCTCGGCCTGCAACACCATTCCGCCGACGAAACGCCTGGGGTGGGGCTAGTGCCTCCTAGATAGCCTTCGCCACCCCAGACCCTGAGTCCCGATTGCATCGGGACTCAGGGTGACATGTGGAAAGCGACTTTTGAGGCAACCCCCTCTGGCGGGAGAGGGGGAGCAAGGGGGTGAGGGCTTTCGAGGAAGCTCCTATGGCCCCAGGGTGACTGTTCGTCCAGTGCGCTGCGACTCCAGCATGGCCAGCGTTACCTGGGCCACCTTGAGCCCGTCCCACCCGGAGGCGCTCGGTTCCTCCCCACGCTCAACGCACTGGCCAAAGGCCTCCACCATGCCCCGGTACATGGCAGTGTCGTGGGGCCCGTAAGACTCGTGCCTGGTGAGCGACTGGCTCACCACCTCCAGTTCCCCCATCAGAGTGGTGCTCACGCTTCCATAGCACGCCAGACGGCCCAGGCTGCCGTACAGCACCACATCGTTGCGGGGGTCCGGGATGCGCCTGCTGGAGTGGACTGTGGCCAGGGCGCCACCCCGGAAGCGGAGCAGCAGAGTAGCCACGTGCTCCAGCGGGCGCTCTGGCCGCTGGCCGTCGGTGAGGGCAGCCACCTGCACCACCTCCTGGCCCAGCAGGTAGCGCAAGAGGTCCACGGCATGCACCCCGGAGCCCATGAAGGCACCCGCCCCCACCAGGTCAGGGTCCTCCCACCACCTCTGAAGCTCGGAGCGCGGCGGGGGCTCCGTCTGGCCCCGGACGCCTCCGGCGAACTGGGCTTGGGCCAGCGCCACCTCGCCGATGGTCCCGGATCTGAGCATCTCCCTCATCTCTTGGTGGCCCGGGTGGTGGCGCAGGTGAAAGCAGACGCCCAGCCTCACGTTGTGGCGCTGGCACCCCTCCACCATGCGACGACAGTCCTCCATGGTCAGCGCCATGGGCTTCTCGCACAGCACGTGCTTCCCCGCCTGGGCCGCCTTCAGTGTCTGCTCCGCGTGAAGGGCATTGGGCGAGGCGATGTACACCGCGTCCACGCTGGAGTCCCTCAGCATGGCATCGTAGGAGTCGTAGGCGGTAGCACGGCCCTCCGTGTGCCGCTTGGAGAAGTCCCTGGCGCGGCCCAGGTCACGGCTCACCACCGCTGCCAGCCCGGCGTTAGAGGCAGAGGTTATGGCTGGGGCCATCTTGTTGTTAGAATGTCGCCCCGGGCCGACGATGGCCCACCGCAGCATAGCCATGGGCACCCTCCTGCTATTCCCTGAGGTTTGTGAAACAATGGGGCGACGCATCACCGTCATTCCGGCGGAGGCCGGAATCCAGCGACGCCGGACGTGTTCTGCGCACGCAGTATACAACTATCGCCTGACGGGTTCCGGCTTTCGCCAGAACGACGAGGGCAGGGCGACTTACTCACAAGCTCTGAAGGGGCTGGCACTCATCCCCGGAAGGCCTCCGCCCCGGCCTCAGGAGTGCTCCCCAGTCAGGTAGCGGTATGCCGAGAGCGCGGCCACGATGCCGTCGCCCACAGCGGAGCCAAGCTGGCGGTCCGAGAACTGCCGGACGTCGCCACAGGCAAAGACACCGGGCACCGAGGTGGCCATGCGCAGATCAGCCACCACGTGGCCCCCGTTGTCCATGGCCAACAAGCCCTTCAGGAAGGCGGTGTTGGGATGGAAGCCGATGTAGATGAAGATGCCGCCAGTCTTCATCTGGGACGTCTCGCCAGTCCTCACGTCCTCCAGGGAGAGCCCCTCCACCGAGCCGTTCCCGTGGATCTGCTTCACCACCGTGTTCCATTGGAACCGCACCTTGGGGTCTTCAAGAGCGCGCTGCTGGAGTATCCTGCTCGCCCGGAGCTGGTCGCGGCGGTGGACCACCGTGACGCTGCTGACCATGCGGGTGAGGTACAGGCCCTCCTCCAGGGCAGAGTCTCCACCACCCACCACTACCACGTCCATATCGCGAAAGAAGTTGCCATCACAGGTGGCGCAGTAGGAGACGCCGCGGCCAGCGTACTCCTCCTCCCCCGGGACCCCCAGCTTGTTGTGCTCGCCTCCGGTAGCGATGATGACTGCCCGGGCCGTGTACTCCCCCTCGGCGCCCTTGACCCGCTTGACCGGGCCCGCCACATCCAGGGACTCCACCTCGTCCAGCTTGATCTGAGCGCCGAAACGGCGGGCCTGTTCCTCGTAGAGCTGGGCCAGATCAGGGCCCTGGACGCCCTTAGGAAAGCCCGGGTAATTCTCGATGTCGCCCGTTAACAGGATCTGCCCGCCGCACGCAATCCTCTCCAGGACCACTGTTTTCAGCATTGCCCGCACCGAGTATAAGGCCGCGCTCAGCCCCGCGGCGCCCCCGCCCACTATCACCACGTCGTACTCAGGGTCCATCTGTGCCCCCTCTGTTCACAAGCTCTTGGTCTTTGCGCCGGGCAAGCCACGCTGGCGGAAGAAGGCCACCGTGCGGGCCAGCCCCTCCTCCAGTGTAACCGCAGGTGCCCATCCCAGAGTGTCGCGGGCCCGACAGCTCTCCAGAGCAATGCAGTCCACCTCGCCGGGGCGTGCAGGCCCGTAGGCTATCTCTCCCCGGTACTCCGTGGTCTGGCGCAGCAGGCCGGCTATGCGGTTGACCGAGGTGGCCACGCCGGTGCCGATATTGTAGACCCCACCGACGCCCCGCTCCAACGCCAGGACGTTGGCCTCCACCACGTCGCCCACATACACAAAGTCCCGTTGCTGCTCGCCCGTACCGAAGATGGTGGGCGCCTGCTCCGTCAGCATCTTTTGGGTGAATATGGACACCACACCGGCCTCGCCAAAGGGGTCCTGGCGGGGGCCGTACACGTTGGCGTAGCGCAGCGCGGTCCAGGAGAGTCCGTATACCTGCTGGTACATGGCCAGGTACGTCTCCACCGCAGCCTTGGCCGCGCCGTAGGGCGAGAGGGGGCGCACCGGGTGCTCCTCCCCACACGGCACCCGCTCAGGATTGCCGTAGAGAGCGCCCCCGGTGGAGGCAAAGATAACGTGCTCCACGCCATGGCGCCGGCACGCCTCCAGCACGCTCAGCGACCCGAGAATATTGGTGCGTGCATCTTCCCCCGGGTCCGCCACCGAGCGCACCACGCTGGTCTGGGCCGCGTGGTGCTCCACCACCTCCGGTCGCACCCTGGCGACCACCTCCCCTAAGGCAGCAGCCTGGGTGATGTCCAGATGGTAGAAGGCGGCGCGGGGGTCCACGTACTCCCGCTTCCCCGTGGAGAGGTCATCCACCACAGCCACCTGGTGGCCTAGCTCCAAGAGCCGGCCCACCAGATGAGAGCCGATGAAGCCTGCGCCCCCGGTGACCAGGATTCGCTTGGGCAATAGAGCGCTCTCCCTCAGGAATGGAAAGAATACAGGTTGCGGAGGCGGCGGACCCGCTCTTGAATGGGCGGGTGGGTAGAGAAGAGCCCCGCGACGCCACCTTTCAGCGGGTTGACGATGAAGAGGTGGGACACCCCCTCATTCACCTTCATGGGATGCCGGGCTGTGCCCTTCTCTAGCTTCTCCAGGGCATCGGCCAGGGCCCACGGCTGGCCAGAGGTACGGGCGCCGGTGGCGTCCGCCTGGTACTCACGGGTGCGAGAGATGGCCAGGCGCACCAGCATGGCTGCCAGGGGCATCACGATGCCAATCACCAAAAGAGCAATGATACCAGCGTAGGGGCTCTGCCGGTTGTCTCGCCCGCTCCCACCACCAAACATCATGCTCCAGCGGGCCATGAAGGCGATCCAGGTGATCGCCCCCGCAATGGCGGCAGCCACGGTCATAATGAGGGTGTCCCGGTTGCCTATGTGGCCCAGCTCGTGGGCGATGACACCGCTCAACTCGTCCCGAGTGAGGAGACGCCGGATCCCTGATGTCACGGCCACGGCGGCGTGCTTGGGGTCACGGCCTGTGGCAAAGGCATTGGGAGAATCGCTCTGAACAGTGCAGACCCGAGGCTTGGGTATCTGGGCCAGCCTGGCCTGGTCCTCGATGATCCGGTGAAGCTCAGGGTCCTGCTCCGCCGACACCTCCTTGGCGCCCGCCATGGCCAGTGCCAGCTTGTCGCTCCACCAGTAGGCGGCGAAGTTCATCAGCAGCGAGAAGACCAGGGCCACTATCACGCCACCGGTCCCGCCAATGAGCGCACCCACCAGCAGCAGCATTCCCGTCAGCACCATCAGCAAGAAGAATGTCTTCAGACCACTCACGTCAGCTCAACCTCCCGGGCCCAAGCCCGCTCTTACAAGATGATAGCACCGGTGCCGCCTCTGGGAAAGGACGGCCCCGGACCCGACTAGGCAGGGAGGCGTCTGCGCGCTAGAGTAGAAGCGGGTGGCTTTTGCCCCATGCCTCATGACGTAGCGAGAAACGAGGTCAAGCTCCTGGCCCGGGAGATGGGCTTTGACGCGGTAGCCGTGGCCTCTGCTGGGCCACTCCTCAGGGGCGATGCGGCGGTGGCGCGGGTGCGCCAGGGCCTAATGGACGGCCTGCCCTGGTTCACCGAGGAGCGGGCCCGCAGGGCCTCCCGGCCAGGGGAGCTGCTGCCCGGCGCCCGGTCGGTCATCTCGGTGGCCATGAGCTACACCGCGCCCGCCGCCACACGCCCGGAGTCAGGACTGAGGGGGAAGGTGGCCCGCTACGCCCGGGGCGAAGACTACCATAGGGTGATGAAGAGGCGCCTGAAGTCCCTGGTGGAGGCGCTGGAGCGGCGCGCCGGGCGTCCGGTGCGGGCCCGCATCTTTGTGGACGACGGCCCCATGCTGGACCGCGCCGCCGCCGAGGCCGCGGGAGTGGGTTGGTTCGGCAAGAACACCCTCATCGTCACGCCAGGCCTGGGCTCCTGGGTCTTCCTGGGACAGGCCGTCACTGACCTGGAGCTGGAGCAGGACACTCCCTTGAGGAAGAGCTGCGGCTCGTGCCATATCTGTATGGACCGGTGCCCCACGGGGGCCATTGTGGCGTCTTACGTGGTGGACAACCGGCGTTGCATCTCCTTCCTGACCATCGAGAACCGGGGCCCCATACCTGTGGAGCTGCGCCCCCTGGTGGGGGACTGGGTCTTCGGCTGTGACATATGCCAG
This sequence comes from Chloroflexota bacterium, assembly GCA_016190445.1. Classification (GTDB taxonomy): domain Bacteria; phylum Chloroflexota; class Dehalococcoidia; order Lucifugimonadales; family JACPQL01; genus JACPQL01. The sequence goes on from JACPQL010000008.1 coordinate 34,370, forward strand.
GAGGTATGCCCGGTGAACCGCAAGGCGGCGCCTACGCGGGAGGCTGCCTTCTATGTTCGCAACGGCGGCATGTCCACTTTGGACCTGGTGGGCCTGCTGGATATGAGCGAGGCGGAGTACCAGGAGAGGTTCCGGGGCAGCGCCATCAAGCGCGCCCGGAGGGTGGGGCTACAGCGCAACGCCTGCGTGGCCCTGGGCAACCTGAGGGACCCCGCCGCCGTGCCAGCGCTGACCAGGGCTCTTCAGCACGGGGAGCCTCTGGTGCGAGGCCACGCCGCCTGGGCCCTGGGGCGCATCGGAGGAGGGGCCGCACGACGGGCGCTGGAGCAGTCCCTGGTCCGCGAGGAGAACATCTATGTGCGGCAGGAGATAGAGGCCGCCCTGGGCGAGTCCGCCGTGGCGGCGGTGTCCTCGGGGCGTGCCCCGTCAGCGCAGCGGTGCGAGGTGTAAGGATGCCACGGGTCTCCGTCTCAGGGATTATCTCTGCGCCAAGAGAGGAGGTGTTCCGGCTCTGGACCGCCTACGGGAACGAGCGCAAGGTGCGGGCCTTCCCTGCCATGCAGTCCCAGCGCGTCATAAGCCTGGATGGCAACGTGGCGGTGGTGGAGAACGTGTTCAACGTGGGAGGCCGCACCATCACTGACCGCCGCCGCTACGTCCTCTACCCGCCGGAGCGCATCGAGGAGACTATCCTGGAGTCGCCAGGCGTGTGGGGTACGATGGAGCAGCGGTTCGAGGAGGTGCCCGAAGGCACCAGGGTGACCCTGGTCCAGGACCTGCATTTCAAGGGGTTCCGTTTCTTCCTGGCGCCGCTGCTCCAGGGTTTCCTGCAAGGTAACGCCCAGGAGGTCATCGTCAAGGTACAGGCGTTCCTGAAGTCAGAGGGAGGAGGCACCAGAGAGTGAGAAGCCTTCTTGCAGCACTTGCTTGAGGCCACGCTGGTCCTGGCGGGCTACGTGGTGGGCTCGGCCCCCTTCGCCTACCTGGTGGCGCACGCCAGGGGCGTTGACGTACTGAGAGTGGGCACGGGCAACCCGGGGGCCGCCAACGTCTTCCGGCAGGTGGGGCCCGTGGCCGGGGTGGCGGTCTTCGCCCTCGACGCGGGCAAGGCGGCCTTACCCGTGGCCCTGGCGCGGGTGCTGGGCGTGTCCGAGTGGGCAGCGCTCCTGGCCGGCACGGCGGCGCTGGTGGGCCACTGGTACCCGGTCTTCCTGCGCTTTCGCGGCGGCGCCGGGATAGCTCCGGCCATCGGCATTGGCCTGGGCGCACTGCCCGTGCCCGCGGCCATCGGCCTGGCGGTGGGCGGTGCTGCCCTGGTGCCCCTGCGCAGCACCGGCTACGCCACCGGATTGGGTGTGGTCGCCTTCCTCATCAGCGCCCTTGCCCTGGGCTCCGGCGTGCCTCTCACCCTGGCGGTGGCCGCCCAGATGCTGCTGGTGGTGGTGCGCCGCTACCTCCTCCCCTTCCACAAGGGCGGCGGTACATAGGGTTGAGAGGCCGGGGCAATCATAACTACGCGGGCAGTAGCCCGCTCCCCTCTGTGCCTGCTACAATGTCCAAGTCCCCCGCTACCACGGCGGGCGCCCCATTCCAGGAGGCCGTTATGCCCGACAGAACACCCCAGCTCACCATTGAAGAGGTACGGCATATCGCCATCCTCTGCCGGGTAGGCGCCACGGACGAGGAACTCGAGCGGCTGCGCGAGCAGTTGACTCACATCCTGGAGCAGTTCCAGGTGCTCCAGGAGATTGATACCGAGGGCGTGCCCCCCACGGGCCACTCGGTGGCCCTGCACTCGGTGATGCGTGACGACGAGCCGGGGCCCTCCTACCCTGCTGAGGAGGTGCTGGCCAACGCTCCCAGGCAGGAGGACGATTACTTCCGAGTACGGGCGGTGCTGGAGTAATCAGATGGACAACGCCCTCTACTATCTGAGCATCCGAGAGGCAAGCCAACTGCTCCGCCGCAGGGAAATCTCCTCCGTGGAGCTGACCCGCGCCGTCCTGGAGCGGGTGCGACAGGTGGAGCCTGCCATCCAGGCCTACAATGCTGTCACCGAGGAGGTGGCCCTGGAGCAGGCGCGCCGCGCCGACCAGCGGTTGGCCTCCGAAGATGCCGGCCCCCTCACTGGCATCCCCATGCAGATCAAGGACAATATGTGCACCAAGGGCATCGCCACCACCTGCTCCTCGCGGATGCTGGAGAGCTTCGTCCCCGTCTACGACGCCACGGTGACCCGCCGCCTCAGCGATGCGGGGGCCGTGCTGGTGGGCAAGGGCAACATGGACGAGTTCGCCATGGGCTCCTCCACGGAGAACTCGGCCCTCAGGAAGACCCACAACCCATGGGACACCACCCGGGTGCCTGGCGGCTCCAGCGGCGGCCCCGCGGCAGCGGTGGCCGCCGGCGAGTGCCTCTTTGCCCTGGGCTCGGACACCGGGGGCTCCATCCGCCAGCCCGCTGCCCTCTGCGGCATCGTGGGGCTGAAGCCCACCTACGGCCTGGTGAGCCGCTTCGGCCTGGTGGCCTTCGCCTCCTCTCTGGACCAGATTGGGCCCATGACTCGCACCGTGGAGGACTGCGCCCTGGTGCTGAACGCCATCGCCGGGCACGACCCCCTGGACTCCACCTCCATCCCCCACCAGGTGCCAGACTACACCTCCGCACTCCGGGCAGACCTCCGGGGTGTGCGCCTGGGCGTGCCCCGCGAGTACTTCGGCGAAGGAATTGACCCCCAGGTGGAGGCCACCATCCAGCAGGCCATAGCCCGCATGGAGGAACTAGGCGCCACCATCGTCCGGGACGTCTCTCTGCCCCACACCCGGCACGCCCTGGCCGTCTACTACATCATCGCCCCCTCGGAGTGCTCCGCCAACCTGGCCCGCTACGACGGCGTGAAGTACGGCTACTCCCACGCCGAGGCCGGTAGCATGTGGGAGGCCATGGAGAAGACGCGGCAGCACGGCTTCGGCCCCGAGGTGAAGCGGCGCATCATGCTGGGCACCTACGCCCTCTCCGCCGGGTACTACGACGCCTACTACCTGAAGGCCCAGAAGGTGCGAACCATCATCACCCGAGAGTTCCAGGATGCCTTCCAGAGAGTGGACACCCTGGTGACGCCCACATCGCCCACCGTGGCCTTCCGGCTGGGCGAGAAGACCGAGGACCCCGTGCAGATGTACATGAGCGACATCTGCACTATCCCGGTGAACATCGCGGGGCTTCCTGGCATCGCCGTCCCCTGTGGCTTTCTGGACGGCCTGCCGGTGGGGATGCAGATCATAGGCAAGCACCTCGGCGAGGAGACGCTGCTTCGCGTCGCCTACGCCTACCAGCAGTCCACCGACTGGCACCAGCAACATCCGCCCCTTGTGTAGTGCTGGGCAGAGAAGGAGGTACCCATGGGCAAGAAGGGAAGGGAGATAGTCAAAGGCGATGTATCGCGGTTGCTCCAGGACCTTCATGGCGCCTACGCCCTGGAGTGGGTCGCCCACTATAACTTCATGTTGGCGGCGCATGTAGCCGCGGGCATCAACGCCCCCGTGGTGGCCGGCGTGATGCGCAAGAGTTCGGAGGGCGAACTGAAGCACGCCAACAGCATCGCCGAACGGATAGTCCAGTTGGGCGGCGAGCCCATCCGGGACATGGCACAGCTCCCGGCCCGCAGCGGTTGCCCGCCCTTTGCGCTCCCCGAGGAGGGCACCGACCTGGAGAGCATCCTCAAGGCGGCCCTGGAGCTGGAGAGACACGCCATCGGCTTTTACCAGGCCCTGGCGGACAAGACCCGGGCCGTGGACATCGTCACCCACGAGCTGGCGGAGGAGCTTTTGGCCGACGAGGTGGCCGAGGAGGAGGAGTTGGAGAACCTCCTGGGCCGCAGCGGCTAGCCCCCCCACCATGGACGAAGAAGACCTCTCCATCCGCATCCTGGACGTGGCCACCACCGGCAAGGAGGCCAAACGAGGCGGCCAGGAGTTACTGCTCCGCACCACGCGGGGCGATATCTACTGCGCGTTCCACCAGTCATCACAACCCCAGGCCGGGGTGGTGTGGGTAAGTGGGGCCAGGGGGAACATCGCCGGCCCCGCCGACGGCATGTACGGTCGCCTGGCCGAGCAGTTCATGGCCACGGGGATCACCTCCCTGCGAGTGGGCCAGCGCCAGCCCGGCGTCCTGGAAGAGGCGGTCATGGACACCCTGGCCGGGGTATCCTTTCTGAAGGGACTGGGCTATGCCCGCGTGGCGCTGGTGGGACACTCCTTTGGCGGGGCCGTAGTCATCGCCGCCGCCCCCTTCTCCCCGGAGGTAGTGGCGGTGGCAGCCCTCTCCAGCCAGACCTACGGGGCCCAGCAGGTGGCCCAGGTCTCCCCCAGACCCCTTCTTCTGGTGCACGGTGAGCTAGACGAGCGCCTCTCCTCCGAGTGCTCCGTGCTCATCCACCAGTGGGCCCGCGACCCCAAGGAGCTGGTGATAATGGAGGGCGCTGGCCACGCGCTCATGGAGGTCAAAGACCAGCTAGACGCCCTGCTGGGCCGCTGGCTGGCTGATAAGTTGCCGGCCAACACCCGGCCCTCTGCGGGAGGTGAACTTCCATGAACATGCCCACAAACACGCCCGATGAAGAGCTAAGCATCCTGTTTGGGGCATTCTGCGATGGGCTCCACCAGGAAGCGAGAGCCCGACGCATGGCCAAGCTCACAATTGGCGCCTCTGGTGTCGATCTCGGTGTTTCTCTCACTCAAGCGCGAGAAACAGAGGTAGCGTCAAGCCTCTATTTCCACCTCCGGTCCATCGGGTTCTTCGTTCAAATGGAATCCTACTTTGCTACTGGAAACCAGAGACGCCGCCCGGACTTCCGCATCTGGCTACCCGTCACACGGACCTACTTGTATCTTGAGTTGAAGCTGGTCGCGTGGGGTCGTGGCTGGAGGTTTTATGGGAAGCCTGCCCTAGAGGACATTGGAAAACTCGCTCAGGAGACTGATCCTCAGAATCTCCCAAATGGGCTGGCCATGATCGGATTCGACAATCCCGATGCACATGAACGCCTAGAACAGAAATGTCAGAAGTTGTCGGAGGATATCACGCAGCAACACCCATCGTATCAGAGAGTGGGCCTTCAGAGCGTTGACCTCCAAGGCCTGGATGCAAGGACCTCATGCGCCATGGTGGGTCTGTGGGTCCGCAAGTGCCCAACACAACCCGCAGACTAGGGGTGCAGGGGCACAGCCCCAGGAGCTTGCCCTGAGCGCAGCCGAAGGCCCGGGGGTCTGGGGGTGTCCCCCAGAAGCGCTTGAGGGCGGGCGGGTGGGAAGAAAACGTACGCCTCTCGCGTCAGCGTGTACGCCTGCTCCTGGGGAGCACGAGTACAAGGGTGAACCCCTTCCTGCTTGTGGCTGAATCCGCCGCCAGGTATCATGGGGAAGGACACAGCGCCCCGGAGGAGCCGTGAACAGCCGAAGAAAGGGGTCGACGTGCGCCATCGAGGTGCAGGGGCTGCATAAGGCCTTCGGTCCCCTCTCCGTGCTGCGACGCCTCAGCCTGCGGGTGGAGTGGGGCGAATGCCTGGTTCTCCTGGGGCCCAACGGCTCTGGCAAGACCACTCTCCTCAAGGTGCTGGCCACCCTTGCCAGGCCCGACGCAGGCCAGGTGCAGGTGGCAGGGTACGACCAGCGGCAGTACCCAGCCCATGTGCGGGCAGCCGTGGGGATGCTGGGGCACCACTCCCTTCTGTACGATGAGCTGACCCCTGAGGAGAACCTGCGCTTCTACGGTAGGCTGTACTCCGTGGCTGGCCTGGAGCAACGCATAGCCGAGGTGCTGAAGCGCGTGGGCATGGCAGAGCGAAGACGCCAGCGGGTGCGCACCATGTCGCATGGCATGCAGCGCAGGGTGGCGCTGGCGCGGGCCATCCTCCACGACCCGCCCGTGCTGCTGCTGGACGAGCCGGAGTCAGGGCTGGACCAGGAGGCCCTGAGTCTGCTGAAGGGGATCCTGAAAGGCACCGTGGAGCACGGCGGCTCAGTGCTCATGAGTACCCATAACCTGGAGCAGGGGCTGGCCCTGGGCGACCGCATCGCCATCCTGGCGGGCGGGCGCATCGCGTACCTGGAGTCCGCCAGGACGCTGGACGCCGCCGCCGTCCAGGGGGCCTTCCGGCGGCATACGGGGGCCAGCCTGTGACCAACTTCTGGCGGGCTGTCCTCACCATACTCTGGAAGGACATACTGCTGGAGGTGCGGGCCAAAGAGACCATCACCCCCGTCCTGGTCTTCGCCTTCCTGGTGGTGATCATCTTCAACTTCGCCTTTGAGCCCACCCCTCTTCTGGTGGTGACGGTGGCGCCGGGAATCCTGTGGGTGGCCTTCACCTTCGCGGGGGTCCTGGGGCTAAGCAGGAGCTTCGCCGTGGAGAAGGACAAGGGCAGCCTGGACGGGCTCATGCTGGCCCCCGTGGGGCGCGAGGCCATATACTTCGGCAAGCTCCTGGGGAGCTTTCTCTTCATGCTGGTGGTGGAACTCCTAATGCTGCCGCCCTTCCTGGTACTGTTCAACGTGCCGCTCTTCGAGCCTGAGTTCCTTATCACCGCGATGGTGGCCACCCTGGGCTTCGCCGCCGTGGGCACCGTATTCTCGGCCATGTCCGTCAACACCAGGGCGAGGGAGATCATGCTGCCGGTCCTCTTCTTCCCCATCGTGTTGCCGGTCATCATCGGCGCAGTGGCGGCCTCAGGCCCCATCCTGGAGGAGGGGAGCTGGTCGGACATCGCCGGGTGGCTACAGTTCATGGTGGCTTTCGACGCCATATTCCTTGTGGTATCATCTTTGACGTTCCAGTTCGTTCTGGAGGAGTGAGCGACGGCACCAGAGGCCGTGACAGAGAGCAGGCGCAGGGGAGCGGGGTGGGGGACGCTGCTTCAAGAGGCGTGGCTGCCGCTGGCAGCAGCGCTGATGCTGGCGGACCTGGCCCTCATCTTTCTCTGGGTGCCCACCGACGCAACGATGGGGATCGTGCAGCGGGTGTTCTACTTCCACGTGCCATCGGCGTGGGTGGGGTTCCTGGCCTTCTTTGTGGTGTTTGTGGGGAGCATAGCCTATCTGGTAAAGCCGGCCCCCCGCTGGGATGCCCTGGCGCACTCCGCCGCCGAGATCGGTACCCTATTCATGACCATTGTCCTGATCACGGGGCCCATATGGGCCAGGCCCGTGTGGGGGGTGTGGTGGACATGGTCGCCCCAGCTCACCACCTCCCTCATCCTGTGGCTCATCTACGTTGCCTACCTCATGCTGCGGGCCTATGCGCCCACCCAGCAGCAGGCAGCCAGATATTCCGCCGTGCTGGGCATCATCGGCTTTGTGGACGTGCCGATAATATACTTTGCCGCTATACTCTGGCGTGATATTCATCCGGAGAAGGTGGTGGGCCCCATGGCCGAGCGAGGCAGCCTGGCGCCGGAGATGCTGTTTGTCTTCCTTTTCTCAGTGCTCACCTTCACCGTGCTGTTCGTGATGTTTCTCCAGCAGCGCCTCACTGTACGCAGAGCAGAGGACACGCTGGCGCAAGCGCGGCGTGCCAGCTCGCGGTGAGAGGAGGGGCTTATGCCTGACCGAAACCTGGCCTACCTCTTCGCCGCCTTCGCAGTGACCTGGGCTGCATTCTTTGCATACGTTTTCTACCTGGCGGTCAAGAACAGGGAGCTGCGCCGAGAGATCGAACTCCTGCGCAAGCTCCTGGAGGAGAGAGACGAGTCGCCCTCCTCCCACTAGAAGGCTACTGAAAAAGGAGTCCTTCGGCGATCTGCTAGGTGGTGTCCCCGAAGTTCGTTGCCAAAGTCATTGCGAGGCCCGATGGTTCGAGGTCCTCACCACAAGCTCCGGAGGGCCGTGGCAATCCGGTGACGGGGTCCACCCCTCCAGATTGCTTCGTCGTCCCGATGTCATCGGGACTCCTCGCAATGACAATTCGCAAGCATGTTTCAGAAACAGGACACTAGGTGGTGAGAGAGCCTGTCGGGGCCTTGGCCGCCCAAGCGGAGTAACCATATGGTCGCCTGGAGGACGCTGGCCCTTTCACTGCTCCTGACGCTGGCCGCAGCCGCCTGTGCCCAGGGGGAGCTAACTCCAACGCCCACTCCCCGACCTTCCACTCTCGTCCCCCCGGACGCCCACTCCCAGGGAGAGGTGGGGGCACCAGTCACAGTGGTGGAGTTCTCGGACTTCCAGTGACCCTACTGCCGCGACTTCGCCCTCGGGTCAGGGCGAAAGATGGTAGAGGAGTTCGTGACCGCGGGCCGGGTCCGCTTCGTGTACCGGCACTACGCCTTCCTGGGCCGGGAGTCGGTGCGGGCCGCCGAGGCTGCGGAGTGCGCCGCCGAGCAAGGCCGCTTCTGGGAGTACCACGACACCCTCTTCTCCAACTGGGGTGGAGAGAACCGCGGCGCCTTCAGTGATGACCGTCTGAAGAGGTTCGCCGCTGCCCTGGGTCTGGACCGGGAGAAGTTCAACTCCTGTTTGGACAGCGGCCGATACTCTTATCGAGTGGGGGCGGACAACAGGGATGCCCAGGTCACCGGTGTCCGCGGCACCCCCACCGTGTTCGTCAACAATACGCAGGTGGGGAACCCCCTGGACTACTCCCAGTTGAGACGCGCCATCCTCGCCGCTCTCCCGCGCTAAGAAGACTCCGGCTTATCCCGCGTCACACCTCCAGCGCCACGGGTGCTCTCCCGCCACGGGTCCGCCCTCACCCCCTACATACCCCAGTATGCATATCAGCGGGTACCCCAACAGTATCCGTCAGGACGTAGAGCCCCTAGGAGGCACCAGCATATCCTGATGCCACGCGGGCCACAGCTTTGAGAGGGGAGCCGGTGAAAAAGCGTTAGCGCCCGTGACAAGAGCGCAACCCGAACCCGAGGAAGGAGGCACCTATGGCAGTAGAGAAGTCTATGGCATCGGCCAGCCTGGCAGAGGTCGTGGACCGGATCCTGGACAAGGGCGTCGTAGTAGACGCCTGGGTCCGCGTCAGCCTGGTAGGCATCGAGATCCTGGCCATCGAGGCCAGGGCGGTGGTGTCCGGTGTAGACACGTTCCTGAAGTACGCCGAGGCTGTGGGATTGACGGCGGCAGCCGCCTAAGCCCCGCGCACCCAAGTGGGCTCCGGGTGGCCCCCAAGCACGCCTGGCACCGCCGGGCTCCCCTCCTCCCCAAGGAGACTTAACCTCCTGACGGTACACCCCCTGAAGGGATGCTGATGAGGCAGCGGGCTGAAGAGGCCACCCGGAGACTGGAATGAAAGGAGGACGGCAATGCCAGCGGCAGAAGAGATGAAAAAGGTGGTGCAGGAGATTATCGGCGCGTACGACACCAGGGCGGCGGAGGGCGCGTCGCTGCGAGGACAGGTGTCCGACCAGAGGCAGGCAGCCCAGTCGCAACTCCACCAGATGGCCCGAGCCCATCTCACCATGGCCAAGGAGCAACGGGCCGACCTAACCAGGGAACATACCCACCTGACACGGGCAGGGGCCCAGCGCCGCGCCGATGTTGGCGCCTGGATGAAGCAGGTGACCACGGACCACAGGGAGGCCAGAGCGGCGTGGCAACAGATGGGTTGCACCCTGCGAGAAAAGAGGGGAGGCGCCAGTGCCCTGGCCGCCGCACCCGTGTTGGAGGCCCCGGAGATAACGCCAAGGTCACGGAAGGGCTAGCCGGGCTCCTGGGAGAACCGGGCGTGTGGGCCCCTTTTAGGGAATACGGGGCCTCGTCTGCTCCGCCATCGAGAAAGAAGGAGTTGAGCCGATGACAACGGCCATGGACGGGCGAATGACCCTCCTGGAGCCCCGGGCACTGCCCAATTTTGTCGAGACCCCGTTTGTCCAGGGGATCGTGGAACGCGCTCTGACCTACGTCGCAGCCGGCTTCCCCATCCACTTCAGGGGAGCCTCGGGCACAGGGAAGACCACCCTGGCCATGCACGTGGCCGCCAAGCTGGGCCGCCCCGTGGTGATGATCCACGGGGACGAAGAGTTCTCCACCTCTGACCTGGTGGGCGGCAAGCACGGGTACCGGATGCGGAGGGTGATAGACAACTTCATCCACTCTGTCCTGAAGACAGAGGAGGACATGACTCAGAGGTGGGTAGACAACCGGCTGACGGTGGCCGCCCAGCACGGTTTCACCTTCATATACGACGAGTTCACCCGCTCCCGGCCCGAGGCCAACAACGTGCTCCTTTCGGTGCTTCAGGAGCGGATGCTAGACCTGCCCCCCGCCAGGGAGGGAGAGAGCTACCTCCGGGTCCACCCCGACTTCGCCGCCATCTTCACCAGCAACCCAGAGGAATACGCAGGCGTGTATCGCAGCCAGGATGCTCTCAGGGACAGGATGATCACTCTTGACTTGGGGTGCTTCGACGAGGAGACGGAGGTGGCCATCACCCAGGCCAGGTCCGGCCTGGAGAGCGCCGATGCCGAGAAGATCGTGCGGGTCGTCCGCGGCCTGCGGGACTCCGGAGTGTGCGAGTTCGCCCCTACCGTGCGAGGCTGCATCATGGTGGCCAGAGCCATAAAGGTGCAAGGCGGGGCCGTCACTGCTGAAGACGCTCAATTCCAGCACCTGTGCCAGGACATCCTGGCCTCGGAATCATCCCGAGGTGGCGGAGAGAGCCAGACATCGAGGGTAAGAGAGGTGCTGGACAGCCTCATCGCCCGCTATTGCTAGCCGGAGGAGAGCATGAAACGTGTGACAGAGCTGAAAGCGCTGGGTGACATAAGGACCGCCGTAAGGGCTCGCATCCACTCCAAGACACCCCAAAAGGGGACAGCCCACCGGGACCTCTACCTCCTCAGCAAGGAGAAGGACAGGCTGGAAAAGGGGCTAGCCCGCCTTGACCGGGAGCGCAAACGCATCCTGGATCACCTGGTAGAGACCTTCAAGGCCCTGGGAAAGCTCCAGCAGAAGGCGCGAGGGGAGTTGGAGGCCCTGGAGACCACCTCTGAGCCGGCAGAGTGCAACAGGCCGGCGACGGCTTCCCAACACCCGCGGGGGCGTTGGAGGACCGTGCCCTTGGACTACTAGAACCTAGTGCCAGAAAAGCACGGTATCACGACCCGCTCATGGTTCGACAAGCTCACCATGAGCCGCTCGCCCTTCGACAGGTCCGACTGTGCCGAGACTCCGATGAAGTCGGAGCTCAGGGTGAGCGGCTGTCGGTGACGCCGATTTAGGACAGCAAGTACTAGCAGCGTGAGGCTGAGCGGATGACCCAGACCTACCTCTACAGCATCATAGACGGCGGCGCCCAGGGTGCCCTCGGCGTCGCCGGTGTGGATGGCACCAGCCCCGTGCGCACGCTGGCGCACGACGGCCTGGGGTGCGTGGTGAGTGACTACCCGGGCGAGGAGTTCAACGCCCTCTCCAGGGAGGAGGTGGTGCGACACCTCCTTGCCCACCAGCGGGTAGCCGAGCACCTCATGCGAGACCATACCGTGCTCCCGGTCAGGTTCGGCACGTTACTGAATAGCCCCCAGGAGGCGCTGGCCCTCCTGTCCCAGGGCCGCCCGGTCTTTGCGGAGGCCATGGCCTCTACCCGGGACAGGGTAGAGCTGGAGGTGGCCGCCACGTGGGACGCCAATCGTGTGCTTCGGGAGACCGCCACAGATGAGGAGGTGGCACGTGCCAGAGAGGCGCTGCCCAGGGAGCCGGAGCGGCAGACCCTGGAGCAGCGAGTCCGTCTGGGCCAGACCGTCAAAGCGTGCATGGACAGGCGCCGGGACACCTATCGGGACCGTATGGTGGACTTTCTCAGGCCCCTCGCCGTGGATGTGGCCGCCAACACCCTGGTCTCGGACGAGATGGTGATGAACGTGGCCCTGCTGATTGAGCGGAGCCGCCAGCCCGAGTTTGAAGCCAGGGTGCACCAGCTCGATGCGCTTTTCCAGAACGAGATCACCTTCCGCGTGATAGGCCCTCTGCCACCCTACAGCTTCTGCACTGTAGGGGTAACCCGGCTGACCGGGGAGGAGATAGAGGAGGCATGGCGAAGACTCCGCCTGACACAACCCGTCTCCGAGGCCGAGGTCCGACGGGCCTACCGGCGACTGACGGCCCAGGAGCAACTCCACGGTGGGTTGGTCAGCGACCAACTCCTGCGGCTGAGAGAGGCGTCCGAGTTGCTCCTTCGCTACTGCCGGGCGCGGAGAGTCGGGGCGCACCCCGAGGATAGCGCCCCTCTGTTTGACATCGAGGTCATCCGCAGAAGGAGCAATGAGGTCCGGCCCTCCCAGTTCGGGGCGGCGATTGCCAGGAGTGCAGTGGCCTGATGACCCAGCCAGGAAGATACCTCTACTGCATCATCCGCTGCTCCGAGGAGCGCGCCTTTGAGGGCGTGGCACCCATCGGGGGGGCCGATGCCGCGGTGTACACCGTCCCCCACGGCGCCCTCGCCATGGTGGTCAGCGACTCGGCCACAAGGGAGTACGAGGCTACCCGGGCCAACATGCTGGCCCACGAGCGTGTCCAGGAGAGGGTCCTGCGGGAGTTCACCCTCCTCCCCGTCCGGTTCGGGACGGTGGCTAACTCCACAGCACCCGTCCACGAAATCCAGAGGCTCCTGGAGAAGAGGTCCCCGGAGTTTGACCGGCTCCTTTTGGAGATGGAGGGGAAAGTGGAGCTGGGCATCAAGGCCCTATGGAGAAACGAGAAGGTCATCTTTGAGGAGGTCCTGGCCGAGAACCCCCGCCTCAGACGGCTCCGCAACTCGCTGATGGGAAAACCTCCTGAGGTGGTCCGGCGGGAGGGCGTACCGCTGGGAGAAGGCGTGAAAGCGGCGCTGGAGCAGAAAAAGAGCGCCGAGGCGGCCACCATCGTGGCCCCGCTGGGCCGGATTGCACGCCGCGTACAGGCGGACCAGACCACGGTGGACCGGATGATAGTCAACACCGCCTTCCTGGTTGACCAGGAGCGGCAAGAGGAGTTCGACCGACAGGTGGCCCTTCTGGACACGGAGCTGGGGCCGCGAGTCCTCTTCAAGTACGTCGGGCCAGTGCCGCCATACAACTTCGTCAACATTGTGGTGAACTGGGACGAGGTGTGAAGGAGCGACCGGATGGGGCTTTTCCGGAACCTGCTGATGCTGCCGATGCTGGGGGCTCCCCAAATGGTCCACTGGCTCGCCGGAACCCTCGCCGAGGAGGCGGAGCGCCGTGCATTGGATGACGTGAGCGTGCGGGGCGAGCTCCTGGAACTACAGCGCCAATATGACGCCGGCGAGATGGAAGAGGCGGAGTATGACCGTCAGGAGAGGACTCTGCTAGAGAGGCTCAGCGCCATTCGGGAGGCCAAGGCACAGCGGAGCTAGAGAGGAGCCAGATGGAGACCGCGATAGCTACAGAGATGGCGCAAAGCGCCAAGCCCAAACTTGCAGACCTTGTGCAGAAGGCCAGGGCCCAGTTGGCCGAGGTGACCGGCCTCAAGCCCGTGGCTGTGACGGCGGTTTCCAAGGACCATGACCTCTGGCACATCAGGGTGGAGATGCTGGAGATGTCCAGAATACCCACCGCCACCGATGTGCTGGGGGAGTATGAGGTGCTCCTGGCGGAGGACGGCGGCATGGTGAGGTTTGAGCGAAAGCGCACCAGGCTTCGGGGCGCGCCCACGGAGATGGAGAAGGAGTAAGGAAAGATGGCGTCGCAGTTGGAGAGGGATAGCACCGGCACCCTGGCTGACGTCATAGACCGGATCCTGGACAAGGGCCTGGTCATCAATGCCGACATCCGGGTGAGCGTCGTGGGGGTGGAGCTCTTGGACATCCGAGTCCGAGCGGCCCTGGCCTCCTTCGAGACTGCGGCGCTGTACGGCCTGGAGTTCCCGTCGGGGACCAGGCTGCCGGAGGCGGTGGGCCAGGCCCGGCCCTCGGCCTCCCGAAACGGCGCAGCGCTGGCCCACGTCCCTGAGCTGTAGCCGTGGTGGGCTGCGGACACGAACAGGGTTGTGCCGCCACGATAAGAGGGCCGTAGTAGGAGGTGTGACCTATGGACGACAAAAAGGGACAGCCGGACCCTGGCGCTCTTCTTGGCGGGACATTGAACATCCTCGGCCTCAAGCTAGACCTGGGGGAGCTGCTGGGCTCCCAGGGGGGACTCACCGAGCGTCTGGAGGAGCTGCGAGAGAGGCTGAAGGCCGCTGGAGGGAGAGAGTCACTCTCCGACGAGGACTGGAAGCACGGGGGCGCCAGAGTCTCCGGCCACATCCGGACCCGGGGCGCTCTGGGCGACCAGGAGTACCACATCGGGACAGCGGGCCGGCCACCAAAGAGGGCGGCGCCCACGCCCCAGCCCTCGGAGCCGGTGGAGCCACCTGTTGACGTCTTCGATGAGGTTGGCCAGGTAACCATAGTCGCCGATGTCCCAGGGGCCGGCATCGAGGACCTGGAATTGAAGGTGGAAGGGCGTGCATTCTCGCTCGCCACCGGAGAAAAGGCGCGGCGGAGCTACCACAAGGAGCTCGGCCTTCCCGCTGACGTGGAGCCGGACAGCCTGCGGGCGACGTGCCGCAACGGCGTCCTGGAGGTCCGCCTGCGAAAGAGGGGAACAAAGGAATCGGGAACAGAGTCCAGTGGTGGCCAGGGCGAGTAGAGCATGATCCTGGAGCTGAGCGAAGGGGACCTGAAGAGCGGCGTGCTCAGCCTCGTCGTCGCCCTCGTGGAGATCATCCGTGAGGCGCTGCGACTCCAGGCGGTGAAGCGCATGGAGGGCGGCAGCCTCACGGAGAGGGAGGTGGAGAGGCTGGGAGAGGCGCTCACTGACCTGGACGCCGCCATCGAGAAGCTAAAGGTCGAGATGGGGATAGCGGAGTCGGTGAAGTCGGTGAGGGACGGCCTGGACAGCCTGGTGGACGACCTCCTGGACACAATGCTGGCCCCACGACGCTGGGCCCAAGAAGCCCAGCCAGTGCCATAGACATGCAGCAGGTCATCGCGGCTGAAATACGAACTCAGGCTCCCGCCAGCGAGCAGGCCGGGTGCTACGTCTACTGTGTCGCTCCGGCCATCGAAGCGACGGGCCTGGGGCCCACCGGCATCGAGGGCCGGGAGGTCCGCGCCGTAGCGCACAACGGCCTGTGCGCCCTGGTGCACCACTGTCCGGCCCAGCCCTACCAGTCCGACGACGCTGAGGTGACCGCCTCCTGGGTCCTGGCCCACCACCGGGTGGTGGAGACCGCCTGGAGACGGTGCGGCACGGTGCTCCCCATCACCTTCAACACCATCATCAGGGCAGAGGAGGGCAGTGCCGAGGAGAGCCTGAGAGCGTGGCTAAATAGGGAATGCCCAAGGCTCGAAGAGAGGCTCCGCTCCCTCGCAGGGAAGGCCGAGTACGGGGTCCAGCTCTTCTGGAACATCGCGGTCATAGGCAAAAAGGTCGCCCAGGGCAGCCCACAGCTCCGGGCGTTGGAGGAGGAGATACGAAGCAAGTCGCGGGGCCTTGCCTACATGTACCGCCAGAGACTGGAGCGACTGCTGAGGAGTGAAATGGAGGCCAGGGCGGAGGAGGAGTCCAGAGACCTGTACGCCCGGCTGGACCGCTGCGTGGAGAGCATCCACATTGAAAGGGCAAAGAGGGACCAGAACGAGCGCCAGATGCTGATGGACCTCTCCTGCCTGGTCTCCGCGGAGAGGTACCCGGAGCTGGAGGCGGAGCTAAAGAAAGTGGGCCAGAGGGAGGGCCTCTACGTCCGCCTGACAGGGCCCCTGCCCCCCTACAGCTTCTGCTAGTGTCCTATAACCGAAATACGTTGAATGAATCAGGGCTCGTGCGGGTGCAGGGGCACAGCCCCTGCCGGGGGTCTGGGGGTGTCCCCCAGACATGTTCCTCTTCCCCCTTTCCCGCTGTGCGGGAGAGGGGGACACAGGGGGTGAGGGTTTTGAGATAGTCTCTAAAGGCAGCCTCAAAGACTGCCGCCGCAGACGAATCCGGCAATACTTCGAGTCGGAGTTGGGAGAATATCATGGAGTCCCTGGCACGCCCTCAAGCTACCCTGGTGGACCTGCTGGACCGCGTCCTTGACCGGGGCCTGGTGCTCAACGCCGACATCATCATCTCCCTTGCCGGTGTCCCCCTCATCGGCATCAACCTGAGGGCCGCCCTGGCGGGAATGGAGACCATGGTCAGACACGGTGTCATGACGGAGTGGGACCAGAGCATCCGGGCCCGCGAGACGGAAGCCTCGAAGGTCTCCCAGGCAGCGGCCGGGTGCAACGAGCAGCTTCCTTTAGCGACGGCAGTGTCGCACCAGTAGTTGCAAGAACTACTTCGGCGTGGAGCAACCACCCTAAGCCAGGGACGGGCAGGCGCCTGTGCAGTGAGCGGACAGATGCCAACAGAGCCCAATAGCTTCTCAGGAGAGACGATGGCCAGAGCAATAGGGATTGACCTGGGTACCACCTACACAGTGGTGGCCACCATACAGGAGGGACGGCCCCGGACCGTGCCCAACGCCGAGGGCCAGCACCTCACTCCATCGGTGGTCGCCTTCACCAGCGCGGGCGAGCCCCTGGTGGGTCAGCGCGCCAGACGCCAGGCCGCGGCCAATCCCCAGGGCACCGTCTTCTCCATCAAGCGCCGCATGGGCTCGGACTATGTGGTGAAGGCTATCGGGAGGGAGTACACACCCCAGGAGGTCTCTGGCCTCATCCTGCGCAAGGTCAAGGCCGACGCGGAGGAGCGCCTGGGCGAGAGAATAACCCAGGCCGTCATCACCGTGCCCGCGTACTTCAATGACCGCCAGCGGCAGGCCACCCGGGAGGCGGGCACCTTCGCGGGCCTGGAGGTCCTGAGGATAGTCAACGAGCCCACGGCCGCCGCCCTGGCCTACGGCCTGGAGCGAGAGGACGTCCACACCGTGCTGGTCTGGGACCTGGGCGGAGGCACCTTCGACGTCTCCATCCTGGAGCTGGGGGAGGGGATCTTCGAGGTGAGGGCCGTCAGCGGCGATACATGGCTGGGCGGGGATGACTTCGACCAGCGGGTAGCGGACTACCTGGCGGCGGAGTACGAGAAGGTCACCGGCGCCCGTTTCCCCGCCGACGGGGGCGCAAGGGTGTGGCTGAGAGAGGTGGCGGAGAGGGCCAAGATAGAGCTCTCCTCCTACCCTGTGACCCAGGTACACCTCCCACCACTTGGTCCCTGGAGGTGGTCTCAAAAAGGTCCCATCGGCGGGGTGGGTGGATGGGAAAAACTACCTTGGGGTGGGGACTCGCTCAACCACCAGCGCCAGCTCTGGGCTAGCTCCCGGCAGGTGGAAATAGCGCTTACGCGGGAGCACCTGGAGCGCCTGACCGAGGACCTGCTACGGCGCATGGCGGCCTGCACCCACCAGGCCATCGCTGACTCGGGGCTCAGCCCCAACGAGATTGACCGGGTCATCCTGGTGGGGGGCGCCACCAGGATGCCGGCTGTGCGGAGGCTGGCCAGGGAGGTCATTGGAAAGGAGCCCTACCGGTACATAGACCCTGACGAGGTGGTGGCGGCGGGGGCGGCCATCCAGGCGGGTATGCTCCTGGGGCTCGTCGAGAAGGCCGTCCTCCTGGACGTTCTCCCCCTCTCGCTGGGAGTAGAGACACAGGGAGGACTCGCGGCCAGGATCATCCCCAGGAACTCTCCTCTGCCAGCATCAGGCGCCCGCATCTTCACCACGGCGGCGGACTACCAGCCTTCCATGGACGTCCACGTTCTCCAGGGCGAGCGCGAGCTGGCGCTGGACAACATATCCCTGGGCCAGTTCCAGCTTAGCGGCATCCCTCCGGCTCCCCGAGGGGTGGCCAAGGTGGAGGTGGCCTTCGAGGCCGATGTGGACGGCATCGTCCACGTCTCCGCCACGGAACTCCTGAGCGAGAGCGAGATGAGGGTGAAAGTCGCCTCCACCAAACACCTGGACCCCAGGGAGATCGGGAGCCTGGCCAATGAGGCCCTGCACCATGCCGAGGAGGACAGGGAAAAACGCCAGCGAATTGAGGCGATCATCGAAGCCGAGGGCCTGATGGCCGCGGGGGAGATGCTCCTGAAGGAGCTGGTGAGGCCGCCGACGGGCCCCCAGTCGCAGAGGACCACGCAGGCATTGGCCAAGCTCAGGGAGGCCATGGCCTGGGGCCTACCCGAGGAGATGAGGGGCCAGAGCCGTGAGCTGCGCCAGCTCCTGGCGGAGGCGCACAAGGAGGAGCGGCGACCCTCCAAGTCTGTGGGCTCCGGCTAGCAGGGTAGTGGAGCGCAACAGCAGGGCCTTTCGGTTATTCGAGTCAGAGTTCAAGCCGCTCATGATGAGAGGCTGTAACCTATCAGTCCCTTCCCCCTTCGTGGGGGAAAGTCCTTAGTCCTCCCCCATCAAGGGGGAGAAAAGAACCGCAACCGCTGAGCTCCGACAAAGTCTGAGCTCAGTACGAGCGGGAGGCCTCGCCTAGCAGGTTGCTGAAAAAGGGGTGTGCAGAGAGGCAAAGCCCTGGAGCTTGCCCTGAGCGCAGCCGAAGGGCCGGGGGAACTGGGGTCCGATGAGCTTTGCTCACCGAGACTCTCGGCAAAGTCGGAGGTGTCCCCCAGCCGGGCGGTGCCCGGAGCCGCGCTTCACAGTCGAGATATCGGGGCATGCCCATGCTTGCGCTGAGAGGGCGCGGGTGCCCCGAAGGGACACATGTATTGAACTATGTATATACTTATGTTACCATACGGCTATGGAGTCGCGGCGCATCCGAGAGCTTCGCCACGGGCTGGGCCTCTCCCAGGAGAGGTTCGCCCAGCTATTGGGCGTCTCTTTGCAGACCGTACGGCGCTGGGAGGGTGGCCTGACAAGACCCCTGCCCATCATCAGCCTGAGGCTGGAGAAGTTGGCGAGACAGGCAGGCACGGCTAAGCGGGGCATCCCAAAGGCGGGAGGTATCCCCATGAGGAAAACGGGCGTGGCGCCGGGTGGCTTCGGCCTTGGAGGGCTTTTCAAGGGCATCGGCAGCCTCCTCGACCTTCTCTCCCAGATGGCCGAGGAGGGCCAGGAAGAGCACGCCCGCTCCGGAGAGAGGGAGGCACTGGGAGGCAGAGCAAAAGGGGTGTACGGCTTCAGCGTGCGGATGGGGCTGGGCGGAAAGCCAGTCATCCAGCAGTTCGGCAACGTCCGTGAGACGGAAGTGGGGCCGGTGGTGGCGGACACGCGGGAGCCGCTGGTGGACGTGATGGACGAGGGCGACCGGCTGGTCGTCATCGCCGAACTCCCCGGCGTGGAGGAAAAGGACGTCCGTATCAAGGTGGAGGGCGACGCCCTGGATATCTCCGCCGCCACCGGGGGGCGAAGGTACCACAAGGAGGTCCCGCTGCCCTCGGCGATGGACGCGGCCACCCTCCAGTCCTCTTACAGGAACGGCATCCTTGAGATAAAGCTGGCGAAAGGCGCAGCGAACGACGGCGCTGTTTAGCGGGGTGCGGAAAAGGGGAGGTGCAGTCCCGGACAGGTCGGGATTGCCGGGCCCTGGGGTGTCCCCAGAAAACCTTTCGAGGGCGGGCGGGTGGGAAGATGTCGGTTGTACACGAGGATGTCAACAAAGCCAAGCAACTTCTAGCGGCGCGCGGTCGGCCTGCGGAGGGAGCCCCACATGGCAAATGACACCACCCCACAACCCCTGACCCTCACCGTGGCTGAGGCCCTGGCCAAGGATGTCGGCAGGGGCATCGCCAGGATGGACCCCAGGGACATGGCGGTGCTGGAGCTCCAGGCAGGCGATATCGTCCAGGTGGCAGGCAAACGGGCCACGCCGGCCAGGGCCATGCCAGCCTACCCTGAAGACCGCGGCAAGGGCACCGTCCAGGTGGATGGTATAACGCGGGAGAACGCTCAGGCCGGCCTGGGAGAACGGGCACAGGTCCAGAAGACCGCCTTTGAGGGGGCCGCCGCGGTCGTCCTCTCCCCCACCGCCCCACCCAAGGCTTTTCCACCTGGGAACGACGCCAGGCACCTGGGGCGTGCCCTGGAGGGGCTGCCAGTCATCCAGGGAGACAGGGTAAGGGCCACCCTCTTCGGCAGCCGCTACCGGGAGTTCTCGGTGGCGGAGGCCACTCCGAGGGGCGTGGTGGTGATCGGCCCCCGCACCCTCATCAGGACCAAGGGGACTGATGCGCCTGCCAGGGAAAAGGGCGGGACCACCTATGAGGATATCGGCGGCCTCCGCAAAGAGCTCCATAAGATACGCGAGATGATCGAACTCCCCCTGAAGCACCCCGAGCTCTTTGAGAGGCTGGGGATAGAGGCCCCCAAGGGCGTCCTGCTGCACGGGCCGCCGGGCTGCGGCAAGACCCTTATCGCCCGGGCGGTGGCCAACGAGACCGACGCCTCCTTCTTCCACGTCAGCGGCCCTGAGGTCATCCACAAGTTCTACGGGGAGAGCGAGGCGCACCTGCGGGCCCTCTTCGATAAGGCCAGCGAGAAGGCGCCCGCCATCATCTTCATTGACGAGATAGACGCCATCGCCTCCCGGAGGGAGGACGTCCGGGGCGACCAGCAGGTGGAGAGGCGTGTGGTGGCCCAACTCCTGGCCCTCATGGACGGCCTCAAGTCCCGGGGCCAGGTGATCGTCATCGGCGCCACCAACATCCCCCAGGCGCTGGACCCGGCACTCCGAAGGCCAGGAAGGTTCGACCGGGAGATAGCCATAAGCGTCCCCGACAGGATCGGGAGGCTGGAGGTCCTCCAGGTCCACACCCGAGGGATGCCCCTGGCCCAAGACGTGGGCCTGGAGAAGCTGGCCGAGGTCACCCACGGCTTCGTGGGGGCGGACCTGGAGGCGCTCTGCCGCGAGGCCGCCATGACCACCCTGCGCCAGGTCATGCCCCGCATCCAGCTTGACGGCGACCGCATCTCCTACGAGCTCCTCTCCGAGCTAGAGGTAACCATGGACGACTTCCTCCAGGCCCTCAAGGAGGTGGAGCCCTCGGCCATCCGGGAGGTCTTCACCGAGGTCCCCAACGTGAGTTGGGACGAGGTGGGTGGCCTTCAGGAGGCCAAGCGTGCCCTGGTGGAGAGCATCGAGTGGCCACTGAGGTACCCGGACCTCTTCCGCGAGGCCAATACCAGGCCACCCAAGGGGATTCTCCTCTCCGGACCCCCCGGCACGGGCAAGACCCTACTGGCCAAGGCGGTGGCGAGCCAGAGTGGGGTGAACTTCATATCCGTCAAAGGGCCAGCCCTCCTCTCCAAATGGGTGGGCGAGTCAGAGAAGGGCGTCCGAGAGGTGTTCAGGAAGGCCAAGCAGGCCAGCCCCTGCATCATATTCTTCGACGAGATAGACGCCCTCGCCCCGGTGCGAGGCACTGGGGGCGACTCCCACGTCACCGAGCGGGTCATCAGCCAGCTCCTGACTGAAATGGACGGTATAGAGGAACTCACGGGCGTGGTGGTGCTGGCCGCCACCAACCGGCCGGACATCATTGACCCCGCCCTGTTGCGGCCCGGCAGGTTCGACATCCAGATAGAGTTGCCCATGCCCGATGAGGAGGCGCGGAGAGAGATATTTGCCATTCACACCCGCGGCAAGCCCCTGGCCAACGACGTGGACCCGGACAGGCTGGCCAGGGCAACGGCCGGCCTGACGGGCTCGGAGGTGGAAGCCATCTGCCGCAGGGCCTCCATGCTCGCCATTCGGGAGTTTGTGGGCGATGCCTCACCTGACTCCCCACCCAGGGAGGCGGGCCCCTTCCAGGTGGCAGCCAGGCACTTTGAGGAGACCCTGCACCAGGCGAACAGGCGCCAGCGATGAGACGACTCCTGTATGTCCCCATCATCCACGACGAGGCGGACCTGGGGAGCGCTGGGAAGGCCCTGCGGGAGAAGAGCGCTGCCCTTTCGGGGGAGTGGCGGTGGACGCTGCACCAGGAGACGGTGGGCGGGTTCTGGGACGAGGTGGCTGCCTACCTGCGCTCCTTTGCGCCCCACCGGCTAAAGGTGTACCAGGACGGGCTGGCCGCCGACGGCGAGATGGGCAGGCGAATCGTCGAAGAGGCGGCGCGGCGAGGCAGCAGGAACTACCGGCTGGTCCTGGACATGCTCCATCGGGGGGCCGAGCTTCGCAAGACAGAGGACCCTACTTTGCTTCTGCTGGAGCGCGAGAGCATCCTCCGCCCGTCACCCGACAGCGAGCGGCTGGGTCTCATGCACCAGCGAGATGGGTTCATAGCCGAGACCATCGGGGCGACCCTCAAGGAAGGGGAGGTGGGGGTGCTCTTCATCGGGGCCTCCCACGACGTAGCGTCCCGCCTGGCACCCGATATCTCTGTGGAGATGGTCAAGGACCCGGAGCAGGTACAGGTCTACTTCAATGAACTGCTGCGGGGGCGCGAGGACAGCGAGTTGGAGAAGCTTGCCCGCTACATGCGGTCGCCCATAGGTGGCCAGTGAGGCGGGCTAGCTGGCTTTCAAGACCAATCGGTACTGCCTGGGCTCGAGCCGCTGGGCCGCTTGGCCCGGCGACGCGGGACTCTGCTCATCTTCAGGGGGCTTCAGCCTCTCCCCGGTGAACGGCTCCTCCACTACCTTTGCCACCTCGGGTAGCTCGGTCAGCATCCGGAACAGGGGAACGGGCTCGCGGAAATTCACACTCACCACCGTGTCCCCTCCCCAGGACGCCTTGATCCTCCGCACATCGCCCTTTACTACCTCCCTCAGCCACTGCTGGAACCTAAGCACGTTCTTCGGCTCCGCAGGAGCGGCAAGCACCAGGTCCACATCAGAGGCCAACTGGTCGCCGGCACCCGTGGGCTTGGCATCTTCCGGTCCCGCCTTTTCCTCAGGCGGCTGGCCCACGGCTTGCTCGGCCACCGGCCTCTCCTCCACAGTGGTGGTGGTCACTGGAGCATCGGCGGGGGGGGCAACTGCACTGCTGGGGACACCCTCCACCCCAGGCCCCAGCTTCCTGAACCCCTGTAGCAGCTTGGCTGCCATGAAATGTGAAACGAGGAGACCCCCCCTGGCGACGAAGTGAATGGCCTGGACAACCTGGTCTGCCTCCGAATCTTTCAACAGGTACCCTCGGGCGCCTGCCTGGAGGGCACTGACCAGGTCTGCCTCCGCCTCCGAGACGGTGAACATCAGAATGTTCACACCGGGCATCTCGGCCTTTAGCCGCCGTGTCGCTTCAACGCCATTGCAGTTGGGCATGTACAGGTCCATTAGGACCACATGGGGGTTGCTCGTCCTGGCCTTCTCCACCGCCTCGTTCCCGTCAGAGGCCTCCTCCACAATCTCCAGGGTTTCCTCGTTGACAATCCTCTCCATCAGTGCCCAGCGGAGGGGCACATTGTCATCAACAATCAAGACCCTTATCTTGTCCATTTGGGCACCCTCCCTGCCGGGGCGGTGCTGCAACCCCGATTCCTCCACCTTCCCCGAGGGCAACGGACTTCGCCTGTCCAGGGGACTGGCTCACACTTTTCTCACACTTTTACGGTTGCACATGTTAAATACCAGAGGACGTTTATGCAAGCCACAATCGCATGCACCGTGTGGGACCGCAAGGACTAACGACCAACGGGAGTGAAGGCCCCTTTGCCAAACCGAGGTCTTCCAGCGCGCATCCCGAAATGCAGGCTCGCCCTTCGACAGGTCCGACCCCCACCGGTCGGGGTCGAGACTCCGATGAAGTCGGAGTTCACCATGAGCGGCCCATTTTGGGGATGACCTCTAGCCAGCGGGCGTGGAACAAGCGTAGTTCCACATGGGGTGTGCTTCCTCAGGGACTATCTATGCCTGGTCCTGGGGAGGCAGTATGCCCTTCTTCCGCTCCACATCGGCCACGATCTCCCGGGTCCGGTCAATCATGTCCGGGCTCACCGATATGGAGGTGATCCCCCAGTCCACCAAGGCCTTAGTTAGCTCCGGGTAAAAGGAGGGGGCCTGTCCGCAGATGGAGCAGGTAACTTCCCATTGGACGGCTGTGGTGACGATCTCTTGCAGGGCTTTTTTCACCGCCGGGTGGCGCTCGTCGAACAGCTCCGCCAGCATACTGTTGTCCCGGTCACACCCCAGTATTAGCTGGGTTAGGTCGTTGGAGCCGATGGATATGCCGTCAATGCCCACCTTCAGGAACTCCTCCAGCAGCAGCACATTGGAAGGCACCTCAGCCATCATCCAGAGTTTGATGCCCTTCTCACGGCTCAACCCGAACCTTTCCAGAGCCTCCTTGACCCCGGCCAGCTCCTCCGGAGTTCGCACAAACGGCAGCATGACGTAGACATTGTCGTACTGCTGGACCACCGACTTCAGGGCATCCACCTCCAGCCGGAAGGTCTCCATGTCCCGCAGGTAGCGGGAGCAGCCCCGGAAGCCGATCATGGGGTTCTCTTCCTGGGGCTCGTAGGCCTCACCCCCCTTGAGGTTGCGGTACTCGTTGGTCTTGAAGTCTGAGGTGCGGTACACCACGGGCCTGGGGTAAAAGGCCGCGGCGAACTTGACAATACCTTCGGCCAGCTTCTGGGACCAGTGGTGCCCTCTACCCTGCTCCAGCATGTAGCGAGGGTGCTCGCCGATGTGGGCGATGATGAACTCGGCCCGAAGCAGGCCTACGCCATCCACGTCCCGCTGCGCCACTACATCGGCCAGCTCTGGGTCGGCCAGGTTGACATACACCCTGGTGCGTGTCTTGTAGCGACGCCTCGTCGTGACCTGGGCCTCCTGGGGGAGAGCCACCTTCCCCTCGTACACCTGCCCGTGGGTGCCATCCACAGTCACGACGGTCCCGCTGACCAGACGCCGAGTGGCATTGCCCGCACCCACCACGCAGGGTATGCCCAGCTCCCGGCTCACGATGGCGGCGTGACAGGTGCGTCCCCCTTTGTCGGTCACGATGGCCACGGCCCGCTTCATGGCCGGCACAAAGTCCGGCGTGGTCATCTCCGCCACCAGGACGTCTCCCCGCTTCACTCTCTCCATCTCCCCCACGCCACTGATGACCATGGCCGGGCCACTGGCGGCCCCGGGGCTGGCCCCAGCCCCCTTGGCCAGTACCAGGCCCTCAAGCTGCAACCCGCCCGTCTGTCCGTCCCCCAGGGTGGTAATGGGCCTGCACTGGAGCACGTACAGCCTACCACCCTCCTGGGCCCACTCGATGTCCTGAGGATAACTGTTGGCCTCCTCCAACTGGCGACCGATGCGCGCCAACTCCACAATAGCCTCGTCGGGTAGCTTCTGTGCCCTTCGCCGCTCACCGGAGACGTCCACCCAGATGTTGGCCTCCTCCTTGCCGCCCAGTCGGCCTGGGTTGCGGATCAGCATGCGCTCCTGAGAAACGATATGCTTCTCCAGGACGCGGAGCGTCCCTTTTCCAACCACGTACCGGTCCGGGGTGAGGACGCCGGAGACGACACCCTCTCCCAGGCCGAACACAGCCTCAATCTCCATTCGGGTGCGGTCGCTGGAGACCGGGTCCGCGGTGAACATGACTCCGGAGACCTCGGACTGGACCATCCGCTGCACCACCACGGCGATGGCGGTGGAGAGGTGGTCGTAGCCCTGCTCGCAGCGGTAGAAGATGGCCCGCGCCTCGAAGAGGGAGGCCCAGCAACCCTGGATGGCCGTCAGCAGGTCCGCCTCTCCGCTCACGTTAAGGAAGGTGGCCTGCTGGCCCGCAAAAGACGCCTCCGGCAGGTCCTCGGCGGTAGCGGAGGAGCGCACCGCCACCAGACCGCCGCCCAGCTTCCGGTACGCCTCCACCGCCTCACGAGCGATGTCATCTGGAAAGGGAGCGCTGGAGACAAAACCCTTGATGCGGGAAGAGGCGCTCTCCAGAACAGCGCCCTCGTTGTGGTCCAGACTGTGGAGGATCCGGCTGATGGTCTCGGTGAGGGATGAATCGCGGAGGAAACGGGAGTAGGCGTCAGTGGTCACTATGAACCCGGGGGGCACCGGCGCGCCCGCCTCGGTCAACGCGCCCAGGCTGGCGCCCTTGCCGCCCGCCTGGGCTACATCTGCTTTGCCCACCTCCCCAAACCACAGCACCACCCTATCCCCGGTGCCTCTCGGCATCATCTCCTGCCCCCTGCCTTTGGACTGATGATCTAGTACAGCGGGGCAAGCAACTTCGCTGCGGCCGTACCACCCCGCTATCGTGCAGGCACACTTACGGCGCGATTATACCACACTCCGAGATGGCGACCAGACAGTCACAGCCTCACCCGTGACCGCGCTGGGGCGGAGAAAAAGGAGAGTAAGGTACCGGCCCACTAGAGGTCGCTGAAAAACGGAGTTTTTCAGCGATGGCCCCCTTCCCCACCAGGGATGGGTGAACCTGCTAGTCCCGAACGGGAATGCTGCCCCACTGGATAGAGGAGGCATCCTTCACCAGCCTCTTCTCTTGGGCCAGCTCCCGTATGGCTACCAGCGTAGCATTCACCTCGGGCGTCAAGAACACCCAGTCGGGCTTCTCAGGGAACCAGTAGGGTGAGGTGATGCGGACCACCTTCCCCTCTTTGGGGTTCAGATAGATGCCGAACTTCTCAGCCTGCACCATGCTTCTCCCTCCCAACACAATGGTATGACCACGTCGTAGGCAAACGGCTCACTCCCCACCCTGTGCCAGGGCCACGGATGAGGCGTAGATACCCCGGTACTCCAGCGGCAGCAGGGCCGCCACACGCCGCATTACTAGCTCCGTCATGCCCTCCAGCACCTCCCTCGAAGGGGGGCCATCCACCGGGGGAAGCGTAAAGGCCGTGCCTATGCTCACCTTGACCCGGCACAGTGGCATGGCCACTCTGATCATGGGGCCCACGTGCTCCGTTCCGGTGATGCCCACGGGAAGGATGGGGGCCCCCGTCTTCAGGGCCAGGTATGCCACTCCTGGGGCCGACCTGCGCATACCCCTGGGGTTTCGGGTGGTCTCGGGGAACACCACCAGAGCCTTCTCCTGCTCCAAGAGCTGGACAGAGCGCAGCAACGCCGAGAAGTCGTGTCCGCTCCGACCCACCGGGTACACACCCCAGGCGTCCAGGATGACCGAGAAGAGGCGGTTGGCAAAAAGCTCCTTCTTTCCCAGGAAGTACACCCGCCGGGGCATGGTGGCCGCAATGAGGGGCGGGTCCATGTTGCTCTGGTGGTTGGCAACGATGATCAGCCTCCCCTTGCGCGGCACCGACTCCCTCCCCTCCACCTCCCACCGGCTGAAGAGAGTGAAGCAAGCGCGGCCCACGGAGATGCCCACGTTGTAGAGGACGGCCATCCTCAGTCCTCCATCAACTCCAGGATGCTCTGGAGCACCTGGCACACCGTCAACTTGTCCGTATCCAGCAAGTGGGCGTCGGCGGCGGGGCGCAAGGGGGACTCGGCCCTCTCCGAGTCTATCCTGTCCCGCAGCTTCAGGCTACCCAGAACATCCTCGTAGGTAACGGCCTTGCCCACGGCCACCAGCTCAGCGTGGCGGCGCCGCGCCCTCTCCTCCTGTGAAGCCACCAGGAACACCTTAAGGGCTGCGTCGGGGAGCACCACAGTCCCTATGTCACGCCCCGCCATCACGATACGCCCGGCCGCGGCCAGGTCCCGCTGCTTCTGCACCATGGCCACCCTCACCCCGCGCAGCCGCGCTACCAGGGAGACCCTCTCCTCCACCTCGGGACGCCGGAGGGCGGCCGTCACCTCCTCTCCATTCGCCAGGACTCGCTCCCCATTCTCGGCGCTCAGCTCCAGCGACACCTCTCCCGCCAGGCAGGCCAGCCCCTCCTCATCTTCTGGTGAGACTCCCCGCACAACGGCCATCCATGCGACGGCCCGGTACATGGTGCCGGTGTCCACGAACTTGTACCCCAGCTTTTGGGACAGCTTCTTGCCAACCACCGTCTTGCCCGCAGCCACCGGCCCGTCTATGGCAATTACCACTGGCCTTGTCACGTAGAATATCTCCCTCTAACTGCACGCCGCGACTGGGAGGCATTATAAGCAGACACGCCCAGGCGGAGCAAGCCAATGTCCCGATTGCATCGGGAACCGTGTGGTACAATCCCCTTCAGTTGGCCACATGCCCTGTGCCCGCGGTGGTGCCGATGATACCCGTCAGCCTCACCCTACGCAACTTCATGTGCTATCGGGAGAATGTGCCCACCCTGCACCTGGATGGGGTGCGCGTGGCCTGCCTGTGCGGGCCGAACGGCCACGGGAAATCGGCGCTGCTGGACGCCATGACATGGGCACTATGGGGCAAGGCCCGCGGCCAGCGCCAGGAACAACTCGTCCACCAGGGCCAGCGAGAGATGCAGGTGGAGCTGGAGTTCGATGCCGGTGACCGCCGCTACAGGGCCATCCGGCGCTACGCCCGAGGGGGCCGCTCCACTCAGGGCCACAGCTCGCTAGAACTTCAGATGCAGACGGGGGAGGGGTACCGCCCCATCACCGGCAACTCCATCGCCGATACGGAGGAGAAGATCAGGCAACTTATCGGCATGGACTACGATACCTTCATCAACAGCGCCTTCCTGCTCCAGGGCCGCGCTGACGCCTTCACCATGTCCACCCCCGCCCAGCGCAAGGAGGTGCTGGCCCGCGTGCTTGGCCTGGAGCTGTACGAACGGCTGGAGGAGCAGGCAAAGGCCCGCGTCAGGGACGCCCAGGGTCGCGCCCACCACCTGGAGGGCGAGCTGGAGCAGCTCCGCCGAGAGGTGACGCGCCGGGCAGAGTACGAGGAGGCGCTGGCTGATATCAACGCGCAGCTAGCACCGGCCAGGCAGAGTGTGGAGGCCGCCACGCAGCGGCTGGAGGCGCTCCGCCAGAGGGCTGACCACCTGCGCCGGCAGGGAGAGCGGCTGGCCGAGCTGGAGCGCAGCCTTGAGCGCAGCCGCCAGCAACTCCACGAACTCCGCGCCCAGCAGGAAAAACTCCAGACTCGAGTCCGGGAGTGGCAGGACCTCCTCTCGCGGCGGGAGCAGGTGCAGGATGGGCACCACAGGCTGGCGGAGGCGCGGGCGCGCCTGGACGCGCTGAACCAAGCGCTCATGGAGCTGAACTCCCTCCGCGACCGGCTGGCACCCCTGGAGCGGGCCATCGAGCAGGCCCGCGCCCAGCTCTCGGCCAGGGAACACGCCCTCCTCCAGCACATAGAGCGTGACCTGCGACCCAGGGTGGAGGCCGTCCCCGGCCTTGAGCAGGCCCTGGCACGGGCGACGGAGCACGCCCAGGCGCTGGAGAGCCGTCATCAGCAGAACCAGGAGGCCCGGACCCTGGCTGAGGAGCTCCGTATGCAGGAGCACGCCCTCCGCTCCGCCACCGAGGCCCTGAGAAGCCAGGGAAAGGAGCTGCGCGAGAAGCTGGACCTGCTCTCTCTCCACGAGCATGACCGCGAGGCCCGTTGCCCCCTGTGCCAGAGCGCCCTGGACGCGGAGTCGCGCCAGCGGCTGGCGCGCACCTACCAGGAGGAGATAGAGCGCTGCAGGGAGCAGTACCGCCAGAACGAGGCGGAGCTAAAGCACCAGGAGAGGGAGCGGCAGCGCCTGGAGACGGAGGTGGAGACTGCGCAGAGGGCCCTGGACCAGGAGCGCCAGCAGGTACAGCGCGAGCACGCCGTCCTCTCCGGTCGGCTGGAAGAGGCCCGCCAGGCCCAGCAGGCCCTGGAGAGGGACTCGCGGGAGCGGGAAGAGCACCGGCGGCGGCTGGCGGCGGGAGAGTTCGCACAGGAGGAGCAGGCCCAGACCAGAGTGCTCCACCAACAGATAGCGGCCCTGGGGTATAATGCCCAGGCCCACCAGAAGGCGGTGGAGTTGGTGCGTCAGCTTGAGCCGTGGGACGGAGAGTGGCGCCGCCTGGAGGAGGCGGAGCGGTCGCTGCCCCAGGAGCTGGAGAGCCTGCGGTGGGCCGAAGCCCTGGTGCATGGAGCGGAGGAGGAGCTACGAGACGGCGAGGCAGCCCGCCATGCCACTCAGGCAGAGCTACACGACTTGCCGGAGGTGGAACAAGACCTGCAAGGGGCAGAGACCAGCCACCGGGAGACAGTGGAACGCCACACCAGCCTGCTATCCCATCGCCAAACGCTGGAGCAGCGACTGGCAGAGGTGGAGCGCATGGAGCGGGAGGCCAAGGATCGGACATCCCAACTGGAGGCAGCCAGAGAGGAGGCGGGCCTCTACACCGAGCTCGCCACGGCCTTCGGCAAGGGTGGCATCCAGTCCCTTCTCATCGAGGCGGCCATCCCACGGCTGGAGGATGAGGCCAACCGGCTGCTGGCGCGCATGACCGACAACCGCATGACGCTGAAGCTGGAGACGCAGCGGGAGCAGCGGGCCCGGCCAGAGGCGGAGCCCATCGAGACCCTGGAGATCCTCACCTCCGACGAGCTAGGGACGCGCAACTACGCCATGTTCAGCGGCGGTGAGGCGTTCCGCATCAACTTCGCCCTTCGGGTGGCGCTGTCCAAGCTGCTGGCCTGGCGGGCCGGGGCGCCTCTGCCATCCCTTTTTGTGGACGAGGGGTTCGGGACCCAGGACACCCAGGGCAGGGAGAAGGTCCTGGACGTGGTACGCTCCATCCAGGAGGACTTCCAGCGGGTCATCGTCATAACCCACCTGGAGGATATCAAGGAGGCCTTCCCGGTGCGCATCGAGGTGACCAAGACCGAGGAGGGCTCGACGTTTACCATGGTGTAGCAATGCTGCTGGCACACGCGGTGCTCCAGCAGCTACAAAAAGAGGAGGGAACATGGCAACGTCTGATGAACGGTACCAGCGGGGCTTGCAGGTGCGACTGAAGCTGAGTGGCGGCAAGCAGCCCATCAGCCCATCGGGAGGGCTGATGCCGGACCTGGACCGCTTCGCTACCGAGGCCTGCTTCGGCGACGTGTGGGCCAGGCCGGGCCTGGAGATGAAGCTCCGCAGCCTGGCCACCATCTCCGCCCTCACCGTGCTGGGCCGGGAGGCACAGCTAAAGAGCCACGTCGGCTACGCCCTGAACCTGGGGTGGAAGAAAGATGAGCTACTGGAGCTTTTCATGCACCTGGCTTTCTACGGCGGGCTCCCGGCCTCCCTGGCCGCCATGAGGGCCGCAGGCGAGGTATTCAAGGAGCGGGGCCTGTAAGGGTACAGACGCCTTGTACAAAAAGGTCGCTCACAACCTGTCACCCTGAGAGCTTGTGAGTTTTTCCTCCCCCGTGGACGGGGGAGGACTAAGGTGGGGGTTCAGAGTGACATCTTGTGCAAGACCGGGGTCGCTTCCAGACCCTCGGCAGGGGGATTTTGCTCCCCGCACCCGCGAATGACGTCAACAGAGCCAGACAGATCCACGAGGTAGCACATGGAAGACACCAGCAGGACTGAACTCCTGGCGGTGGCGGCGGAGAACGTGACCTTCAGCTACGGCCATCGCCAGGTCCTAAATGGCCTTTCGCTCCGTATTCCGCCAAAGAGGGTCTTCGGCCTCCTGGGAGCCAACGGCGCCGGCAAGACCACCCTCATCCGACTGCTGGTGGGCCTCCTGAAACCCCAGGCGGGGAGCATCCGCATCCTGGGAGAGCCACCCTCGCCCAGGCTCGCCCACCGCGTCGGCTACATGCCTCAGCTCACCGCCCTCTACCAGGAACTCTCCGCGCAGCAGAACGTGGAGTTCTTTGCCCGCATGTACGGCATGGCCAATCCCTCCCAGCGGCGCCAGGCCGTGGAGGAGGCCATCAACCTGGTGGGGCTGTGGGACCGGCGCAGTGACCCCGTGCTCCGCCTGAGCGGCGGCATGCGCCAGCGGGTGAGCCTGGCAGCGGCCCTTGTGCATAGCGCTCCCTTGCTGCTGCTGGACGAGCCGACGGTGGGGCTGGACCCAGAGCTCCGCGCCTCCTTCTGGGAGCATTTTGGGCGCCTGACGCGCCAGGGGGTGACCCTGGTCATCTCCAGCCACACCATGGACGACGCCGCCCACTGCGACCGGCTGGTCTTCTTACAGGACGGGCGAGTAGTGGCCGAGGGGAGTCCGGCGGAGCTACGCGCCGCCACGGGCACGAGCGACGCCACTCTGGAGGATGCCTTCCTCCACTACGTAAGGAGGGGGTAGTCGAATGTCCTGGAACCGGACCACCGCCATCGCGAAACGGGTCATCAGCCAGGTCCTTCGGGACCGCCGCACCCTGGGCCTCATCTTCTTCGTCCCCATCGTCGTCATGTCCCTGGTGGGCTTCAGCTTCGCGGACCAGCGATTTATCCTGGACAGCGCCGCACCCGCCCTTTTGGCGGTGTTTGCCCTGTTCTTCACCTTCGTCCTCACAGGGGTGAGCTTCCTGAGAGAACGGGCCTACGGCACCCTGGAGCGGCTGCTGGCCACCCCCGTGGGGCGAGGCGACATAATCGTGGGCTACCTGGCGGGCTTCCTCCTGTTCGCCGGGATGCAGTCGCTGATCATCCTGCTGTTCACCATCCTGGCACTACAGGTCCACTACCAGGGGGCGCTGTGGCAGATATTCTTGCTCCTGATGGTGCTGACCATAGTCGGCGTCAACCTGGGCATCTTCGTCTCCACCTTCGCACGCAACGAGTTCCAGGTGGTGCAGTTCATTCCCCTGGTGCTGGCGCCCCAGATATTCCTCTCCGGGATACTGCTGCCGGTGGCACAGATGCCCTGGTACTTCCGGGGCGCGTCGAAGGTGTTCCCACTGACCTACGCCGTGGAGGGCCTGCGGGACATCATGCTGCGGGGAATGGGGCTGCTGGATGTGCTGCCGGAGCTGGGCGTCCTGGCCGCCTTCGCTGTTGCGCTCATTGTGCTGGCAACGGGGGTCGTGCGAAGGGCGTAGCGCAGCCCTGGAGAGCGTGGAGGACTATCATGGAGACTAGCAGGTTGCTGAAAAAAGGGGTGTCCAGAGGGGCGAAGCCCCTTGGGCGGGGGTCTGGGGGTGTCCCCCAGATACAATTTTCACCCCCTTCCTGGCC
>JACPQL010000009.1 GCA_016190445.1 Chloroflexota bacterium
CGCGGCGGGGGGCAGCGGCGCATGCATGCGCCGCTGCCCGCCTCTTGTCTTCACCTGTTGCAGCCACCAGCCAAGCCGTAGGGTGGGTTTAGTCCTTCCTGGGAAGGACTAAACCCACCACCACACCGACCCTGCTGGGTAGCCTGCATGGTGTGGGTCCCGCCGCGCTTCACCTACCCATACCCTCACCTCCCACCGCTTGCTGGACCGAGTATATACCCACCGTAGAGTGGTATCATCGGATGCAAATCTTGTGCCTGACAGCCCCGTAACATATGAAATCGTCCGGCTCATGGTTCGACGGGCTCACCATGAGCGACAAGATTGGCCGCTCGCCCTGAGAGGCTGTCGAAGGGGCGAGCGAGTATTCTGGAATGGCCTCACATGGAAGGAGAATGATCGAAATGGAGCTTGGAGTCATCTTCCCACAGACGGAGATCGGAACAGACCCGGTGGCCATCCGCGACTTTGCCCAGGCGGTGGAGGGCCTGGGATACTCCTACCTCCTCGTCTTCGACCACGTGCTGGGGGCAGACCCAAAGCATCACTCCGGCTGGAGCGGCCCATATACCATCCGGGACGCCTTCCACGAGCCCTTCATCCTCTTCGGCCACCTGGCTGCTGTCACCCGGCGGCTCCACCTGGTGACGGGCATCATCATCCTGCCCCAGAGACAGACGGTGCTGGTGGCCAAGCAGGCGGCAGAGGTGGACGTGCTCAGCGGTGGCCGCCTGCGGCTTGGCATCGGCCTGGGGTGGAACCAGGTGGAGTACGAGGCCCTGGGGGAAGACTTCCACAACAGGGGCCGCCGCTGCGAGGAGCAGGTGGCGGTGCTCAGGGCGCTGTGGACCCAGGAGTCAGTGGACTTCCAGGGCCGCTGGCACAGGATAAGCGGCGCTGGCCTGAACCCCATGCCCACTCAGCGGCCTATTCCCATCTGGTTTGGCGGGCGGGCCGATGCGGTGCTGCGAAGGACTGTCCGCATAGGGGATGGGTGGCTGGCCAACATGCCGCCAGGCCCGCAGGCCGAGGAGACAGTGACCACGCTGCGCAAATACGCTCAGGAGGCCGGGCGTAGCTCCTCCCTCAGCATCGGCGCCTCTGTATCCCTGGCCCGGGGCAGCGTTGATTCCCTGGTGGAAGAGGCAAGACGGTGGCAACGCCTGGGAGCCGCGGGTATTCACCTCAACACCATGAGGGCAGGCTTGGCCTCCGTGGACGATCACATCAAGGCCATCCGCACCTTCAAAGAGGCCGCAGACAAAGGCTTGGCTTAGAGCAGGGTGCTTACCAGCCAGATGAGGACTGTGAGCGTCAGCATACTGGCGCCTGTGCTCATCGCCACAGAGCTGGTCACCAGGCGAGGCTGGGCGTTGAACTCCGTAGCCAGTATGGTAGTGTACACCGCCGTGGGCATGCCCGCCAGCACAATCACCACCTGCTGGAGAAGGCCGTCAATGCCTAGCGCCAGGGTGACGCCGTAGGCCAGGGCCGGAGAGACCACCAGGCGAAGGAGCGTCGCCACGCCAGCGGGTCGCAGGTCCTCCCGCCAGGACGCATAGGCCAGTTGGGCACCCAGGACCATCACCATGGTGGGTATGGCCGCGCCACTCAGTATCTTCAGCGGCTCGGCGATGGCGGTGGGAAAAGCCACGTGGAAGGGGTTGATAGCCAGGGCAGCCACCGTGGCGTAGAAGGTGGGCATGCGAAACACGGTGACCACCCCTCTCAAAGCCCCCGCCTGCCCTCGTGAGGCCACGTAGATAGCCAGGGTGCCAGCCAGAAGGGACTGGGGCACCAGGAACAGCAGAGCCCGTTGCAGCCCCGCCTCGCCGAAGGCCAGCAGGCTCACTGGAAGGCCGTAGTTTACGGCGTTCATGAAAAGCGTGCTGAGCATAAAGGCGCTCCGGCCCTGCTCCGTGAGCCTGGAGGAGCGGCCTGCCAGCCAGGAGACCAGGTACATGAGAGGCAACCAGAGCGCCAGGAATGAGAAGATGCCCACCACCTCTCTGAAGGAGACATCCGCGGAAGAAAGGGAGTTGAAGATGAGGGCGGGCGAGAACAGATAGAGAGCAAGCTGGCTGATGGGTCTGGCGTTGATCTTTAGGCTCCTTGCCAGGAGGACACCCAGACCCGCCATGATGAAAACGGGCAAGACCCCGTTTACGAAGATGCTCAGCATAAAGCGACCACGTTCATTCTCCAAGCCGCCTCTAGCGGGAAGCCGGACGGACCAACCTGGTAATCATACCCCGTAGCACGCTGATGGCAACCAGGAGTCCCAGCGCAGTGAGCACTATGGCCCCACCTGCCGCAATGTCCCGATAGTAGGAGATGGTTAGACCTACAAACACGCTGACGATGCCCAGCGCGGCGGACACCAGAAGGGTCATGCGGAAGCCGCGGCCAAGCTGGAGGCTGGCCAGAACGGGGAACACGGTCAGCGCCCCCACCAGCAGGGCTCCCACCACGCGCATGGAGAGCGTCACCGTCACGCCGGTGAGGATGGCCAGGGCCAGGTTCACCCTCCAGACCGGGACACCGCTCACCCTGGCCAGGTCCGGGTCAAAGGTGGACTGGACCAGCTCGCCGTAAAGCAGCCACACCAGGACCAGGACCGCCGCGGCCAGGCCGCCCATGGCCCACAGGTCAGGCCCACCAACGGTCACGATGTTGCCAAACAGGAAGCCGAACAGGTCCACGTTGAACCCGTTGCCCAGGCTGACGAGCACCACCATCACCGCCAGGCCGGTGTAAAGGATCAGCGCCAGGGCGCTGTCGCTGGCCATCCGGTTGGAGGCGCGAAGCCGCTCCAGGACCACCGCGGCGGCTATGGACACGCCCACGGCCACCATGATAGGAAAGCGATTGAAGAGCAGGCCCACGGCCACCCCTGCCAGGGCCACGTGGGCCAAGGAGTCAACGAACATGGACAGCCGGCGCAGCACCAGGAAGGTACCCAGAAGGGGCGCTATGGCGCCGACGATGCCGCCACCGATGAACGCCCTCACCATGAAGCTGAGTTGGAATATCTCAGGCATGGTCTTCCCCTAGCAGGGTGATGAAAAACTCCTTCGACCATCCCCCCAACCCCCTTCCTGGCCAGGAAGGGGGTGAAAATTGTATCTGGGGGACACCCCCAGACCCCCGCCAAAAGGGCTTTGCCCCTCTGGACACCCCTTTTTCAGCAGCCTGTTAGTCATGGCGATGAAAGACCAGGTCCACGGGAAAGCCGTAGAGGTGGGCCAGGTCCGCGTCCGTTACCTCTCTCGCAGCGCCGTAGAACCGCAGCTTCCGGTTGATGCACACCACCTTGGTCGCCTCGTGCAGCACCACACCCACATCGTGGGACACCAGAATGATAGTCACGCCATGCTGCTGTCTCATGTCGCGCAGAAGGGAGTAGAGCCTCTCCTCCCCAGCCACGTCCACACCAGCGGTGGGCTCGTCCAGCAGCAGCAGCTCTGTCCGGTGCACCAGCGCACGGGCAATGAGCACCCGCTGCTGCTGTCCCCCCGAGAGCTCGCCGATGAGCTGTCCCCGCTGCTCCCACATCCCCACAGCCTGTAGCGCCTGTCGGACCGCAGGGGACAGCCCCCGCCGCAGGATGGCCAGCGGGTCAATGCCTCGGTATTCGGCGTAGGAGATGACCTCGCCGACGGTGGCCGGAAAGCGCACCGTGAAGGCATTGACGCTCTGAGGCACATAGCTCACCCGGTGCCACTGGCAGAAGCGCTGCACCTCCTGGCCAAACAGCAGCACGCGGCCTCGCTGGGGGCGCTCCAGCCCCAGGGCCAGCTTCACCAGCGTGGTCTTGCCGCTACCGTTGGGGCCGATGAGCGCCACAAAGTCGCCGCGCTCCACAGCGAAGGAGATGCCCTCCACGGCGACCGACGGCCCATAGCCGAAGGTCACGTCCTCAAAGGTCAGCACAGGGTCTACCGGCATCCCAGCGCCATCCTCAGGTTGGCCAGATTCTCTCGCATAATGCTAAAGTAGTCCTCCCCCGCCTGGCTCTCCTCGGGGGTCAAGCTTTCCAGCGTGGAGAGCACCAGCGACTGGGCCCCCACCTCCCTGGCCAGGGTCTCCGCCACGGCAGGGCTCACCGCGCTCTCAAAGAAGATGTGGGTCGCGCCACTTGCCCTCACCTCCCCCACCAGTAGGCGGAGCCGAGCGGGGCTGGGCTCCGCCTCGGGCGAGAGGCCCGAGATGGGGAGCTGGCGGAGGCCGAAGCGCTCCGCCAAGTAGCCGAAGGCCTCGTGAGAGACGACCATAGTGTCCCGCGCACAGGAGGCCAACCCCTGCGCCATCTCAGCCTCCAGGGACTCCAGGTCCGTCTTCAGGGTTTCCCAGTTCGCCCCATACGTAGCAGCGCCGGAGGGGTCGGCGGCCACCAACGCCCTCCAGATAACCTCCGCCTGCTGTCGGTACCGGCGAGGGTCCTGCCATACATGGGGGTCCAGGCCACCCTCGTCTCCGCCGGCGCGCAACTCCATGCTCTCGGTGGCCTCCACCACCGTGGGGCCAGCCTGCGGGAGCCCCGCAACGACGCGGCTCGCCCACACCTCAAAGCCACTCCCGTTGTAGACAAACAGGTCGGCCCGGTAGATGGCGGCCACGTCCCTGGGCGACGGCTCGAAGTCGTGCGCCTCCACCCCGGGGGGCGTCACGTTCAGCACCTCCACCCGATCCTCGCCGATGCGCTCCGCCAGGTACTGGAGAGGGTAGATCGTCGTTACAACTGACAGCCTCTCTGGCACCGCCGTAGTGGTGGGAGTCGGCACGCTGGCGACGCAGGATGTCGAGACCAGCCCTGCCGCCAGTGCCAGGAGGGTCCTCACCAAGACACGACGCCATGTGGCCAACCGCCAGGCCCGGACTTTGTGAGATTCAGTATCAATCGTTTTCCCACTCCTCAGCGACACTATCTCATCCAGTAGCCGCCGTCGGGGAGGTGGCGACCCCGGCTTCCCGACACCCGGGGCAGACCACGTAGACCTCTATTCGGTGGCCCACTACAGCGCTCCCCTCCCCTACCTCCAGGTCCTTGAGGATCCGCTCAATGACGGACTGGCGGAAGTCCCGCACGGCACCGCAGCGCACGCACACCACGTGGTGGTGATGGCCCACCCTGGATAGAGAGTAGCGGGGCGCACCATCCTGGAGCGTCAGCTTGCAAAGCAGGCCCTGCCGCAGCAGCAGACGAATGGTCCGGTACACCGTGGCCCGCCCCACCCCCCTCACCTCGCCCACCAGCTCCTCGGCGGTGAAGCCCTCGCCCCGGGCCGCCAGCGTCTCCAGCAGCCGCCTCCGGCTTCCGGTGGCCCGGTACCCGCCATCCTCAATGGCATGCAGTATGTCCTCTACTGTGAGCATGAAAGATACTCAGTATCAATACTTGCAAGACAGCCTACATCAAGAGGGGGTGCCTGTCAATCGGCTAAGGGGATGTCGCCTCTACGCAGGCTTCCACGAAATGAGCCCGAGGCGCAGGGGCGCTGCCCCGCGCACCACAAAGCCCGCTGCCCTCTCCTCCAGTAGCTCCGCCATGGCCCGCTCCAGCCGCCGGTCTGTCTCCGTCCCCGGCTCCACGTACAGCCGCCGCCGGAACTCATCGCGCGCCCCCTCCCAGCTCTCGTACGCCCTGGGGCCAGCCTCCGGGAACATCTCCAGGTCCGGGTATATCTCCATCTCCCACAGGACATTCAAAAGCTCTCGAAGGCCCGGCAGGTCCACCCTCTCCTCCCCATGCACCAGCTTCCAAAGGGGTGAAAGAGGAGACTGGGGTGCCCTGTTGAACATTAGGAGCAGCACGCGCTCCCTGGCATGCGCCTCCAGCCTTCGGGCGAAGGGTCCCACCTCCTCCACCCCGTACAGCACGTGGGCGCACAGCACCACATCCGCCGGCGCCACCTCCACCTCCTCCCATCTCCCCTGGACGGCGGTGAGGTTCTGGATACTCGCCTCTCGTGCGCCCTGCCGAAGGGCCTCCAGCATGCTCTCCGATGGCTCCACAGCAGTCACGTGGCAGCACCGCAGGGCCAGGGGCAGGGCAAGTCTCCCCGCGCCGCTGCCCACGTCCAGGACAGTCCACTCGGGCCTGGCCTCCCGGGCCAGCCGGTCCACCACAGGGTCGTTGGCCCGGCGCGGGTCGGCCATGAAGGCGGAAACGAAGGGGCTCCAGAAGTCCTTGGCCCGCTCCTCCCCACCCTGGGCCTTGAGGGACTGGGCGTGGTGGGCCCTGACCCTGTCTCTCCAGAGGCTCGCTGCCGACATGGGCCCTCCCTTACCTAGCTACCGAGCGGTCTCAGTCCGCCACAATGTGCCGCGTGCCGCAGGACACAGATAGCCGAGAATTGCGATTGACCCCGCAGGTCGGGTTTCCCAGCCCGACCGTCGTGGGCGGGCAGGTTCTCCCGACTTGTCGGGATGCCCTACAGGGGTCTGGCCTCAGTCCCGCCACAGTGTACCGCGTGCCTCTGGACACCGGTAGGTGCTCCTTGACACCCCACTGGGCAAGAGATAGGCTTCCCCTAGCCTGGCTATGACGCAGGCGGGGAGGGACTATGGACTTTCGCTTCACTCCAGAGCAGGAAGAGTTCCGGCAGCAGGTAAAGGTATTCCTGGACGAGCGGTGGCCCAAGGAGACCCGCGACTCCCTTCCGCTGGACCCCCGGGACCCCAAGGTGGTGACACAGGAGGAGCGGGAGATCGTCCTGGAGATGGGCAGGAGGGGGTGGCTCGCCGTGGCGTGGCCCAAGGAGTACGGAGGCCAGGGCAAGGGGATGGCGTACCAGTACTTGCTGTGGGAGGAGATGGAAAAGGCTGGCGTGTGGTTCCCCGCCACTGCCCTGACCATGGTGGGGCCCACCATCTTCCGGGTGGGCACCGATGATCAGAAGCGAGAGTGGTTGCCTCACATTGTCCACGGCGAGATGGAGCTCTCCCTGGGATACACCGAGCCCAACGCGGGGAGCGACCTGGCTTCCCTCCAGACCCGCGCCGTGGAGGACGGCGACGACTACGTCATCAACGGCCAGAAGATGTTCCACACCGAGGGGCACATCGCCAGCCACGCCTGGCTTTTAGCCCGCACCGACCCCAGCGCCCCCAAGCACCGTGGCCTCTCCGTCTTCATCGTGCCGCTGGATAGCGCCGGCGTCACCGTCCGGCCCCTGTGGACCCTGGGCGGCGGGCGCACCAACGAGCTCTTCCTGGAGAACGTCCGTGTACCCAAGAAGAACCTCATCGGCGAGCCCAACCGCGGCTGGTACCACGTGGCTATGGCCCTTGACTTTGAGCGGGTGGGCGCCAACAGGTACATCGCCTGCGTCCGGGTGCTCACCGGCCTCCTTCAGTTCGTGCGAACGGCCAAGGCAGACGGCAGACCCCTGGCCAAGGACCCGGTGGTGCGCCAGATTGTGGGCGAGCTGGCCACGGAGGTGGAGGTGGCACGCCTCTTCGCCTATCGCAGCACATGGATGATCGAGAAGGGGTTGGTCCCCAACTACGAGGCCTCCGCAGAGAAGGCATGGGCCACCGAGCTGGAGCAGCGCATCGCCAACGCGGGCACCCAGATCATGGGCATCTATGGCCAACTGGCCGAGGGTGAGCCCAAGGCGCCCCTGGAGGGCAAGATGGAGGGCGCCTACCGGACCTCCGTGGTCCGCACCATCGGCGGCGGCACCAGCCAGATCCAGCGAGACGTCATCGCCCGCCGGGGCCTTGGGCTGCCCAGGGGGTAATGTGGTGCTCCTGAAACACGTTATTGAATTGTCATTGCGAGGAGTCCGCCGGAGGCGGACGACGAAGCAATCTGGAGGAGGGGTGAACCCCACCACCAGATTGCCACGGCCCTCCTTCGTCGGGCCTCGCAATGACATTTTTTCAGCGGCGGCCCCATTGCCCACTAGGTGCTAGCGACCCAGGGACACGCCCGGGCGCTCCGCCCGAAAAAGGAGGCGGCCACCGTGAAGATCGTGCGCTTTGCCTGGGGGGACGCGGCGCTCTACGGCATCCTGGAGGGCGATACCATCTACTCCCTCCACGGCGACCTCTTCGGCGAGTTCCACAAGGGCAAAGAGAAGTGTGCTCTGGGGGACGCGCGCCTTCTGGCCCCGGTCCAGCCCAGCAAGATAGTCGCAATAGGGTTCAACTACCCCCGGCCCGACCCGATGGGCCCGCCCATGCCGTTCTTCAAGGTGCCCACCTGCCTGGTGGCCCAGGGCGAGCCCGTGGTCCTGCCACCGGAGACCCAGGACGTGGTGATGGAGGCGGAGCTGGCCGTGGTCATCGGGCGCAGGGCCCACCGGGTGTCCGTAGCAGAGGCCATGGGCTACATCCTGGGCTACACCTGCGTCAACGACATCACCGCCCGCGACATCACGCGGCAGGAGGGCAAGCCCATCCGCTCCAAGAACTTCGACACCTTCTGCCCCCTGGGCCCGGCCATGGAGACGGAGCTGGACCCCGCCGACGTCCGCATCGTCTCGCGCATCAACGGGGTGGTGAAGCAGGATGGCCGCACCAGCCAGATGGTCCTCAACGTGCCCAAGCTGGTAAGCCAGTTCTCCCACATGGTCACCCTGCTCCCCGGCGACGTTATTCTCAGCGGCACGCCGGGCACCCCACCCGCCATCCAGGCCGGCGACGTGATGGAAGTAGAGGTCCAGGGCATCGGCGTGCTCCGCAACCCGGTGACGAGGGTCTAAACGCTGTTCGGAAATGCATTCCTGGGGGAGTGCAGAGGGGGTGTGCCCCCTCTGCCGGGGGTCTGGGGGGTCCCCCAGATTCATTCTTTTCCCCCTCTCCTTTGGCAAAGGAGAGGGGGATAGGGGGTGAGGATTTTCCGAACGGCCTCTAGACACCACCCGGCTCGGCACACGCCCCGCACATCTCATCCTTCTCCACGCGCTGCGAAGCGAGGGCCACGCCCGTCGTTCCGGAAGTCCGGGGTGAGCGGGCCGCCGCGCCCCCCTGGAGAGCTTGGACCCGCAAGGCAGCCAAACCTCAACTGTTTCTGGGCGCGGTAGCAGGGATTGGGCGGGTTCAAGGGGTTGAGCCGCGCAACACCTGCAAGCCCAAATCAGAGGTTCGAATCCTGCTTGGTGCGCCTCAGCGGACAGCACTCGAACTTTCTTCGGCCGGACGCGGTGCCCAGGCTGAGGCAACTGCTGGCCACAGATTCGTGACTCGACTGGTCGTCTGGTAAAACAGCTCATACGCTTTCTTATGCCTCACAATACCAACACCTGCCGCAGCTTCGCCTCGATTCCGCGCATGTCGGACTCAACAAGTGCCCCCAGTCGCCGGGAGATCATGGATTGTTTTGTCGTTCTGATTATCCCCGTGACCACGGAGGGATAGAGGAGACCAGCCTCCTCCCACCTGGAGACAATATGGTCGCCAATCAGAAGGCGGCCAACATTGCTCGTGATAGCTGCAATAATAGCTTCTTGCCTGCCCTGATGATAGGCATCTGAGCTTACCACCAGTGCGGGTCTGCGTTTCACACCGGTCTCCTCTGAGAACACAAAGTTGACCAGGACTACGTCTCCGCGCTTATACTGTGTCGTAGGCGGCATCCTTCTTGTTGCTCCAAAGCTCGGCCAACAGTGGGTCGCCAGCAGCGGAAAGCGCTGTCAAAGCTTCGATCTCCCGCTGCTCAGCCCCACTTTCCAAGGGCTGGGGCACCTTGTCCAAGTCCTCCTTGCGGAAGCGGCGGGTGCGCTCCTTTCCCAGAATGTGCGTGCGGAGACGGCCCTCCTTGGTTAGCTTGTAAATTGTCCGCCTTGAAACGCCAAGGTATTTAGCGGCTTCTTCCACTGTGTACCATTCCTTCAGTATCACCATAGGTGTTTCATCTCCTGGCAAGGAATTCTCCGTCCTTTCAGGGCACATATTAGCACAAGAAAGCACACCGTGACAAGCGTAAGATGGCAGAATCTGTGAAGCTGTCCAAGACAAAGAAGCGTTCAGGGAAGCTTACACGTGGATAGGCACCTCGGCGGAGGCCCAGAGCGAGTGTCCGGCGGGCTAGCCCACACCCATGCCGACCTTACGGAACCATGACCGGTGTCATATAGCCGCTGGCTATGCGCCCTTTCGGGCCCGTCCTACCCGTGCAACTCCACCACGTCCCCGTCGGCCAGGGTGTGCTCGCGCCCCACCCGCTGGCCACCGAACTTGCCCGAGGGGCCCCACAGGACGGCGTACCTCATGCTTCGGAACTGCTTGTGGACTTTCTCGGCGGCCTCGCCCACGGTGCTGCCCACGGGCATGATGATGGGCTCGGTGCGCTCCGCCTCCCTGCCAGGCGCCTTGGTGTACACCCGGACCACCCGCAGGGTCCTGAACACCTCCCGTGCCAGCTCCTCCAGGCCCATCACCTGCGCCGCCGAAACCATCATCACTGGGAACCTCGTCCCGTACTCCGCCGCGAGGCGCTGGAACTGCGCGGCGGCCCCTGGGAGGTCCGCCTTGCTGCCCACCAGCACCACCCGCTTGGCCGGGCGCAGGCTGTCGGGGTCGGGCTCCTCGTCCCTGGCAAGAAGCTGAAAGCCCCACTCCTCCAGTTGGGCCAGCACCTGCCGGGCCTGCGACGCGGCATCGGCGCCCAGGTCCGCCATCACCACCAGCACATCGCTGGTCCGAAGCAGCCCGTAGAGCCTGGTCTGCACCTCCCGGTCATTGATTGAGGGAGTGTCTACAAGCTGGATGCGCACATTCTCGAAGCGGAGCATACCCGGGACAGGCTCCTTGGTGGCGAACGGGTACGGGGCCACCCTGGCCTGGGCGCCCGTGGCCTGCGCCAGGAGGAGAGACTTCCCCGAGTTTGGCAGCCCCACCAGCGCGGCGCGGCCTGCGCCCTCCTTGGGCAGGGAGAAGGGCTGCGTTCGCCCTCCGCCACTCCGGGAGCCCATCTCCAGCTCCTCGGTGAGCTTGGCCATCCTGGCGCGCAGCTCGGCCTTCAGGTGGTCGGTCCCCTTGTGCTTGGGCATGATGGCCAGCATCTCCTGGAGAGCGGCCATCTTCTCCGGGAGCAACCTGGCCTTGCGGAAGCGTTGCTCCGCCTCGTGGTACTGCGGTGGCAGGTTGGCAGGCACCCTTGGATCTCCGACACGACTCCATCCCCTATTGTGGCCATACCGGGCCGCCGCGTCTAGCAGGCCAGCAGAATAGCTGCGCCAAACCGGCCCGATGGTGCTATACTGTCGGACGCCTGCCGGGTTGCCCACGGGTGGCAGCCTGGCACGATTCAACCCAGGAGACAGCGATGGCACAGAGA
The DNA here is from genome assembly GCA_016190445.1 of Chloroflexota bacterium. Taxonomy (GTDB): domain Bacteria; phylum Chloroflexota; class Dehalococcoidia; order Lucifugimonadales; family JACPQL01; genus JACPQL01. Next base: position 11,288 of record JACPQL010000009.1, read on the forward strand.
GAGCCGCAGCATCGGCCCCATGCAGTGGATATCTTCGTCACGGGCAAGTACAACTGAGCGCAGTCCGTCCTTCTAGGCTTGAAGGATGAAGGTGTGCTGGATGTACCCGAGGCCCTGGTGCGGGCCGCGACCTCCTTTGGCGGCGGCGTGGGGCTCTCGAAGAACTTGTGCGGTTGTGTCTCCGCCGCAGCCATGGCCGTTGGGCTCAAGTTCGGGGACCTGACTCCAGTGGCCAAGGCCGCTGGCCCCGCCTACGCTCGCACCAAGGCGGTGGTCGAGAGGTTCCGCGAGAGGTACGGCACGGTGCTGTGCGGCGAGCTCACTGGCCAGTTCCGGGACTTCGCCAGCCCGGAGCGGGCCTACCGGTGCGGGGAGATCGTGGGCTTTGTATCCGAGCAGGTCAAGGAGATTCTCGCCGGCGGTGAGGAGCAGCCAGGCTGGCGCGAGGCATGGTGGGAGGACTACCTCTCTCGGCGCGACAAGATCAAGTAGGCCGCACAAAAGGAGGAGCCATGGAGTACGAGAACATCCTGTACGAGAAGCGGGACCACGTGGGCATAGTCACCCTCAACCGGGTCCAGAACCGCAACGCCCTGGCCCCAGGGATGCAGGGAGAGATAAGGGACGTGCTCCAGGTCATGGCCGGGGACGACGACGTGCTTTGTAGCATCCTCACCGGCGCGGGGGACAAGGCCTTCTGCGCCGGGGCCTTTGTCAAAGACCCCAAGACCCACCACGCCGAGGGCCCGGCGGAGTACCTGGCCCGCGGCCCCAGCGCCCTGGAGGCCGTGGACCACTACCCCAAGCCCATCATCGCCGCAGTCAACGGCTACGCCATAGGCGCTGGGCTGAACCTGGTCATACTGTGCGACATGGTCATAGCCTCAGAGAACGCCGTCTTCTGCTTCCCCATGACCAGGCTGGGCATCGTCCCAGGATATGCGGGGGCGGTGCGGCTGGCCCACTGGGTGGGCAAGGGCAAGGCCATGGAGATGGCCCTCATGTCCCGCATGGTGGACGCCCAGGAGGCGTACCGGGTGGGCCTGGCCAACAAGGTGGTGCCCCTGGAGGGGCTGATGGCCGAGGCCACGGCCTGGGCCAGGGAGATCACCGAGCTGGCGCCCCTCTCGGTGAAGCTGACCAAGGAGGACATCAAGGCGGGGCTGGAGATTGGGATGGAGCAGACCGTCAAGGCCAACCGCCTCCGCTTCATGGCCGCTGTGCTCACCGAGGACCGCAAGGAGGGGCACCAGGCGTGGCGGGAGAGGCGCAAGCCTGTCTTCAAGGGCCGCTAGTGTAGTGTCGGTCAAATGACTTGTCGTATCTCGCCACCCCGGCGAAAGCCGGGGTCCAGTGAACGCTCCTCTGGATTCCGGCCTCCGCCGGAATGACGGTGATGCGTCGCATCATTGATTCACAAGCTCTCAGGGTGAGCGGGGTTGGGTTGGGCCTTGTGTACGGTGAACTATGACAGTTGGTACTGGTATGCTGAGCTTGGAGGCGGTGCGCGCTCGCGTCGGGGTGCCGAAGCGAAGAGGGGCTATTTGGTGAGTGGAAGTGCTTTCAGTTCGGCGGTGAGATAGGACATCAGGAGAAGGCGAGCCCCTTCTCCTTGAGGCTTGCGAACTGCTGGCGCCCTATGATGACGTGGTCCAGGAGGGTGATGTCCAGGGCCTTGCCCCCGTCTATAAGCTGGCGCGTCACCTGTACATCCTCCGGGCTGGGAGCGGGGTCTCCGGAGGGATGGTTGTGCACCGCGATTATGGCTGGGCAGTTGTGACGCACCGCCTCCCTGAACACCTCCGCCACGCGCACTGTGGTGCTGTTCACGCTCCCGCGGTACACCTCGGGCGTTCCCACCACGTGGTTCTTGGTGTCCAGCAGCACCACTCTGAGGTGCTCGTTCTCCAGCAGGCCCATCTCCGCGGATAGCAGGTTGGCCACGTCCTGGGGGCAGGTGATGGTGACCCGTGCCTCGGCCTGAAGCGTTACCAGGCGGCGCCCCAGCTCCAGCGCCGCCTTGAGCTGGGAGGCCTTCGCATCTCCCAGCCCGCGCACACCGCACAGCTCTGGATAGCTGGCTGCGGCCAGCCCCTCCAGCCCGTGGAACTGGGCGAGAAGTCGGCCCGCCAGGTTCAGCACGCTCTCCGTGGAGGAGCCGGTCCGCAGTACGATGGCCAGGAGCTCCGCGTTGCTCAGGTAGGCGGCGCCCCTGTCTCTAAGCCGCTCCCGGGGCCGTTCCCCAGGAGGGAGGTCCCGGATCATGGGGTGGTACTCTGCCGGCTGCGCCTTGCCACCGCTGGTCACGCCGCACCTTCGCCCTCAGACTTCTCCCGGCAGCTCATGCATACGTAGTGGTCGCCCTGTTCCAGGGCGATGCCCCGGGGCACGTTTCGCTTGTGCTGGCAGACCACGCACACCACAGCCTCCAGGGGTGCCTTACGGGTGGGCTCCTCCTGATGACCGCGGAACCCCTTGTAATCTGGGTCAAGGCGCTGCATCGCCTTGACCCGTTCCAGGTCCTTTCTACGGCTCATGCTCCTGCCCCCCAGGTAGCCGCTGCGGGGTGGCGGGAGGCGCTACAAGCCGCTGCACGACCGAGTTTTGCAGCGGAGTTACCCCCGCCCTAGGCGGGAAGATGGTTACTCCACCGCCGCCACGGCGCCCGCCTCCTCCAGCTTCTGCTTGACCTTCTGAGCATCATCCTTGCTCACGGCCTCCCGGACCGGCTTGGGGGCGGCCTCCACCAACTCCTTGGCCTCCCGGAGCCCCAGGCTGGTGACCTCACGGACCGCCTTGATCACGTTGATCTTGTTGGGGCCGACCTCTTTCAGGATGACGTTGAACTCGGTCTTCTCCTCCTCAGCAGGGGCCGCTGCTGTGGCTGCGGCGCCTGCGGGACCTGCCGCAGCTACTGAGACCGCGGCCACGGGCGCGGCGCTGACGCCGAACTCCTTCTCCAGGGCCTTTACCAGCTCCGAGAGTTCCAGGACCGTCATCCCCTTGATGGCTTGCAGCAACTCGTCCTTGTCCATCGGTATCTCCTCCTCCTGGGTTCCACATTGGTATCTCAGATTACGTCTGTCAGGCTCCGGGGCGCCCTCAGCCAGCGTTCTCCTGGGCTACCTTGCGCTCCAGCACGGTGGCCAGGCCCCGCAGCGGGGCGCTCAGGACGTTCACCAGGCTGGCCAGAGGGCCCTGAAGCTGGCCCATCACTCTGGCCACCAACTCCTCCCTGGAGGGCAGCGTGGTCAAAGTGGAAACCTCCGGGCCCGTCATGGTCCTGCCTTCCAGCACCGCAGAGCGCACCACCATGGAGGAGCGCGTGCTGCGGATATATTCGAGCAGGGCTTTGGCGGGCTCCAGGGGGTCGCGATAGCCGATGACCAGGCCGGTTGGGCCTTCCAGCAGGGAGGCGATCTCAGGTTTCCCCGCCTGCTCGGCCGCCAGCTTGGTCAGGGTGTTCTTCACCACCCTGTATTCGCTCCCCGATGCCCGCAGCCGGCGGCGCAGATCGCTGAGCGCGTTCACTGGAAGGCCTCGGAAGTCCGTGGCGATGACTATCACGGACTGGCGGAGCTTCTGGGCCAGGTCCTCCACCTGCTGTCGTTTCAGCTCTGTTGGCATACACCACCTCACTCATATAACAAGGCTCGCGTCCGCAGACAGACGCGAGCCCCGGCCACGGCTATCGTGGCGCACAAAGGCCTCGGCGGGCGCTACCGCATTCTGGCCCTTTCGCGCATAGCTATCGCGGAAAGGCCACCCGCTGTCTACGGCGCTGGCGCTACTCTATTCTACAGTGAGCGAAAGGGTAGTGGGCAAGTCCAGCTTGATGCTCGGCCCCATGGTGGTAGTCAGGTATGCGCTGCGGACGAACTGGCCCTTCACACCTGCTGGGCGCTGGCGCATCACCGATTCCACCAGGGTCGCCAGGTTCTCCAAGAGGGCGCGGCTCTCGAAGCTCGCCTTGCCCACTGGGGCATGGATGATGGCCGTCCGGTCCATGCGGTACTCCACCCGCCCCTTTCTGGCATCCTCCACGGCGCGGGCTATCTCACCGGGCTGGATCACAGTCCCGGTCCTGGGGTTGGGCATCAGCCCCTTGCGGCCCAGGATACGGCCCAGCTTGCCGATGCGCCCCATCATGTCCGGCGTGGCTATGGCCACATCGAACTCCAGCCAACCACTCTCGATTTTCTGGACCAGGTCGTCGCCGCCCACATAGTCGGCGCCCGCCTGCTCCGCTACCCTGGCGGCATCTCCCTGGGAAAACACAAGCACCCGTATCTTGCGCCCCAGACCATTGGGGAGAACAGCCACGCCTCGCACCATCTGCTCTGCCTGCTTGGTATCTGCGGTGGTGCGGAGGTGCAACTCCACCGTTTCGTCGAAGGCGCGGCGAGAGGCTTGCTTGGCCAGTTCCACCGCCTCCTGGGGTGAGTAAGCCCGGCCCCGCTCGACGAGAGAGAGGGCCTCCTGGTATTTCTTTCCGCGTGTAGCCATAGTGGACGCTGCTCCCAATTGCTAGCGTTCTACCCCTCCACGACCTTGATCCCCATGCTGCGGGCTGTCCCCTCGATGATCCTGATGGCCCCATCTACAGAGTTCACGTTCAGGTCTTTCATCTTGGTCTCAGCTATCTGCCGCAGGGCGGAGCGTGTAATCTCGCCGACCTCCTGGTGGAGCGCTTGACCGCTCCCCTTTTCCAGCTTGAGCGCCTTTCTTAGCAGCTCTGACGCTGGAGGCGTCTTGGTGACAAAGGTGAAGGAGCGGTCCTCAAAGACCGTGATCTCCACCGGCACGATGGTCCCCTGTTGCTCGGCGGTGCGGGCGTTGTAGTCCTTGACGAACTGCATTATGTTGACCCCGTGCTGGCCCAAAGCGGGGCCCACGGGAGGAGCCGGTGTGGCCTGTCCCGCGGCGATCTGAAGCTTGATGATAGCGCGTATTTTCTTTGCCACCCGGGGCCTCCGCTACGTCTTCTCCACTTGGAGGAAGTCCAGTTCCACCGGGGTCTCCCTGCCGAAGAAGGAGACCAGGACTCGTACCTTGCCCTTGTCGGTGTCTATGTCGCTCACCGTGCCCATGAAATCGGCAAAGGGCCCCTCGGTGATGCGCACCGTCTGACCGGGCTGGAACCCCACCCGTACCCGCGGCGTCTCGGAGCGCATACGATTCATGATGGAGTCGACTTCCTTCTCCTCCAGGGGAACGGGCTTGGGGCGCTTTTCGTGCTCGTCTTCGGTGGAGACGAAGCCGGTGATGCCTGGGGTGTTGCGCACCACATACCAGCTCTCGTCGTCCATGTGCATCCGGATGAGGAGGTAGCCCGGGAACACCTTGCGCTGCACCGCCTTCCGGCGCCCCTCCTTGATCTCGATCTCCTCCTCCGTGGGGATCACCACACGGAAGATCTTGTTCTGCATGTCCATGGACTCGATGCGCTGCTCAAGGTTCTTCTTGGCCCGCTCCTCGTGTCCGGAGTAGGTGTGGGCAATGTACCAGCGCGGCTCTTGCTCTGTGACAGTGGTGCTCATGGAATGCGTGACAGGGGGCCCTTCATCCTCCCAGTATGAGTCGGTTCAGGGTCTGGTTGAACAGCAGGTCAATTAGCCCCAGGAAGAAGCCGATGGCCACGGCGATAGCTATGACCAGCAGCGTCAGGCGGGTCGCCTCTTGCCTGCTGGGCCAGACCACCTTGCGCAGCTCGCTGACCACCTCTCGGAAGAGGCGCACAGGGCCCCCTGCGGCCCCACGGGACTCTGAAAGCATGCCCCGCAACGCAGCTCCCCCCGGCGGCTTGGCCACTTTGCCTACCTCACTTCTCTGTGTGCTTTCTGTGCCCTGCACCGCGGGCAGAACTTACGCAACTCCAGGCGATTTGGGTCGTTGCGCCTGTTCTTCTCGGTGTGGTAGGTGCGTTCCCTGCAGTCGGAGCAGGCCAGCGTTATCAGCACCCGTGCCTCGCCACGTTTCTTGGCCATAGTGTTTGCCTTACCCCGTGACCTTTGTGATCACCCCTGCGCCCACGGTGCGCCCGCCCTCCCGTATGGCGAAGCGCAGCCCCTCCTCCAGGGCCACAGGGTAGATGAGCTTGATGTGCATTCTGGTGTTGTCCCCAGGCATTACCATCTCTACGCCCTCAGGGAGGACTATCTCACCCGTGACGTCGGTGGTGCGGATGTAGAACTGGGGCTTGTAGCCCGGGAAGAACGGCGTGTGGCGGCCACCCTCCTCCTTGCTCAGCACCAGGACCTCGGCGTCGGCCTCGGAGTGGGGGCGGATGGAGCCTGGCTTGGCCAGCACCTGGCCCCGCTCTACATCCTCCCGCTCGATGCCGCGAAGGAGGCAGCCTACGGCGTCGCCAGGCTCGGCCTCTTCCAGGCTCTTGTGGAACATCTCTACGCCAGTGCACACCGTCTTGCGGGTCTCTATCAGCCCCACTATCTCCACATCTTCACCCACCCGGACGGTGCCGCGCTCCACGCGCCCGGTGACCACCGTGCCCCGCCCTTTGATGGCGAACACGTCCTCGATGGGCATGAGGAAGGGGCGATCTTTGGGCCGCTGGGGTACAGGTATGTACGAGTCCACGGCGTCCATAAGCTTCAGGATGGCGCCGCACCACTGGCACTCGCGCTTCCCGCAGCCGCATTCCAGGGCCTTGGTGGCGCTCACCCGGATAATGGGGATCTCCTGCCCCGGGAAATTGTACTTGGGGAAAAGCTCTTCCCTGAGCTCCAGTTCCGTGACCGCCAGGAGGTCCTCGTCGGGCACCAGGTCCACCTTGTTCAGTGCCACCACAATCCTGGGCACCTCCACCTGGCGCGCCAGCAGGAGGTGCTCCCTGGTCTGGGGCATTACCCCGTCGTCGGCGGCCACCACCAGGATGGCGCCGTCCATCTGGGCGGCACCGGTGATCATGTTCTTGATATAGTCCGCGTGGCCAGGGCAGTCCACGTGGGCGTAGTGGCGCTTCTCCGTCTCGTACTCCACGTGGGTGATCGCGATGGTCAGGCCTCTGGCCTTCTCCTCCGGCGCGTTGTCAATGCTATCGTAGGGTCTGAACTGGGCACCGGTAGTCTTGCTGAGGACCATGGTGATGGCGGAGGTCAAAGTAGTCTTGCCGTGGTCCACATGTCCAATGGTTCCCACGTTGATGTGTGGCTTGGTCCTCTGAAAGATGCGCTTGGACATTCCGTCTCCTCCTTGGTTTGGTCACGGAGCCCACAGCCGGAATCGAACCGGCGACCTCGTTCTTACCAAGAACGTGCTCTACCGGCTGAGCTATGTGGGCATTCCTTCGTGACGATCCTGCTCAATTATGGGTCCTCTTGTGGTGGAGGGGGTAGGATTCTAACCTACGAAGCCCTAAGGGCGCCAGATTTACAGTCTGGTGGCTTAAACCGCTCACCCACCCCTCCCCGGACTAGAGCACTGTACCATACCACAGCTACACTCGCCACATCTCCTGACAAGACCCCCAGCGCTCCATTGCCGGAGCCCGAGAGGGGATTCGAACCCGCCAACCTACCGATTACAAATCGGTTGCGCTACCCTTGCGCCACTCGGGCGGGAGGCCGGATGAAAAACGCCAAGAAAGGGCGGCCCATCAGGCCGCTCACACATGCTACTATATCCGCCGCCGGCCCCCGCGTCAAGAAGCCCAGCGGTCTTTCCTTCTTCTGCTAGCATCCGTTCCAGAATTCTTTTTGGGCCCCCGCCATCGGAGGCTGTGCCTCTGAGCGTTTCGGAATAGCCTCTAGCTAAAGACGAGTCTCACCTTGTGAAGGCTCCAGAGGCTCATGACCAGCTCGCGCTCCACCACCTGGGGGCCAGGGCCCTCCTGCTGTCGGTCCATGTGCACCAGGGTGAGGACAGCCGGGTATCTCCGCGCGTAGGCCAGAGAGGCGCCTATGGCCGCTGCGATGTGGCCTGCGGTCCTGGCCTTGCTGCGGACCAGCTCAGCGTGGAGCGCCACGGCAGGTGACTTAGATACCTGGGCCACCAGATCGGGACAGAACTCCGCTCCGAAAAGCACCGTTGGCTCGATGCCCTCAGGGCTGGTCGCCTCCGCTACCCCTCGCCACAGTTGGAACTCCAGCCCGACGCTGGCGAGTCGGCGCTCCAGAAAACGGCTCACCACCTTCTCCATGTCGTCCACCAGGTGCCCCCGGCTGCTGTAGGTCCGGCGGAATCTAGCCCGGGACAACTCCTGGCCCAACTCTTCCACCAGCTCGTTCAGGCCAATGTAGCGGGGCGCTGCTTCTGTCATTCCATGCTCCTGTGGCTGGGGGCGTGGCGGCCCGGAAGGGCGCACCTGATGGCCTCCGCCAGTGTGCTCAGGGCAACCACCTCTATGCCATCCTCCGGCGAAGGGGTCTCCTCCCTGGCTAACGGCACCAGGGCCTTGTGGAACCCCAGCCGGGAGGCCTCCCGAAGCCTGCGTCGCAATTGGGGGACGGGGCGCAGTTCCCCACTAAGGGCCAGCTCTCCCATGTAAACGCACCCTGGGTCCAGGGGAGAGTTTCGGAAGCTGGAGGCGATGGCCATGGCCATGCCCAGGTCTGCGGCGGGCTCTCCCACCCGCAGACCTCCCGCCACGTTCAGAATAATGTCCTGAGAGCCCAGCGCCAGGTTTGCCTGCTTGGTCAGGACCGCCACCACCATGACCAGGCGGTTGAACTCTACCCCGTTGCAGGTGCGCCGAGGGGGAGTGAACACGCTGGGGATGGCCAGGGCCTGCACCTCGGCCAGCAGGGGGCGGCTGCCTTCCAGGGTGACGATTACCGCCGAGCCGGCAACCCCCGCCGGGTGCTGTCCCAGGAAAGCCCCGGAGGGGTCTAACACCTCCTCCAGTCCGTGGTCACTCATCTGGAACAGGGCCAGCTCGTTGGTGGAGCCGAAGCGGTTCTTGACGCTGCGGAGTATTCGGTGAACGCCCATAGACTCGCCATCCAGGTACAGGACCACGTCCACCATGTGCTCCAGCACCCTGGGCCCGGCCACCGTGCCGTCTTTGGTGACATGGCCTGCCAGGAACAGAGCGGCGCCGCGGCCCTTGGCCCACTGAAGCAGCAGCCGTGTGCATTCTCGCACCTGCGCAACGCTGCCGGCAGTGGAGGGGGCCTCCTCCGAGTACAGGGTCTGGATGGAGTCCACAATGGCCAAGGTGGGAGATACCTGCTCCAGGTGACGGAGCACCTCCTCCACGCAGGTCTCCCCAACGAAGAAGAGGCCCCGGCCCTGAAGGCCCAGGCGCTCGGCGCGCAGCTTGACCTGGGCCGCTGACTCTTCGCCAGAAACGTAAAGGACTGGCTGTCCGCCGGAGGCCAGGGCCTCCGCGGCCTGAAGGAGGAGGGTGGACTTGCCGATGCCAGGCTCCCCCGCCATAAGGACGACCGAGCCCCGCACTACACCACCCCCCAGCACCCGATTCATCTCCCGAAAGGGGAAGGTGAGACGCTGGTCCTCTTGGGTGGCTACGGAGGCGAGCTCCTGTGGGCTGGCGGCGGTGGTGACCCAGGTGCCCCGGCGGAGCGTGGGAGGTGAAGAGACCTGAGCATAGCTGTTCCACGCATCACAGGCGGGGCAGTGCCCCAGCCATTTGAGGCTCTCGTTGCCGCACTCCTGGCAGACGAAGGCACCCTTCTCCGCCCGGCTCTTTGGCATGTGCCAGCTTTCCTGTCCGGCACCCGCACCCCGGTCCTAAGTGGACGCCACCGCCACCTCGGACCGTAGCACCAACTCGCCCCCCTCCACGTCTATGTGTACGGTGCCCCCGGGCTGGAAGTGCCCCGCCAGGAGCTCTTCGGACAGTCTGTCCTCTATGTGGGTCTGTATTACCCGCTGGAGAGGTCTAGCGCCAAAGGTTGGGTCATAGCCCTTCTCAGCAAGCCATTCCCTGGCTGCCTGGGTTATGTCCAGGGACATACCCCTCTCCAGCAGGTGCTGGCGCGCGTTCTTCAGCATCAGGTCCACAATCTGGACGATGTGAGTCCTCTCCAGGGCGTGGAACACCACGGTGCCCTCGACGCGGTTAAGGAACTCCGGCCTGAAGAACCGCTTCACCTCGTCCAGGACCTTTTCCTTCATCCGCTCGTACTTCTGCGTCACCGTCTTGGCGTCCTCTGTCTTGGTAGCGAAGCCGATGGCGGTGTCCTGCTTGATGAGGTCCGAGCCGATGTTGCTGGTCATCACCACAATGGAGTTGCGGAAGTCCACCCTCCGCCCCTTGGCATCAGTGAGGTGGCCGTCATCGAAGATCTGGAGCAGGATGTTGAACACCTCTGGGTGGGCCTTCTCAATCTCGTCCAGCAGAATGGCGCAGTAGGACCTGCGGCGCACTGCCTCGGTGAGCTGCCCTCCCTCTTCGTAGCCCACGTAGCCTGGAGGCGCTCCCACCAGGCGGGCCACCGTGTGGCGCTCCATGAACTCCGACATGTCCAGCCGGATCATGGCATCTTCGGAGCCGAACATGAACTCGGCCAGAGCACGCACCAGCTCCGTCTTGCCCACTCCGGTGGGGCCGAGGAAGAGGAAACTGCCGATGGGCCTGCGGGGGTCCTTCAGTCCCGCCCGGGCGCGGCGCACCGCCTTGGAGATGGCGGCAATGGCCTCGTCCTGCCCCACGATGCGCTTGTGAAGCGCCTCCTCCATGTGCAGCAACCGCTCCGACTCCTCTATGGCCAGCCGGGTCACCGGGATGCCCGTCCACATGCTGACCACCTCGGCCACGTCCTCCATGGTGACGGTGGGCTGCCCCTGCTGCTGGGAGGACTGCCATTCTTGCTCCAGGTGCTGTAGCTTCTCGGTGAGCCTCAGCTCCCGTTCGCGGACCTCGGCAGCGTACTCGTACTGCTGCTGACCCAAGGCCTCTTCCTTCTCCCGGCGCACGCTCTCCAGCACCTTGCTAGCTTCCTTCACCGAAAGGGGGGTGCTGCTGCTGCGGATGCGCACCCGGGACGCCGCCTCGTCCACCAGGTCAATGGCCTTGTCAGGCAGGAACCGGTCCGGGATGAACCGGGAAGAGAGGCTGACCGCCGTCCTCAGGGCATCGTCCTCGATGAGCAGGTTGTGGTGCTGCTCGTAGCGGCTCTTGATGCCCCTCAGTATGTCCAGGCTCTCCTCCACCGTGGGCTCGTCCACGCGCACCGGCTGGAAACGACGCTCCAGGGCGGGGTCCCGCTCCACGTACTTGCGGTAGTCGTCCAGGGTGGTGGCGCCGATGCACTGGAGTTCACCCCTGGCCAGAGATGGCTTCAGGATGTTGGCGGCATCCACAGCCCCTTCGGCGGCGCCGGCACCCACCATGGTGTGCATCTCGTCTATGAAGAGGACGCAGTTCCCCGAGGTCTTGATCTCCTCTATGACCTTCTTGAGCCGCTCCTCAAACTCACCACGGTACTTCGTGCCCGCCACCAGGGCTCCCATGTCCAGAGTGACCACCCGCTTTCCCTGGAGGGTATGGGGTACATCACCCGAGGCGATCTGCTGGGCCAGGGCCTCCACGATGGCGGTCTTGCCCACCCCCGGCTCGCCTATGAGCACAGGGTTGTTCTTGGTGCGCCGGCTGAGGATCTGAATGACCCGCTGGATCTCCTTGGCCCGACCGATGATGGGGTCCAGCTTGCCAGAGCGGGCTGCCGCTGTCAGGTCCATGCCCAACTGGTCCAGGGTGGGTGTGCGGGTGGCAGTGCGCCCTCCGGCGTGGCTCTGGGAGGCGCTCTGGCTGAGAATGCGATTGGTCTCCGCCCTCACCTTGTCCAGAGTTATTCCCAGGCTCTCCAGCACCCCTGCCGCTACCCCCTCCCCTTCCCGCATCAGCCCAATGAGCAGATGCTCGGTGCCGATGTAGTGGTGGCTGAGGCGGCGCGCCTCGTCCACCGCCAGTTCAATTACCTTCTTGGCCCTGGGAGTCAGCCCGATGTCCCCTTGAGAGGGGCGCTCACCCCGCCCGATGATGAACTCCACGGCGGAGCGCACCTTGGGCAGCTCAACCCCCAGGTTCACGAGCACACGAGCTGCAACCCCATCCGTCTCCCGCACCAGCCCAAGCAGGATGTGCTCGGTACCAATATAGGTGTGGTTGAAGCGCTGGGCCTCCTCCTGGGCCAGGGACAGCACCCTGCGTGCCCGTTCGGAGAACTTCTCGAATCTACTTGCCATCTCGGTCTCCTGTCGGCGCCACTCCCCGGGTTTCCGGACGGTGGGTGCCGGCTACCCTCCCAGAATATCCTCCGCCTGTTTCAGGCTTAACCCGAGTCGGCGCCGTTGGGGATCCAGGCTAACTATGCGGAGGGTGAGTACGTCACCCTCCTTGACCACCTCTTTGGGGTGCTGGACGTGCCGGTCGCTCAGTTCCGAGATATGGATCAAGCCCTCCACCGCGCCCTCAACGCGGGCAAAAGCGCCGAAGTTCACCAGCTTGGTCACTGTGCCTACTACTGTCTGACCCACAGAGTAGCGCTCGGCCAACGCCTCCCAGGGCTCCGGCTGAAGCCGTTTGAGGCTCAGGGCGATGCGCTTGGCCTCCCTGTCTACCCGCAGCACATACACATCCACCTCGCTCCCTACCTGCACCACGTCCCGAGGGTCCCGCACCGGAGTCCAGCACATTTCGGACACGTGAATGAGGCCGTCGGCGCCACCCAGGTCCACGAAGGCGCCGAAGCTGGATACACCTGTCACCCGGCCCCGTTGTACCTCTCCCTCCTTGAGGCTCTCCATGAGCCGCTCTTTCTGGCGGTCCCGCTGCTCCTGGAGGGCGTTGCGCTCCGATAGCACGGCACGGTTGCGGCGGCGGTTCACCTCCAGCACCTTCAGGCTCACCGTCTCCCCCACCCGTTTGGTCAAGGCCTCGTGGTTGTTGCCGCCCTCCCTGGGGATGGGCGCCAGTTGAGAGAGGGGGACGAATCCCTGCACCCCGTCCACATCCACTACGGCTCCACCCTTGTTGAAGCCTACGATCTTGCCCTCCACCACTCCACTGTCTTCCAGGCGGCGTTCCAGCGTGCGCCAGCCTTGCTCGCCCCTGGCCCGGTCCAGGGAGAGAACAGCCTCTCCATCATCCCCTGCGGGCTGGAGTACGTAGGCCAGCAGCGTATCGCCCTCTGCTAGCTGCGCGAACCTCTCAGAGGGGAGGGAGCGCATCTCCTGCTGACGGATGATACCTTCCCACTTGTGCCCCAGGTTGACCAGGATGGCGTCCGTGTCAACCCGAATTACACTCACCTCTACGATCTCACCGTAGCGGACCCCACGGGGTGGTTCCGCCTCCTGGAGAAGCTCCGCCATGGTCTGGTGCTGAAGACTATCGGTGTCCATCAAGGCTGTGACCCCAGCCGACAACTTGGCTATTTTGTTTTGATTATACGAGTGGCCGTAGTCACTGTAAAGGCCAGACGGGTCTGAGCCTGCGGGACCTCCCGCAGCCGTTTGCGACGCCGAAATCGCCCGGTCGGCATCGTGGAAGACCTCGGCTTGTCCCTTGTCCATCTTCGTGCCTACTCTCTTGGAATGGCCCCGGCGGCGTGGCCGCGTCTTTGCGTCACCCATGCCATCCGCAAAATGCCTTCAGCCTAAATAGCTTACGTCTGGTGTGGCTCTCCAGATGTCGCGCCTCTGGCCACGGTTGCAGCGCGCCTCCGGTCTTGCGTCACCCACGACCGTGTGGGCCTCCATCCCTGTAGCCGGGTGGAAAGGCCATCTGCACGCAGTATGGCCCAGGCCAACACTGACCCCCAGTGGGTCGCCTCCAGAACCCAGAGCTAGACTAGAAAGACTAGCCGGCTGCCGGGCGCGTTTTTCAAGTGGGAAGTGGGGCAGGCGGAAAATGCGAGATGCCCGGGCCGTATGGCCCGGGCATCCGGTGTTCCTGGCGACGACCTATTGTCCCATTCCGTTACCAGAACAGTATCGTCGGCGCTGGGACGTTTCACTTCCGTGTTCGGGATGAGAACGGGTGGTTCCGCCCCGCTCCGGTCACCAGAAACATGTCCAGTTTAGCCCAGGTCTCGCAGGTGGTCAAGAGGCCCCCGTGCCCTCGGCTAGGGGATGAGGAGCAGCTTGCCCGTGGTCAGGCGTCCCTCTAGCTGGCGGTGCGCCTCCGAAGCCTCCCGCAGGGGGAACTCGCCGTGAATGCGCAACTGGAGCCTCCCGGACTGGACCCACCCCAGTACATCTCCAGCCCGCTGGAGCAACTCCTCCCTTGTGGCGGTGTAGTCCCCCAGGGAGGGGCGGGTAAGGAAGAGGGAACGCTGCTGGAGGATGGAGGTGGGTACAGGTGGGACGGGGCCGCTGGCCTGGCCGTACAGGACAAGGTAGCCCCGGCGCGCCAGGCAGGCGATGCTCTTCTTGAAGGTGGTCTCGCCCACGGAGTCGTAGGCCACTTGCACGCCCTCTCCGCCGGTGAACCTCTTGACCTCTGTCTCAAAGTCCTGCTCGGTGTAGATGACCACCTGGTCGGCGCCTGCTTCTCTGGCTAGTTGCGCCTTGGCCTCCGTGGAGACGGTGGTGATGACCCGGGCTCCCAGCCACTTGCACATCTGGACCAGCAGCAGGCCCACACCCCCAGCGCCTGCGTGCACCAGGGCGGTGTCTCCTGGCGCCAGGGGGTAGGTGGTGTAGCAGAGGTAGTGAGCGGTCATCCCTTGCAGCATGGTGGCTGCACCGGTCTCGGCGTCAATCCCCTTGGGTAGCTTCACCAGGCGCCACGAGGGAGCGACTACCTTCTGGGCGTAGGAGCCGGGGACCCCCGTGTAGGCCACCAGGTCTCCCACTGCTACCTCTGAGACACCTTCTCCTGTTCGGACCACCACGCCCGCACCCTCCACGCCGGGGATGGTGGGCAGGGAGGTGGGGGTTAGGCCCGAGCGGGTGTAGACATCGGTGTAGTTCACCCCGATAGCCTTGAGTTCCACCAGCGCCTGCTTGGGCCCCGGTTGTGGTTCCTGGGCATCCACGTATTTGAGGACCTCGGGTCCGCCTGCGTTTTGTACCTGGACCGCCTTCATGTCCGCACCTCTCGTCCGATGAGTACCGCAAGGCACTCTAGCACCTCGATGGGGGAGAGTCTAGGAGGCAGAAGAGGGAGAGTCACAGCTTTTCCCTGGGATGGACGGTTTCGTTGTTTCGCTGCTCTCCGTGCAAAGTGGTGCAAAGAGCGAAAACCCCGTATACTGCATAGTCCCGCCCCTGAACAGAGAGACCACTCGTGGCAGTCCTGGTTTCCACAGCGCGCCTAGCCCGGCCTAGCGGGCGGGTGCAAGGAGGGCAGGGCCGTGTACACTCGCATTCTCGTCCCCCTGGATGGCTCCGGTCTAGCCGAGCAGGTGCTGCCACACATCCGTCTCCTGGGGAAGGGCTTTGGCTGCCCCGTGGAGTTGGTTCGTGTCGTCGAGGAGGTGCCTTCAGACGCGGCGTACGTTGTACGGGGTGTGCCAGCGGAGGTACTAGCCAGGAGAGTACATGCCGCTGCCAAGAGGTACCTGGAGGGGGTGGCTGTGCCCTTGCGGGAAGATGGAGTGACGGCGGGCACCATGGTGCGCCGCGGCGACCCGGCTACCCACATTGTGACGGAGGCAGGGAAAGAGCCGGGTACCGTGGTTGCCATGACCACCCACGGGCGCTCCGGAATGACACGTTGGCTGCTGGGCAGCGTGACGGACAAGGTGCTCCACGCCACCACCAGCCCGCTTCTGGTTATCCGGTGCGTGGCGGAAGAGGCTGGCACGGCCGATGTGAAGCTCAAGGCCGCTATCGTGGCCCTGGATGGCTCGGCCCTAGCGGAGCAGGCCTTGCCCCATGTGGTCGCGCTGTCAAAGGCCATGGCGCTGGAGAGGGTGGTGCTAGCGCGCGCCGCTCCCTCTGCCGGGGACTACTACCAGTACTCGGACTACTCTGTCTGGCCCCGTGCAGACTTTTCCCAGCAGGTGGACGCGGAGGCGGCCAGCTATCTGAGCAGGGTGGGGCAGGGCTTGCGCCAGCAAGGAGTCGCCTCGGTGGAGGAGAGGCTTCTTCATGGCTCTCCTGGTGCCGCCATCGTGGACCTGGCCAGAGAGACCCAGGGCAGTCTGGTGGTCATGACCACCCACGGGCGCTCTGGCCTGGGGCGCTGGCTCCTGGGAAGCGTGGCGGACAGGGTGGTACGCCACGCTGGAGTCCCTGTACTGGTGGTTCGGGCGACAGAGGCGAGCTAGCGGGAAGGAGGTGACCATGGCTACCAGCCACGTCTACAAGCTGTCCGCTTACCCCAAAGAGGTACCCCTTCGGGACGGGGCCTCGGCGGTCCTCAAGCCTATGACGCCGGAGGATGCCGATGCTTTGTTGCACTTCTTTCTCAGGGTCCCTCCCGATGAGCGGTACTATCTAAAGGAGGACGTCACCTCGCCCAAGGTCATCCAGCAGTGGGCGGCGCAACTGGACTACGACCGGGCACTGCCGTTGCTGGCGTGGGTGGATGGGCGGATCGTCGCCAACGGCACCCTGCACCGCACCCGGGCGGGTGCCCGACGGCATGTGGGTGAGGTACGCATTGTGGTGGACCCTGAGTACCGGAACCAGGGTCTGGGTACGACCATCATCCGCGAGCTGGCGGCCATCGCCAATGAGAACGGCCTGGAGCGGCTCCTGTACCAGGCCGTGGCGGGTAGGGAGGACATAGCCATCAAGGCTGCGGAGGCTGTCGGGTTCGTCAGGGTGGGTGTCCTTCCGTCCCACGCCAAAGACCTGGACGGTCATCTCCGGGACATCGTCTTGCTGGAGATGCCCCTGGGTGATTGGTTCAAGTGGTGGGGGTTCTAGTGTGGTGTCCCCAAAGTTCGCCACCAATGTCATTGCGAGGCCCGATGGTTCGATGTCCTCACCACAGGCTCCGGAGGGCCGTGGCAATGGCTATTTGTAATCGTATTGCGGAGACAGGACACTAGCAGACCGCTGAAAAGCGGAGTTTTTCAACGATGGCCCCCTTCCCCGCCGGGGGGACGGGGTGGACCTGCTAGGGGCTGGCTCGTTGGGCGCTTCTGGCCTGTCTGAAGCTGCGTGTGCTACACTACCGCGGGACGCTTACGCCACCACTGAGGAGGGCACCATGGCAGAGATGAAGGGCGGACGAGCCCTGGTAGAGACCCTGAGGAACGAGGGCGTCAAGTACGTGTTCGGCATTGTGGGGTCCACCTTTCTGGAGTCTCTGGATGCCCTCTATGGGCGAACCGACATCCAGTACATGAGCGTGCGCCACGAGCAGGGGGCCGCCTTCATGGCGGATGGCTATGCACGCGCCAGCGACCTCCCAGGCGTGTGCCTGGTCACCAGCGGCCCTGCGGGTACGAACCTAGTGACTGGCGTCGGCAGCGCCTACGTGGGCCATTCCCCCGTCATCGCCATCGTGGGCGGGCCCCACAGCTCCTACCTCCAACGCGACGCCTTCCAGGAGTTCGACCTGGTGAACGTCTTCAAGCCGGTGACCAAGCTCTCTATCCAGGTCAACCGCCCGGAGCGCATCCCTGAGATCATGCGCTACGCCTTCCGTACCGCCATGATGGGCAAGAAGGGGCCCGTGTTCGTGGAGGTCCCTCGCGACTTCCTGGACAACGCCACGGTGGCGTACGAGCCCCAGGCGCCGGAGAGCTACCGTGTAGTGCACCGGCCACCCGCCGACCCGGAGTTGGTGCAACGGGCGGCGCAGTTGGTCCGCCGGGCCCGGAGACCCATCTTGCTAGTGGGCGGTGGCGTAACGGCCAGCGGCGCCAACGGGGAGATGGTGCGGTTTGCTGAGATGCTCTCCATCCCCATGGTCACCACCTATGGCCGCAACGACGCCGTGCCCAACGACCATCCCCTGTACGTAGGCCCCCTGGGGCGCGCCGGAGCCGCGGAGGCCGGAGAGGCATGCCGTGGCGCGGACCTGTTCCTGGCCATGGGCACCCGGTTGGGCCAGTTCACCACCTTCTACGATGACAGGTATATTCGCCCCGGCATCCCCGTGGTGCAACTGGACATAGACCCCAAGGAGGTCGGGCGCAACTACCCGGTGGCCGTGGGCATTGTGGGCGATGCCAAGGCGGTGCTGGGGCAGTTGGTGCTGGCAATGAAGGAGGGGGCGCTGCCGCAGCCTGACCATGCCTGGCTCCGCGAGGCCAGGGCGCTGCGAGAGAAGCGGCTGGCGCGGCTGGAGGAGGAGGGCTCCCTGAGCTACCCGCCCTTGAAGCCCCAGCGCGTGTACAACGAGCTACGCAAGGCCCTGCCGCCGGAGACCATCGTCACCCTGGACGCCGGGGCC
The DNA here is from genome assembly GCA_016190445.1 of Chloroflexota bacterium. GTDB lineage: Bacteria > Chloroflexota > Dehalococcoidia > Lucifugimonadales > JACPQL01 > JACPQL01. The sequence goes on from JACPQL010000009.1 coordinate 29,571, forward strand.
TGTCCCGCCTTCGGCTACGACCGCCTCCACTTCACCCACCCCAAGACCTTCATTGCGCCCCTGGACTTGGGCGGTCTGGGTTTCGCCTTCCCGATAGCCCTGGGGGCCAAGCTGGGCCGGCCCGATTCCCCCGTGCTCAGCATCAACGGCGACGGCGGCTTTCTGTTCAACGTCCAGGAGCTGGAGACGGCGGTCCGGGAGCGCATAGGAGCGGCGACCATCGTGTTCAACAACAATGAGTGGGGCTCGGAGAAGGCGTACCAGAAGCTTCTCTACAACGAGCGGTATGTGGGCGCCGACATCACCAATCCCCGCTTCGACAAGCTGGCGGAGCTGTTCGGTGCCCGGGGCTACTACGTGGAGCACCCGGACCAGGTGGGGGAAGTGGTGCGAGAGGCGGTGGCGCTGGACGTGCCCAGCATCATCGAGATCCCCGTGGACCCCAAGGAGCTGCCTTACCCCGCCCGGCTGGCCCCGGCGAAGCAGTAGGCTTCGGGGTCACACGGATGTAACCAGCCTGGCGACCGCCTCGCCTACCTGTAGGGTGGTGGCGGCGCCGCCCAGGTCGGGGGTAAGGACCTTTCCCTCCGCCAGGACCCGTTCCACTGCCCTCTGCACGGCGCTGGCTGCATCCTCTGCCCCCAGGTGCCGCAGCATCATGCCCGCCGAGAGGATGGCCGCCAGGGGGTTAGCAATCCCCTTTCCGGCGATGTCTGGCGCGCTGCCGTGGACGGGCTCGAAGCAGGATGGATAGCGCCCCTCCGGGTTTACGTTGCCGCTGGGCGCCAGGCCCATGCTCCCGGTGACGATGGCCCCGATGTCCGTCAGGATGTCCCCGAAGAGGTTGCTGGCCACTACCACGTCGAAGGACTCGGGCCGGCGTATGAAGTTCATGCAAGCGGCGTCCACCAGCAGGGACTCCGTACTTATGTCCGGGTACTCGCGGGACACATCGGCGAAGGCCCGGTCCCAGAGCACCATCCCGTACCGCTGGGCGTTGGACTTGGTGACGGAGGTCACCCGCCTCTTCTTGCCGCGACGTCGCGCCAACTCAAAGGCGTAGCGGATGACCCGCTCGCACCCATGGCGGGTGAACACCGCCGACTGAATGGCCACCTCCTGCTCCGTGTACTGGTACTGGAAGCCACCGACGTCAGCGTACTCCCCCTCCGTGTTCTCCCGCACTACCACCAGGTCTATCTCCCCAGGGTTCTTGCCCCGCAGCGGCGTGGTCACCCCAGGGTAAAGGACGTTGGGCCGCTCGCACACGTACTGGTCGAAGCCGCGGCGGATGGGGAGAAGAAGCCCGTGGAGGGTGATGTGGTCCGGGACATCGGGGTGCCCCACGGCGCCAAAGTAGATGGCGTCGAAGGGGCCGAGGAGGTCCAGGGCATCTGGCGGCATCATTCGGCCATGCTCCAGATAGTAGGCAGTGCCCCAGGGGAACTCCTGGAAGACGAACTCTATCCCGTGGCGGGGTGCCACCGCCCGCATCACCCGGAGCCCCTCCTCAATGACATCCACCCCCACGCCGTCGCCCCGGATCACCGCTATGTTGTACTTGGCCATGCATCACCTCGCTGGTAGTGTGGAGAAGGTGTCCTGGCAGCGTCCTCTCAGAGCATCATCAGGGCGCCCGAACTTCGGTGTGGAGCCCCGGAGGTAGAGGCCCTCATTCGGTCGCGTGAATTCCAGGGCTTGCTCCGCCAGGGGACCGTCAACGCCAAAGAGGACCAACCTCCAGCCACGGCCACCTGCTGCTCCCAGCAGTCCCCAGAGGAGCGCCCTGCTCAGGAGATTTCCGCCCCTGCCTGCGTCGTCCATCATCTTCTCACCGTCGGAGTGTACAACGGTGACATCGTAGCGTTCAACCCCGTTCAAGACAAGCCAGAGTTGAACGCCCGGTTGAACAGCGGTTGGCGGGCATGGGGCCTTCCGCACTACCGTGAACTCTTTGTCGTGTGTTCCACCTCACCTCCCCAGCAGTTCCTCGCCCAGTGGCAACGCAAAAGAGAGGAGGTAAAGTGTCACTAATCACCTGGACGAGTACGCGAAGTAGCGCGAATTCTTATATTCTGTTATAGTGGGTCCAGTGTTCTATACCGTCAGCCCGTGTTGATTGCTTGGCCTTGCACAGGATCTTCCCCGTTTCCTGTTCACCCACTCTCAAGACTCGCGCTGACCCACTAGCCACAATCTTCCAATACTTATTAAAGGAGTCAGCGCGGCATGTTCTCAACTCAGGCAGGCACATTTTCCGATTTTCGTCTCAGTCCCGCAACGCGAGCGGTGGTGGCAGGAATGGGCATTACAACGCCCACTCCCATTCAGACACAGGCAATCCCCATTCTGTTGGAGGGCCGCGACGTAATCGGCCAAGCACGCACTGGTTCCGGCAAGACACTGGCCTTTGCCCTCCCAATAGTCGAGCGGTGCGATCCGAAGATACGCGGCGTACAGGCGACGGTACTGGTGCCGACCCGCGAGCTGGCCATCCAGGTGGGCGGCGTGCTGAGCGTGCTGGCTGCATCGCGTAACCTTCAAGGGACGCTGCTGTACGGCGGCAGGGCCTATGGGCCAGAACGCAACGCCCTGGCGAAAGGGGCGCAAATAGTGGTCGGCACGCCAGGCCGCACCCTTGACCACCTGAATCAGCGAACACTGTCGCTGCGTAACCTGAGGGTGTTCGTCTTGGACGAAGGGGATGAGATGCTGGACCGAGGCTTTGCGCGGGACGTGGAACGAATCCTGGCCCAAGCACCTGCGAACCGACAGACGGCCCTGTTTTCGGCCACGGTGCCAGATTGGGTTATGAGAACCGCGGCCCGCTACCTGCGCAATCCACAAATGGTTAGAGTGGATAACGAGTTGGAGTCTCCTGCCGAGGTTAGCCACGTTGTTTATGACATAAAGCCAGAGGCCAAGCTGGACGCGTTGTGCACCCTTCTGGATAACCGACGTGACGGCCCTGTACTTGTCTTTGGACGAACCAAGCACGGCGTCAGAAAGCTGGCTGGTCGGCTGGCCGACTGGGGGTACTCGGTGACGGCGCTGCAAGGCAACCTGAGCCAAAACGCTCGTGAGAGGGTGATGGCAGATTTTAGGTCAGGCGCGGTGTCTATCCTGGTGGCCACCAACGTGGCAGCTCGCGGGCTGGACGTGAGCGGCATTGAGCAGGTAATCAACTACGAACTGCCAGATACTGCAGGGCTCTTTACGCACCGTGTGGGCAGGACAGGCCGGATGGGTCATGATGGCAAGGCCATCACCTTTGTCACGCCCGAGGATAGCCATAAATGGCGGCAGATTGAGCGGGAACTGGGGCGCAGTTTACCGCGGCAGACGTGGCCAAACAGCACTGGTGCGTCAACGCCCACTCGGACGTCAGCGCCTGCTGCAAAGCCGGCGGTACGCCTAAGCCGGCCCTCCTTTAATACTGCTTAGGTCCATGGCTGCGTAATTGGCAGCCCTGGCCTAGCTGCCGGGAGGAGGGGCGAGGAGGTAACCGTGGTCAACGCTCCAATAGTCATCCCAATGCTGCTTCCCCTGGTTTGACCTCTGCGAGAGGGTAGCCTATCCACAGGACCGCCTGCTATGCAGCTGGCGGGACTCCCTATGAAGGCCATTTCTACCGGAAAGGAGTCCCCCATGAATATTTTTGTTGGGAATCTCTCCCACAAGGTTAGTGAAGACGACTTGAGAGGTTTCTTTACTGCCTACGGCTGCGTCTCCAATGTGGCCCTGACTGGCGACCCCTCTCCAGCCTTCAACGCACCTCGGAAGAGTCACTACTCAGATCGAGCGCCGCGGGGATACGCCTATGTCGAGATGCCGGACGAGAAGGAGGCCCTGGCAGCTATCCTAGGGATCCAGGGCAAGCCGATCGGGGGCCTTGCCGTAACTGTTATTCAGGCCCTGCCCATGGAGAAAAAGAAACACCAGAATAGGTGACGGCCTCCTGACCCACGCCGCCAACTTTCCGACTAGTACTAGGTTGCGAAAAAGACCGTTACATGACTCCGCTCATGGTGAGCCTGTCGAACCATGAGCCGCTCGCCCTTCGACAAGCTCAGGGTGAGCGGTGTTAGGGAGGGCCTTGTTACGCTAAATTATGCAACTTAGCAGGCTGCGGAAAAACTCCTCCGACCATCCCCCTGGCCCCCTTCCTGGCCAGGAAGGGGGTAGGAATTGTATCTGGGGGACACCCCCAGACCCCCGCCAGAGGGACTCTGCCCCTCTGGACTCCCTTTTTTCAGCACC
>JACPQL010000010.1 GCA_016190445.1 Chloroflexota bacterium
CCTCGGTCCCCCTTCCTTCTTCGAGGAAGGGGGAAGAAGGTTTTTTCTGGGGGACACCCCCAGACCCCCGGCCTGCGGCGCTTTCTGCGCCGACAACGTAACGAAGCGTTAGATGCACTACACTAGAGACTGTAGAGAGAGGGGGAGCTAAATGGACTCGGGCATTTGGGCTACGTGGTACGACCTGGCAGGTCCAGGGAGAGAGGAGTACATCTCCTGGTTTCATGAGGTGCACATTCCCCAAGCGCTCTCCCGCCCCGGGTACCTGTGGGCGGCGCACGTGGAGAACATCGTAACGGAAGAGCGAAGACGCACCATCAGTAGCTTCCTGACTCATACGGTTGATCCATCCGTTCCCGCAGGCGACGGTTTCCTGATGCTCTTCGGGGGCGTCTCGCCGCACGTCTTCGTTGATCCGAGTCCAGCCGAGCTGGAGGCGAGGATGACGGCCGAGGCGCGGGAGATGCTTGGCCGGCGCATCGCGGCTCGCTCTTGCATCTTCGTCGAGGTGGCCCGTGTGGACGGCCCGGCAGTGGGCACGCGAGCCCCAGGGATTACGCCGGGCCCCGCGGTCCAGTTTGGGACTTTTAACATCAACGCCCTTGAGAACGAGGTGGAGCTGTCCACCTGGTACGCCAGGTCCCGGTTCCCCAGAATGGCGAAGATGCCGGGGTGCGTTGGGGCTCGCAAACTTGTCTCGATATCTGGATGGGCCAAGCACGGCGTACTCTATGAGTTCGTCTCGCTTGAAGCGGTGGAAAAGTATTTCACCAGGGATACGACGGAGTGGTCAAAGCAAGTGTATGGCAATCTCATCCACGCGCCGGGTTCGCCCACCTTGGGGAAACGGATATGGCCTCCGGCGTAAGATATTACGGGAGTCAAAACTGGGATTCTTAGAGGAGGAGATGCCATGGATTTCTCTGTTGATTGGGGTGACCGGATAGACTTCGACACCATGCGGCGGTGGCGCACCCGCAACCTGCAAGAGAAGATGCGGCTGCACCAACTGGATGGCATTATCAGCTTTAGAGCGGAGAACATCCGCTATACGACTAACTTCCGCCCCCTGTGGTGGCCTATTAACTTCACCAGTCGCAACTGCGCCATCATCGCCCAGGAGGGCGACCCCATTCTCTACCCCTCCAGCGGCGACTGGGCCCGCTCCCGTGCCACCATAAGCTGGTTGCCTCAAGACAATATACGGCCCTGCGGCACCATGGAGGACCAGGGGGTCGCCCACACCATGGTGAACAAGGAGTTCGCCCCCGCCATTCAGAAGCTGGGCCTCTCCTCGGGACGCATCGGCGTGGATGCGGTGAACATGCATGTGCTGGAAGAGCTGAAGGCCGCCCTTCCGAAGGTCAAGTTCGTACCGGGAGACAAGTGCTTCCACGACGCGGAGGCCATCAAGCACGCCGAAGAGATCAAGTGCATGCGGATCTCCAACAAGATGGCGGAGATAGCTCACCACCGGGCAGTAGAGGCGCTGGAGCCAGGGGTACGGGAGTGCGAGGTCCTGGCTGTCGCCATGCACACCTTCTACTCCTTCGGCATGGAGGTCCCCCAGTGCAGCCTCATTGTGGCGTCGGGGGACAACACCGCCCCCATTCACCGCTTTGCCTCCGACCGTATCATCCAGCGTGGCGACCTCGTCTTTATGGACCTGGGAGGATGCTTCAATGGCTACTTCTCCGACGTGACCCGGACGGTGTGTGTAGGAAGGCCGAATGATGCGCAGAAGCGTATTTACACCGCCGTCTACGAGTCCTTGATGAAAGCCCGGGAGGTAATGAAGCCCGGGGCCACCAATATGGAGGTGAACCGGGTGGTGCGCGCCGTGAAGGAGCGGCACGGCTTCGAAGGCTACTTGGGTGTCCTTGGCCATGCCATCGGCATCACCTCCTTCAGCCCGCCGCTCATCGGCGAGGTGGCCGCCACGGGAGAGGCGGTCTTCGAGCTACAGCCCGGCATGATATTCTCGGTGGAGCCCACCATCACCATCCCTGGCATACCTGGAGGCGGTGGCGTGCGACTGGAGGACTGCATCATGATCACGGAGAACGGTAACGAGGTCCTGAGCGGCAACGTCCCCTTCTGCGAGAAGTTCATGGGAGAGGAGACCTGCTCCTGCGGCTGCCCGTAGGCGCTGTTCCAAGATTCCTGGCCGCCCCTTCAGGCGGCGCCTCAGAGCATTTCGGAACGGCTTGTAGCAGCAGGCGCGTCATCGGTCTCTCGGCCCACCCAGCGTTGCTGAGGGCGGGCTGGGCTCGGTGATATCCCTGCCGTCTGAGCTTGGGTGAGCGTAAGGGCCGAAAGAGGCGGAGCATGGCAGTCGGCTGGGGGATCATCGGCGCTGGCAACCATGCTAATCTCATCATGGCACCAGCTATCAAGCGGGCCCAGAGCGCCCCGATAGTGGCGGTATGCAGTCGGGATGCGGCGCGGGCTGAAGTCTTCGCCCGGGAGCACGGGGTAGCCCGCGCTTACACCTCCTACGAAGAGTTGCTGCGGGACCCAGAGGTGAGCGTGGTCTATGTTGCCACTCCCAATGCCCTCCACGCCGAGCAGGCCTGCCAGGCGGCCCAGGCGGGAAAGCACGTTCTCTGCGAGAAGCCGATGGCCCTCACGGTGGCCGATGCGGAGGGGATGTTGCGGGCCTGCGAGTCGGCAGGGGTGAAGCTGGGGGTGACCCTCCAGAACCGGTTCCACCCTGCGCACCAGGAGATGCGCCGACGTATCCGTCAGGGCGAGGCAGGGGAGCTTCTGCTTCTTCTGGGAGAGTACAGCCGGGCCCTTCTCAGACCCGTCAGCGCATGGAAGACGGACCCGTCGCTGGCGGGCGGAGGTGCCGTCATGGGTCTGGCCACCCACGTCCTGGACCTGTTCCGCTTCCTCACCGGCCAGGAGGTTGAGGAGGTGCGTGCCCAGGCTGACTCCCCGGGTTGGGGCCAACCTGTGGACGACCTGGTGCTCGCCGCCCTCAAGTTTTCCGGCAGACTTCGGGCCAGCATGGTCTCCGGCTACTACGTTCCCCGGGCCCTGAACAGCGTTGTGGTCTACGGCACTCGTGCACGATTGGTGGGACTGGGTACAGTGGGTATGGACCTGCGGGGCAGCCTTCTGGTGGAGGGGGAGGAGGGCTCTATCCGTCAGGAGTTCGCCGACGAAGACGCCGCGCTGGGGAACTACGTGCGCATGGTCCAGCAATTCGTCCGCGCGGTTGAGGAGGGCACTGGGCCAGAAGCATCAGGAGAAGACGGCCTGGAGTTGGTGCGCATCGTTGACGCAGTGCGGGAGTCGGCCCGCACAGGCCGGGCGGTATCCCTTCGGCGATAGCCGGGGCCGAAATGGTGGTGCGCCCTCAGGGGCTCGAACCCTGGACACCCGGATTAAAAGTCCGGTGCTCTGCCAACTGAGCTAAGGGCGCACAAGTACAGTGGCAGACCAGCCCTGGCCTGCGCATCCTTACTCCGGCTCCCCAGCCGGCGCTGTCATCAGCCCCAACTGGTGAGGGGGCCAGTAGACGATCCACGCCCGCCCGATGATGTCCTTCAGGGGCACGGGCCCCCACTCCCTGGAGTCATTGCTGGCGATACGGTTGTCCCCCATCACAAAGTACTGGTCCGTCCCCAGGGTCATGGACTCTTCTTCGGAGAAGGAGGGGGCCTTCACGTACGGCTCTTCCAACCTCTTCCCGTTTACATACACTCTACCACCCCGGATCTCCACGCTGTCGCCGGGGACCGCGATGACCCGTTTGACAAAGTTCCTCGACTCGTCCAGGGGAAAGCGAAAGACTATGATCTCGCCCCGCCTGGGAGGATGAAAGAGGTAGACGAGGCGCTCTCCCAAGGAGCGTGGCAGGTGCAGGAACTGACTGGTCCGCTCCAGGTCTATGCGGTCGTACACGGCCTTGTTTACCAGCAGTAGCTGCCCGTTCTGCAAGGTGGGCTGCATGCTGCTGCCCTCAACCCGAAAGTTCTGGATGGTCGTCTGGAGGAGCAGGAAGACGAAAACGGCGAGGGTGGCCGTCTCCAGCAGCTCGCGTAAGGTTGCCTTCACGGTCTCACATTCTCATAGGACTAGTGCCATTATACGCCGTGGTGCGGGAAGCTGCCAGGGGCCTCGTGCTAGAATGGCGGCGCAATCCCATGAACGACATCGAAGAGCGGCTGGTGACCCTGGCCCAGGCGGGCGACCTGGAGGCGTTCAACGCCATTGTGGACCGGTACCAGGGGAGGGCGTACAACCTGGCGCTGCGGATGCTGGGCGAGCCCTCCCGGGCCGAGGACGCCATCCAGGAGGCTTTCCTCTCCGCGTACCGGAACATCCGGCGGTTCCGTGGCCCCAAACTCCACTCCTGGCTGCTCACCATTGTGGCCAACACCTGTCGGGACCTTCTGCGCTCCCCCCATTTCCGGCGCACCACCTCTCTGGAGGCCATGACCGAGGCGGCGGAGCCCAGGTGGGAGTCGCGGGAGGAGTCGCCGGAGGAGTACGCGGTGCGACAAGAGCTGGGCAGGGAGATCCAGCGCGGCCTCTCCTCTCTGCCGGAGGACCAGCGTCTTGCCATTATCCTGGTGGACATCCAGGGTCTGGCCTACGAGGAGGCCGCGGCCATCATGGGCGCGTCGCTGGGGACCGTCAAGTCGCGCCTCAGCCGTGCCAGGGGACGCATGAGGGACTTCCTGCTCCGGCAGGGGGAACTTTTGCCCTCCCCGTACCGTCAGGAGAAGTGAGGGGGTGTTCCAGGTGTTTTGGCGGTGGAGCCGTACAGGCCACGGACGGTACTCGGGGCTTCTCTCCGAGCACATTGATGGTCGTTTGGACCACGCCGCCCGGGCCCGGCTGGAGGTGCACCTGGCGACCTGCGCCGCCTGCCGGGAGGAGATGGAGTCGCTGAGGGCGACGGTGGCGCTGCTCCGCCGCGCGCCTCAGGCAGAGGTGCCGCGCTCCTTCCGGCTCCAGGCCGCCCCCAGGCCATCCCCCCGGTCCCGCGTACAGGGGCCTCTCGTGCCTGCTCTGGGGGCTGCATCGGCGGTGGCGGCGCTTCTGCTGGCTCTCCTGGTGGTGGGCGATTTCGCTGGCCTGTTCCCCACGGCGTCGGCCCCTACGCCTGGGCCCGCCGCCCTGCGCGCTGCGCAGGGGCCCCAGGGGGTGGCGGGGCCCGTCCCCCAACCGGCGGCGGTACCAACGCCCACGCCAGCGCCAGTGACCTCATCGGAGTGGGCTGCCAAAGCGGACTTGGCGGCGACTGCACCTACCCCAACACCAGCGCCCCAGACGGCCACATTCCTCAAGGACTCTGGCGGAGAGGCTGCGACGGCGGTAGTGACAACGCCAACGGTCGTGCTGACTCCTGCTCCTCAGCCGACCGCCGAGGCGCCTGAGCCACCGCGCTCCGCCGTTGCCAGCATCCTGCGGGCCCTGAAGGTGGCCCTGGGTGCCGCTGTTGCCGTCCTGGCTGGCACCACCGCATATCTGGGTTGGCGTGGTAGGCGCGAGCGGGAGGCATGAGCCAGGCGCCTGGCCCTGACGAGCGGAACTTTTTCCCTGTCCCGCTCGTCTTTTCTGAGGGGCGAGAATAAGAGGCTGGCGTCCTGGAAGGCGCCCGCCGAAGGAGTGGACTCATGCGTGGGCTTCTCTTAGGTCTCTTGCCTTTCCTGGTAATCCTGGCCGTTGCCTGTGCTGGTGCTGGTGCTGAACCTACTCCCACCAAGGGGCCGCCGGGCCGGCCGGGGCCGGAGGGGGTGTCGGGGCCGGTCCCGCGACCAGCGGCAGTGCCGACGCCTACGCCCGCGCCAAGGCTGTCCGCTGCTATGACCGCCTCTGATGGGCGGACGACCATCGTGCTGAAAGACGAGCAGCAGCGGCTGATCATCCGCTCCGCCAGCGTCGCCCTTGCGGTGAAGGGGGTGCCTGAGGCTGTGGATGCCGTGGTGCAGCTTGTAGACCGCCTGGAGGGTATTGTGGTCTCCTCCTCCATCCGGGGCGAGGGCCAGGAGACCAGCGCTACGGTAAGCTTCCGGGTGCCGGTGGAGAGGTTTGATGAGGCGCTCACGGGGCTGCGTGCCCTGGCGGTGCGGGTGCTCTCCGAGGACACCAGCAGCCAGGATGTCACCGAGGAGTACGTGGACCTGGACGCGCAGCGACGGAACCTGGAGGCCACCGAGTCCCAGTACCTGGCCATCTTGAATCGCGCCGAGACGGTGGAGGATGTTCTCAAGGTGCAGCGGGAGATCTCCAACGTGCGGGACCAGATAGAGAGGAGCAAAGCCCGCCTCCAGTACCTGGAGAGGACGTCTGCCATGTCCATGGTCTCGGTCTACCTCAGCCCTACGACGAGCCAGAAGCCGCTGGTGGAGCCTGGATGGAGCGCCACCGAGACCTCCAGGTCGGCGGCCAGGGGCTTCGTATCCGCGGGCCAGACGGTGGCCGATACACTTATCAGGATAGTGGTGTTCAGCCCCTTCTGGCTCCCTGTAGCGGCGGTCCTCGTGGCGCCCGTCTACCTGTGGCGCCGCAGCCGCCGCAAGGGGGCGTGAGGGGGACCTCTTCTGGTGCTGGAGTTTCGACGGAGTGAACTGTCTCGGTTCTTTCTGGTGTCTGTTCGGCTTTGTTGGCAGGACTGGCGCTGCCGCTCGTGGTGAGAGCTTGTGAACTATTAGTCCCTTCCCCCGTTATGGGGGAAGGTCAGGATGGGGGTGAGTTTGCAGGGCGGATGTAGCGCGGTGAAACCCACCACCAAAACACATCCCGGCCGGTAGGTGGGTTTCACCCACCCTACGACTCATACACCCCTACTGGCAGCTTTCATGCCAGCAACCAATACTGGCTCCCCGGACTAACGGCGCAGCGAACCCTGCTGTGGGATAGGCTAAATGTTCGCATAGCAAGGGTAGTGAGAAATCATGCCATAATCAAGGTCGCGAGTTGCCACGCTAAACCCCTGCCTTCGTCCTCTGGCGCAGTCGCTCAAGTATCCACATACGGGCGAGGGTCGTGGGGCCGATGCCGAGCTCGCGGGCTTCTCTTCTCAACTCCTCCCACTTCTCCGCCGAGAGTCGCACAGGTATCACTTTGTCCAAAGGTTTCTTTACCTCCACCTGGACGATCTCATCACTCTTGTCCCACGCATCGCCCTGTTCCATACGCTGAATTTCTTTATCCAAATCGGTCATTTCACTTACCTCCGCTTGCCGCGAGATACAGCCGCCTTTCTCCGTCAGTCATCCTCCGGGCGGTAACTATCTTCCAGTCGCCTCTGCCAAGGTTCACCAAAACGACCAGAACATACCGCCCCGCCGCCGTCTGGCTGAAGACCTTATGCAAGCCTTCTCTACTCCGCCTAACATGCCGCCTGTCCGAAAGGCAGGCCTCCTCCACCTCGGTAAGGGAAATGCCGTGCTTCGCCTCAATCTTTTCCAGGATGTGGTCATCGATTTCCAGAGCCTGGATGCGAAGCACTAGCTATCTCCTGTATCCGAGTGTATACATATTGTATACCCATGTCAAGAGGGATCAAATGAGGGCTAACGGCGTAGAGGGCGCTGGTGAGGGATAGGGTCAAGAACAGCCTACGGCTGCGACGCGTAAAGTTTGTAGAGTGAGTGTAGCGCGGTGAAACCCACCACCAAAACACATCCCAGCCGGAAGGTGGGTTTCACCCACCCTACAGGCTTCGCAGAGAAAGCGTCACGGCCACTGAAGGGGCTGGCCTACGCCTTCTGGACCGCCAGGGTCAGCTCCAGGCCGTCCACCTTCTGGCGCTCGGAGTAGGCGCTGTCGGCGGGAGGGCTCTGCCTTAACTCAAGGGACAGTGTCTCCTGGCGAATGTACGTGCCAAACCGCTCCATCACCCGGCGCAGCCGCTCGTCCCCGCCCTGGTAGAAGGTGACGATGCGGTCCGATATCTCCAACCCCGCGCTGCGACGCATGTTCTGGAGCCTGTGCACCAGCTCCCGGGCCAGTCCCTCCTCCTCCAGCTCTGGCGTAAGGCGGACATCCACCGCCACGGCGTAGCCGCCCTCCAGGGCCGTGGAGAGGCCGGGCCTGTCGGCCACGGTCACCGATACCTCATCAGGCTCCAGAAGGAAATCGCCCACCTGCACCGGCGCTCCGGCGCGGACCGAGGTGGCCACCAGGGCGGGCTTGGCCTCCCGGAGGGCCGCCTGGACCTCCCGCATGCGGGCGCCGTACTTTGGCCCTAATAGGGCGTGGTTGGGCCTCACGCTAAACTCCACCACCTTCGCCTCGTCATCCATGGTTTCCAGGGCCTTGACGTTCAGCTCGTCCAGGACCTGGGGGGTCACGGCGGCCAGCAGATCGCGCTCCTCAGGGAAGCGAGTCTTCACCAGCACCCTCGCCAGAGGCTGCCTCACCTTTACTTTGGCCTTGGTGCGCGCCGCTCGGCCAAGACTGGATACGCGCATGGCCAGGCGCACCACCCGGTCCAGCCGCTCGTCCACCAGGCTGAGGTCAGCCTCCGGGTAGCGGGCCAGATGCACGCTCTCCGGCGCCTTCGGGTCAACGGTGCGCACCAGGTTCTGGTATAGCTCCTCGGCCATAAAGGGCGTGAGGGGCGCCAGCAGCTTGCTCAGCGTTGTCAGGCAGGTGTACAGGGTGACGTAGGCTGACTCCTTGTCCCGGTCGTTCTCGCTCTTCCAGAAGCGGCGCCGGCTGCGGCGGACGTACCAGTTGGAGAGGGCGTCCACGAACTCCTCGATGCGACGGGCTGCATCGGTGGGGTTGTAGTGCTCCAGCAGCTCCGTCACCGAGGCCACCAGACCGTTGAGCCCGGAGATGACCCATCGGTCCAGCTCCGCCGAGGGTATCTCCGCCAGGTCGGGGCCGCCCAGATCGCCCTTCCAGTAGCGCTGGACGTCGCTGGGATCAAAGCCATCCAGGTTGGCATAGGTGACGAAGAAGGAGTAGGTGTTCCATAGGGTCAACAGGAACTGGCGCAGGGACTCCTCCACCAGGCGCGCCGAGAAGCGCCTGGCGTTGCCAGGAGGCGCGGCGGTGAACAGGTACCAGCGAAGGGCGTCGGCGCCGTGGGCGTCCAGGACCGGCCATGGCTCCACCACGTTGCCCCTGGACTTGGACATCTTCTCGCCCTTCTCGTCCAGTATCAGACCCAGGCAGATGACGTTCCTGTAGCAGGGGCCATTGGTGAGAAGCGTGGAGAGGGCGTGCAGGCTGTAGAACCAGCCGCGAGTCTGGTCCACGGCCTCGCAGATATAGTCAGCGGGGAACCGACCATCCTCGCGCATGGTGGAGTTCTCGAAGGGGTAGTGGTACTGGGCGAAGGGCATGGCCCCCGAGTCGAACCAGCAGTCCATCACCTCCGGGATGCGCCGCATCTCGCCGCCGCACTTTGAGCAGCGGATGAGCACGTCATCCACGTAGGGGCGGTGCAGGTCCAGTTGGCCCGGCTCAAGGAGATGGCGGCACTGAGGCAGTGCCAGCTCTCGAAGCTCCTGGACGCTGCCCACGCAGTGCTGGGCCTGGCAGGACTGGCAGCGCCACACCGGTATGGGGGTGCCCCAGTACCTCTCTCTGGAGATGGCCCAGTCCACGTTGTTGCGCAGCCACTCCCCGAAGCGCCCCTCTTTCAGGTACTCCGGGTACCAGTTGATCTCGCTGTTGCCAGAGACGAGGCGCTCCTTGAGGGCGGTGGTCCTGATGTACCAGGAGGACTTGGCGTAGTAAAGCAGTGGGGTGCCGCACCGCCAGCAGAATGGGTAAGTGTGGTGGTACACGCCCCGACGGTAGAGCACGCCTCTGGCCGCCAGGTCTTGCATGATCTCCTCGTCGGCGTCTTTCACGAACTTGCCCGCAAAGGGAAAGTTGCCCCGGATGGTGCCATCCAGCTCCACGTAGGACTGAATGAAGGCCAGCCCGTGCTCCCTGCCCGCCTGGAGGTCCTCGTCGCCGAAGGCTGGGGCGATGTGGACGATGCCCGTGCCCTCGTCCAGGGAGACGAAGTCCGTGGCGATGACATGTGGGGTGAAGCTTTGCACTGGCTCCAGGGATGTCACCGAGCCCCCCTCTGGCTGGCTGATAGCCCGGAACTGCTTCACCTCCACCCCCGCTGCGGTGGCGTCGTAGGGTGTCCTGTAGGCCAGGCCCACCAGAGAGCTGCCGGGCACCGTCTCCACGATACGGTGAGGCCCCTCGATGGTCGCCTCCACCAGGGCCCGGGCCAGCACCAGCCGCTCCGGGCCAGAGTCTCCTTCCACCTCCACCACGGCGTACTCCTCGTCGGGTGCCACCGCCAGGGCCGTGTTCCCGGGCAGCGTCCAGGGAGTGGTAGTCCACGCCAGGAGCGATGTGGGGACCTGCGGCTTCTGACCCGGCGCGGGCCATTCCTCCAGAGGGAACCGGATGTAGACGGAGGGGTCCGGCGTATCCTCCCTGTACCCCAGGGCCACCTCGTGAGAGCTGAGGCTGGTGACGCAGCGCGGACAGTGGGGGGTGCCCTTCATCCCTTCGTAGATGAGGCCCTTGTCCCAGAGCTGGTGCAGCATCCACCAGCCGGTCTCGATGTAGTCGTTCTCCAGGGTGACGTAGGGGTGGGCCATGTCAATCCAGAAGCCGATGCGCTCGGTCATGGCCTCCCACTCTTTGACGTAGCGGAACACGCTCTCCCGGCAGAGGCGGTTGAAGGCGGCCACGCCGTACTCCTCGATCTCACGCTTGGAGGAGAGGCCCAGCTCCTTCTCCACCTCCAGCTCCACGGGCAGGCCGTGGGTGTCCCATCCTCCCTTCCGCAAGGAGTGGAACCCCTTCATGGTCTTGTAGCGCGGGATAACGTCCTTGAACACCCGGGCCAGCACGTGGTGGATACCGGGGCTACCGTTTGCGGTAGGGGGCCCCTCGTACAGGACGAAGAGAGGGGCGCCTTCGCGCTCCGACTCACTGCGGCGATAGATGTCGCGCTCCCGCCAGAGCTGGAGGATGCGTTTGTCCAGCTCTGCGAAGCTGACCTTGCTGGGGACGGGTCTGAACATGGACTCCTCGGCAGGACGACAAACAGAGCTCTGAGTACACTAGCCTAGCGAAGTGGCTGTGGGACGTCAACCTACGCCGGAGCACCCGAAAACAGCGATCCCATCTGTAGGGCAGGTTTCCGAACCTGCCCGCCCACGACGGTCGGGTTGGGAAACCCGACCTACAAGGGTCCGTGGTTATTCTTGGGGGTGCAGAGCAGAGCAAGACGTGGCGGGTGCAGAGACCTGCCCCGCCACGTCCAAGTCCTCCCTTGTAAGCACCCTGTTAGGTGCCGGTGAACGCGGGCTTGCGCTTCTCTTTGAACGCCAGAGGTCCCTCGACGCTATCGTGCATGCCCTGAAGGTTGCGCTCCAGGGTCGCGGCAAAGGACCTGGCGGTCATGGGCTCCATGTGGAAGCCGCGGTACAGTATCTCCTTCAGGTTGCGCACCGACCGGGGGGCCAGGTAGAGCATCCGCTCGGCCCACTCCATGGCCTCGTCCATCAGCTTTTCCTTGGGCACCACCCGGTTGACCCACCCAATCTCGTAGGCGCGCTGGGCTGTGATGCGCCTATCGCCCCAGAGGACTATCTCCAGAGCGTGGGCCAGGTGGAGCTGGCGAGGCAGGGTGTGCACCCAACCAGCGCCCTGGTTCCAGCGGACCTCGGCGATGCCCACCTCGGCCTGCTCGGCGGCGATGCGGATGTCGCACTGCTGCGCCAGGTTCCAGCCGCCAGCGATAGCGTAGCCGTTGATGGCGGCGATGGTGGGCTTCCACATGTTCAGTGTCTCGCACAGGGGGTACACGGTACGCCGCCTGCGGGGGTCTGGCCGGTACACCTCACCCTTCGCCTGGGCGCCGGTCTCCAGGTTAGACCGCTCCACCAGGTCCTGCCCGGCGCAGAAGGCCCGGTCCCCCTTGCCCGTCACCACGGCCACCCACGCCCCCTCGTCGGCGGCGAAGGCCTCCCACGTCTCGGCGATCTTGTTGGTCAGCTCGATATTGAGGGCGTTCATCGCCTCCGGACGGTTCAACGTCATCACCCACACGCGACCGTTGAACTTCTTGTCCACCAGCAACACAGGCTCCGTCATGGGCACCTCCTTCTACTGACGACATTGCCTCTCCCGCCGAGGCAGAGAAAGAATAAGCCAAGCGGGCACGCAGCGCAATAATGGCACAAAGCCAGCAGATGAGGACATCCAATCCATCTGCCGGAGGGTGCCCCCTTGCGCAACCCGCTATACTGTGGTAGGCAAAATACCACTGCGGCGAGGAAGGTGAACTTGATCAAGAGCATCTTCGGCAAGACGCCCCGCATCGCCGAGTCCGCCTACATCTCAGATGCAGCGGTGATCATCGGCGATGTGGAGATCGGCGAGGAGTCCAGCGTGTGGCCGTGCGCGGTCATCCGCGGCGACGACGGCCCCATCCGCATCGGGAGAGAGGTGCACATCCAGGACAACTCCGTGGTCCACTGTGGAAACGGAGGGCTGGAGATCGGCACCAAGGTGAACATCGGCCACGGCGTGGTGGTGCATTGCCGTCGCATCGGCAACAACGTGCTCATCGCCAACAACGCCACCATCCTGGACGACGTGGAGATAGGCAACTTCTGCATGGTGGCCGCGGGTGCTGTGGTGCCTCCCCGGACCAAGGTGCCCGACTACTCCTTCGTGGTGGGAGTCCCGGCGGAGATCAAGCCGGAGATCCACGGCCAGCGCCTGGAGTACCTGAAGGAGGCCGGCGCCCACTACACATGGAAGGCCAAGGAGTACAAGAAGGCGGGGGTCTAGTACGGAAGGGGGCCAACGATGGCTGAACAGCCGCTTAGGGTGGGTGTGGTGGGGGCCGACGGCCATGACCGATGGGGTGCCAGGGCCCACGTTCCTGCGCTCCGGGCACTGTCAGGATCAGGAGTAGACCTGGCGGCGGTGTGCACCTCCCGCGAGGAGACGGCACGTGCGGCAGCGCAGCGCTTCGGCGTCGCCAAATGGTACGCCGGGCACGAGGCCTTGGTCCGCGACCCTGAGATAGACGTGGTGACGGTGGCGGTGCGCGTTCCACTCCACCATCCCGTGTCCATGGCGGCGCTGGAGGCGGGCAAGCACGTCTTCTGCGAGTGGCCCCTGGCGCTGGACTCGGCCCAGGCCAAGCAGCTTCTGGACACGGCGCAAGCCCGCCGCCTGGGCCACGCCGTGGACCTCCAGGCGCGTCACTCGCCAGGATTGCTTCACATGAAGGAGTTGGTGGACCAGGGGTACCTGGGGCGTCTCCTGTTCTTCAACATGACCCAGTTTCTGTCCACCGTCACGGCGCCTCGCCCCTCCCACCGCTGGTGGCTGGCCCGCCGGGAGGGGGGAGGCAGCGCCCTCACCATAGCCACCGGCCATGCCCTGGACGCCACGCGCTGGCTGCTGGGGGACGTGGTGGCGGTCTGCGGCCACACCGAGACGCTGGTGAAGGAGTGGCAGTGGTCCGACACAGGCGAGCGGGTGCCCGTGGACTCGGTGGACACTGTGGCCTTCCTCTGCCGCCTGGCCGGGGGCGCAGTGGGGACGGTCCATGTGAGTCAGGTGTCCCACCGGACCAGCGGCTGGCGCCTGGAGGCCCACGGGACCGATGGCAAGCTGACGGCCACCTCCCGCGGCATGGTGCAGTACACGCCTGTGCGGCTGCGGGGAGCGCACCGGGGCGAGGAGGAGAGGGGCCTGCGCATACCCAGGAGGTTCACCTGGGTGCAGGGCCTCACAGAACGACACGAGGCCTTCAACGTGGCCCAGGCCTTCAGCCGCTTCGCCCAAGCCATTCGAGAGGGGAGCGAGCACCATCCCAACTTCGCCGACTCTCTGGAGTTGCACCGCATCCTGGAGGCGGTGGCACACTCCTCGGAGACGGGGCGGTGGGAGCAGGTGGGATGACGCACGGGGCGGTTGACAGATGGGCGGGCGCCCTCTAAATTGCCCGCAAATGCCCTCGGCCCCAGAGGAGGCGCGCCATGGACCTTTTGCTGACTGAAGAACAGGAGATGCTGAAGCGCAGCGCCCGGGAGTTCCTGGAGGCCGAGTGCCCCACGACCCTGGTTCGGGCTATGGAGGAGGACGAGCGAGGCTACCCTCCTGACCTGTGGAGCAAGATGGCGGACCTGGGATGGTTCGGCCTGGGAATCCCACCGCAGGAGGGGGGTGAGGGTGGCACAGTGCTGGACTTGGGCCTGGTGTTCGAGGAGCTGGGCCGGGCCCTGGCGCCTGTGCCTTTCTACAGCACTGCGGTGGCGGCGCTGACCGTCCTGGAGGCGGGCAGCCCGGAGCAGAGGCAAGAGTTCCTCCCACGCATCGCCAAGGGCCAGATCATCATGACCACGGCGCTGGCCGAGCATGACCCCCGGCTGGTGGCAGCGGCGGTAAAGGCAAGGGCCACACCGAGGGGCGGTGACTACACCCTTACCGGCAGCAAGATGTTCGTGGAGAACGCCAATGTGGCCGACTGGATGATAGCGGTCTGCCGCACCAGCGAGGCCGCCCGCCCCGAGGAGGGGGTTTCCCTCCTCCTGGTGGACCGCTCCAGCCCCGGCATCACCCTCACGCCGCTACGCACCCTCGCCTCGGACAAGCAAAGCGAGGTGGCCTTCCAGCAGGTGTCCGTGCCCGCAGAGAGGCTGCTGGGCCCGCTGAACGGGGGATGGCCCGTGGCGGAGCACATGCTGGAGCGGGCCACCGCCCTCACCTGCCCCCAGATGGTGGGGGCTGCGCGGAAGGTCACGGAGATGGCCATCGAGTACGCCAAGCTGCGGACGGCCTTTGGGCGCCCCATAGGCTCCTTCCAGGCCATTCAACACATGTGCGCCGACATGGTGATCTGGGTGGACGCGGCGGAGCTGCTTGCCAGGGAGGCATTGTGGAACATGAGCGAGGGGCTGCCTGCTACGGCGGAGGTATCGGCGGCCAAAGCGTTTGCCAACGAGAGGTGCCCTGTCATCACTGCCTACGCCAACCAGGTCCACGGCGGCATATCCTACACCAAAGAGTTCGATCTCCAGCTCTGGTTCCGTCGGGTGAAGGCCTGGGAGCTGAAGCTGGGCACTACGCCCGTGCACCGGGAGAAGGTGGCCCAAAGCCTTGGGCTGTAGCAGGGCGCTACCTGCCGCCTGATGGGATTCACTAGTGAAGGAGGGGGCTGACATGAGGAAGATAATACGAGTGGACATGACGCACGGTGCCGTGCGGTACGAGGACGTCCCCCAGTGGGACTACCCCCTGGGTGGCAGGGGGCTCACCTCCGCCATCGTGGCCAGCGAGGTGCCTCCCTCTTGCCATCCCCTGGGCCCTGACAACAAGCTGGTGTTTGCCCCTGGTGTGGTGACTGGGACGGCTGCCCCCTGCTCAGGTCGGCTCTCAGTGGGGGGAAAGAGCCCGCTGACAGGCGGGATCAAGGAGGCCAACGCGGGCGGGCTGGCGGGGGGCAAACTGGCCCGACTGGATATCGGGGCCATCGTGGTGGAGGGGCAGGCGCCCGACGGGAAAATGCGTCTATTGAAGGTAGACCAGGCGGGGGCGACTCTAGTAGAGGCCGACGACCTGGCGGGCAAGGGCATGTACCGGGCCAACCGGATGCTGCGACGCAGGTTTGGCAGGGTCGCTATCATCGGATGCGGGCCCGCTGGCGAGATGAGGATGACCGGCGCGGGGGTCTCCGTCAACGACATGGAGAACGGGCCGGGACGCTACGCTGGGCGCGGCGGCCTGGGTGCGGTGCTGGGTGCCAAGGGGCTCAAGGCCATCGTGATTGACGACAGGGGAGGGCGGGCTTCTCCTGTGGACGATCGTGCCGCCTTCAGGCGTGAGATCGGCAAGCTCCGGGCCGCCCTGGAGGCCAGTGCCGTCACCAGCAAGGCTCTGCCTACCTATGGCACGGCGGTGTGCCTCAACGTCATGAACGAGGCGGGTGGCCTTCCCACCAGAAACTTCAGCGTCGGGAGGTTTGAGGGCGTCTCGGCCGTCAGCGGGGAAAGGCTGAACGAGATCATCACCAAGGTCAGGGCAGGCAAGGGCATGGTGGGACACCGGTGCCATCCGGGCTGCATCATCCGCTGCTCGAACGTCTATCCCAAGCCCGACGGGTCGGCCCACGTGTCCTGCCTGGAGTACGAGTCCGATTGGGCCCTGGGCCCCAACTGCGGCATTGACGACCTGGACGTGATCGCCGAACTCATCTGGTTGTGCAACGACCTGGGGCTAGACACCATCGAGACGGGCGCCACCATCGCCGTGGCCATGGAGGGAGGGGTTCTCCCCTTTGGAGACGGCAAGGGCGCCATCAAGCTCCTGAGGGAGGTAGGCAGGGGCTCGCCCCTGGGGAGGATCATCGGCAACGGGTGCGTGTTCGCGGCCAGGGCCTTCGGGGTCACGAGGGTCCCTGCGGTGAAGGGGCAAGCCATGCCCGCGTATGACCCGCGGGCGGTCAAGGGCTTGGGCGTGACCTACGCCACCTCCCCCATGGGTGCCGACCACACCGCCGGCTACACCATCTCCCGGGAGATCTTCGGCATAGGGGGAAAGGTGGACCCATTCGCCACCAACAAGGCTGAGCTCTCCCGCAAGTTCCAGTCCAGTGCAGCGTTCATAGACTCCACCGGCTACTGCCTGTTCATCACCTTCGCTACCGACGCCAGCGCGACGGGGTTCGAGGGGGTGCTGGGCTCCATCAACGCCATGCACGGCACCAGCCTTACCCCTGAGGCGGCGGCGGAGTACGGGTGGCGTATCCTGAAGTTGGAGCGGGAGTTCAACCAGCGGGCCGGCTTTCTCAAGGCGCACGACCGCCTGCCGGACTTCATGGTCACCGAGAAGTTGCCGCCACACAACACCGTCTTCGATGTGCCTGAGAGGGAGCTGGACGCCGTTTTCGCCGTTTAGCGGACGCTCAGACCCGCTGCCAGGGAGGTGTGGGAGGATGGTGAGCGTGGTGGTGCGGCTCTACGCGACCCTGGGCCGGTACCGCCCCGATGTGGCGCCGGGGCAGCCTTTCAGGGTGGAGGTGGAGTATGGCGCCACCGTCTCGGGCTTGCTGGCTTGCATCGGCATACCCGAGCAGGCCGCCCACCTGGCCTTTGTGAACGGGGTGCAGCGAGGGCCCGACCACTCTCTGTGCGACGGGGACACCGTGGGGCTGGTGCCACCCATCGCCGGGGGCTGATGGAGCGCTCCTGTCTGCTGGCCACCCGGCCTGGCCAGCTAGTACTTGCTTGTGGAAATACCTGGACATTCCCACCCGCCCGCCCAGGAGGGTCTCCTGGGGGCACCCCAGACCCCGCCAAGGGGCTTCGCCCCTTGGAACCCCAGGGGAGTGTGAGAG
>JACPQL010000013.1 GCA_016190445.1 Chloroflexota bacterium
CCCACGCTTTCGCGCCTCAGCGTCAGTTGCAGCCCAGAAGGTCGCCTTCGCCACTGGTGTTCCTCCCGATATCTACGCATTTCACCGCTACTCCGGGAATTCCACCTTCCCCTACTGCACTCTAGCCGCCCAGTTTTGGCCGACCTCCCCCAGTTGAGCCGGGGGCTTTCACAGCCAACTTGGACCGCCGCCTGCGCGCCCTTTACGCCCAGTAAATTCGGACAACGCTAGCCTCCTACGTATTACCGCGGCTGCTGGCACGTAGTTAGCCGAGGCTTATTCCTGGGGTACCGTCCTTCCTCTTCCCCCAGAAAAGGGGTTTACGACCCTCAGGCCTTCTTCCCCCACGCGGCGTCGCTGCGTCAGGCCTTAGCCCATTGCGCAAGATTCCCTGCTGCTGCCTCCCGTAGGAGTGGGGGCCGTATCTCAGTCCCCCTCTGGCCGATCGTGCTCCCACACCGGCTACCCGTCTTAGGCTTGGTGGGCCGTTACCCCACCAACTACCTGATAGGACGCAAGCCCGTCCCCAGGCGCCCCAACTTGCGTCGGGGCTTTGCTCTTGGGCCCGCAGGCCCAAGACCTCGTGCGGTATTAGCCCCCATTTCTGGGGGTTATCCCCCACCTGAGGGTTGGTCGCTTACGCGTTACTCAGCCGTCTGCCACTCCCCTCCCGGGTTGCCCCGGAAGGACCGTTCGACTTGCATGCATTAGGCGCGCCGCCAGCGTTCGTCCTGAGCCAGGATCAAACTCTCAGAATTTAACCTCTGAGCCTCTTCTGGCTCTCTTTTTCCCATCAGGGATTGACCAGGGCGCCTTCCTTACCCTGCTCTTCTCTTGTTAAGGTGCACCGACACCACCAACCAGCCCTCTCAGGCTGGCTCATCCCACATCTTACCCCCACCTCCTCCCTCTGTCAACGGGCTGGGGTGAGGGGGGTTGATCCGTCCACCACGTACAAGACGTCTCAGGTAGCCTGTAGCATTATGCGCTGCATGTGACGAAAGAGCTTCCACGTCTCGTTGACTAAGGTGAAGAAACCCACCCGCCGAGTGGGGTCCATATGTTTGAACAGGCTGAACTCGGTGAAGCGCACCTCCACCCGCCCCGATAGCGCCTGGGCCAGCCGGTGGGACTCGTCCGAGGGCACCAGGCTGTCCTGGGCATCGTGCATGATGAGCACCTCGGCCCGCAGCCCATCCACGTAGTTGCCAGGGGAGAGCGCCTCCATCTTCCCCAGAAAGGAGTCGGGAAGTTGCTCGACATAAGAGTCCACCTGCTCAAAAGGCACACCCGTCAGCAGCGCGTACACCGCCCTGCCCTGCTCGGAAAGGCTTCCAGGGTCCAGTCTCCCTGGGTCGCGGTCCTCCCGAAATGCCTTCCACATTAGCTGGGCCTCTACCCTCTCCTCCAGACTCTCGATGAGCTGGACCTCGAACACCTCTCTGGCAAGGGGGTCCACCACCCAGATGGAGGTGCTCCCGTCCCTGAACCTGGTGCCCGAGGCGAGGGCCCGGAGCAGGTCGCGCATCCGGAAGTAGGGGCCAAAGGCGTTGACAAAGGCCACGTCCTCGCGCACCTGGGGGAGGGATGCCGCCATGAGAGCAAAGGAGCCGCCCACGCAGAAGCCTCCCATGCCCACCCTGGCCGGGTCCACATAGTCGCGGCCCCGCAGATACTGGAAAGCGTGGGCCAGGTTGGCGATGTCCTCCGGGTCTATACGCCGCTCCAGCATGGCAGGCGACCAGTAGATCATCGCCACCATGCCGGAGCGGGCCAGGGCCTCCCCCAGGCCCACCACTCGCGGGTCCTCCGGCCCGGCGGGCGCCACTCCCAGGAACAACAGCACCGCGGCGTGCCTGCCACCGCCCGCGGGGCGGTAGAGGTCGCCCACTCCCTCCCCATGCGGGAGGGGGAAGCTCACCCGCTCCCGGATAGGCTTCCGCGTGACCCACTCCTGGGGGTGGAGGGGGATGGAGGGGACCACCTCAGGTATGAACAAGGCGGCCTTGACCGCCGCCCGTCCCGACGGTGCCAGCAACAGAAAGGCGATGACTCCGACCGCCAGCAGCGCCGCCGCCACTGTCAGCCGCCACAGCCACCTTTTCACGGGCCATCTCCCTCTTTGTGCCCGTTGACCGGGCCCCGCTTCATTGCCTATGATAGTCTTTGAGAGAAGCAGAGAACCAGCCAGTCGCACTGGTGGCCCGCCTACGGCGGGGTGGCCCGAGCCGGATGCCAGAAGTCCAAGGAGAGCACTTCACTCGTATGACAGAGCAAGACGAACGCATAGCCCACGCCATTCAACACACTCGGGTGGTCCGACCTCCCAGGCAAATCCTGGCCACCTTCGGCACCACTACCATCCACTACTACCTGGTAACGGAGCCCGTATACTCGGAGCTACCCAAGCAGGGCGAGGACACGGTCATCCGGGAGGGCACGGTCACCTCAGAGCGACCTCGGGTGGTGACCCCATACTACCTGGCGCACCTGGAGGGCTTTGGGGAGAGCGCACGGCGGTACGCCGAGGAGATGGCCCGCCAGCACGGCTCTCAGGCGCCCGGCCTTCTCTACTCCTATCGCAACGAGACCAAGGAGACATCCATCGTCTCGGGGCGGCCGCCGGACGTGGCGCGCCGCATCGGGGACGACCTGGACACGAGGCAAGAGAAGCTGGCCGCCGTCATCGCGGGTGTGGACGAGCTATGGGACGTCTCCCTGCTCAAGTTCATGTTCGAGCTGACCTCGGCCTCGGTGGTGGGCAACGTGACAGAGATGCACTCCCGCGGTCTTCTGGCCGTGGACAGAGAGGGTCTGCCTCAAGACGCCCGCGCGGGCATCGAGCGGCTGTTCCATGAGGTGCGAGAGGGGAACATGGACCCCTCGGTGCTGAAGCGAGAGCTGGACCAGTGGGGCGTGTTCCACGAGTACGAAGACCGCTTCATGGCCCTCTTCCACCGCAGGTAGCTACATGTGCGCGGCGGCGTTCACCTCCAACGTGTGGCCTGAGACGTAGTTGGAGTCCTCGGAGGCCAGGAACAGAATGGGCCCCACGGCCTCCTCCACCGTGCCTGGCCGCTTCAGGGGTATTCGCTGGACCGCCTGTTCCCGCAGCTCCTTGGGTATGCCAAGGGCCACGTTGCCCGCCTTCTCCCCCAGCTCCTTGTCCCTGGTCAGCCTGGTGTCTATCAGGCCAAAGGCCAGGGAGTTGGCCAGGATATTGAACATGGCGCCCTCCAGCGCCGCGACCCGGGTGAGACCAATGATGCCCGCTTTGGCTGCGGAGTAGTTGACCTGTCCGACGTTGCCGAAGGCTGACTGAGAGGAGATGGTGATGATCTTGCGGGCCGGCAGCGGGCCTCCCGCCTGCTGCTCCTGGCGCGCCCGCTCCCGCATGTACTGGAGGGCCGCTCGCACAGTGCGGAAGGTGCCCGTCAGGTGCACATCAATGATGGTCTGCCACTGCTCATCGGTCATGCGATGCAGCATGCCGTCCCAGGTGAAACCAGCGCAGGTGACCACGATGTGCAGGTTTCCAAAGGTATCGTTGGCGGCCTGGACCACGCGGGTGGGCAGCGCTGGGTCCGCCACCGACCCCGCCACAGCCACCGCCTTGGCCCCCAGACCTTTCACCTCCCCCACCGTTTCCTGGAGCGGCCCAGGGTCCAGGTCGTTCAGGACAAGGCTCGCACCCTCCGAGGCGAAACGTAGTGCCGTCCCCTTCCCTATGCCCCTTCCAGCGCCTGTTATGATGGCTACCTTCCCATCCAGTTGGCCCATGACAGCAACACCTCCTGCTGGTACTGGTGGAGTCTGGGCGTTTCCGTCGTCACAAAGAGTTGTCCTAACGGATGCGTCTCAGATCGTCGATGAAAAGCTGGAATGAGGGACAGCCTTTGTACACCGCGTCGAGGTTGAGCTTCTCGAGCAGCGGCACCCCTTCCTTGATCTTCGCGTAACGTATCTTTAGTCTTGCACGGAAGAGCCCGTTGAGGACATCCGATGGTGGAGTTGTATCGTTGACGCATTCCGGGTGGGGCCACGAAGGCAGAGACGAGGTTTTGAGTCGCTCCCGCAGACCACTTGGGTCTGCGAGAATCCACGCCTCTAGCTCGTGCACCGCCACATGCGGATAAAAGCGATTCCGGTACTGCTCTGGGATTAGTGTTCGAAGGTGTTCCCGTAGCCAGTCCGCGCGTTGTCTCGCCGGAGCACGCGGGTTAGGGAAACTAACGGGCGCCCCGTGAAGGTCTACAAGTGCGAAGACAGCGCGCGCACCAGTGGAAAGCGAGTCCCGCGTCGCACTTGGTAACTTGTGGAGCAATTGGCCTACCCCTTCATATGTTCGGATATGAAGCCCCAAATTGCGCGTTCTCAACTCCTCACGTATCGGCTGAAGAAGCCTCCTCAAACCCTTCTCGGTTCCTCCTTCGCAGTAAAGCTTCACTGTCATGGCTGCCCGCCAATTTCTCCTTGAAGCCACAGCTCTCCGAGAGTGAAGTCCCTGAGCCAGACTTGAAGCTCGTCTGCATCGAGCCGGCGGAACTGGGTCTGCCCGTCCACAGCTTCTACGACAACGATATGCTCAGGGCGCAGGTAGGTGATTAGCTGGGGCGAATGAGTGGCCACGATCAATTGGGTCCGCTCTGCAGCGAGATCTAGTAATTCTGCCACCAGCCGGATCAGCGAAGGATGGAGACCAACTTCGGGCTCATCCAGACACACCAATGAAGCCGGATTTGGGTCGAACAGCACTGCGACGAGGCAAAGAAAACTCAGCGTCCCATCCGACAGCATAGATGCTGGGAAAGCTCTTGTCGGGAATGCGTCATCCCGCCAGGCTAGAATGGCCCGCCCCGCACCTGCGTCCGTGGGGAAGTATATGTTCCGGAAGCCAGGGAAGGCCTGTCTTATGACGCCCTGCGCTTCATCCCATTTGTCGCCCCACTTGGCCTCATTTGCGAAGCTGTGGTAGACGCTCGTTAGGTTGTGACCCCCAGGCAGAAGGCGAGTCGGGGGCCTATCCTTGCTCCCTGACTCGATGAACTGGGCTTGACGCATTGGCGCATCATCGTAGGTCGCGAACGGGCGGTGCACGACGATAGACCCCAATTCCTGTCTGACTTTCCCCGGCGTAGGATAGGCCAACGGGTCACGAAGCTGGACGACCGCTAATTCGCGGTCCGAGACCTCGGTCACCTCGTTGGTTTTACTGAGGAGATTGTGAACTGTCGCTTTGCCGCCTTCAGCTTTGAACACCTCGAACCCGCGAGCAAAACCCGGTCTGGCAGCCTTTTCCAATTCCTCATGGACAATTGTGTAGCTTGTTCCCACCTTGTCCAAGATAAGCTTGTACGTTACTGGCAATCTTTCCTCTTTGAACACCCCTGAGGGATCAAACGTCAATGAAGCCTTTATCTGACGCGCACCACCTGCCCACAGGAGAGAGCCCATCCCTCCGCGGCGGTTTAGACCTTCAGCGAGCTGCTCCCGGCCTGCTTCACCAAGTAGAGCAAAGAAATCCAGCAGGTTTGTCTTCCCGCTGCGATTCGGGCCAATCAGTACATTCAGCGGCCGAAGGTCAAGGGCTTCGCATTTGCGGATGCTCTTGTACCCATGTAGCTCCATACGGGAAATCATGTAGAGTTCCTCGTTCACGAATGCTTTCGGTAGGTATTATACCCGTTTTGTTATTTCCCTACCGCAACTCGTCAATGCCGTTGGGAATCTGTACCTCGATTAGCTGGAGCCGGCCCACCGCCAGGGCCCGGCCCAGGGCCCGCGCCAGCCCGTCCACCGTGCTCACGCGTGTGGACTCGATGCCGTAGGCCTCGCCCAGGCGCACGAAGTCCGGGTTGACCAGGTCTGTGGCGATGAACCGTCCCCCCAGCCAGGTGGCCTGGCGCTGCTTCAGCGTGCCCCAGGCGTTGTCGTTCATGATCACTAGCACGATGTTGATGCCGTGCTGCACGGCCGTGCCCAGCTCCTGCATGTTGTACTGGAAACCGCCGTCGCCGCTGATGCACACCACAGGCCTGTCGGGACAGGCCAGCTTGGCGCCAAGGGCCGCTGGGAGACCGAAACCCAGCCCCGCCCACCCCCACGGGGCCAGGTAGCTCCTGGGCTCGTAGATCGGGAGGCACCGATTGGCCCGGAGCAGGGCCGTGGTGGCATCGAAGGCCAGGATGGACTCCCGGGGCAGCACCTCCCGGAGGGCCTGCATCAGCCGCAGGCCATTGGGCCACTGCGCCTGCAAGGAGGAAAGGGTTCGCTCCCTGGCCTGGCGCACATCCCTGGCGTAGGCCTCTCCCTTGTGAACGTCCCGGCTGCCCAGAACATCCAGCATCTGGCGCAATACCGGCCCGGCGGCCCCGCGAATGGTCACCTCCGCCGGGTAGTTCTTGTTGAAGCACTCCTCGTCCAGGTCCACGTGGATGAGGGGGGATGGCAGCTTCAGGCCGTGGGCCAGGGTGTCCCGATAGAGGATGTTGGAGCCCACCACGAGGGAGAGGTCGCACCTTTCCAGCAGATCCCACACTGTGTTGGTCCCCCAGGAGCGGCCTCCCATGACAAACCCCACCGCCAGGGGGTGGTCGTCGGGGAAGGCGCCCTTGCCCCCGTCCAGCAGCCCCACCGGTGCCCCCAGGCGCTCCGCCAGCTCCAGCAACAGCCCCGTACCCTCTCCATGGACCACGCCGTCGCCCGCCAGCAAGACGGGACGGCGGGCCCGGCGCAAAAGCTCCACGGCCCGCTGCACTGCGGCGGGGTCTCCGGCTGGCGGCTCCGCCGCCGAGGGTGGCCCGATCTCCACGTCCCCCTCCTGGGCAAGGAGGTCACCCGGAAGCTCCAGCTCCACGGGCCGGGGACGGCGGGTCTTGAAGCGCACGAAGGCCTCGTCAATACACTCCGGCACCGACTCCACGCTCTCGGCGAGGGCGTTCCAGCCGGTGACCGAGGCGAACATGCCGAGCTGGTCCCGGGGCTCGTGCCTGGCGCCGCGGCGGCTGTTGATGAAGCCCCGCTCCACGTTGGTGGTGACCTGGAGGATGGATGAGGAGGAGTGGAAGGCCTCCCCCATGGAGTGCATGGAGTTGGCGGCACCAGGGCCCACGCTGGTCAGCAAGACGCCGGGCCGGCCGCTGGCGCGGGCATAGCCGTCGGCCATGAACCCCAACGCCAACTCCTGCCTCCCCGTGATGTGGCGGAAGTGGTCCTGGAGGTCATAGAGAGCATCGTACAGGTGAATGGTGTGGGTGGCGATGATACCGAAGAGGGTGTCCACCCTCTGGGCCATCAGCGAGCGCAGCACCACCTGGCTTCCGTTCATTCGCGCCACCTCCGCCCTGCGTCCTTCCCTGGAAGGACTGCGTCAAGAGACACCCCACCTGAGGGCTGGGCGCTTCTTGCGGCTACTTCTGGCCGACTCCGGCCTTGAGCACCCGGACCAGCTCCAGGAGCGCCATGGTAGCGGCGCGCGCCTTCACCAGTGGGCGGCGAGGCGGGTACCTCTGGTGAAGCACCTCCACGCCTCCGGGGTGGGCCACGCCGATGAAGACGTTGCCCGGCGCCACACCCTCCAGAGAGTCGGGACCGGCCACTCCGGTGACGCTGAGGCCGCAGTCGGCGCCCAGATGGCGGCACACCGCCTGCGCCATGGCTGCGGCGCACTCCTGGCTCACTGCCCCGTGCTTCTCGATGACGGTCGGGTCCACCCCGGCGGCGACCTTGATGTCGTTGGAGTAGGCGATAATGCCCCCCCTGAAGTAGCGTGAGCTGCCTGGGACGTCGGTTATGGTGCCCGCCAGGAGACCGCCGGTGCACGACTCGATGGTAGCCAGGGTAAGCCCCCGCTCAGTGAGCAGGCGTCCTACCATCTCCTCCGGCCGGTCCTCATCCACCCCCCATATGTAGCGTCCTAGTGCCCCCTGGATACCCTCTTCCAGAGGATGCAGCATCTCCTGGGCCTGCCTCTGGCCCTGGGCCCTGGCGATGGCGCGCAAGTAGATGCCGTCGGGTTTGGCGTATATCCCCAGATAGGGGTTGGAGTTGCTGCCGTAGAGGTGGTGCACCATCTCGTCCACAGCGGCTTCAGAGAGACCGATGGTCTTGAAGGTGCGGGTCAGGACAATGTTGCCTCTCACCCGCTCTCTGATGCGGGGCTCCACCTGGTGCTCCCACATGAACTGGAGCTCCCTGGGCGGCCCCGGCATGGTCACGATGACGTGGCCCCCCCGCTCCACCCACCAGGCGGGGGCGGTGCCCATGGGGTTGGGTAGGCTGGTGGCGGAGGGGATGATGCCCGCTTGCTTGATGTTGGCGGCCGGCATCTCCATACGTCGCTCCCGGAAAACCCCCTCCAGCCAGCGAAGGAGCTCGGGGGCGGTGGTGATCTCCTCCCCCAGCACCTTGGCCACAGCATCCCTGGTGAGGTCGTCCTCTGTGGGCCCCAGGCCACCGCAGGTGAAGGTGAAGTCGGAGCGCTGGAAAGCCCGCCCCAGCACCTCCGTTAGCTGGGCCAGGTTGTCTCCCACCACCGTAACGTACTGAAGCTCCAGGCCCACCTGGGGAAAGCGGCTGGCCAGCCATCCAGAGTTGGTGTCTGCGGTCTCGCCCATGAGCAGCTCTGTGCCCACGGCCACGATCTCCGCTTTCATCTCTTGCCTCCGGGACGCTCCGCTATACCCGTAGCGGGGCGAGTATACCACAGGGCCGCCCCTAGCCAGAACCGAACGCTCCGTCTCCCTTGTCACCATCCTGCCAGTACCCGCTTGCGGAAAAGGGCGTCATGACCAGCCGCTCGTGGTGAGCCTGTGAGTAAATCGGCTGGCGTTCGTCGTCCCGGCGAAAGCCGGGACCCAGGAGGCGCCAATCGCAGCATGCGTACGCCAAACATGTCCAGCGTCGCTGGATTCCGGCCTCCGCCGGAATGACGGTGATGCGTCGCGCCATTAGGGTGAGCGGGGTGCGATGGGGCCGTTTGTGCGCTGATTCTTGATAGTAGGCCCTAGGATGCCGGGCGTCCGGCGAACCACCCTGCCCACTCCGCCTGGAGGTCCTGCACCGCCACCGTGTCGTCTATGACCACGTCCACCATCCGTGGCTCGCCACTGCCCATGGAATCGCGGAGCGCAGGGCCCAGCGCCTCCGGGTCCTCCACCCGGACCCCCTGGATGCCGAAGGCCTCGCCCAGCTTCACAAAGTCCAGGGGTAGCTCATGGAAGTTCATTCCCACGTACTCACTGACGCGGTCTGTGCCGGCCAGATATCGGGCCGTGCCCTCCTTCAGCACCTTGTAGCTGCGGTTGTTGCACATGACATAGGTCACCGGGATGTGATAGCGGGCCGCCGTCCACAACGCCTGGATGGTGTACATAGCAGCGCCGTCGCCCACCACGGCCACCACCGACCGGTCGGGCTGGGCAAGCTGGATGCCCAGTGCACCGGGCATGGCCCACCCCAGCCCGCCGCCACGGATGGCGAACATATCCCCCTCTTTGGCGAAGTCCACCGACTGCATCAGCGTCCCGCGGCAGGTTATGGACTCGTCAGCGATGATGGCCTGAGGCGGCAGGGCGCCCCGTAGCTCCCACATCATCCGCTCCGGCGATATGGGAACGTGACCCCACCGGGCCCGCAACCGCTTCTGGAACGCCTCTCTCCGCCGCCGGGACTCCTCGCCTATGGTGGCGGCCCTGGTCCGGGCGGCCTCCCGCTGGGTGGCGCTCATCTCGCCCTCCAGGGCAACCGAGAGCTCCAGGAGACCAGCCAGCGGGTCGCACCACAGCGCCGCCTCCACAGGATAAGTCTTCTCGATCTCCCAGGCACTGGAGTCCAGGTGGACGATCCGCGCCTGGGGGCCAACGAGCGGCTCTGGCGTATCTGTGAACTGGCCCACCACGTTGGTGCCGACGGCCAGGATGACGTCGGCCTGCGCCAGAGTGTCCCTGACGCCAGGGCCGGGCCAGCTCAGGTTCAGCATCCCCATGAACTGGGGGTGGGCGGTGGGGAAGTTGACCTCAGCGAACTGAGTGGCGTACACCCTGGTGCCAAGCTGCTCCGCCACCCGGACGGCCGCCGCCGAGGCCCCGGACTGCGCCACTCTGTCGCTGACCAGCATAACAGGGTTGTGGGCCCCGGCCAGGAGGTGTGCCGCCCGCTCCACCGCCGCAACGTCGGGGCGCACGCGGAAATACCCTTCGGAGGAGGCCTTCAGGTCAAGGAAGTCCGCTTCCTGGTCCAGCACGTCCCAGGGGAGAGAGAGGAAGACCGGCCCCGTAGGAGGCGTCTTGGCCACCTTGAAGGCGCGCCGGACGGCCACAGAGATGTCCTCGGGGTGGATTACTTCGGCGGCCCACTTGGTATGCTCCCGCACCACGTTCACCATGTTGGAGCCCAGGACCGGCTCCCGTAGGAGCTGGCGGGTGCTGGACTGCCCGGCAGTGAGCACCAGGGGAGTGCCACCCTTGAAGACGTTGTACAGGGCACCCACGGTGTTGCCCAGCCCGGCGGTGACGTGGACGTTCACAAAGGCGGGGCGCCCGGTGGACCGGGCGTAGCCATCGGCCATGAACAGCGGAGTGGCCTCCTGGAGCCCGGTGATGTACCGGAGCTGCGGCGAGTCCTGGATGGCATCCAGCAGAGGCAGCTCGGTGGTCCCGGGATTGCCGAAGACGTACCTCACACCCTCCGCCTGAAGCATGGTCACCAGGGCGTCTTTGCCTTTCATGACAGTCATGGGACACCTCCATCGGGGAACGTTACGGTCTCTAGCTTCGAATGGGGAAGTTCTCGGTGCTCCAGGGCCAGTCCCCTTCCGGCTCGAAGGCGGGCAAGCCCCGCTCCACCCGCTCGCGGAAGGGGCTTCCGATGGGCTCCCGCCAAGGGTAGATGCCCCCCTTGTAGGTGGATGGGCCCAGCTTGAAGTGCCTGGCCTGCTCCTCCGTCTCCACGAAGGGCATGTTGATGTCGTAGAGTTGGGCCACCCTCTTGGGCCTCGGGCCGGCCCTGGACACGTGGCCGTAGAGCCTCCGACCCAGGATAGACTCAGCCATCCAGGCGCACTCGACTAGCCTGTCCATGTCCACTCCGGTGGGGACGCCCATGTCCTCCAGCATGTGAAGCAGGTCCTCGGTGGGGGCCATGCCGGTGGTCTGGCCGTTGCCGCAGTAGGGACAACCGCCGAAGCCGCCGATGGTCCCGTCCAGCTCCAGAGTGTCGCCCGGCCCCAACACACGCAACGCCGCATAGGCCGAAGGAACGGCCATGTTGCGGCCATTGTGCAGGTGCAGACGGAAGTGGCGCACCTCCGGCCACCGCTCCTTTATCTGGGCCAGGGTCTGCTCTACCTTCCAGGGGTGACACCAGCTCATGGGGTCGGCGAAGGCTACACTGATCACCTTGATGCCCGCCTCGTCCCAAAGCCTGTGCTGGCGCTCCAGCATGGCCACAGTCCACTCCACGGGGAAGTCCCCCAAGAAGTTGGACCCCCAAGCCGCCCCCAGCCCCATGCCCGCCTCCGTGATTCCTCGCTCCTGGGCCCGGGCCACGACCTGTGGCCACTGCTCAACCTCCTGGCGCATAGAGCGGTTGGTGTTACGCCGGGCGAAGACGTCGCACATATGGCACACCAGCCGCGGATGGGGGTCCATCTCCAGAGTGAGGGGTGGCACGTACTGTCGCGCTCGCTCCACCCCCGCCTCGTTCAGCGCCAGCGCCGTGTACTTCACTCCGGGCCTGGGGGTGAACCTCTGGACAATCTCATCAATCCTGGCCATCTGGGGAGTGTACCTGGGGCTGACGAAGGAGCCCACGGCGATCCACTTGAGTCCAGTGTCGGAGAGGGCGTCCAGTAGGCGCACCTTCTCCTCAACGGGGATGGCCGCATCCTCTATCTGCATGCCATCCCGCAGCGCCTCCTCCTTGTAGAGTACGGCGGGCCACCTGCTTTTGACCATGCTCACCCCCTGGTTGACAGCGGCGCCATGCTAGCACCGGCACGTTGGCCCAGTCAATTGCGGCGAGATAGGCCAGGTTGACGCCCCTCCCACAAGCGCCTATCATGGCGCATTGTCGCTGGGGACCCAGAGTGCACCTTCCATCTCGATAGCTTCATGCAACTTCACCGCAGGCGGCCCTTCTACGGCTGGATCGTAGTTGGAGTAGCCTTCTCCATCACCCTGTCACAACTGGCCTTCCATGGCGCGGTGATCGGCGTGTTCACCAGGCCGGTCACCGCGGAGTTTGGCTGGTCCCGCACCGCTTTCTCCGCCGCCTTCTCCATCGGCACCTTCGCGGCGGCGGGGGTCTCCCTGCTGGTGGGCCCCATCCTGGACCGCAAGGGGGCGCGCATGGTGCTGATGGTGTCGGGCCTGGTCATGGGGCTGAGCCTGGTTGGCGTCTCCGCCATGCAGGAGCTCTGGCAGTTCTGGCTGGCCTTCAGTGTTGGCCGGGCCATCGCCCTCGGCGGCAGCACGCTGGCCTGCGCCGTGGCCGTGGCCAACTGGTTTGTGCGCCGCCGAGGCAGGGCCACGGCACTGGCCATGGCTGGCAACAAGGCGGGCGGCACCTTCCTTCCCGCAGTGACTCAGCTCCTTATCTCCCTCTATAGCTGGCGTTTGGCCTTCCTGGCGCTGGGCATGCTCACCGCCGCCGTGGTCACAACCCTATCCGCCCTGTTCATGAAGCGCAGGCCGGAAGATATGGGCCTGCGACCGGACGGCGACGCCGCGCCAGGGGCGAACCCGGGTACTGAGCAGGCCTCCCGCCAACGTCAGAAGGAGGAGGTCTCCTGGGGCCTGGGGGAGGCGGTGCACACGCGGGCCCTGTGGCTGCTAATGTTCGCCTCAGCCTTTGTGGCCGCCTCTCAGGGCTCCGTCAACCTACACATGATGGCCAACTTCCAGGACAAGGGGCTGTCGGACGTCGTGGCTGTGTCCGTCGTGTCGTTCTTCGCGGCCGTGAGCGCTGTGGCCGGGCTTGGGTGGGGCTTCCTGGTGGAGCGGGTCCACGTGCGGGTGGTGGCGCTGATGGTCCTGGCCTTTTCCGTCTCGAGCATGGTGGTAGCCATGGTCGCAGGCT
This sequence comes from Chloroflexota bacterium, assembly GCA_016190445.1. Lineage (GTDB taxonomy): Bacteria > Chloroflexota > Dehalococcoidia > Lucifugimonadales > JACPQL01 > JACPQL01. The sequence goes on from JACPQL010000013.1 coordinate 13,078, forward strand.
CCCTACCTCTAGCGCTGCTCTTCGCCGTGCTGTACGGGCTCGGCTTGGGCGGATGGGTAACGGTAGGCGCGGTCATCTGGGCTGACTACTTTGGCCGCCGCTCCCTGGGAACCATCAGGGGCTTCGTCGCCCCCGTGCAACTCACCGCCAACGCCATTGGGCCGCTCCTGGCGGGTCTGATCTTCGATATCACGGGAGGGTATACCCCCGCCTTCATCATGTTCGCCGTGCTTTTCTCTCTTGCCTTCGTCCAAGTAGCCCTGGCCGTGCCTCCCAAGAGGCGCGTTTCCCCCGTCCCTGTCGCCGCTGAGGATGATGCCTAGCCCTATCCGGTACCCGGCGCGGCGGCGGCCAGGGCGGAGCTGAGATGAGAGTACAGGCCACCCCTGGCCAGCAGTTGGGCGTGGGTCCCCGCCTCCACAATGCGACCTTCGTCCAGTACCACGATCAGGTCGGCGTTGCGGATGGTGGAGAGGCGATGGGCGATGACCACCGCAGTGCGCCCTCGCAGCAGCTCCCGCAGCGCCTCCTGGATGAGCAGCTCGGTGTGGGTGTCTATGTTGGCCGTGGCCTCGTCCAGGATGAGGATGCGGGGGTCGGCCAGGATGGCCCTGGCGAAGCTGATTAGCTGGCGCTGGCCCACGCTCAGGTTCCTGCCACGCTCCAGGAGCGGGGTCTGGTACCCGCGCTCCAGCCTCTCGATGAAATCGTGGGCCCGCACCGCCCTGGCAGCGCGCACCACAGCCTCCTCCGTGGCCTCGGTGTGGCAGTAACGTATGTTTTCTATGACCGTGCCTGAGAAAAGGAAGGGCTCCTGAAGGACGACGCTCATCTGCCTGGCCAGGGAGTCGCGGGTCACGTCCCGGATATCGTGGCCATCAATGGTGATCTGGCCAGAGGTCACATCGTAAAAGCGGGCCAGCAGGTTCACCATCGTGGTCTTGCCAGCGCCTGTGGGTCCCACCAGTGCCACCGTCTGCCCAGGCTGCACATGCAGGTCTATGTCTCTTAGCACCGGCACACCAGGGACATATTGGAACCCCACACCCTCGTACCGGACGTCCCCACTTATGGGGGACAATGGGCGGGCACCCGGGCGATCCCGCACCTCCGGCTGAACGTCCATTAGCTCGAACACGCGGGCCCCCGAGGCCATGGCCCGCTGTAGCTCAGTGTACTGCATGGTCAGGTTGCGGATGGGATCGAAGAACCGCTGTATGTACATGGCAAAGGCCACCAGCGCACCCACGGCCAGCGCGCCGTCCAGCACCATATACCCGCCAAACACCACCACGAAGCCCAGGGCCAGGGCCGTGAGCAGCTCCACCGTGGGCAGCAGGGTTGAGGAGAGCCGCCCCGCATCCAGGTTGGCGTTCAGGTGCTCCGCGTTGGCCCGCTCGAAGCGTTGCAGGTTCACTTCCTGGCGGTTGAGGCTCTGGACAACACGAACCCCTGAGATGTTCTCCTGAAGGCCTGCGTTCACCACTGCGATGGCGTGGCGAACCCGCATGAAGGAGCGGCGGGCATTCCGTTGCCAGAGGGCCACGACGGCGAACAGTATGGGGATGACGGTCAGTGTGATGAGCGCCAGGCTGGGGTTCATTAGAAGCATGGCAACAATGATGCCCACCAGAGAGAGCAGGTCTCCCAGCCCCAGGATCATGATGGAGAGGAACTCCTGGAGCTGCTGCACGTCGTTCTGGACGCGGGACATCACCCTGCCCACCTCGTTGCGGTCAAAGAAGGAGATGGAGAGCCGCTGAAGGTGATTGAACATCCCGGTCCGCAGCTCGTAAAGCACCTGCTGGCTGGCCTTGGCCAGGGCCATCTGGTGGATGTACATGAACACATAGTTGGCCAGCATCACCCCGCCAAAGACCAGCGCCGCCCTGTTCAGTCCCGCCAGGTCCTTTGTGGCGATGAAGTCGTCTATTCCCCACTTGATGACCCACGGCAGCGCCACCGAGGCGCCGGTGTAGAGGAGCATCCCCACCAGACTGACCAGCAGAAGGCGCCGGTGGGGCCACATGTACCCCAGAAGGCGCATCACCACCCGGTGGTCATACACCCTCCCCAGGACATCCTCGTCTATGCTGGCGCCCAGGCGGCCCATGCCAGGGCCCGGATGGCCCCCGTGGTGAACGTGCATCAGGCATCTCCTTCCGCACCGCTCCTTGCCGGAGAGACCGCGTGGGTACGTAGCTGGAGGTCGTATATCTGGCGGTACAGGCCCCCCTTGGTGAAGAGCTCCTGGTGTGAGCCGCGCTCCACGATCTCGCCACCGTCCAGCACCAGGACCTGGTCCGCGCCCTGCACCGTGCTCAAGCGGTGGGCGATGACGAAGGTGGTCCGCCCCTTCATCACCTCGGCCAGCGCTCTCTGGATCTCCTGCTCCGTTTCCGGGTCCACGCTGGAGGTGGAGTCGTCCAGCACCAGGATGGGTGGGTCCAGCAGCAGGGTACGGGCGATGGCGAGACGCTGGCGCTGGCCCCCCGAAAGAGTGATACCCCGCTCCCCCACCCAGGTCTCGTACCCGTCCGGCAGACTCGTGACGAAGTCGTGTAGCTGCGCCACCCTGGCAGCTCGGACCACCTCCTCCGTGGAAGCTTGGGGGTTCCCGTAGGCGATGTTCTCTCTGATGGTGGCTGTGAAGAGGAAGACATCCTGCTGCACGATGCCGACGTTGCGCCGCAGCGACTCCAGGGTTACATCCCGGATGTCCACCCCGTCAATGGTGATGTGGCCCGAGGTCACGTCGTAGAAACGTGGGATGAGTTGGACCAGAGTGCTCTTGCCTGAGCCGGGCCTGCCCAGGAGGGCCACCCTCTCTCCTGGCTTGACGTGTAGATTGACCTGGCGCAGGGCCGGTCCCGCCGAATCGTAGCTGAAGGAGACGCCCTCGAAGTGGACCTCCCCCTTCACGTGGGGAAGGACCTGTGCTCGCGGTCTCTCACGCACCGGGGAGAGGGCGTCCAGCACCTCGAAGATGCGCTGGCCGGCGGAGGCGGCGCGGGAGAAGACGTTGACCAGCCAGCCCGTCATGCGCACCGGCTGGGTGAGGATGCCCATGTAAAGGATGAACTGGGCAAGCTCACCTGGGGTGAGGCTGCCCAGGATGACCTCTCTACCTCCCAGCCACAGGATGACGCCCAGCGCCGCGGTGAAGATGAGGGCCATGACCGCCGAGTTGGAGGCCTGGAGGAGCATGGCCTCCAGGGTGTGGCCTGCTACAACCCAGGCCCTGTCGCCAAAGCGGCGCTTCTCGTGCTCCTCCGCACCAAAGGCCTTCACCACGCGAATTCCCGCCAGGTTCTCCTGGAGGACGGTGGTCATGTGCCCCGTCTCTTCCTGGACGCGCATCCAGGTGGGCCGCAGGCGCCGGCTCACCTGGATGGCACGCCCCGCTATGAGGGGCACGAAGGCCAGGCTGACCATACCCAGCCGCCAGTCCATCGTTACCAGAAGCGCGCCGACCATGCCTACCAGCAGCAGCCCCTGGACAGAGCGAATGAGCCCCACGCTAACAAACCAGCGCACCGCCTCCACGTCAGCGGTGGCCTTGGACATCAGATTACCCGTCTGCTGCCGATCGTGGTACGCGAAGCTGAGCTGCTGGAGCCTGTCGTAGATAGCGTTCCGGAGGTTGTAGGCCACTAGCTGCGAGACCGCCTCTCCCAGGTAGCTCTGGCCGTAGGAGAAAGCGCCCCGAAGCACGCTCACCCCCAGAATGCTCCCGGCCAGGAAAAGAAGCGACGCCCTATTCCCCGAGCCCAGGGCGACATCTATGGCGGCGCCCAGGAGCCGTGGCACCGCCATAGCCATAATGGTGGAGAGCCCCAGGCACAGGTACGTCAGCAACAGGAGCCACCTGTGCTGCCAGGCCATTCGGGTGAGGCGCAGGATAGCACTCATTAGCAGGTCGCTGGAAAACTCCGTTTTACAGCACTCAGTTTGTGACGCAGCCTGCTACCATTATACCTCTGGAGCTTCGGCCTCGAGACGAACACAATACCTGTTCACAAGCGGTACCTGGTGCTACAATGAATCCCTATAAGTAGACAGGAGAGGACTCCCAGTGAAAGCGGAGGAGGGCGCCTCTTACCTACTTCGGCCCATGACTGCGGATGACATCCCGCAGGTGGTGGAGATCGAGCTGGAGGCCTTCCCCACCGTATGGCCACCCACCTCCTTCAAACGGGAGCTGAGGAGTCCCCTCACCGGCTACCTGGTGGTGGTTGCGCCTGGGGTCAAGGTGCGGCCGTCCACCCGCCAGCCCTCGCCCACTGCATCCCTGGTGCGGCACATCGCCCGTGCCCTGCGCTCCCTGCTTGGCAGGCCGGAACCTCAAGTCCCTCAAGGGCCATTAGACCTGGTGGTGGGCTATGTGGGCATCTGGTTCATGGCAGACGAGGCCCACATCACCAGCATTGCGGTCCGGGAGACGTACCGGGGCGAGGGGCTGGGCGAACTGCTGGTCATCGGCGCTATTGAGCTGGCCCTGCGAAAGGGCTGCCGACAGGCCACCCTGGAGGCCAGGGTGTCCAACCGCCTTGCCCAGTCGCTCTACGAGAAATACGGCTTCCGCCGCGCAGGTATCCGCAAGGCGTACTACACTGACAACCTGGAGGACGCGGTCATCATGACCACGGACCCCATAGATTCACCTCAGTACCGCGAGCGGTTCGGGCATCTGGTGGACGTCTTCCATCGCCGCCACGGCGAGCCGTCCATGATACTCACGTGAACTCGGCCCACTCCACCGCCTTCTGACCGCAAGGCGCCATGCCTGGGTGCCAGGTCTGCCTCCGCAGGCGCGTGACCCGAAACCAGGAGACAGGACGGTGGTATTATCGCACCAGCAGACCACAGTGAGGCCGTGACCCGTCGAAGGAGACACAATGAGTGCGCGAGTGGCGGTGGGTGCCGACCATGGCGGCTTTCCGCTAAAGGCCGATCTCGTCCCATGGCTCCAGGGGCAGGGCTATGAGGTGCTGGACCTGGGTGCCCACGCCCTTGACTCCGCGGACGACTATCCCGACTTCGCCGAGGCGGTGGCGACGGCAGTGACCTCGGGCCGGGCCGAGCGCGGTATTCTGGTCTGTGGCAGCGGTGTCGGCGCCTCCATCGCCGCCAACAAGGTGCCAGGCGTTCGCGCCTCCCTTTGCCACGACACCTACTCCGCCCATCAAGGGGTGGAGCACGACGACATGAACGTCCTCTGTCTGGGGGCGCGGATTGTGGGCGTGGAGTTGGCCAGGGAGGTGGTATCCGCCTTCCTCAAAGCCGGGTTCACCGGCGAGGAGCGACACCGCCGGCGACTGAGCAAGCTCCTCTCTCTGGAACGCAGGGCGCTGGCAAAGGGCAGCGACGTGCCCCCAAAAGGGCCAGCGTGATTGATTGGCCAGGAGCGTGCAAATTCCTCATGAATCGGAGCCTCGCCGCCCCGATGTGAAAATGGAAGCGCATGCTCTCATGGCTCGCCAGGCTGACCGTGATGAGCCTAATTCATGTCTCCGATTGAGCACCCCATTGCATGGCAGTCTTGTCAACAAGTTTCTAGGAGATTATCCTTCTGCCTAGCGCGAAACTATCCACAGAATGTAGTTACTGATGTCGCACAACGTCTACATTGATGAGTCGGGGGACGAAGGCTTTCAGGAAGGGGCAACTCGATGGTTTATTCTTGGGGCATTAATCGTGCCATCTGCCTTAGATTTACAGACGAGTACGATGATACCGCGCATCAAGAGCAAACTGGGAAGAGACCCTAAGACGCCGCTGCATTGGTCACACGTTAGGAGTCATGATAAACGCCTGTACATTTGTGCCGAACTGCTCACAGAGCAGTGGGTTTTTTCCTGCGTTATCTCTGACAAGAAGCACCCAACTGTTCAAAAGGCGAACGGCCTGCCAGAAAAGTGGAATCTCTATTTCTACTCAACGCGATTGTTGCTTGAGAGAATTTCTTGGTATGTACGTGACAACGGTGGCGGGATGGCCCATCTCACCTTTGAGAAACGCACAAACATGGACTATGACGCAATGAATTCGTATCTACGCCGCTTGTATGGCTGGATTCCTCCTACCCAGGTTAGTTGGAGTCACATAGATTGGAAAAGGTTTCACATTCTGCCAAAAGAGAAGAGTCGGCTTCTGCAGGCAGCGGACCAAGTCTGTGGCGCAGTGAGTGATGCATTGGAATACACTCGGTTAGGAAATAACGAGCCACGATATGTGCTCGAACTCAAGGAGCGCTTTTACCGCCGCAACGGTAATCTGTTTAGCTACGGGCTGAAGTTTCTCCATTGCAAAGGCAGCCCCCTTAGGGAGTACGCGGCAGAGTACCCTTGGCTGAAAACAATTTGAGCAAGCCCCAGGGCGAAGGATCCCACAGTGTTACCTGCTGCCACCTTGACGGTGACCTTCGCTTAACCCTGCGCTTGCTTGCTCGCTTGTACTGTATCAGAACCTTTGTTCTTTGTCAAGAGTCTTGACATCGGTCTTTTCGCGTATTTCCCCAGCGGCCATAATCACCCCTATCGCCAGCGCCAGCGCCTGCTGGAGGGTGAGCGGAGTTCTTATGATCTGGGTAACACGATGAGTCGTCTTCAGACCTTCTCCTTGGCGGTCTTACTGTATCTGGGCTCCGTGGCCTGCACGCCGGCGCCTTCCACACCTACCCCATCCTCGACGCCAACCCCCTCTCCGACGCCCGGGCCAGTCCACACCCCAGTACCCACCCTGACTGCCACGCCGACCCCTGCTCCAACCCCTACCCCCACACTCGTGCCGACCCCCACCCGCTCACCCACGCCAATCCCAAGCCCATCGCCTACGCCTTCGGTGGGGCCATCCCCGTCCCCCACCACCCCTGTGCCCAGCATTCAGGTAGTAGCCCAGGGGTTGGATGTCCCCTGGAGCATGGCCTTTGCCCCCGACGGCCGGCTCTTCTTCACGGAGCGCCCAGGGCGCGTCCGCGTGGTCCAGGACGACAGGCTTCTCTCCAGGCCGTGGGCCCAGCTAGAGGTAGCGCAAGAGGGGGAAGCAGGCCTCCTGGGGCTGGCCCTGTCGCCAGACTTCCCCCGGACGGGGTACGTCTACGTCTACTACACTTACCGGGACAGGAGCGGCAGGCTGTGGAACCGGGTCTCCCGCCTGCGGGACGAAGGTGGCCAGGGCACGGGAGAGGAGGTGGTGCTGGACGGCATCCCGGGGGCCGGCATCCACGACGGGGGCCGCATTCGCTTCGGGCCCGACGCCAAGCTGTATGTGACCACCGGGGACGCCGCTAGTTCCTCTCTGGCCCAAGACTTGAACTCCCTGGCAGGCAAAATCCTTCGCCTCAACCCCGACGGCTCCATCCCCCAGGACAACCCATTCCCCGGCTCCCCGGTCTACTCCTACGGGCACCGCAACCCCCAGGGGCTGGACTGGCGGCCCGGCGCGGGCACCCTGGTAGCCGTGGAGCACGGCCCCAGCGCCCACGACGAGGTGAACGTCGTCGTACCCGGTGGCAACTATGGCTGGCCCCTGGTGAGCGGGGAGCGGACCGCCACAGGCCTGATCAGCCCTCTCCTGGAAACGGGCGAGGACACCTGGGCCCCGTCGGGGGCCAGCTTCTATTCGGGTGACCTCTTTCCCCAGTGGCGAGGGGACCTGTTCATTGCCGCCCTGCGCGGCCAGCACCTGCACCGCCTGCGCCTGGACCCATCGGACACCGCCGTCGTCGAGGACGAGGTGCTGTTCCCAGGCGAGCTGGGGCGGCTGCGGGACGTGGTGGTGGGCCCTGACGGAGCACTCTACCTGGCCACCAGCAACCGGGATGGCCGGGGTTCTCCCCGACCGTCCGACGATCGCATCCTGCGAGTGGCCCCCGACAGGTAGCTCATTCGAGAGGCTGTTCCAGAATGCTCTGAAGCACCGCCGCCTGACGGCGGGGGTCCAAGAAGAGTTTTGGAATAGCTTCCAGACTCAGCCCGCTGCGTGAATGTAAGCCTCTTGGACCACCACGTCGCCGCTCTTGGCCAGGGCCTCAATAGCGGCCTCAGCCAGAGTCTTGGCGCTCCCGATGTCTAAAGTGCGGTCCGCCTCTGCAACCCTGTGGGCGATGTCGCCGATGGTGCACGCTCCCTCGGCAAGCCGCGTCCTTACCAGTGCGTACATGGACGCCACTGTGAAACCCGCGCACATATTGTCTATAAGGAATTGGAGCGACGCCATACCACGTCTCCTCACACTCCTGGCCAGGAGCGGCACAAGACCTGCCCCGCGCCAAGCCTACCCCTGAAGGTGCTTGCCGAAGAAGGCGAACACTTTCTGCCAGCCGTCCATGGCCTGCTGCGGGCGATAGTTCTGCCGGTCATAGTACCAGAAACCGTGGCCCGCACCGTCGTACCGATGGAACTCGTAGGTCTTCTTGTGCCTCTTCAGCTCTGCCTCGTGCTGGTTCACCTGTTCCGGCGAAGGGCTCTGGTCCTCATTGCCGAAGAGGCCCAGCAGCGGACACGACAGGTCCCGGGTGTAGTCCAGGGGCGCCACCGGCTGCGCCGGCGTCAACTCCTGCTGGGACTGGACTACCCGCCCACCCCAGCAGTCCACAGCGGCGTTGAACCCCTTTGCCCGGCAGGCCACCAGGTAAGCATGCCGCCCGCCCGAACACGTGCCAATGATGCCCACCTTGCCATTGCTGTAGGGCAGCGAGCGCAGGTACTGCATGGCCGCCTCGCAATCGCCCACCACGCTGACGTCAGGCACGCCACCCTGGCCGCGGGCCTTGGCCGCCACCTCCTCCGGCGTCCCGTGGCCGAACCTGAAGAACATGTTGGGGCAGATGACCACGTAGCCATGCTGGGCGAACCTGCGGGCCATCTCCCGGTAAATCTCGTCCCACCCGGGGAGGTGGTGGACCAGCACAATCCCCGGGAACGGGCCCGGCCCCAGGGGGCGAGTGAAATAGGCATTGATGATGTCTCCGTTGTGCCCCTTCATGATGGTGCTCTCCGCCAGCATCCCCTGGTAGTCACTGGTCTTGAACTGGTTCCACATGCTCTTCCTCCACGCAGTAGATTGTGTGCCCGACCGCGAACAGTCGAAACGATTGGTATGTTACTTGCATACCGCCAAGATTCCAAGGCATGGGGAACCCACTGCCCCCAAGACATAACAGGGTGATGAAAAACCTTTTCGGCCATCCCCCTGGCCCCCTTCCTGACCAGGAAGGGGGTGGGAATTATGTCTGGGGGACACCCCCAGACCCCCGCCAAAGGGGCTTCGCCCCTCTGGACACCCCTTTTTCAGCACCCTGATAAGGGCCTGGGCAGCGCCCGCTCTCAGTCGCGATTCGCTACCACGCCTTACGGATTGTCCACACGCCCAGCGCCAGCCCCCAGACGGTGGCCAGGATGGAGAGTATGGGAAAGAGCGTGTTGGTGACAAGCTGGCTCGGTCCGGCAAAGGCCTGGGGCAGGCCCACGACGATGATGATGGCGGCCGCCAGCACAATGATGCCCCAGCCCAGCCATTTGGGGTAAACGGTGCTGAGCGCCATCCCAACCCCCAGGAAGAGAAGGGCCAGCCAGTAGACAATGATGGTCATGCTGAAAAGGCCGGCGTTCATCCAGGCAAGGGATGAGGCGACCTGGAACAGCGCGGCCTTGTCGGCTCCGGCAGCCTTCTCCCACAACTCCACCACCTGCGGCAGACCGAATCCCTCCAGCGCGAACAGTACAGTAAAGAGGGTGGTGCCCACAATCACCCCGTAGAATCCGAGACGCGCCCACACAGCGGCACCGCCCGTGGAGATGGAGCGATAGACTCCTGTGGCACCTATCATAAAGGCCCATATACCCACGGCCAGGAGCAGGTGGTCCACCTCCCAGAACCCGCCCCTGGTGTCGGCGATCTTTTGCACTAGCTGGCCCACATCGGCTGGGTCGCTGGCGCGCGGGAATATGGCGTTGAATACGATCAGCAAGATTGCTCCGGCGATAAACGAGAGCCCGGCAAGCCTTTGAAGGACGTCTCCCTTGACAATTCCCTGTTGCATGATCCCTCCTTCCTAGCGAGACTGGCGGTATTATACATCCTTGAGTCAAGAAACACGTATCATGTCGGCTTTGTGATAACGACAGCGCGCTACTGAGAAGCACAGTGCCGCCTGGTATCGCAGCGGATGCCAGTTGCAAGCCCTGCTCAGCGCAGGAGCCTGGCGGCGGCGATGGCCACAGCACCCAGCACCAGCAGCAGAATTATCCACCAGGGAAAGCGCCCCAGGCTCGGGTTCCCGGCCTTGCGGCGACTACGCCGCCTCATAGCACCTGCCAGTACAGCTTGTCTTTGAGTCGCACCACTCGCCCCAGGTTGCGCCCATTGGGAAAGTGGCCTGCCACCACCTCATGGGCCCGGTGGCACTCTACGTGCCTGGGACAAGGGAGTCAAGGAGGGGGAGAGGGCTCAGTCAAGCCCCAGGTAGCCCGCCAGCAGGCGGACGGCGGCGTGGGCAGCCTTCTCCTTGTTGGCCATGCGCTCCCCGCTGCCAAAGCGGTGCTCCTGGGCCCGCTGGGTACCGTCTCGGGCAGAGAGGGCTATCCAAAAGGTGCCCACGGGCTTCTCAGGCGAGCCGCCCGTGGGCCCGGCCACACCGGTGGTGGAGATGCCAATGTCAGCGTCCATCAGCCTGCGGACGCCCTCCGCCATCTCCAGGGCCGTCTCCCGGCTCACCGAGCCGTGCCTCCGCAGCGTCTCCTCCCTCACGCCCAGGACATGGGTCTTGGGCTGGCGCCCGTAGGCGATGACGCCCCCAGGGAAGTACCGGCTGGCCCCCGGCACGCTGCAAAGCAGGTGGCCCACGTACCCCGCGGTGTCCGCCTCCGCCACCACCACCGTGAGGCCGCGCTCCGTGAGGGTCTTGGCGAGCTTCTCCAGTTCCATGGCACTCCTCTCTATTGGAACCGATCCAACAACCCTCACCCCCTGTGTCCCCCGCTCCCTTGGTAAGGGAGCGGGGGAAAGGAAAACAAATCTGGGGGACACCCCCAGCGCCCCCGACCCTTCGGCCCCGATTGCATCGGGGCTCAGGGCAAGCTTCGGGGCTTCGCCCCCTCTACACTCCCCCATTCCTACAGTAATTGGATAGGCTCTTAGCGGCCTCCCGCGCTGTAGCGCAGGGCGCGCCCCGGCAGGCGGCCCGTGTGCTGGCCCTTCTCGACAACCGTCTTGCCGTTGACGACGACGTACTCGATGCCGTCGGGGTAGCGGCAGGGCTCGGCCAGCGTGGCGTTGGCGCGCACCGTTCGCGGGTCAAACACCACTATGTCCGCCTTCATCCCGTCCCGCAGGATTCCCCTGTCGTGCAGCCCCAAGCGCTGGGCAGGGAAGGAGGTCATCTTGCGGATGGCCTGGGCCAGCTCCAGCACCTGTTCCTCCCGCACGAAGTCGCCCAGGACCAGGGGGAAGCAGCCGTAGGAGCGCGGGTTCACGTGGTCGCCGAATAGAAGCGCGTCGCTGCCCACCATGTGGGCCGGGTGGCGGAAGAACTCGCGGATGTTCAGCGGATTGCCTCCCAGGATCACGTAAGAGAGGCGCATCTCCTCCTCCAGGAGGAGGTCGCAGAGGGTGTCTATGATGGACTTGCCCAGCCCCTCGGCGATGGCGGCCAGCGACTTGCCGTCCCACCGCTGGTTGTGGGGCCTGCTGAAGTTGGTCACCAGCACAGCGTCCCACGACGGGGCCCGCACCGTGAGGGACTCGGCCATACGCCGCCGCCCCTCCGGGGAGCGCATAAGCTCCAGCAGCCTATCAGGGCCTCCGTCGTGGGCCCAGTCGGGGAGCACCGCCTCCATCCTGGAGCTGGAGTAGGGGTAGGAGTAAGAGTCGTAGGTCACGTCCAGCCCCTCCAGGAGGGCGTCGTCCACCAGGGCGAGCAGCCTGCGTGCGCCCCCGGGCCTGGGATTGTGGAGGTGGGAGATGTGCACCGCCACCCCGCTCTGCCGCCCGATCTCGATGGCCTCCCGGTAGGGGTCCAGGAACTGGTCTCCCAGGGTGTAGCGGACATGGGTCACGTATATGCCCCCCAGGCGGGCCACCTCACGGCTCAGCTCCACCAGCTCTGAGGTATCGGCGTAGCCCCCTGGCGGATAGGTGAGCCCGGTGGATATGCCGAAGGCCCCCTCCTCCATCCCCTGGCGCACCAGCGACCTCATCGTCTCCAGCTCCTCGCCGGTGGGCCGCCGGTCATCCCAGCCCATGGTGGAGATGCGCAGCGCCGAGTTGCCTATGAGGTAGGCGAAGTTGCAGGCCACCCTGTCATCGAAGAGGGAGAGGTACTCGGCCACCGTGGACCATCGCCTGGGGAGGGGCGGGCTGCCGTCCAGTCCCGCGTTCAGCAGCAGGAGGCTGTCGAAGTCCTCGGGAGTTGGGAGCGGGGCGTAGGAGATGCCGTCCACGCCGATAAGCTCGGTGGTGACACCCTGGCGCACCTTGGGCTCGTGGCGTGGCTGGTGCAGCGCCATGAGGCCGGAATGGGCGTGCATGTCTATGAAGCCGGGGCAGACCACCATACCCGTGGCATCTATGGTCTTGGCCGCCTGCACCGAGGAGACGTCCCTCCGGAGGATGCGCACCGTCTCCCCCTCCACACCCACGGCGGCGGGGTAGCCCTGGTTCCCCGTGCCATCCATGACAAGCCCGCTCTTGATCAGCAGGTCCAACATTGCCTCCTCCTCAGACAGGGCGTCCTGACTCCGCCTATCCTGCCAGGACGGCGCGGGCGGCCTTCACTATCTCCTGCTTGCCAGGGATAACGTACTGCTCCATGACGGGGCTGTAGGGTATGGGCACGTCCGGGGCGCACACCCTCCTGGGCGGCGACTTGAGAGCGCGAAAGGTCTCGGGGTCCTCGGTGAGCAGGGCGGATATCTCGGCGGCGGCGGCGCCCGTGATACACGCCTCGTCCACTATCACCACGCGGCCCGTCTTCCTCACCGAGCGCCGAAGGGCTGCCGCGTCCATGGGCACCAGGGTGCGCGGGTCCACCACCTCGGCGGAGACGCCCTCAGTGGCCAGCTCCTCGGCTGCGGCCAGGGCCTCCAGCACCATCCTGGACACAGCCACCAGCGTGATGTCGGTACCGGCGCACTTCACCTCGGCCTGGCCCAGGGGCACCACGTACTCATCATCAGGCACGGGGCCTTTCAGGCTACTCAACATGGCGTGCTCAAAGAAGACCACCGGATTGTTCTCCCTGATGGCGCTCTTGAGCAGGCCCTTGGCGTCGTAGGGGGTACAGGGCATGACCAGCTTCAGGCCCGCCAGGTTCATGAACATGGGGTGGGGGCTCTGGCTGTGCTGGGCCGCGCCGGACATGCCCGCACCCACGCCGGCGCGGAATACGATGGGAAAGGGGACCTGCCCCCCGAACATGTAGTGGAGCTTGGCCGCCTGGTTCACGATCTGGTCCATGGCGGTGAAGGCGAAGGTCATGCGCCCCCAGTTGACCACGGGCCTGTAGCCGCAGGCGGCGGCGCCGATGGCCGCGCCGGTGTAGGCGGCCTCGGAGATGGGGCACACCCGGACCCGTTCGGTGCCGAACTCTTTCACCAAATCTCCCAGGCCGGCCAGGGAGCCGCACAACTGGATGACGCGGCTGTCACGCCGCATCTCCTCGGCCATGGCCTCCACCTGGGCCTGTTGGTAGGTAATGTCACGCGCCATGGCGTCCCCCTTTCGGCTTTGTCAACATCCTGCGCCTGAGCGCGGCGCAGCGCGTGCCCCGCTCCCAGCCCCAACCCTCATCCCCTTGGTCCCCTTCTCCCTTGCCCAGGGAGAAGGGGAAATTGGAATTCCCTGGGGACACCCCCAGGCCCCCGGCAGGGAACCCAGGCATTGTGCCCACCATTCCATGAGCGTACTCAGGCACAACTAACTCCAGTGTGAGCCCAGCAGGTGCAGCCACGACGCAGGTGTCCAAGCATTCTAACACGAACCGTTTGTCTTCATTACTGGCCCGCTCCAGACGCTCCCGCAGGGCTGAGCAGAGGCATCGGACTGTCTCGGCCGTTAACGCCTCCCTCTGGGCCTTCTCCAAGTCTTTGCGCTGGCGCTCCAGTTCCTCGTTCAGCCATTCCTCGTGCGCCTTATAGCCTGCCACCACCCTGTGGTAGGTCTCCTCATCGGTCATGCCCCGTACCAGGCCGTCATAGGCCCGCTGACGGTAGCTGGCGTACTGGGCCATCTGGCGCTCCAGTCCGGCTATGGCCTCCCGGATGGTACCAGCAGTCTGCTGGCTTCGCACCTCCTGTGCCTCTGCTTCTGTAAGAAAGACCGACGGGTCTTCCAGGAATGCCAGGATGCGCAGCCACACTGCCTCCTCGAGCCACGGTCCAGGGAGCAGGCGTCCGCGGCACCGAGGTTTGCCTACGGGGCCGGTGCTGCCGCCGCAGCGATAGCCGTAAGGGAAGCGCCAGCCAACCAGCCCAGTGCCACTGTACCGCCGTCCGCACAGGCCACAGCTGAGGAAGCCAGACAGGAGGTACGGCCGTATCCTCCGGCCGCCATACGCCTTGTTTTGCGCTCTGCGGGCCTGGATCTGCTCAAACTCCTCCGGCGAAACTATGGGTTGCTCCACAATGTCTCCCAGAAGCACCATCTCCTGTGGCTGCCGCAGCCTGGTGGCACTCTTCCCGTAGGTCTGGCCACGGCGTGTCTTGGGCTCTACCCCCTCCCAGCGCAGGCCCATCTTCTTGCCGCAGTACATGGGGTTCATCGCGATGCTGGCAATGGTGCGGGGATTCCAGACCTTTGCCCCGCAGGGCGTTGGAACCCCCGCTCGGGTGAGAACCCCGGCAATACCCCGGTCGGTCTTCCCCTCTTTCAACATCTGCCAGATGCCTTCAGCCACAGCGTAGTGGTCATCGGGAACGAAGCGGCTCCCGTCCCAGCGATAGCCGTATCCCGCCCTCGTGTTGGCGGGCAGATGCCGCAGCTTCACCCGGTCCCGAAGGCCGTCTCTTGCCCCTTGCTGAGCCCTCAGCACCTGTTTCTCTTTGCTCCACGCGGAGAGAAACTCCATCACCTCCCCCATCTCCCCCTCTGGCACCTGCCCGAATCGGCACTGTATCTGCACGCCGTACTCGTCGCACATGGCGCGGAATAGGAGCCTGTGGGCGGGCTCTCCCACACCGAGAGGGAGTGCCAGTCGGTTCCGATGACGTGCTCCGGGTCCACCACGTACCCTTCCCGCTCGGCCATGGCCTTCGATTCACGGACTTGCGTCTCAGGCGATATCTCCCTCTGGTCGTCGGTAGACACCCTCCACCAGATCGCCGCGGCCTTATCATTGCTTTGCATTGCCTCCTCCTGTATCCAACTATTCAACACCGTTCGTGAAGCGCTCTCACCGAGGGCACAGCCTGCACGTGCCTGGCACCAGGTGCCGCAAGACCAGGATGTCAACCTCCTCGTTGATGGCATCCCTGGCCTGTGCCCAGCGAGACAGTTCTTCTCTGAGAGCGCCCACGTATTCCTCACACGTGACCTGCCGAACCAGCTTCCCATGCTCTTCTTGCACAACTCTTAGCCCGGCCTCATCCGCTACTCCTGAGAGGCCGAACGCCCCCCATCTGAGGTTCGGTCCTTCCCCCGTGTGCTCAATCCCGTACTCCATATGGTCGATAGACTCGCTCGTGGCGGCATGGTGGATACTGAACCACAGGCTTTCAACCATTCCGCTCCGAGAGAACGGTTTGCCAGTCCCTGCGAATACCCTGTCCACAACCTCGCCGAGACGGGCTCTGGTCTTGACCTCAACGTCATTGAGCCGCCGGGCTTGATCCTCCCACTTTTGCCAGGCACCCCAGAGGGGTGAGTGGGGGATGTGGCTGCGCAGGGCCTCCACTAGCATCCTGGTGCGGCTATCCGGCGAAGGCAAGAGACCACGCTCACTGGGGGTCCTGGCGGCCTCCCGAATTTGCCTGGCGACCCTGAGGAGGTCCTCGAAGTGGCGCTGGTAAGCCTCGCGGAGCAGGCCGCCGTGCACCTCTCTCTGCTCACGCTCCTGCCTCGCCCGTTCGATGTGGTCCTTGATGGTGCGCTCAGTGCGCCGGGCATCCCTGGCGATCTTGTCGATCCTCTCTCCTTGCTCATAGGCATTGAGCCACTCTCTGCGGGCAGCCGGGGCAATCTTTGGTCCCTTGGGCATGTTCACCCCCACGTGCGTGGGGACCATTGCCCATGCACTCAGGCTGACAAGGGCGAATACGGTTCACCCCCACGTGCGTGGGGACCATCTAGGCGGCGTCGGTGTTATCGTGTGGCAAATCGGTTCACCCCCACGTGCGTGGGGACCATATGTTCAGCGAGGGCTTGGCGAGAACAGGGACCGGTTCACCCCCACGTGCGTGGGGACCATTGCCGCCGCTGCGGCAAACCCTACCCCCTCGGCGGTTCCCCCCCACGTGCGTGGGGACCATCCCCATGTGCGTGGGGATCACCCCCCACGGGGCGGTTCACCCCCACGTGCGTGGGGACCATCAGCGATGCCAGTTCATCATCCCAATCCGCGGCGGTTCACCCCCACGTGCGTGGGGACCATGTCGGCTGGGTGTTGACGGTGCAGTAGGTGCCCGGTTCACCCCCACGTGCGTGGGGACCATTGGGCGGCTGGCTATGATGATCCTGAGGCAGACGGTTCACCCCCACGTGCGTGGGGACCATGAGC
>JACPQL010000011.1 GCA_016190445.1 Chloroflexota bacterium
CAGATTGCCACGGCCCTTCGGAGCCTGTGGTGAGGACCTCGAACCATCGGGCCTCGCAATGAGTTTGGCAACGAACTTCGGGGACACCACACTAGTCCCCAGTCCAGTTGGAAAGTTGTCATTCTGAACCCCGATTGCATCGGGGCGAAGGGTCTGGGGTGGGGCCCCACCCCAGACCCTTCGGCGCTACGCTCCTCAGGGTGACAGAATCGGACGTTTTTTCTCGGACTGACCACTAGCACCAATGGAAGCCGGTGTGCTCCGCAGCCCTCCTCAACCCTGGCTGCGCCGCTCGTTCTTTCACCCCGAGAATCCCGCCGAGGGAACAGCTTGCAGGAACGCGAATTGTCTGCCGAGGACGGATTGCCAGAACGGACGCCAGTCCTTACACTGTCGTTCGGAAATCAAAGTGTGAGGACCTCTCATCGTGCCGAGTCAGCCCTGTGTCCTGGTGGTGGACGACGAAGCCTACGTGACCGAGATGCTGAAAGAGTGGCTGGAGGAGGAGGGGTACCGGGCGTGCACAGCATCCAATGCCACTGAGGGGCTGAAGCTGTTCTATGACTGCCACCCCGATGCTGTGGTGGTGGACCTGCTCATGCCAGGCATGGACGGGTTCCAGCTTATCGGCCGGATCCGAGAGCTGTCCCAGGCACCCGTCCTTGTCCTCACCGCTCTCAGTGGTGACGACGATATTGTGCGGGGACTGGACTTGGGCGCCGACGAGTACGTGGTCAAGCCGGTGTCCAGGAACTCCTTCCTGGCAAGGGTACGCTCTCTGTTGCGACGCGGCTCACAGGAAGGAGAGGAGACCGGCAGCTACACCGACCCTGTGCTCAGTCTGGACACCAGCACCCATTCGGTATCCGTCAAGGGCCAAGAGGTGCACCTCTCTCCCCTGGAGTTCCGGCTGCTCGCCTACCTGGTCCACCACCGGCACCGCGTGGTGACCCACGATGAGTTGCTCAATCGCGTCTGGGGGAGTGAGCTGGGCTCCCTGGAGAGCCTCAAATGGTACACATCGTCCCTGCGTCGGAAGCTGGAGGCCGGCTCCCCGGGCCTGGTCGTCAATGTACGGACTGTAGGCTACCGCTACCTTCCTCCTCAGGCACCGGAGTAGCTGGAAGCTGCACCTCCACGCGGGTCCCCTGCCCTGCCACGCTCTCCACATTGAGGCAGCCATGGTGCATCTCCACAATGTGCTTGGCGGAGAAGAGCCCCAGCCCAATACCGTTCCTCTTGGAGGTGTTGAAAGGCTCAAAGAGGCGAGCGTACTGCGCCTGGGGCATCCCGGGCCCGCTGTCCGTAATGCTCACCCGCAGATGCTCACCCTGGGCAACCGACAGCTCCACCCGGACCTTGCCGCCAGCAGGCACCGCCTCCACTGCGTTGCTCACCAGGTTGCTCAGGGCCTCGCGCAGCAGAATGGGATGACCCTCCGTATGCACGGCCTGCACGTCATAGGCCCGCTCAATAGTGACTGACTTGTTGACCCTGATGGTGGACATCCCGATGGCCTCTTCCAACAGGGGGACCAGGTTCAGCTTCACCCACCGTTGCCGCGCCACGCTCAGGAACGCCTCGGCGAGTTCGTTCATCCGCCAGGCCGCCCGGACGGCCTCGTCTATCTTGGGGGCCATCGGGTCTTCAGGTGACATCCGCCGTTGCAGGCTCTCCAGCCGCCCGATGACTATGAAGAGGGGGTTCTTCAACTGGTGGCTCAGGTCCAGGGTGAACGCGCCGACGGTGGCCAGCTTGGCGTTCTGCAACACCTGGCCCTCAAGGCTCTTCAGCTTGTCGTACGCTTCCTGAAGCAGCATGTTGGCCCTGGATAGCCGCGAGAAGGCAAAGTAGATGATGAACACTGGTACCAGCAGGGCCAGAATTGCCACCGGGTGCTCGTGATAGGCGACGGCAGCCAGATAGCCAAAGGCGAACAGGCTCAGTTCGGCTAGGCCGTTCTCCCTGGTCCCCCGCCACCATAGTCTCAACGGTGTGGCCCGTGTCTGGACGGCGGCCACCAGCGACACGAGAGAGCTGTTGACCAGGAACATGGAGAGAACTGGGACCGCCACCGCTGGTGTGGTCAGGTCATCCCCCGCCAGGGCATGAAAAGCCCAGGAGGCCAGGCCAACGGAGATAGCGACCTGCCCAGCGTTGAAGGGGTACTTGTACCACGGGAAACGTAATACAACCTGGTACGCCACACCCCCCACCACCGCAGCCAGGGCCGCCACGCCAGGAGGTAGAAGAAGGACGATGGGAAAGAGTGCGGCCGTGGTGACTGTGGCCTTTATGCGCGGCCCCACCTGGAGCGGAAAGAGGCCAGCCGCCACCACCAGCACAGTAAAGAGGCTGGCGGTCTCGGCCACGGGCCAGCTCCACTCCACCAGCCTGAGCAGATAGACCAGCCAGCCCGCACCAGCCAGAAAAACGCCTACGATGACCGTGGCAAGCATGGCGTTTGCTCGTCTCTTCGGCAACAGGGACGATTCTGCCGGCTCAACCAGGCGAAAGGCCGGCTGCTTCAATGATGCGCCCCCTCCCCCCTCTCCGAGGCGAGACTCCCGGTGTGCAGCCTCCGGCCCCCACACCGCAGGGTCCCTTGGAATGTCAACGGCATATGACCCCCTGCTCTCTTTTACACCATACTACAAAGTCTGCAAAAGGGCCTGAAGATAGTGTAAAAATCGTGTGTTTTTCTGTGGGTCATTGATACGAAAATACGACCTCACCCTCCGGCTCCCTCTCCGTATACGGAGAGGGAGTGGCCGAAGGCCGAGGGAGAGGTTCAACGGGCCGCATTTTCATCCCACCCTTGGCAAGATAAAGACACGAGGCCTGGGGATGTCTCCCCAGGCCTCTCCCAGAGTGTGTAACTCCTACCTTGCTGGCACGACCCCGGAGACAACAATGCTCTGTCCCAGCCCTCCCTGGGCGCTGGCCAGGGCCACACCGTCAGCCACAAGAGTCACCGTAACGGTCTTGCCCGTTGCGCCGTTCAGCGCCGCGACCCTGTAGCTGGCCTGCACCTGCACCCCATCCGCCGTCCTGACCAGCTTATCAGTGGCCAGCAGGACCACCTTCTCTTTGTCGGTCAACTGGCCCACCAGCGTCACATCGGCCCCTTTCGGATAGCTGAACTGAATGTTCGCCCTGTAGTTGTTAGCGCCATCAGGGTCGTCCACCGACCAGACCGTATGAACGTCAGCGCCTTCTACATTCAACTGCGCGTTCCAGACCCAATCGCCCAGGGCAACACTGGTGGTCACCAGCAGGGTCGCCACCATGGCTACTCCCACCATGCACAGCCTACGCATCTTCCCTCCTTGCTCCCCAGGTGGTCTTGGTCTCTTTTCACTCACACTATGGTTACTACGGGAGACACAGCCCCCTGGGCCGCTCCCACAGGCACCTATCTAAATATCACAGGAAAGTGTGAATGTGGTGTGATAGTCGTGTGACAAAGGTGTAAATCAGGCAGGTGTGGCGCCAGCAGCGCAAGACCAGCCTGTCATCCCTCCCATGCTAAAGAGAATTGCCGTACATTGTAAGACAAACACATTGCAATGGGTACCCCTTGAGGGTAAAGTCCAGGGTCTTCTAAAGTTGCTGACTCGACCCCCATCCCTTCGGCAAGTCCGACCCCGACGAGTCGGGGTCGCGACTCCGATGAAGTCGGAGCTCAGGGCAGGCCCTGACCTTCCCCCGAAGACGGGGGAAGGAACGTGTGCTCTCCCCCTTCCGCGGAAGGGGGAGAGTCAGAGAGGGGGTAATAATTAAGAGACCCTGGGGCAAGGTCAAGGTGCCTTTTCTTGCTCTTGCCTAAGTGCTATGATACGGGCATGCGATAGTGGCGTTGGAGGTAGCAGACCTGGCCTGAGTATATTAAGGAGGGTCCATGCGACGACTGCTCGGTAGCATGCTGCTGTTGGTTGCTCTCTCTTTCCTTAGTGGCGCCTGCGCCGCCGCCGGTCCCACCCCCACCCCGACCTCGGGCGTAGCCCTGGCGACCAATCAGGAGCTCCGCTCCAACCTGGCAGGGGAGCCAGACAACATTGACCCCAACCGCGCCTCTTTCTCCCACGAGATAACCGTTGTCAAGCAGGTCTTTGAGGGCCTCCTCAGCTTCGACGACCAGTTGGCGGTGGTCCCCGTTGTCGCCAACGAGGTCCCCACGGTGGCCAACGGTGGCATCTCCTCCGACGGCCTGACCTACACCTTCAAACTCCGCTCTGGCGTCAAGTGGAGCGACGGGAAGCCGGTCACTGCAAAGGACTTCGAGTACAGCGTCAAGCGGATGCTGAAGCCGGAGACGGCGTCCGACTACGCCTCCTTCTACTACGACATCAAGGGCGCCCTGGAACTGAACAGTGCCCAGGCCACCACCGATGCCCTTCTGTCCGCCCTGGGGGTCCAGGCGGTGGACGAGTCCACACTGCGGGTGACCCTGGCCAGCCCACGCCCCGCCTTCCTCCAGATCATGGCGCTGTGGTCTGTCTACCCCGTGCGACAGGACATCATCGAGAAGTTCGCAGATAAGTGGACGGAGCCGCCCAACTACGTGGGCAACGGGCCTTACGTCCTCAAGGAGTGGGTGCACCAGGACCACATAACCTTGGAAGCCAACCCCAACTACTGGGGGACCAAGCCCAAGCTCCAGAAGATCGTGCTCAAGATGATGGCCGATGAGAACGCGGCGCTGGCGGCGTACAAGAACAACGAGATGGAGCTGGTGGCGGTCCCCGCCGGGGGCGAGAAGGCCATCTTTGACGACCCGGTCCTGAACAATCAGAGCCTCCGCTACCCCGACCTGGTGACCTTTGCCCTCCAGTTCAACGTGAAGAAGCCCCCCTTTGACAATAAGGCTGTGCGCCAGGCCCTGAGCAAGGCCATTGACCGGGAGGCCTTCATCAACCAGGTCCGCAGGGGCGTGGGCAGGCCCACTACAAGCTGGATCCCACCGGGAATGCCTGGCTTTGACGCCAACCTGGGTAGTGGGAACAGGCTCAACGTGGCGGCGGCCAAGGACGGGCTGGCCAAGGCGGGCTATTCTGACCTGACCAAGCTGCCACCCATCACCTTCCAGTTCACCGACACCACGGGCAACCGGACCATCGCCCAGTTCGTGCAGGCCCAGTTCAAGCAGAACCTGGGAATTGATATCAAGCTGGAGCCCATGGAGTCCAAGGCGTTCCAGCAACTGATAAAGGACAACAACATCAATAACATGGCCTTCCTGGGCTGGGGCGCCGACTACCCGGACCCGGACAACTGGCTGCCGGAGCTCTTTGGCACCGGCGCAGGCAACAACCACACCAACTACAGCAACCCGGAGTTCGACAAGCTGGCGGAACAGGCCAAGAAGGAGCTGGATAACACAAAGCGGCTCCAGCTCTGGGACCAGGCCCAGAAGCTGGTGGTGGACGACGCACCCGTCGTCTTCCTCTTCAACCGGGAGCGCTTCTGGCTGAAGAAGCCCAACACGGCCGGCCTGAAGACCACGGGCATGGACGGTTTTGTCCCGGGCGACTGGTTCCTGGAACAGGGGTACATTACGAAGTAGCGCCGGGCTGCCGGGTAGCCTGCCTGGCGGGGTGCTGTTGAAACGGATTAGGGACTGCCGGGGGTCTGGGGGTGCCCCAGACCCCCTTTTCTCTCTCCCCCTTCACCAGGTGGACATAGGGAGAAAGGGCTGGTGCGAGAGCAGTTACCATGCTTCAGTACGCAGTGCGGCGGACTCTGTGGCTCATACCCGTCTTGTGGGGAGTGGCCACAATAACCTTCGTGCTCATGCACTCCGTGCCCGGCGGGCCCTGGGACCGGGAGAAAACTCTGCCTCTCACGGTACAACAGAACCTGAACCGGCGCTACGGGCTGGACAAGCCTGTCTGGCAGCAGTACTTCCGCTTTCTGGCTGGCGTCGCCCGGGGCGACCTGGGCGTATCCTATACCTACCAGGACCGAGAGGTGGTCAGCATCATCGCCGGTGGCCTTCCTGTGACGGCCACCGTCGGGCTCACCGCCTTCACCCTGGCCATCCTGGTGGGAGTCCCCCTGGGTCTGGCGGCAGCCCTCCGACAGAACTCCCTGTTGGACTACGTGTCAGTGCTGTTTGCCACCAGCTTTGCCAGCATACCCGGCTTTGTGCTGGGCATCCTTCTCATCATCCTCTTCTCGGTGACGCTTCACCTGCTGCCCACCGGCGGCTGGGGCAGCGTGAAGCAGGTGATCATGCCCGCCGCAGCGCTGGGAGCGCTCCCAGCCGCATGGGCCGCCCGACTGACTCGCGCCAGCGTGCTGGAGGTGGTAGGCCAGGACTATGTTCGCACGGCCTATGCCAAGGGACTTCCGGACCGGGTCATCTATTACCGCCACATACTGCGCAACGCCCTGATCCCAGTGATAACTATCATGGGGATCGAGTTGGCTGCCCTGGTGACAGGCTCCTTCATCATTGAGAACCTCTTCTCCATCCCCGGCGTTGGGCGGCTTTTTGTACAGGGGGTGTTCCAACGGGACTACGGGCTCATCATGGGGTCAGTGCTATTCTACGCCTTTGTTGTAGCGCTGTTGAACCTGGCGGTGGACCTGCTGTACGGGGTGGTTGACCCCAGGGTCCGCTACCGGTAAGGGGAGGCCTATGTCCGCCGCAAGGGGCGGTGCGAGCCCTGGGCCCAGCGCTGCGGGGCAGCAGGTTGCGCTGCCCACCGCGCACCGGGGTCCCTGGAGCGAAGCGTGGCGGCGCCTGCTCTCCAACCGTCTGGCCGTGGCTGGCATGGCCACGGTGGCGTTCCTGGTGCTGGTGGCGGTGCTTGCCAACCTAGTAGGACGGAGTAACCCCACCTTCCAGGACTACTCCGCCATTCAAGAGCGGCCCAGCGCCCGCCACTGGCTGGGTACCGATGAGCTGGGCCGCGATGCCTTCAGCCGGTTGGTCCACGGCGCTCGGGTGTCCCTGGCAGTGGGGATGTTCACCCAGCTTATCGCCCTCTCCATAGGACTCCCGGTCGGCGCCATCGCTGGCTTCGCAGGGGGACGGACGGACAACGCGCTCATGCGCTTGGTGGACATAGTTTACGGTTTCCCCGACCTTCTCTTCATCATCCTGCTGCGCGCCGTCTTCGGGGGCAGCGTCTTCATGATCTTCCTGGCTATTGGGCTGGTGGTCTGGAGCAACATCGCCCGCCTGATCCGAGGCCAGATACTAACACTGAAGGAGCAGGAGTTCATCACCGCAGCCCGCGCCACTGGGGGCACGGGCACCCACATCGTGCTGCGCCATCTCATCCCCAACTCTCTCGGGCCGGTGACCGTGGCGGTGAGCTTTGGCATTCCCCGGGCCATCTTCACCGAGGCTGCCCTCAGCTACATCGGCATCGGCGTGAACCCACCCACGCCGACCTGGGGGAGCATGATCCGCGATGGCTACTCCCTCATCTTCTCCTCGCCCCACCTGGTGGCCATCCCGGCCGTGGCCATCGCCGTCACCATGCTGGCCTTCACCTTCCTGGGCGACGGCTTGCGGGACGCCCTGGACCCCCACACCCGGGGCGCGAGCCGCCTTGGAACCGGCAGGTAGCTTCTAAAGGATACGCGGGGTGGTGTGGTGGTGGGTTTCGTTTCTCCACCCCCACACCAAGGCCTACCCTTTGCCCACCGACAGCCGCCTCGCCTTCTAGCCCGATTCCCTCTACTTCATTATTTCCCTGCAAGAGCCACAGCACCCACGGCTGCGAGCTTGCCGTATCAGGATGGCAGGGTATCACAGGCCGTTGCAAAACTTCGTTTTGCAACGGAATCCCCCGCTGCCCCTGGGCGGTCGCGGATACCCGCTGCAAGAGTCTTGGGGACTTCTGCAACAGTTTCCGGCAGAGCCGGTAAGTGTGGCTGCCCTCCTGCCGCCGCTGTGTTTGGGGCCAAAAGCAAAGGCAGCCCTGTTGGCCGCTTAGCCCTGTCGCTGCTCTTTCTGTGCCTGGGCCTCCTGCTCCTGCACCAGTTTTTCAATCTCGTCCATGTGGCCCAACTCAAACTCTTTGATGGGCCTAGGTAGCTGGGCCAGCAGTTCCTCCATAGCCTGGTTCACCTTGCGGGCAGTCTCGGGCTTGACTAGCTTCTGCTTTAACAAGTCGGCGACCGCGCGCACGATGATTGACCCGCAGCGGTGAGCAGAAGGATTGAACAGCTTTACGCAGGCCGTCTCCTCGCAGCAAGCCTGCACTATGGCCGCATCGGTGAAGTGATTGACCCGGTACTCAAAGCCAGGGCGCACAACGGTGTAGCCCCACACCCCCTTGATGTAGTAGCAGCCTGGTGGCACTTCTACTTCCAGATGTCCGCAGGGCGCCGGGAGCACCACATACTTCTTGCCGCACCATTGCAGCACATTGCCATCACAGTCATAGATGGTGATGTACCAGACCCTGTTGGCCACGCCGCACGGGTCGTCCATCGCCGAGACCCACACATTGATCTTTGCCAGCCCCATTTTCTGCCTCCTTCTTCTGCTGCCACTTGGTGGCCTGAGATGTGTACCGTCGCTGCCCTATACTCTGTTCATGCCGACTGTGTCGAGACGCATCCGCTCCCATCCTAGAGGGTGGGGCATTGATGCCCCCGCCTCCAGTCGGGGGCCGAACAGGCTTCTTCCGAACAGCTTCTAGGTGAGGGCTGGAGTGGGGATGAGCCACACCATGAGGAGGGGCCGGTCGTCTTCTGGGTCAGGCTCAGCGGGGACACTTACGCGGGCTACGCACTCTACGCCCCTTAGCTCCTGCTCCAGGCACGTGGGCGCCAGTACCCAGACCAGTACCTCTACCCCACCCTCCCGCTGGGCCTCCACACGCAGGATCCGGAGTTGAGGCCTCTTGGAGAGCGTGGCCACAAGCTGGGCCACCAGCCCGGTGTGGGTGCCTACGTCCAAGCTCAGCCTCACCACGCCTTCGTACACATCGCCATCAACGCGCCCCAGGAGTCCGTCACGGACTGCCAGAGCACTCGAAGGTCCGTCCTGAGACTCGCTCTCTGGCCCACGCGGATGGGGTTCTTGGAACGCGGCCTGTACAAACTGCAGCGTTTCCTCTTGGTCCGTGTTCAGAGCGCCGGCACTGCGGGTCTCCCCCGCGTTGCTGAACGCATCGTCGAAGGCCCGCCGGATCTCCTCCTGGATCACCCCCAGGAGCCGGGTCTTCGCCTCTGCGATGGCCGCACGGATATCCGCGCGTACATCGCCAAGCTCCTGCGCAATCCTGTCAACAACAGCTCCCTCTCGCACTCCGGCGGCTGACTTTACCTCCGCCTCGGGCCGCGGGCTGTCGTTCAACTGCTGGTGGTCCGCAGAGTGTTGCCCGTCAGGGCGGTGCCCGTTGAGGGCAAGAGATGTCCGTGCATCCTGCCCCTGGAGCCCGCCACCGCCCATCAGGCTCACCAGCCTCCTGCCTGTGGCTGCGCGGTATACCTCTTCTTGGGCCACCATTGGGCACCTCCCATGGGTTCAGCAGTCCCTATTTGGTTGAGGAAGCGGCAACAGGCTTGACTACCATCCGCCTGCAACCGCTAATCCGTCATCCTGGAGCGTCGCATCCATCTCTTGCATAAGCCG
The DNA here is from genome assembly GCA_016190445.1 of Chloroflexota bacterium. Lineage (GTDB taxonomy): Bacteria > Chloroflexota > Dehalococcoidia > Lucifugimonadales > JACPQL01 > JACPQL01. The sequence goes on from JACPQL010000011.1 coordinate 9,602, forward strand.
CCCCCTGGTGGTATCCTTACCGCTTGCCACTCTCACGGGGGTGTTCCATATCTGGACGCTACCAAAATAGACCATCCGTGTGAATACCGCGTGAGTGCGATGTAAGAAATGGGTAAAAAAGGTGACTCTCTGACCCGATAGCCTCAGCTTGTCCTGGGGGGAGCTGACGACATGGAGCAGAAGGACGCCAAGGCCAAGATTCTGGTTGTGGATGACGAGGGGCCCATCCGCGAGATGCTGCGGGACATCCTGGAGCAGGAGGGGTACGCGGTCCAGGATGTGGCGGATGGCGAAGAGGGCCTGAAGACCTTCTTCTCCTGGAAACCCTCGTTGGTGGTGCTGGATATCCTTATGCCAAAGATGGACGGCTGGCAACTTCTGGAGCGCATCCGCGAGATGTCGGAGGCCCCCGTAATAGTCCTCTCTGCTCTGGCGGAGGAGAGACACGCGGTCAGGGGGCTACGCTCTGGGGCAGACGACTACGTCTCCAAGCCGGTCCGCACCTCTGAGTTCCTGGCCCGAGTGGAAGCGGCCCTCCGCAAGGCCAAGATAGGCCCCAGGGTGGAAGAGGCATACAGGGACAGAGTCCTTTGTGTGGACTTCCTGCGCCACCAGGTGTACGTGGAAGGCCGAGAGGTGGCGCTCTCCCCTCAGGAGTTCCGGCTTCTGGCCGCCCTGGTGCGACATGCAGGCATGGTGCTGAGCACGGACCAGCTTCTGGACCTCTGCTGGGGCACTGGAGAGGGCGGGCCCGAGCTGGTTCGGGTATACATAGGCCATTTGCGGAAGAAGCTGGGAGAGGACCCCAAGAACGCCCTGCTCATCGAGACGGTAAGAGAGTTCGGGTACCGATATCGTCCCCCCGAGAGATGAGAGGGTCACGCCCCCCCACCGGGCTTGACAAGAAGCGGGAGGCGTGCTACTGTCCCTACGCGTGCTAAAGGCTGTGACGGAGACGAGTAAGCAGGGGTAGGTGCTCAGCGAGCCGGGTAAGGTGTGAGCCGGCGCCCCGATCCTGGCCGAAAATCCCTCCTGAGCCGCCAGCCGAACCACCAGTGTCCCGGGTGCAGTAGGCGAGGTCGGGGTCGCGGCCCGTTATAGACCGCGGGGCATGAACACGTGCCTTGCTAGAGGGTCTCGCCGTTAGCGGCGAGAAAATAGGGTGGTACCGCGGGAATGCACTCCCGTCCCTATGGGACGGGAGCTTTTTTTTGGGCACGCCCGACCCATCCCTGGCAGGGACGCCCAAGACTGATTCTGGGAGGTCAAGATGAGGCTTACTGGCGCACAGATAGTGTGTGAATGCCTGGTCCGAGAGGGCGTAGATGTGATATTCGGCATACCAGGCGGAGCTATCCTCCCCTTTTACGATGCCCTCTACCACTACCCTGGTATACGCCACGTGCTGGTCCGCCACGAGCAGGCAGCCGCTCATGCCGCCGAGGGGTACGCCCGCGCTGCCGGCAAAGTGGGGGTCTGCGTGGCCACGTCAGGGCCCGGCGCCACCAACCTGATAACGGGACTGGCCGCGGCCAAGATGGACTCCGTGCCCATGGTGGCCATAACGGGCCAGGTGGCCCGCCCCTTCATGGGTAAGGAGGCATTCCAGGAGTGCGACACCACCGGCCTGGCCAAGTCGGTGACCAAGCGTAGCTACCTGGTCCTGAGGGCCAGCGACCTGGCCCCCACCATGCGAGAGGCCATGGAGGTGGCCATGAGTGGCCGACCAGGGCCTGTACTGGTGGACGTGCCCAAGGATGTCCAGGCCGAGGTGGCGGAGTTCCAGTACCCCGATGCTCCAGTCCGGCCTTCCACCGGCGGGCTTCGCAGCAACGACCAGGTGCTCCGGGAGGCCGCCAGACTGCTGGCCGAGGCGGAGCGACCGGTGATCATCGCGGGCCACGGGGTGCTCATCTCCGGCGCCTGGGAGGAGCTGAGACAGGTGGCGGAGCGCGCCAACGTGCCAGTGGTCAACACGTTGCTGGGGCTGGGAGGCTTCCCACGAAGCCACCCCCTCAGCCTGGGTATGCTTGGAATGCACGGCATGTACTGGTCCAACATCGCCGTGGCGGAGGCAGACCTGGTGCTGGGCGTGGGCATGCGGTTCGACGATAGGGTGATCGGCAAGCCTGGCACCTTCGCGCCCAAGGCAAAGGTCATTCATATAGAGGTGGAACCCTCCCAGGTGAACAAGAACGTCTTCGCCCACCTGCCGCTGGTGGGAGACGCCAGACAGGTGCTGAGAGCCCTGCTCCCTCTCCTGGAGCGCCGCGAAAGGTCTGCCTGGCTAGCCCGCCTGCGACTGCTACAGGAGCGCCACCCCAGCCTCTTCGTCCCCGATGGCCCAGGCCTGCCGCCCCAGTACGTGCTTGCCCGGCTGGACCAGATGCTGCATGGTCTCCCTGACTGGGTGGCGGTCACCGGCGTGGGCCAGCACCAGATGTGGGCTGCTCAATACCTCTCCGTGGAGCGTCCCAACTCCTTCATCTCATCGGGAGGACTGGGGGTCATGGGGTACGAGCTCCCCGCCGCCCTGGGGGCCCAGATGGGCCGACCCGGCACCACAGTGTGGACCATAGCCGGAGACGGTGGGTTCCAGATGACCCTCCAGGAGCTGGCCACACTGGCCCAAGAGAACCTGCCAGTCAAGATCGCGGTGTTCCACAACGGCTGCCTGGGCATGGTCCGCCAATGGCAGGAGCTTTTCTACGAGCGGCGCTACAAGGCGATCCCCGTGTCCAGCCCAGACTACGTCAAGCTGGCCGAGGCCTACGGGTTCCCCGGCCTCCAGGTCACCACCAGGGAGGGGGTGGAGCCCGCTCTGGAGAGAGCAATGAAATACCCCGGACCTTTCCTTATTGATTTTGTGGTGAACACTGAAGAGAACGTTTATCCCATGGTACCTCCGGGCGCCTCCCTGGCGGAGACCATTGAAGACCCCCGGTCCCTAGCCGGAGTGAGCGTGGGAGCCCCGGCCCTCTAGGAGGCTGCGGAAAAAGGGGTGTGCAGAGGGGCGAAGCCCTGGAGCTTGCCCTGAGCGCAGCCGAAGGGCCGGGGGAACTGGGGTCCGATGAGCTTTGCTCATCCCGACGCAGTCGGGGCGAAGTCGGAGGCGTCCCCCAGATACAATTCCCACCCCCTTCCTGGACAGGAAGGATGAGAGTGTCCCCAGCCCTTCTGCGGAGGGTGCCACGCTCCACGGAGGGGCTACCGGTTTGTGCTGATATTTGCGCTGGAGAGCGCGGGTGCCCCGACGTGTCGGGGCGAGCCCTGCCTCAACCCAGTCCCGTCCGGCGCCAAAGAGCACGATTGTCTCATTGACAACAGGTGGGCACCGCCCTATTTTGTGAGTCGTGCCGCGAGGCCGTCAGGCACGCATGCAGGAGCACCCATGAGACACGGCGGCGAGCGGACGTACCCTCTTCGGCGACTGGATCGCCGCCCGATGCTCTCTTTCGTCGTCCACCGATCCAACGCTGCGTGGAGCGTGGTGCGCGTCCATCCGGGTACTGGACGCGGGACGAGGCTCTGACCCAAGCAGCGTGACCTCACGAGCCTGTCCTCTTGTCAGGGTGGGGGTTACCTATGTCAGATGGGACTATCTCGGTCAAGCTCCTCAGCGACGGTATCATCAAGTTCGACGGCGGAGCCCTCTTCGGCCAGGTCCCCAAGGCTCTTTGGGAACGCAGTGTCGAGGCGGACCGCTACAACCGCGTCAAGCTAGGGCTCAACTGCCTTCTGATCCAGACCCAGGGGCAGAACCTGCTAGTTGAGACCGGCTGCGGCACCAAGGAGCCCAAGAAGGTCAAGGATATCTACAGCCTGGGCACCAGCAGGCTGCTTCGGGAACTCAAGGAGCACGGCCTCTCCCCCAAGGAGGTCCACGGCGTCATCCTGACCCACCTCCACTTCGACCACGCAGGGGGATGCACACGCCTGGACCGCTCCGGCACCCCGGTGCCCACCTTCCCCAAGGCCACCTACTATGTCCAGCGCGCCGCCTGGGAGGAGGCCACATCGCCCAACGAACGTGCCCGTGCCTCCTACCACCCCGACGACTTCCTGCCCCTTCAGGAGCATGCCAAACTCAAGCTCCTGGACGGCGACCAACAGATCGCCCCAGGGGTATGGGTGAAGGAGACAGCCGGTCACACCCGGGGGCATCAGATCGTAGTCATCAACAACGGCGGCGATCGGGTGGTGTTCCTGGGCGACCTCGTCCCCACCCCCATGCACCTGAATCTTCCCTATATCGCTGCCTTCGACTACTCCCCAGAGGATACCCTGGCCAAGAAGCGGGACCTCTTGCAGCGGGCCGAGCGGGAGGGCTGGCTTCTGGTGTTTCCTCACGGCGAAGAGGAGCGCGCCGGGTATCTGGAGAACGTGGGCGGCAAACGCCACTTGAGGCCGGTCCAACTGGAGTAGCATCGCCGGTACCGCGCGGCCGGCCCAGCACCCCCAGCAGGCGGGCCGTGGCACACACCCTTCGGCCACCCCCTCAACATATGGCTGCACAGAGATGCGTGCCTACCCTTCCTTTATATATGCGCGAACCTGCCCCTCGGCCCGTCCAGGTATAGAAACGCCCGCCCCTGAATAGTAAACTGGTACTGACGTGAGGATGCGGAGAGCTACTGCTGGCGCTGTGGGCGTGGTGGGGCTGAGCCTTGTGGGTACAGGCATCGCCGCCTACCTGACGGCTGAGTACTACGCAGGCAGTGCGCCTATCTGTGGCCCGACAGGAGGTTGTGCCGCAGTGACCTCCAGCTCCTATGCCACGGTCGCAGGTGTGCCGGTGGCCGTGCTGGGGCTGGCTATGTACCTGGCACTCCTGGGTATGGGGCTGCTCCACCTGGTCCGCGGCACGACTCTGCCCACGGCGCCTCTTCTGGTGGCAACGGTGTCCGGCCTGGGCGTCGCCTTCTCCGCCTACCTTACAGCCCTACAGCTCTTCATTATCCATGCCATCTGCCCCTGGTGTGTGGGCTCGGCGCTCACCGTGCTCAGCATCCTGGTCATCTCGGTGGCGGGCATGGTCAACACTCGGCGGCGGGAAAGCCAGCTAGCCTTGCCCTCCTAGAGGAGCGCTCGGATGGGGGTGCACTCATGGCAGAGGTCGGAGACGTCATTCGGTGGGGCGGTAACTTTCTCACCGGCAGGATAGTGCGCATGGACCGGGACTACGCCTGGGTGGAGATACTGCCTGACCTGGTGGTGGATGTGGATGCCCACGTCAGGAAGTTCTTCGTGCCTGGCATGGTGGTCCGCATCCACTGCTCCTCCCTGGAGACAGAGGAGGAGAAGCCTGTGGCCAGCCGGGCCGCAGCCTAGCCGGGTACAGCCCGAGAGCCCCTTGCCTCCCTGGGCAACCAGTGTATAATACCCGCGATGGCGTTCCTACCTTTGGAACGCCGTTTTAATAGAAGCGCTATCATCATGAGGACCACTCCATCAGTTTGTGCGCCTGAAGGCAGCAAGCGAGACCCCACGTACGTCCCTTTAGTCGCACATTGCTCATGATCTTCCTGGGTGGCAGGGGTGCGAACTATGGACAACAACAGGCGAGTGTTTGTAACCGGCATCGGCACCGTGAGCCCTGTGGGGCTGGACATCGCATCCACGTGGGAGGCGTTGCTACAGGGTGTTAGCGGGGTAGACCGGATCACCAGCTTCAACGCAGAAGGGTTTGCCACTACCTTTGCTGCCGAGGTGAAGGGGTTTGAGCCGGAGCGGTTCATGGACCGGAAACAGGCCCGCCGCCTGGACCGGTTTGCCCAGTTCGCCGTGGTCGCGGCCCAGCAGGCCCTGTGCCAGGCCCAGCTCAAGCTGGAAACCGTGGACGCCACCCGGGTGGCCGCTATCCTGGGCAGTGGCATCGGCGGCATCCTCACTCTTTCGGAGCAATTTGGCGTTCTGGGCGAGAAAGGCCCCTCAAGAGTAAGCCCTTTCCTCATCCCCATGATGCTGGCCGACATGGGGTCGGGGCATCTCTCCATGATCTTCGGCGCCAAGGGGCCCAACTTCTGCCCCGTCTCCTCGTGCTCTAGCGGCGCCGATGCCATCGGCCTTGCGAGTCAGATGATACGACGAGGAGAGGTGGACATTGCCCTGGCTGGCGGCACCGAGGCCCCCATCTGCCCCATAGCGGTGGCGGGCTTCAACTCCTGCCAGGCCCTCTCCACACGCAATGGTGACCCCAAAAAGGCGAGCCGCCCCTTCGACCTGGACCGCGACGGTTTTGTCATGGGGGAAGGTGCCGCCGTGCTCATCCTTGAGAGCCTGGAGAGCTTGCAGCGCCGCGGAGTACCGCCTCTGGCGGAGCTGGCCGGATACGCGGCCTCCTCCGACGCCCACCACGTGACCCAGCCCTCTCCGGGAGGCGAAGGGGCCGCCCGCGCCATGTCCCTGGCCCTGTCCCGGGCAGGGCTTCAGCCCCACGAGATAGACTACGTCAACGCTCACGGCACCTCCACGCCCATGAACGACAAATACGAGACCATGTCGGTGAAGAGCGCCTTCGGCGAGGCGGCGCACAAGCTTCGCATCAGCTCCACCAAGTCCATGACGGGCCACCTGTTGGGCGCGGCAGGCGCCCTGGAGGCGGCGGTGACCGTCATGGCGGTAGCCCAGGGGGCCATCCCCCCCACCATCAACCTGGAGACGCCCGACCCGGAGTGTGACCTGGACTACACACCAACGCAGGCGTATCGTAGGCCCATCAGCGCCGCCATGAGCAACAACCTGGGGTTCGGCGGCCACAATGCCTCCCTCATCTTCACCACCCCTGACCTGAAGGACTGATGGTAGACCGGCCGCCCAGGAAAGCCTGGCGCCTTCTACCCAGGGCATCGCCCCAGGAACTGGCCACCTTGGGTGACCTCCCATCTCCCCTACCGCAGCTCTTGCACAACCGCGATATCCGCACGCGAGCGGAGGCAGAGGCCTTCCTGACCTGCGACGACGCCCTCTTTGGGGACCCCTTCCTGCTCCCGGACATGGCGCGGGCAGTGGAGCGCGTCCACAGGGCCGTCCAGGCGGGGGAGACCGTGGCCCTCTTCGGTGATTTTGACGTGGACGGCGTCAGCGGCACGGCCCTGCTGGCCCGGGCACTGTCCACCCTCGGCCTGCGGGTGGTCCCCTACATACCCCACAGGGTGAAGGAGGGCCACGGGCTGAACCTTGCCGCGCTCCAACTCCTGAGACAGCAAGGCGCCACCCTGCTCATCACTGTGGACTGCGGCGTTAGCTCCGTGACGGAGGTCGAGAAGGCAGCCGGGCTGGGTATGGAGACCGTCATCACCGACCACCACACCTGCCCTGCCCTGCTGCCACCGGCGGTGGCCATCGTGAACCCCAGGGCCCCAGGCAGCCGTTACCCCTTCCCGCACCTGGCGGGTGCAGGCCTCGCCCTCAAGCTGGCCCAGGCCCTCCTCCTTCCCGAGAAAGGACCCCAGGAGTGGCACCACGGGCTGATGGGGCTTGCCACCCTGGGGACAATCGCTGACGTGGTGCCCCTCCTGGGAGAGAACCGGTACATCGTGAGCCACGGGCTACGCAGCCTCAGCACCCTGGGAAACCCCGGGCTCCGCGCCCTCTGCCGGCTGGTGGGGTTGCCTCCTGGCGCCATTGACACCGAGGCCGTAGGCTGGGTCATAGGCCCCCGGCTGAACGCCGCCGGGCGGATGGACCACGCCGCGGCAAGCTACGAGCTTCTGACCACAGACGACCCCGCCGAGGCGGACCGCCTGGCAGCCACACTGGAGGAGCTTAACGGCAGACGTAAGGCCATGACTGAAGAGGCCCTGGCAGAGGCCCAACAGCAACTGGCGGACCAGGCAGAGCTTGGGCCCCTTCTGATGGTGGGCGCAGAGTCGTTCTCCCCAGGAGTCATCGGCCTGGTGGCCGGCAGGCTGGTGGAGGGCTTCCACAGGCCCACCTTCGCTCTCGCCATAGGAGCGGAGGTGACCACCGGCAGCGGTCGAAGCATCCCTCAGTTCAACCTGGCGGAGGCGCTGAACGACTGCGCTGACCTGTTCCTGCGGTTCGGCGGGCACCCTCAGGCCGCCGGGTTCACCGTGGCCACTCCTCGGCTGGCCGAGGTGCGACGCCGACTGGTTGCGCTGGCCAGCCAGCGCCTGGCGGGGCTGGTGCTCCAGCCCTCCATCACCATAGATGCGGAGGTGGCCCTGGGCGACCTGGCCGGAGAGACCTACCGGAACCTCCAGCGACTGGCCCCCTTTGGCGCCGCTAACCCGCCGCCCACCTTCCTCACCCGGGGGGTAGAGGTCGTCGCCGCCAGGCTGCTGGGGGCGCGGGGCCAGCACACGCGTCTCAAGCTGCGGCAGGGCCGCGCCGTATGGGAGGCAATGGCCTTTGACCAGCCATGGACACACGGGACGCGTCGCGCCGACCTGGTCTACTCCGTGGGCGTGGACAGGTGGAACGGAGAAGAGGTGCTGGGGCTTGTGGTGATGGACTGGCGTCCGGCGTGAAAGCGGCGGGCTCCGCCCCTCCCGGGGCTCGCCCATGACCAGCCACGACGACGGAGGGCACGGTGACGTTGATTTGATCTACCTTGGGTTCAAGATTTGGGACACCCGGTGCAGTGAGTAGTACGGGTCGGTACCATTGGATGTGGCGCAGAACCCACAGTTCATGTCTAACTTTACGATATGCCGTGCAGCACCCTTCGCCAGATCCTTAGTCAAAGAAGCGATGTTATGGGTTCGCCAGGCATAGAAGGCGGTTACTATTGCTAGACCTAATGTAGAGGCAGCCATTACTGCCCCAGAATTCCCATTGAGTCAACTGACTATCTCCATCATGAGCCTCCAAAGATGGGGTGAGTTCGAGCAACCATGAGAGGGGACAACGGGGTGCAGGCAGAGGCCACTTAGGTCCTAAGTCCGCGGCTCGTCCAGCCCTATTCCCCGGCGCAAGGCATAAGAGATGACCTGGGCCCGGTTTTGGAGGTGGAGCTTCTGCATGATGTTCCGCAGGTGAAACTTGGTGGTGTCAGGACTGATGAACAGAGTCTGGGCGATGTCCTTGTTGGTGGACCCTCTCGCCACCAGCCGCAGCACCTCCATCTCTCGGTCCGTCAGCTCCTCCTCTGGAGATGCGCTGGGGTCCTGCTTTTTGGCAGCATGGCGAGCAAACTCCTCCAGGATCTTGGCCGCCAGGTGTCGCTGGATGGGGGCATCGCCACGGGCCATGCCATTGATGAGCTCGACGAACTCGGCCCCGGCTATGTTCTTCAGAATGTACCCCTGGGCCCCGCTCTTGATGGCCTCGAACAGGTCCTCCTCGTCTTCGGAGACGGTGACTATGACCACCTTCACCTCGGGCATCTCCGCTTTGATAAGGCGGGTGGACTCCAGGCCGGTGCACCGGGGCATGCGCACGTCCATGAGGATGAGGTCGGGATGGAGCTTGCGTGCCTGTTGAAGGGCCTCCAGACCGTCGCTGGCCTGGCCAACCACCTCGTACCCCCAGGCCTGGAGCAGGCTGGCGATGCCGTCGCGGAACAGGGCGTGGTCGTCGGCCAGAAGGACTCGCATAGGCATCCCCTACCCTACTTTCTTGAGCGGGAACCGGACGGTGACCCGCGTGCCCTGGCCCGGGACCGAGTCTATCTGAAAAGCACCGCCCACTGCCTCCGCCCGTTCCCGCATGGTCTGGAGGCCAAAATGGGGCCAGTCGTCCCGCTCCAGGTGCGCCGGATCGAAGCCCCGGCCGTTGTCTTCAACGGTGACGGCAAGCCATCCCGACTCATCTTGCTCCACGCGCACCTTGGCCTCGGTGGCCTGAGCGTGCTTGCGGGCGTTGGTGAGGGCCTCCTGAATGATGCGAAAGAGCTGGATCTCCGTGCGAGGCGTCAGCTCCACCATCGCCTCGCCGATGGAGGAGTCCAGCCTGGTCTGGATCTCGCTCATCTGGCTGAAGCGGGTCAGGTACTCCCCCACCACCCCTATGAACGACCTCTCCGACACCAGTGGGACCCTCAGGCCCAGGACTGCCTCCCGCACGTCCGCGTAGAGCTGGCGCGCTGCCTCCTCCATCCCGGACATCTGCTCCTCCGCCCTTTTCACATCCCCCAGCTCCAGGAACCTCCGGGCCGCCTGGGTCTTGGTGTTCACGTACCCCAGCACCTGGGCAAAGTTGTCGTGCATCTCCCGGGCAATACGCTCCCTCTCCTCCAGGACCGCCACATCCTGGGCCTGCTGGTAGAGCCGGGCGTTCTCTATGGCCACGGCGGCGTGGCGTGCGAACAGGAGGAGGACATCCTCGTCCTCAGGGGAGAACTCCTCGGCCCCCAGCTTGTTGGTGAGGTACAGGCTGCCCAGAGCCCGCCCGCGGAAGATGATGGGCACTCCAAGGAAGCTCTTCATGGCTGGGTGATGAGGGGGAAACCCCGCCGACCTGGGGTCCCGGGAGAGGTCGGGGATCCGGATGGCCTGTCCGGCCAGGACGGCTCCCAGCAGGCCGCGACCCTGAGGCAGGTCACCGATGGCGGCGCGCTGGACCCGGTCCATGCCGGAGGTCAGGAACCAGCCTGTCTCTTTCTCGACCCGTACCAAAAGCGCCCCATACTGAGCGCCCACCAGCTCGCGGCTCTGGTCCACCACCTTCTGGAGTAGCGTCTCCAGGGTCATATCCTCAGTGATAGTGGCGCTGGCGGCGCTCAGAGCGCGGAGCTTCTCCACCATCTGCTGGGCGGCGGCATGGACCCTGGCCAGTTCCGCGTTCCTCTCCCGAAGCTCTTCGTACAGCTCAGCCAGCCTGGCCTGCACCCGTTCGATGAGCGTGAAGACCACCTGGGTGAAGATGGCGACCGCCACGAGGAGCAGGAGGTTAAGGAGGAGGAAGCCCCACCACGTCCGTACAACGGAGGGAATGACGTAGTACCCTGTGTAGTTCACCAGGACCAGGAAGGTCACAGGGACTACCAGCCCGACCCACTTCAGTAGCCGCAGCCCTGGCATCTGCTTTCCCTGTGATTGTGCCACGCCGCCCTCTACCATCTGCCCCACTTTGGCCGCACGCTCCGTGCCACCATGCCTCCTCTATGCCTTTTATGCTACTACCCTACTCTGGCCTGTATCCACCGGGCCCGGCCGCTATGCGTGGGCCTTGGCCAGCGAGTCAATGAGTGAGCCGAAGCCGGAGTTTGCCCTAATTATGTCCAGGCGCCTGAAGGTGGCCCAGATGGTGGCTTGGTTGGCGCTGACCACTGGCTTGCCGGTGCGCTCCTCCAGGGCTTTCACCACCTCCAGAGAGCGCCAGGCGGTGCAGGGGCAGAGCAGGACGTCGGCCTCAGGATGGCACACCCTGGAGGCAAACTCCAGCACCGACTCCGGCGGCTGGTCGCAGTGGCCCTGGGCGCCTGCGCGGGACGCGACCGGCTCGCCTTCAACGTTGAGCACCCGGAAGCCCAGCGATGAGAAGTACTCCCGCAGCCTATCGTTCTGCCAGGCGTTGTACGGGGTGGCCACGGATATGCTCCTGGCCCCAAAGAAGCGCAGGGCCTGCACCATCGCGGGGGCAGTGGCCACGGCAGGGGCGCCGGCGGCCCTCTTCATGCAGGCCACCATCTCCTGATCGTAGCCGGGGCCTTTGTAGAAGCTGCCGGTGGTGCAGGCGTAGGCTATGGCGTTCACCTTCGCCGTGGCCAGGTAGGTAGCCCCCTGCTCTACCTCCGCGTTCATCCGGTCCATCCCCTCCCCACTCAACCCCTCGTTGGTCAACCACAGTCGGTGGGAGTGGATGGTGACATCCTTGGGGGCCACCATCTGGAAGTCGGGCTCGGCGGTGCTGTTGGTGGAGGGCACCAGAAGCCCGATACGAGTGCGAATGGCCATCACGCGCCTCCTCTCCCTGGGGCGAAGCGGGCGGGAGAAAAGGCATCCATGGGCACAGGGACCTCCGTCTCACCCCTGGTGATCTGGTCAGCCACTATGCGCCCGGTGATGGGCGCCAGGTGAATGCCCTTGGTGCCGTGGCCGGTGGCCAGATACGCACCACGCCAGCCGGGGACAGGCCCGATCAGGGGCATCCGGTCAGCGCACAGGGGACGAACTCCGGCCAAGTGGCCAGTCACCTGAGCATTCTCCAGGGCAGGCATGATAGCGAGCACCCGCTCCAGGATGAACCGCCGCGCCTCCTCCGTGGGGCGAGAGTCGAAGTCCCAAGGCCCCTGGTCGGCGGGATCGAACACGTGCTTGGCATCCACATCCATGCCGCTCATACTCACGCCGCCAGTGCTGCCTATAAGGAGCACGCCGTCTTTCCGGGGAAGGATGGGGCCGTGTCTGGCGGTGAGGATGAACACACGAACAGGGTCGCTCTCCAGCCTGGCGTGAAGCACCTCCCCCTTGAGAGGGCGCACCGGCACGGGGAAATGGAGCCACTGGCTGGCGACTCCGCTCCAGGCCCCCGCGGCGATGACCGCTGCCCCACACTCCACCTCGCCCCCAGGGTAGAGCACCCCCGTCACACGGTCGCTCCCTGCCTTCAGCCCCGTGGCCTGGCGCAGGAGGAGCGAGCCGCCTCGCCTCTCTATCGCTGTGGCCATGGCCAGGCAGAGGCGGTAAGCGTCCACCTGCCCGTGGTCGTACATCACCGCGCCGATGGCTGCGGGGGTGACGCGGGGCTCCAGCCTGCGGACCTCGTCCCCATCAATCCACTTGAGGTCAACGTAGTACTTTTGCCAGGCCATGGCCTCGCGAAAGATACGCTCCTCCTCATCCACCAGGGCAAGGCTGAGGCCAGTCCTCTCGTGGTACAGGGGGTCTACACCGCTCTCCTCCATCAGCCCGGCGATGAACTCCGGGTACATGCGCTTTCCCGCCAGCCCCAGCAGGAAGTGGGGGCCTCGGTTGAAGTCCTTACCCACCAGGGAGAGAACGCCGTGGCCGTGGGCGGATGCCCCGCTCCCCACCGCCTCTCTCTCCATGAGGCAGACTCTCATCCCCTCTTTGGCCAGGAAGTAGGCCGTGGCGCACCCCACCACACCGGCGCCTATCACGACCACATCTGCGGTCTCAGGCACGAGCCCATCTCCTCACTGGCGGTTGGCCATGTAGGGGTTGTGGGCCATCCTGGGGCCTGTCACCCAGCTCCTCTTCTCCTCCGGGACCTGGCGCCGCACCTCTTCCAGGAACTGGGACAGCGTGTGGGCCAGGAGCCAGCCTGACGCCACGTTGAAGATCTGCACGCCCTTCTGCGCGTAGGCGCCCACGTTGCGGAGTCCCCAGGGGGCCACGGCCCCCAGGGCGACGGCCTTGCCCGCGGCGCGGCACTGCCGCACCACCTCGTCTATGGTGCGGTCCAGCTCCTCCCTGGGCGGGTAGCCCATGGACTGGGCCAGGTCCAGGGGCCCGATGTGGAAGGCGTCTATTCCCTGAACGCTCAGGATCTTGTCCAGGTGCTCCACAGCACCCAGGTCCTCTATCATGCCGATGACCAGAAGCTCTTCGTTGGCCCGCCGGGTCCACTCCGACTCGTCAACGCCAACGCCGTACCTGGCGGCGCGCCCCTGGGTGTAGTAGGTCCGGCGGCCCAGCGGGTAGAAGCGGGTCATCTCCACCACGCGGCGAGCGTGCTCGGGTCCCTCAATCTGTGGCACCTGCACACCCTGGGCACCCACGTCCAGGAAAGGGACCAGGCGTTCGTTGCAGGGCATCCGCACGATGGGGGTGAGCCCGGCGCCATCGGCGATTCGGATGAGGTCAGCCACCGACTCGTCGTTGAAGGGCTCGTGCTCCACGTCAATGACCACAAAGTCGAAGCCCACAGCGGCCATCATCTCCACCAGCCAGGGGGCATTGTATCCCAAGAGAACGCCTATGACGGCCTTCCCGTCCCTGAGCTTGGCCTTTGTCGCGTTGATGCGCATATATCCCTCCCCGCGGGCACTGTACACCGGAAGGAACGCGGCGTCTAGCGTCGTGTCCACGGCTTGCCGAATTGGATTCCAGGGAGGAGAATCATGGTGCCTACATCTGGCAGAGAGAGGTGCGCATGGACAAATCAGTGATCATCCAACTGGCGGAGAAGTACCGGAACTGGGGCCGCTGGGGGCCAGAGGACGAGTTGGGCACGCTCAACTTCGTCACACCGGAGAAGGTGACCCGGGCCTGCTCCCTGGTGAAGAAGGGGCGGGTCTTCAGCCTGGCCATCCCCTTCGATGCCACCGGGCCTCAGCACCCCAGCCCCACCAACCGTCGCTTCAATCCCATCCACGTGATGCTCCGCACCGGAGGTGACGCTTTTGCCCAGGGTGAGCCCCCCATAATGGCCAGTTCTGATGACATGGTGTCCATGCCCCTCCAGTGTGCTACCCAGTGGGACAGCCTGGCCCACGTCTTCTACCGAGGCACCATGTACAACAATCGCCCCGCGACTCTTGTGACCGGAACGGGGGCGGAGAAGAACAGTATTGACAGGACCAAGGACCGGATGGCAGGCCGGGGCGTTCTTCTGGACGTGGCCCGTCACAAAGGAGCCCGGTGGCTGGAGCCCGGGTATGCCATCACCGCCCAGGACCTGGACGATTGCGCTCGGCGCCAGAGGGTGCAGGTCGAGCAGGGCGACTTCCTCCTGGTTCGGACGGGCCACCAGACCCTGTGCCGCTCCCGGGGCGATTGGGGAGAGTACGCTGGAGGCGACGCCCCTGGCCTCTCCCTGATGACGGTGCCCTGGCTGCACGAGAAGGAGGTAGCATCTGTCGCCTCCGACACCTGGGGCGTGGAGGTGCGCCCCAACGAGGTGCCCGACGTCCGCCAGCCATGGCACGCGGTGGTGATCCCTAATCTGGGCCTGGCGGTGGGGGAGATCTTCCACCTGGACGAACTGGCCGAGGCCTGCGCCGCCGACGGGGTGTACGAGTTCCTCTTCGTGGCGCCGCCCATTCCCATCACCCGGGCTGTGGGCTCCCCGGTGAACCCCATGGCCATCAAGTAGTGGCAAAGGCCGTTTGCCGCCGGGGCGCTGGCCGGGTACAATGGCGGCACCTCAACCGGCACGAGAGGTGGATCATGCTGGTAGACAAGGCCAAGTGTGTTGGCTGCGCCAACTGCGTCTCCGTCTGCCCCATGGGCGCTATCCACATAGGCCCAGACAGGAAGGCGGAGATCAACCAGGACGAGTGTGTGGAGTGCTACACCTGCTACCGCGGGCTGAGCACCGAGCACCTGCCTCCCTTCCTTGTGCGTAGCGTCCGTGGTGTGCTGCGTCTCTTCAGGCTCAGGTTCGAGCCGGACCCGGATGTGTGCCCTACTGCCGCCCTTACCCCTAACGAGATCACCTGGCCCCGGCTGGTGCGTCGGGCCTTCAGCGACCCTGTGGTGCCCCACGAGTCCACCGGGACAAAAGGCAGGGGCACCGCCGAGGTGAAGACCAACGACGTCACAGGCCGGGTCGGGCCTGGACAGGTGGGGTTCGTGGTGGAGTTGGGCCGGCCAAGCGTGGGGGCGCGGTTCAGGGAGGTAGACAAAGTCACACACGCCCTGGCGGATGCAGGCGTGACCTTTGAGCCCAACAACCCTGTAACATACCTCATGTCGGATGTGGAGGCCGGGCAGATCCGTCCTGACATCTTGAATGAGAAGATCCTCTCATGCATCGTGGAGTCCAAGGCGCCCCTGGAGAGGGTGCCAGCAGTCCTGGACGCGATAGAAAAGGTATCCAAGGGGTTGGACACGGTGGTGAGTGTGGGCGTCTCCAGCCGGTGTGACTCGGAGGGAAATGACCCGCTGAAGAAGATTCTGGAGGACGCGGGGTACACCTTCTATCGGGGCAAGGTCAACCTGGGCCTGGGGAAGCCAGCCAAGGCGTAGGCACGCCAGAGGGAGTGTCATGACTAACACACTGCACAGGTACGGAAACCCGGAGAGTCTAAGAGACGACTACATCGTCTTCGCTATCCCCGCTAGGGGCATCAACGACCAGGGGTGTGTGGAGAAGCTGCGCACTTTTCTGCGGTCGGCACTGAAGTACAACCCGGTGAACGTGGGCGAGGGGGCCAAGGGGGGCATCTTCAGGCCCTCCAAGTCCCTGAACCTGATAAGCACCTACCTCCGTCCTCGCAAACATGGCGTCGCGCCTCAGGAAGTGGCGGAGGGCGTGGACGGTCCCGGCACGGTGGCCGCCGTCTTCGACAACAAGGAGTCCATGGAGCGGTTCCTGGAGGAGGTGAAGAGCCTGGACCTGGGCATCTCGGTGAACGTCAGCGCCCTGGTGGACGACACCAGGGAGGCCTGCCGGCTGGTGGGCATCTGCCCTCACAGCGTCGAGTATTCCCTGGGCTTCAGGGGCAGGACCGAGCGGCTGGCCAGCCGCCGCGTTCTGGAGCTCTCCACCATGTGCGGCCACGGCATGGTCTCTTTCCGGCTGGCCCAGAAGATGATTGACCAGATAAAAGAGGGGAGGCAGACGCCCGAGAAGGCGAGCACTTTCATGGCCAAGTTCTGCACCTGCGGAGTGTTCAACGTCTCCAGGGCGCGGAGGCTCATGGAAGAGGCCAGGGTGTCCGACTAGGAGCAGACGGCGTGACAAGTCAGGATGGCAAGTACCCCGCACTCTTCTCCTCGGGACGCATAGGCACCATGGAGCTGCCCAATCGCGTGGTCATGGCGCCCATGGTCACCCGGCTGGCCACCGACACGGGCGCCGTCTCCCAGCGCCAGATTGACTACTACGAGGAGCGCGCCCTTGGCGGAGCGGGCCTCGTTATCGTCGAGGCCTCCTGCGTCCATCCCACCGGCAGGGCCTTCGTCAACCACCTGCGCATTGACGGCGACGAGGTGGTCACCAGCCATTTCGAGCTCACCGAGGCGGTGCACCGCGCCGGCGCTAGGATAGCCATCCAGCTTCACCACGGCGGGCACCGCTCCACTCCCCAGCTTGTCGGCGGCAACCTTGTGGCCCCTTCCGAGGTACCCGAGCCCGGCTCGACCCACGTCCCGAAGGCGCTCACGGTGGAGGAGATCGAGGAGCTAGTGGAGGCCTTCGGGCAGGCGGCGATTCGGGCTGTTCGGGCAGGGTACGACGCCGTGGAGGTCCACGGGGCCCACGGGTACCTCATCCACCAGTTCCTCTCGCCTGGCACCAACCGCCGCACCGACAAGTTCGGGGGCAGCCCTGAGAACAGAGTCCGGTTCGCCACCATGGTGGTGCAGCGGGTGCGCCAGGCAGTGGGGCCAACCTACCCTATCATCTTCCGGCTCAGCGCCGAAGGCGGGTACGGCCTGGAGGAAGCGGTCCCCTACGCCCGGTGGGTCGCCGAGGCCGGGGTAGATGCCCTGCACATCTCCGCTGGCGGCACGGGCCCGCTCATCTCCATCCCGCGCCATACCAGCCCCATGGCCTACCCCGATGGATGGCTGGTGGAGCACGCCGCCACGATCAGGAAGAACGTGTCGGTGCCGGTCATAGCCGTGAACCAGATAAGGGAGCCCGCCATGGCCGAAGCCGTGGTGGCCCAGGGAAAGGCCGACTTTGTCGCCCTGGGCAGGCCCCTCGTCGCCGACCCCTTCTGGCCCGCCAAGGTCAGGGACGGGCGTGAGGCTGAGGTGTGCCCCTGCATCTCCTGCGACTACTGCCGCACCGGCCTGCGCATCAACCAGCCAATCCGCTGTCTGGTGAATCCCACAGCCGGGCGCGAGGCCTTTTTCCGCAGCCTGGGGCCTGCTCCCCTCCCGCGCCGCGTGGTGGTCATCGGCGGCGGCCCAGGAGGCATGGAGGCGGCCTGGCGGGCGGCAAAGCGGGGGCACAAGGTCTCGCTCTACGAGCGCGAGCAGGAGCTGGGCGGCCAGCTTTGGCAGGCGGTCTTGGCCCCGGACAAGGAGCGCATCTGGCGGCTCCAGGAGTTCCTGACGGGCCAGCTAAAGAGGGGCGGAGTGCAGGTGCACACCGGGGCCGAGATTGACGGGGCCTCCCTGGAGTCGCTGCGCCCCGACGCCGTCATCCTGGCCAGCGGTGCCGAGCCGGTGCCTGCGGAGGTCCCCGGGGCCAGCGCGAGCCAGGTGGCACTGGCCAGGGACGTGCTCATGGGGAAGGTGTCGCCCCAGGGCCAGGACGTGGTGGTGCTGGGGGGTAGGCAGGTGGGGTGCGAGACCGCCGAGTTTCTGGCACGCAGGGGCCACCGGGTGACTGTGGTGGCCAGGTCTCCAGAGCAGGACCTGGCCAAGGAGTCCCCCTGGACCTACCGGGAGGCCCTCCTGGGCCGGCTGCGCGACCTGGGGGTGCGTTTCCTCACCCGCCACGATGTCCGTCGCGTGCAGGGGAGAAAGGTGGCCCTGGATGGGTCCGATGGCCAGACCAGCACGGTGGAGGCGGACCTGATTGTGATGGCCCGGGGCTCCGCGCCCCAAGGCCAGATGGCGGAGGCGCTGCGGCGATGGGTGAGAGAGGTGCATGTGGTGGGCGACTGCGTGGAGCCCAGGACCATCGCTGAGGCCGTGTACGAGGGTGCCCTGGCGGGGAGCCGGGTGTAGGGGACACCTACTACTCCCAGCGGGGTGGGCGCTTCTCCAGGAAGGCGGCGGCGCCCTCGGCGGCGTCCCGGCCCGTTCTGCCCAGGACTCGGAGGTCGCGGCCACGATCTATGGCCTGGTCCAGGTCCAGTTCCGTGGCCATGTTCACCACCTCCTTGCAGAAAGCCAGCGCCGTGGCGCTCTTTTCCACCAGCCGCCTGGCCAGAGAGCGGGCCTCATCCATCAACCGTGAGGCTGGCACTACCCAGTTCACCAGCCCCAGCCGCAGCGCCTCCTGGGCGTCCACTATATCGCCCGTGAAGGCCAGGCGGAACAGGCCCTTGCGGTTCACCGAGCGGGCCAGCACCGCCATGGTGGCCCCGGGGAACAGGCCGATGTTGATCTCCGTCTTGCCGAAGCGGGCGGAATCGGCGGCTATCGCCAGGTCGCAGGCCGCCACCAGTCCACACCCTCCTCCCAGGGCGTAGCCGTTCACTGCTGCGATGACAGGCTTGGGGTAGTGGAGTAGCCCCTTTATCAAGCGGACGATGTCGTTGTACTCCTCCCGGTCTTCCATTGGCGTCATCACCCGGAAGCGGCGGATGTCCGCTCCGGCGCAGAAGGCAGGCCCCGCGCCTGTGACGATCAGTACCCTGGCTTCGCCGTCGGCGCGCAGAGCAGCCAGCGTCTCCAGGAGTTGCCCGACCAGTTGGGGACTCAGGGGGTTGCGCTTTTCCGGCTCGTTCAGGGTCAGGGTGGCGATGCCCTCGGACCTCCCCAGCAGTACATGGCTGTGCGGCATTGGACCCTCCGCTGGCAGGATTCATGATAGCCCTAGTGTCCCGTCCCCGAGGTCCGATGCATAGGCTCGTCCTTCCTGTAGGGAAGGACGGTCTCCCCTCCCGGGGTTGGTGCCCACCCACCCACCCCTTCTCGACGCATTCGCGTCGGGAAGGTCAGAGGTAGCCCCCCATCCCAACAGTAATCAGTCTTGTTTGGTCTCCCCCAATAGCTTCGAGGGGGCGGGGATACCATGGCCGTCCCGATGCAATCGGGACGGGGTGGGCAGGGTGGGAAACAACCTGGGGTGGGGGTGCATTTCCACCTGTGGATAGCACCGCTGAGTTTTGCAACGTTTCTCTGGGACGGGACACTAATGTACCCCCCTGTCACCGCGGCAGGCCGGGCACGGGCAGGCTGCGCAGCAGCTCGTCAATGATCCGGCGCCCGTCTATGTTGCGGGCCCTGGCCTCTACCGTCAGCACCAGTCGGTGCGCCAGCACCGGGGAGGTCATCTCCTTCACATCGTCCGGGATCACGTATTCCCGGCCTCGCAGCAGGGCCAGGCTTCGGGCGGCGCGGAAAAGGGCCAGGGATGCCCGGTGGGACGCTCCGTAGGCCACGGAGGGGTGCTCTCTGGTGGTGCGCACCAACGAGACGATGTAGTCCCGAACCGAAGCCTCCACCTGCACCTCACTGGCCGCGTGTCGGAGCAGCACCACCTGTTCAGGGCTGGCCACCGCCTCCAGCTCCTCGATGGGGTGTCCCCGCTCCTGGCGCGCGATGATGGTCAACTCCTCCTCCTTGGAGGCGTAGCCCAGGTGAATGCGGGCCATAAAGCGGTCCAGTTGCGCCTCGGGCAGAGAGAAAGTGCCCTGGTACTCGATGGGGTTGAGGGTAGCGATGACCATAAAGGGATCAGGCAGCGGGTATGTCACCCCGTCAACAGTTATCTGCTGCTCCTCCATGGCCTCCAGCAGGGCTGCCTGGGTCTTGGGCGGGGCGCGATTGATCTCGTCGGCCAGGACCACCTGGGCCATGATGGGCCCAGGTCGGAACTCAAAGTCCCCCGACCTTTGATTGAAGACGTTCACCCCCATCACATCGCTGGGCAGGAGGTCTGGCACAAACTGGATTCGTTTGAAAATGCAGCCCGTGGAGATGGCCAGACTCTTGGCAAAGGTGGTCTTGCCCACTCCAGGCACATCTTCGATCAGGAGGTGCCCGCCCGCGATGAGTGCGACCAGCCCCTGTTCCACTGCGTGCTGGTTGCCGACTATCACTCGCTTGATGTTGGCGGCCAGCGCCCCGGCGATAGTGGCCGCGGCCTCGATCTGGATCATGCACGTTCTCCTACATGGTTGGGGAAACCCTCGGCTTTGAGCCCGGCGATAGTGAGGGTGCGCCGTAACTGGCGCCAGGCCAGCAGCAGCCTGTAGCGCTCCTTGAGAGTCAGCTTACGCCCGCCGTAGCGGCCCTCCACGAAAGCCTCGCCAATAAGCCGGATGTCCCTTGTTGCTTCGGGGACTACTATAGATAAGGCCCTGCAAAACTCAAAGGGTGTCTGCCACGGGTGGGGCCCAACGCCCAGAAAAGCGGCCAGACGCCCCATTCGTTGGTAGGCATCGTTCACGTTCCACAGGATGAACACCCTTGTTGCCCAGAGCAGGCCGATGGCCAAGGTCAGCCCTCCCAGGGCGAGCAAGAACACGGCACCACCGGCGCCCAGGGGAGCCCCAAAGTAGTTGAGGGGTATGGGGAACGGCCCTCGGCCTCCAGGGAAACGGCCGCCCAAGTCCTCCGGCAGCTCTTCCTCATCATCTCCACCCCCTTCGTCGCTGGGCTGTTCCTTGGCAACCTCTTCCGTAGTGCTGCCCCCTTCCCCAGGTGCTTGCATGTCTATCTGCCCCAGGGCCACCGCCAGGGCCAGGGTCTGGAGGCTTCTGGGGCCCTTGGGATATATAGGAGAGGGCTCGAACTCAATCCAGCCATAGCCGGGGAAATAGACCTCAGGCCAGGTGTGGCTGTCCGAGTCGCGGATGACGTAGCTGCCCAGCCGTTCATCCTGCGCTCCGGGCCCGTACCCCAGCACCAAGCGCGCCGGGATGCCCATAGACCGCAGCATGACCACCATGGCCGATGCGAAGTAGTCGCTGTTTCCCTCTTTGGTCTGGAAGAGAAAGTAGTCCACCCCATCGGCGTCAAAGGGGATCTGGAGCATGCGACGGCGATGGGTGAAGTGGCGGAGGTACTGCTCGATGGCCATGGCCTTGTCATAAGGATTATCGGCCTCTTTGGTGATCTCGAAGGCCAGGTCCCTTACTCGCTGGGGCAGGGTTTCAGGGAGCTGAAGATACCTGTCCACCATCCAGTCTGCGTAGTCCCCATTCGCACCCCGCAGGTCGGCGGCGCTGGCATTGGGCAGGTTGCCCGCGGCCGTGTACAGGGGGCCGCGGCTCTGGCGCTTCAACCCCAGGAAGTCTTCATAGGGCGCTCGCAGGCGCACCTCCAGGCCGCTCACCAACTCCCCGTTCTTTAGCTCTTGTTGCAGAGCATCCCTTTGGCCCGTTTCCCCTTCATCCACCTGGATGCTCTTTCGTCGCCCGGACTTCGGGTCACGGACAACCACTTCTATTACCTGGACCTCAGGGGTGTCCAGGGCGCCCGGGCTCTGGGCGAGGAGGCTGGTCGCTTCTGGGCTGCCGGGCAGGGTGTTGGCCCAAGCACGGACCTCAGAAGGTAGACCATCCCCTGAGGTGGGGGCTGCCATGTCCAGACGGTAGGTTGGAGCCTTGGCCACTTCCACCTTGGCGGGCTGGTCCACATACACCACGTCGCCCGCTGTGAGGAAGTAAGGTATGTCCGCAACCAGCCGGATGTCATATATGAGGTTGGCCTCTATGGGCAGCCCTAGAGGGAACTCCTCTTCTGCGGGGTCCAAATAGTCCGGTCCCTGGATGGTGGTTGCCGCGCCAGGCGCGGGCCTGAGCGCAGTATCTGTGACTTTCCACGCCTTGGAGGTATAGGTGTCGTACACCCGCACGCGCCAGAACCAGGGGGCGTAGGTGGCGGCTACGGGGGTCCGCTTGTCAGGCACCGGCCGGACTAACGGCAACACCTGGCCGAAAAAGTGGAGAGAAGAAGGTACCTGGCTCCCGCTCTTGACGCCGCCAAACAGCCGTTGGAACTCTTCCTGAAGGCCCACGTAACGGTCTATGGCCCGGGACACTGGCCGCAGGGGCCTGGCGGGCTTGGAACCGATGGGAAACAACGCCGCCACCAGCACAGCAGTCAAGGCCAGGGCCACCGCCAAAGCGAGGAACACGTATCCAAGAGACCGCGGGTGCTCGATCTTTCGGACGTCCAACCCTTTGACCCAGTGCGCCACAGTGGTCTGTGCGATGAGCAGGAGGGCTAGCTGAAGGTACAAGAAAAAGTAGAGGAACTGGCTCCGGGGCAGATGGGCCAGGTTGAACAGCACGCCAGCACCGACGGGGACCACGGCCAGCCATACATTGTGGTGACGGAAAAGGGCCCAGGTTGTCGCATATCCCACGCCCCAAGTGGCAGCGGTCAGAACAAAAGCAAAAGGCAGGCTGTCTGTGCTGGCGTCCGTCACAAGGACGGCCTTCCACCACCACCCCATCCTGGAGTTGAAGTCGGCAAACTTGGCCAGCCAGCCCTCGCTGTCCACCACGGCGACGCTGCTGAGGTAGATGACAATCGCGCCGAGAGTGACGCTCAGCACAAGTTTGACCCAGAGGGGCCGTTGCAAGCGGAGGACCAGGAGAGCGCTGACGGTGGAGATGGCCATGATCAGGACTAGTGGTGGAGTACTGGCCCAGTGGGCCAGTCCCACACTCCAGGTAGCCACCAGCAACGCGCTGAGGTGAAGAAGGAAGGTCAGCGGCTCGGCAGCTAGCGTCCTGGGCAAGCCACCTACCCTTCCAGACAAGCGTTGCCACATGGACCCAGCAGCCATCCTAGAGCCTCTTCCCCGTGACCTCTGCCTCCGGGTCCTGCCACGGTGTGGTACCGGTCACAAACTGCTTGCCAAGGCTTATTCCCTTGCGTATCACGTACGTGGGCACCCTTGCGGCCCTGAGTGCAAAGGCCAGGGGCCCCACTTCGCTGGCACCTCCAAACGACGCGGCGTCTATCAGAAGCACCAGGATGGAGTTGCCGAACCTGGACAGGGCCGCCAGTTGAGAGCCCCAGGACGGGTCAGTAGAAGGGGTGATCAGCACCACCGTTCCCGGTGGGCTGGAGACCATGTCCACCATGGCGCCCAGGGCTGTTGACAGCGGCACCGTCCCCTCCCCTCGGACGGAGGCCAGCATACGCAGGGCCTCCTCTAGGGCTGACGGACCTGACTGAGGCCACATAGCGTAGTGGGCGTCGCCTGTGCCAGCCACGCCCACGGACCACTCCAGACCGACATACCGGTTCACCACCGAGGCAGCGAGCGTAACAGCGCACTCCTCCGTGCTATGGGGAGGCTGGCCTGCCTGCACCTCGCGGTGCAAGTCCAGGAGCACCCACATCCGCCTCTCCTTCCCAGCATCGAACTGCTTCACCATCAGCTCGCCCGTCCGTGCGGTGGTCTTCCAGTGGACGTACTTGTAGTTGTCACCAGGCAGGTACTCTCGCACCGAGGATATGGCGCCTCCCGTGGTATGGGCCCTGCTGTGGGAGCCCTCCTCGCCCAACAGGTCCACATACGAGGTTACGAAGTCAGGTATGGGTTGCACCGCAGGCACTACCACCAACTCGGCGGTCCCCGGGGCCCGCCTGGAGCGCCTGAGGACGCCCAGAGGGTCTACGCTCACCAGCGCCGGACCCTTGAGGGTATAGATCCCCCGCCTGGTAGCAGAGCCCCGGAGGACTATCTCCTTCGTCTTGCCCGCGCCCAGGTGTACGACCTTGCCGCTTCCTCCCCCGGGGAGATCAAGGAGGTCCCATACTTCTACGCCGAGCATCGGGATGGGGCCGGTGTTGTTCACGGCGACTCGGGTCTCCACACTATCCCCTACCTGCACCCGTTTGGCGGGGCGTTCAAACGTCAGGCGCACCCAGCGCAGGCTAAAGTACGACCACGCCAGGCCTGCCCCGAGGACCAAGACTAGAAGAACAAAGAGCCGGTAATAGAGAGGAAACCCTGTGGACAGGCCGGACACGAGCACAAAGAGGGCCAACACAAGTAGAAAGAGGAACCGCTTCATGAGTAGTTGTCTCTCCACAAGAGCGTTGTCCAGACCACCACGACCATGATTCCGGGAATGGTGCCTGCCAGCATCGGCAAGGTGGGGAAGTACCCGCTCGCTCTAGGTGGGAGAGAGAAAACAAAGTCCGGGCCGGCGTACAGAGTCGTCGAGCCCGCCACCAGCACGAACCCCACAGCCAGCAGAATCGCACCCCCCCAGAGAGGCACCCCTTTCCTGACAAGGACCGTGCCCAGTACCAGGGAGCCACAAGCGCCGAAAGCGGCCAGGTACGCCAGAAAGAGCCGGCCAGGTAGGAGGAACAGCTCCGACTCGCTGGCCACAATGCTGAGCAGGGCTACGGTGAAGAAGAGCTGCATGATTGCGGCAGCGGTCCCCCCAACGAGGCTGAGGGTGGAGCCACCGTTACCTCTTATGGTGGGGATTGACAGCTCGGCCAGAAGAAGGAGCAAAAGCGGCAGCGCCAGCGTGTAAGGCCAGGCCGGAGGGAACAGCCCCTCCCAGTCCACAAGGTAGACGCCCCGGTAAATGGGCGGAATGAACCGTCCCAGGCTGAGAAAGAGGGAGAAGAAAACCGCCAGGCCAAAGATGACCATGGCCAGGCGCCTGCGGTTTTCCATGGCAGCGCCCACTCCAAGGAAGACCCCCACCCCGGCGGCGCCTGTGATTAGAATAGCGGGGACGTGCTGCAACGGGTGGTTAAGGGCGCGGGCTTCAAAAGGCAGCACGGACGCCGCAGCCAGCAGGGAGGCTCCGGCTAAGGTGCCTGCGAGCCTGATCAGGGTCGGCCCCGCCGATTGCCATTCTCTGGTGACCGCCATCCGCCGCCTCGTTCGATAGATGCACCATGGCCCGCCGGCTCTACGGAGCGAAATCGGCAGGCCATTGCGGTGCTGTCCGGTATTCCCCCACCCGACTCAGGAATGGCGTACCGGATCTCTCAGTGAATTGAACTTTTATCATGAATCGGCATGCCCCTGGCTGTCAACCCTCTGCTATGGTCTAGCGGCTCTCAGTGCTGGGGGGCAGACCTCTTGCAGGAACTTGAGGACCTCTCGGTTAAACAGGGCTGGCTGCTCATAGTACACTGCGTGGCCTGCGTTGGGCATCCGCGCTAGCCGTGCCTGGAGAATCTGGGAGGCCGCGATCTCGATGGTCCTGGGAGGAGCTAGCGCGTCCTCCTCACCCACAACATAGAGAATGGGCACACCCGCCTCCGCCAGCCGCTCATGAGTCGAGCCCCGATAGTTTGGGGGGACGGCCAGAAAGTCCGGGCCGTGCCTGGGGTTCAGTCGCATTATCTGGCGGTACAGGAAGGCCCGCTCCGGGTGCCGGGCTATGTAGCGGGGCGACAGGGCCAGTATGGTGCCCTTGGGCATTGCCCTGTTGCGTTCGAGTTGCTCCGCCCGGATTGCCCGCGACTCGTCGTTCACCGAGCCGCCGTTGGAGCCGGAGAGCACCAGCGCCCAGACTCGCCCTGGGTTCCGTAGCGTGAAGCCTACTCCCGTCCTGCCGCCCATGGAGTGGGCGACGATGGCCATCTGTTGCACGCCCAGGTGGTCCAGCAGGCCCCTGAGATCGTCGGCAAAGGCGCGACGTCCCTGGGGCTCGGCGCTATCCCGGGACAGGCCGAAGCTACGGTGGTCGAAGGTGATGCAAGTGTAGTGTCGGGAGAAGAAGGGGACTTGCTGCCACCAGGACAGGTGGTTTCCCCCAGCGCCGTGGGCAAAGACCAGGGCCGGCCCACTGCCGTGGGCCTCGTAGTAGAGATCAATGCCGTTCACCGATACGAGGGGCATATATGCCGCTCGCCGGCGGGGTGTCATTTGGCTGTGGTCACTTACTCTTTATGGGTCACAGCCCGCCCCGCCGTCTCCTTGGCCAGCCACGCGAACAGGATACCAGGGACCAGGAAAGCCATGGCGTTGACCACCAGGCCCCAGGAGATGCCTACCATGTCTGCTATGAACCCTAACAACGGGGAGCCCACCACCAGGCCCACGTCGCCAAAGGTGCGGTATGCTCCCAAGGCCACTGCCAACTGGCGCCGGGGTGCCAGGTCGGCCACATAGGAGTTCCCAGTGGGCGCCTCGACTGCCTGCCCTACACCGTAGAGGGCCATGGCGAAGGCGAACACCCATACATTTGGACTCACCGCGGATAATAGCAGGGAGGCCATGAATAAGACCACCGTCGGAAGGATGAGGGTTTTCCGTCCCAGGCGGTCAGCCAGGGCGCCGACGAAAGGCTGACATATGAGGTTGGTTGCCGATGGAACAGTGAAGAGGAGTCCAAGGGTCCCAGGTCCCAGGAGGAAGCGCTCCTTCCCCAGGAGGGGCCATAGATTGAAGAGGGCGCCTCCTCGAGTGAAGAACACCGCCATGGCGATGAGGCCCATGGCGATGAAACCGGGGCTCCGGAATACCGAGCCCGTGTTCGCCGGTGTCTCCCGGCCTCGCTGCACAACAGGCAAGCCCGGCGGGTCTGCGGCAGGCTCGGAGACCCTGGCCACGGTGGAGGGGACCTTTGCCGTGACCCAGACCGCTGCCAGGAGAGATACCCCCGCCACCAGGAAGAAGGGCGCGTGCAGCCCAAAGAGGTCGGCGACGATGCCTCCCGTGGATGGGCCCAGGGTGATGCCCAGTAGAAAGGAGGCGTGGTAGATCGTCATGAGCCGTCCCCGGTTCGCTGGGGTGCTGATCGCCGCGACAAATGCGATAGCCGCCGTGATGAACAGGGCCGAGCCGAGCCCCGCTATGAACCGGAACACGATGAGGGGTCCGAACCCGGAGGTGAGCGCCACCATGAGGTTCCCAAAGGCGGAGAACAGCGCTCCCAGGACCAGGACGTCCCTTGCGCCACGGAACCTGGTAAGCACTCCTGCGGGGATGTTGGCGAAGACCCGGGCAACCGCGAAGACGCTGACCGCAACCCCTACCATTGCGGCTGACATGCCAAAGCTCTTCACCAGAAGGGGCAAGATAGGCACCACTATGCCCTGCCCCATGGTGATGAACATAGTGGAGAGGGCCAAGAGCAGGACGGATGGCTGTTGGCGGGCCGGCTCTACAAAAGAGTAGCGGACCGCGTTGCTGAGGCCGCGCCCAAGGTTTGCCGTGGCAGTGCCCTTCTCTTTAGATTAGTTGATTCGCCTGTAGGCCCCGCGGATGCGCCTGGTCACATGGGGGCGTATCTTGGTGACCCAGTCGCCCTTGTCCGACTCCCTATGCCACGCGGCGCTCTGGGGGATGTCGGGCGAATCTATCTCGTAGATGGCGATGTACCGCACTGCATCCTTTGTGTCTGCGACCTCCAGCTTGTAGCGGGTGCAGCTACGGACGCCGGGAACGGTCAAAAGGTTAGGCACGTGCTGGGTATCATAGACGCGATTGAACTCCTTTTCGAACTCCGGGGGAATATCCAACTGGACCACGTAAATGTAGTCTGCCATGGCAAGCGAACTCCTTACAGATGCTCGGCTTGCGTCACGCCTTCCTGCGTAGCCGCGCCGCTTCAGCGTGGTCCCAGGGCTGTATCCACTCCTTCCGGATCTCCATACCGAAGCCAGGCGCATCCGAGGGGGTGACATAGCCGTCCTTGGGCATGGGCATGCCGGGTATCGGACACACCTCCTCCAGGGGTACGCCCGGGTCAGTGTTGATAAAGTACTCCGCCATGGGCGACTCTGGCATGGCGATGGAGAAGTGCTGGCCGAAGGGGGTGCCGCCACCCAGGTGTGGTATGGTGATGACCCCTGCGGCCTCGGCGATGTTGTAGACCTTCACCGTCTCCGAGAGCCCGCCGCACCATCGGATTTCCGGCTGGACAACGTCAACGGCGCGGTTCTCTACAAGCTCGCGGAAAGCATGTCTGCCTTTGTGGTCCTCGCCTGTGGCCAGCGGAATCCCGGTCATGGCCCTTTTCAACTGGATGTGTCCCTCCAGGTCGCCGGGGACCAGGGGCTCCTCCAGCCACCGCAGCCCGTACGGCTTGAGCCGCTCCGCCAGACGGAGGGTGAACTCCACGTTGAAGGTCATCACCGGGTTGAACATGAGCTCCGCCTTCGGGCCCACGACGTCGCGGGCTTTGGCAATCTTTTCCTCCACCATGTTCAGGCCCGCGATCCCCATGTCGTAGTGAGCGGGGTTGCTGACCTTGAACGCAGTGAAGCCCAGCTCCATTGCCCAGTCCAGGTCGTCAGAGGTGGCGTATAGAAGGGACTTGTCGCGGCAGGGACCTCCCAGGAGGCTGTACACAGGCTGGCCCAGCAGCTTCCCCTTCAGGTCCCACAGCGCCAGGTCAATCCCAGACTGGGCCACCGCCGTCACGCCCCCCGGGCCAAAGCGCTGCGTTGAGCGCCACATCAGGTCGTTGAGGTACTCCATGGCCAGGCAGTCCCGACCCTCTAGCAGCGGGGCGAAGTGGTAGTCAACCACGGCAGCCGCGAGCTCCCCAAAGGCGCACTGGCCCAGGCCCCAGGTGCCGTCCTCCGCAGTCACCTGGACCCATACCACTGCTGCGGTGTTTGCCCCAGGCATGGGGCGTTGCACCCTTGGGAACTCCGGGTACTTGTTGATGGGAAGCGCCCGTTCAGCAAGGTTGTACCAGTTGGGCCGCCTGGACTTGCTCTTCGGTTGGACCCTGGGGATATTTACCGATACTGCCCGGATTTCCTTGATCTTCACACGGCCTCCTTTCAGACCTGCGCAGTGGGCTTTGCGGCTACTTGAGCACCTGCACCGTGTTCCGCTTCACCAGACCCCAGTCTATCTCGTACCCCAGGCCGGGTTTCTCCGGCGCGTGCACCAGCCCCTTCTCGTCTACCTCGATGTCGGCGACGAGCCCGTACTTGTTGGCGCCGCTGGCCGGGAACACCTCGTAGTAGTCGCAGTTGGGGATGGCCATGGTGACGTGCAGATTGGCCACGTTGTTCAGGGAGTTCCCGCCGTGGTGCAGTTCACACTTCATGTGGAAGGACTCTGCCAGGTTGGCGATCTTCACGAGGGGCGTGATACCTCCCGACACCGCCACGTCGCCCCTCAGGATGTCGGTGGCTCCCTGCACTACCCACTGGGCCATGCCATACAGGCCGCCCGGGACGTACTCGGTGGCCATGATGGGGATGTCCAGCTTGCTGTGTAGCTTCACGTAACCATAGATGTCTTCCTCGGCCAGGGGGTCTTCGTACCAGAAGTAGCCTAGCTTTTCGATCTGCCTGCCTACTCGAAGGGCCTCCTCATAGTTGTAAGACCACATGGAGTCCAGCATCAGCACCATGTCGTCGCCCACGGCCTTGCGGACGGCGCGGGAAATGGCTACGTCCTCCTTGGGTACGCCGTGGGGGTGGATCTTGTAAGCTGTCCACCCCAGCGACTTGAAGTGCTTCGCCTCCTCGGCATAGGCCTCGGGAGAGGGAAGGTAGGCGGAGCTGGCGTAGGCCGGGACGTGCTCCTTGCAGGAGCCGAGCAGGCGGTGGATGGGGAGGCCCGCCACCTTGCCCGCCACGTCCCACAGGGCCACGTCCACGGCCCCTATGGCGCGGACCGCCACCATCCGGTTGAGACGGTACATCTCTGTCCAGATGGCCCCGATGTCCAGCGGGTTGCGGCCCACCACCACCGGCTTGACCAGCTCCATGAGCGGCCCGGCAAAGACCTCTGCCCCCTGTCGGGAGGAGCCCAGGAAAGCGTGGCCCTCTACCCCTTCGTCGGTGTGGACAGTGACGATCCCCAACTGCCTCTCGCCGCCGAAGTGGGTCCGGCCGGTGTGCCACGGGGCGCTTGGCCACTTGAAAAGCGTCAGAGAGAGATCGGTGACCTTCATGCTTGCCTCCTCAGGTGGTGTTTGCCTCTGGGGATGTGCCCCTGCGGTACTATAGCATTTTCCCGGTGGTAAGGGAGCTTGGCACAGCTACGAGCCGTTGCCCTATCGTCTCAGGCACCTTCTTACATCCAAGAGAAGCAATTGGCTCCCGTAGGGCATCCCGACAAGTCGGGACGACCTACACACTTAAAGAGCCGTGCGTGGACTCCTAACAGGGTGATGAAAAACTCCTTCGACCAGCCCCCCGACCCCCTTCCTGGCCAGGAAGGGGGTGAAAATTGTATCTGGGGGACACCCCCAGACCGCCGCCAAGAGGGCTTTGCCCCTCTGGACACCCCTTTTTCAGCAGCCTCCTAATCCATGCGATACCGTCGTTGCGAGTCCCGACGGAGTCGGGACGTGGCAATCTGGCGGTGTGGCGGTGCGTCCCATCCCCGCCAGATTGGCGTGAAAATAGGTCTTGGGGGAGGGGCTGTCATGCTGAGGAGTCGGTTGAACTCATCTGCCTTCAACATTCCTCTGCCGACGAAGTCCCGACTCCGTCGAGGACTCGCGACAGAGTCGGAGCATCTAGGGGGTTTCCCATCCCACAGTGGCGCCCCGATTGTATCGGGGCATGACCGATTGCTTCGCTCGCCCACTCGCTCGCAATGACGAGGCGCTGCCCTGGGTCAGGCGTATTTAGCTCTCCATGCAAGTCTCCGTAATCGCCTCCAGGCACACTCTCGTCTCCAGAGGGTAGTGTGTCAGGTAGGTTCTCGTCATTCCGGCGAAGGCCGGAATCCATCAGGGCATCTCAACCGCGGCCGTACCTGGACACCGGCCTCCGCCGGTGTGACGGGTAGAGCCCCCATCACCTGACACAGCAAACTGACACACTACTCTCCAGAGTTCACCGGAATGGGGGCAGGCGCGGTATACTAGCGAGCACCCGTGACGGAACGTACTCAGAGCAGGAGGAGCAGAGTGGTCAGGACATTGCGAAACTCGGCGGACTCTTTCTATTGCCATTACCCGGCGGGGGCGACCATCGTCACCAGTCACGCCCACAGCCGTGACAACGCCATGGCAGTGGCGTGGCACGCCGCAATTTCACGGCAGCCCCCCTACTACGCAGTCTCCATTTCGCCGAAGCGCTTCACCCACGGCCTCATCATGGAGTCAGGCGAGTTTGTGGTGAATTTCATGCCCTTCGAGAAGGGTGACTTGGTGGCCCGGGTCGCGGGCTGTAGTGGTCGGGACGTGGACAAGTTCAGTGCTTTCAAGATAGCCGGATGTCAGGGCTCTCGGGTGAGGGCGCCCGTGCTGGCCGATGCCGTTGCCGCCTACGAGTGCCGGCTCGTGGGCCGCCATACCTACGGCGACCACGACCTCTTTGTGGGCGAGGTCGTGGCGGTGCACGCGGAGTCCTCCGCGCTCACAGATGACGGGAGAGTCAACCTTGAGAAGGTCCGGCCCATCGTGTACATGGGGGAGGACTGGTACGCAACACTCGGCCAGCCTGCGCACATAGAGCGTCAGGCGCGGGCGGGAGCGGCCCTGGGGACGGGCCGGTAGCGCGCTCACCATCTTGACACGGGTGCTGTGGGAGGTAAAATGCGCAGCATGGTCAGACCAGCAGGCCAGCAGACCAATTCCTCCAACGCTGCCTTCACCGCTATACGGCGTACACGTTTGTTCGAAGGCGTGGTGGAGCAGGTGAAGGAGCTGATCCGCGACGGGCGGCTCCGTCCCGGTCAGAAGTTGCCCTCGGAGCGGGAGCTGGCCCAGCGCTTCCAGGTCAGCCGCGCCTCTCTCCGGGAGGCCATCCGCGCCCTGGAGCTGGAGGGCCTGGTGGTCACCAGGCCAGGCGCGGGCTCTTTTGTGAGTGAGGAAGGGTTCGACGCAGCCGTGGAGGCACTGGCGCGCCGGCTGCTGGCGGGGCGAGAGGAGCTGGCCGACGTTGCGGAGCTGCGCCTGCTGTTGGAGCCCCAGGTGGCAGCTTTGGCCGCGCAGAGGGCGGTACAGGAGGACAAAGACCGGCTAGAGGCTATCCTTCAGGAGCAGTCGCAGCAGGTCCAGCAAGGAGGGAGCGGCGCTGACGCTGATGTCGCCTTTCACTCCCAGGTGGCTGCGGCCTCTCACAACCAGGCCCTGGTCAACCTGAGCGGCGCCCTGGCAGACCTCCTCGCTCCCGTGCGCGACGAGACGCTCCAGACCCCGGAGAGGTCTCAAGCGTCTCTGGCCTCTCACCGCACCATTCTGGACGCCGTCATGCGGGGTGGCGCTGAGGCTGCCCGCCAGGCCATGAGAGAGCACATTCTGGGCGTGAACCGGAGCTTGCTGGAGAAGAAGGGAGGATAAGCAGCTATGACGACGTACGCCGTGGAGGTGGTCTACAGGGGCGTTTTCCAAAAGACCCTCTCCAGGAACATCTGCCGAGGCATCGTGCTGGCGGCACACAAGGAGGGAAAGGTGGGGACGGCCTTTGGCCGCTACGGGGACTCTCCCGAGCGCAACGGGGTCCCCGCCAAGTACTTCGCCGTGGTGGCTGATGACCGCATTGAGCTGGAGGAGAGCCTGGCCAAGTACGAGCCCAAAGAGGTGGACGTTACCATCTGCGCGGACGACACCCTGTGCAGGGGACTGGAGTCCTGGGGATGGTACGGGCTCCAGGCCATCAATGCCCTTACCAAGGAGAACGGCACCCTCATCGTCACCTCCAAGCAGACCCCGGAGTCGCTCCTGGAGGACATTCACAGGACGGACACTCCGTACAACCTGGCCATTCTGAGCGGCCCGGCCAGCTTCTCCGGCCTCTGGGTGTACAAGGACGACCACACTGACGTGCGTATTCTGGGTGCCCTGGCCAAGGTGCTCCCAGGCCTGGTCGGGCTGGAGTCTTACTGCCAAGCGATTGAGGAGCAGTGGAAGAGCGGGGCCAAGGTGGTCTCGGCGCGGCGCTCCTACGAGCAGCTTCACGTCAGGCCTGTGGAGCCCGGGGAAGGGAGTTCGGCGCCACGCTTCTCCTTCGAGAAGCCCGGCTGGGAGGAGATGAAGGAGGCACTGGTGGTCCAGGGCGTCGCTAAGGGGGCGGGCTTTCGGGGTGGGGACGGCGGGTTCCAGGCGGGCCGCAGCGAGGTGTTCAAGAAGTTCAGCACCCGCACCATGCGCCCTGTTATCAACTTTGAGATTTGCACCAAGTGCACCCTCTGCTGGCTCCAGTGCCCCGACACCTGCTTCGATGTAACGCCCGACGGCCTCTACGATGTGAACACGGAGGCCTGCTGTGGCTGCGGCGTCTGCGAGGATGTGTGCCCGGTGCCCGACTGTATAACAATGGTCGGCGAGGAACACTTCAAAGATAACTTCAGCCAGTACGACTGGTACCAGCGGGACAAGGAAGGCTACCGTCAGTGGCTGAAGGGGATAACCGCCGCGCAGTCGGCGCAGAAGCGCTCCCATGGCCTCCATCACTGGGGACAGTACCAAGAGGAGCTAGCTGCCGCCGGAAGGGGTGACAACGATGACAACTAGGACGCAGACCCCGGTCGAGAGGGAAGAGCTGATCAGTGGAAGCGAGGCCATCGCCAGGGCATGCGCCCTGGCAGACATAGACGTGGTCACCGCCTATCCCATCCGCCCTTACGACACGGTCATGCAGTTCGTGTCCAAGCTCATCGCCGATGGGGAGCTGAAGTGCGAGTTCATCATCGCCGAAAGCGAGCACTCCCAGTTTGAGATCGTCAAGCACGCCTCCGCCGTGGGTGCGCGCACCTTCGTAGGCTCCAGCGGCGTGGGGTGGTTCTATGCCATGGAGGCCATTGCGGTGACCGCTGGCCTCCGGCTCCCTGTGGTCGCCATGGTAGGCAACCGGGCGCTGGACGACCCGGGCGCCTTCGGTTGTGAGCACAACGACGCTCTGGCGGTCCGGGACCTGGGCTGGTTGCTGACCTGGGTCTCCTCGGGCCAGGAGGCGCTGGATACGGCGCTCATAGCCTGGCGGGTGGCCGAGGATCCACGGGTGTTCCTTCCCTGCGCCATCAGCGCCGACGGCGCCTTCCTCACCCACGCCCAGCAGATGGTCCGCGTGCCGGACAAGGGCCTGGTGGAGCGTTTCCTGCCCCCCTACAGGCGGGGCGAGTTCCAGCTTCACCCGGACAACCCCATCACCATCGCGCCCCAGGTGAACGAGGACTGGCTAATGGAGATGCGCAAGCAGTCTGACGCCGCCATGCGCCGGGCCCGCGGGGTCATTGTTGAGGCGTGCGATGCCTTTGAGCGCGTCTTTGGCCGCAAGCTCACCCCCTTTGTAGAGGAGTACATGACGGAGGACGCGGACACCATCCTGGTGGGCATGGGCACGCTGGCCATGCCGATAAAGGTGGCGGTGCGGCGCCTCAGGGCCCAGGGCCAGAAGGTGGGGTTCCTCAGGCTCAAGTGGTTTCGGCCCTTCCCTGTTGAGGATGTCCAGAGGGTGCTCTCTCGTGCCAAGGCCGTCGGGGTGATTGACCGGGACTACTCCTTCGGCTCTCCATTCCACTCCGGCGTGCTGTCCCACGAGGTTCGCTCCGCGCTCTATGATGCGGCGGCCCGTCCACCCATGGTCAGCTTCGTGGCTGGCCTGGGAGGACGCGAGGTCACGCAACCACTGGCCACGGAGATGTTTACCATAGCCGGACAGGTAGCCCGGTCCGGGAGATCGGATAACGAGACCTACTGGATAGGAGTGAGGGGGAAGCAGTCATGACCACCCAGCAGCTAAGACCCATAAGGGGAGTCCACAACGCTCCGCTGGAGGAGTTCTACACGTCAGGCCACAGGACTTGTCAGGGGTGTGAGTCGGCGCTGGTGCTGAGGCTGATGGTGAAGGCGGCGGGTCCCAGGACCATCGTCCTGGGGAGCACCGGGTGCATGTATGTGGCCAACACCACCTATTACAGCACTCCCTGGGTTGTGCCGTGGATGCACACGCAACTGGGCTCCTCTGGCTCCGCCGCTACAGGCACCGCGGCAGGTCTCAAAGCCCTCATGCAGAAGGGCAAGATGAGGGATGAGCCCATCAACGTCATCTCCTTCTGCGGCGACGGCGGCGGCGTGGATATGGGGCTCTCCGCCATCTCCGCCTCGCTGACGCACCCGGAGTACAACCACCTGGTGCTCCTGTATGACAACGAGTCCTATGCCAATACCGACATCCAGGCATCCGGCTCCTCTCCCTGGGGCGCCAACACCACCTTCAGCCCTCCCGGCAGGGAGCGCCGCATCATGAACACCCGCTGGAAGAAGAACACGGCCATTATGCTGGCTCACGGGCATCCCAAGTCCAGGTACTTTGCCACCGGCTGCCCCTCCTACTCCCTGGACCTGATGAACAAGGTGCGCAAAGCCCTGACCATCGGCGGGCCCACCTTCATTCACACCTTTGACCCTTGCCCCAAGGGCTGGGACTACGACCCCAAGTACTCCCACGAGCTGGGCATGATGGCGGTGGAGGCGGGCCTGTGGGTGCAGTGGGAGATGGAGGATGGAAAGCTGACCTACAACGGTCCTTCTCGGATGATCGCCACCGGCCGCCGCAAGCGCAGGCCCGTCGTAGAGTACCTGAAGCGGCAAGGTAGGTTTGCCCACTTCACTGAGGAGGACATAGCGTATTTCCAGGCCCAGGTAGACGAGATGTGGGAGAAGTGGGGGACCCCCGGCATTTCATCGGTGAAGCTGGACCTCACGGGGGACAGAGCGTAGACCTCCAACGGGTCCTCCGGCGGACTAGGCAAAGGACGCCCCAGCGGCAGGGGCGTCCTTTGCCACTTGTAGCGAAGAGATGGTGGAACGGCATGTTCATTGCATGACGCCCGCAGGGATGTGTAGTATACCTTGGTCAGCATAGGCACGTGCACCCTAGACCGACGGGGGGAGAAGCGGCGTGGACTGGTTCCGCAGGCTCGGGCTTCAAAGACGCATCATGCTCTACGTCGCCGTAGGGCTTGCGCTGATGTTTGTTATTGGAGCCTACGTGGGCTTCCTGGCCATCCGCCAGGCGACGGAGCTAGTGTACCAGGAGCGCCTGGGCACCGCCTTCACCACCGCCACAATCCTGGAGCTTAACCTACAGGACCTGGCCCATGATGTGAAGTCCGCGCGAAGCCAATTACTCAAGGCAGCTTCCCCGCAAGACCTGGAAGAGATAGGGAGCGACCTACTCGCCCGGGTATCGGCCGCCGAGGAGTTTCCATTTTTCCACGCAGAAAATCTCTGGCTGATAGACTGGGGACGCGGGACCCAGCTTGCTGTACCCGCTTCCGGCGAGGCGGCGCAGATGTCTTTGCCTGTGAGCACACTGAGCACTATTCAAGAGCTGTCCCTTCTCGCGCCACTGGGCTCTTCAACAAGCACATCCTTCGGCACCTTTGCTGTGCCGGTGAAAGACGCCTCTGACAGCTTGCGCTGGACGGTGGTCCTACAGCTAGCTGCCATGCACCGAGACGAACCTTACATTGTGTCCCTTTCCTCTTCCAATACAACCCCCCAGGGAACACCGGAGAAGGAGGCGTTGGCGAACATTTATGGCCTGGAGGTGCTGGGTCCGGATGGCACAGTAGCGCTTTCTAGAAAGGGGGGAACGGCGCCAGGCAAACCCAGCCCCCATTGGCGTCTCCTCCAGCAAGAAGCGCCAGAAACCATGGCACCTTTTGTTTTCCTGCATAAACCCCAAAAGGACCAGAAGTTTGCCCCCCACGTGATTGCGGCGGTGCCCCTCACCTCTGGCCCCTTCTGGGTCATTCTAGAGCAGCGGGAGGACGTGGCACTGGCCCTACCCATCCGGCTGCGACAACGCCTTATCCTGTTTGCTGGCCTTGGTTTTGTAGCTACAATGCTGGTGACCTGGGTTACCACCCGCCACGTGGTAACGCCAACGGAGCGCCTGACGGTAGCGGCCAGGCTCATAGCCGAAGGGAAGGTGGAAACCCCCATTACAGTGGCGGCCCAGGACGAGATCGGAACGCTGGCCGAAAGCCTGGAGATCATGCGCCGCCGCTTGCAGGCCTGGGGATCGGAGCTGGAGAAGCAGGTCCGGGAGCGGACTGCGGAGCTGGAGGAGAGGAACCGGGACCTTCAGACGCTTTACCATACACTCCAGCGGAATGACGAGCAGCTCCGTACCCTGCTGGGAAAGGTGCTCAGCGCGCAGGAGGATGAGCGCCGGCGGGTGTCTCGGGAGCTTCACGACGGGATAGGCCAGGCCCTTTCAGCCCTGACCCTGGGACTGGAAAGATTGGCCCATGCCAGGCCCGACCAGTGGCCACAACTGGAAGAGCACGTGGAGAGGCTGAGGGGAGTTGCAACGGATACACTAGCCGACCTGCGGAGGCTGACCATCGCGCTACGTCCCGCAGCCCTGGATGACCTGGGGCTTGTGCCAGCCATTCGCCGCTACGCGGAGCTTTACCTTGGGGACGCCGGCATACAGTTTGATGTCCAAGAGGAGAGGCTGGACACCCGGCTGGCCCGTCCTCTGGAGACGGTCATCTACAGGGTGGTGCAAGAGGCCATCAACAACATCTCGAGGCACAGCGATGCAACGCAGGCCACGATCCGTCTTCGGGCCACCGAGGACGCCGTTGCCGTGACAGTGGAAGACAACGGCAAAGGGTTCGATCCAACCCTTGTATCCTCGGAGCAGGGCATGGGGCTCCAGGGGATGCAGGAGCGGGCATCCCTGACTGGGGGGAAGCTCACGGTGGACAGCCAGCCCGGCAATGGAACGAGGGTGCATCTGGAGATACCGCTTTCGAGAAGGGCGGAAGGACCCACCGATGCCTAAAGCAAAGGTACTGCTGGTGGACGACCACGCGGTGGTGAGGATGGGCGTGCGCGCCTTGCTGGAAGCCGAGGAGGACTTCGAGGTGGTGGGAGAGGCTGGCTCTGGCCTCGAAGCCCTGGAGGGGGTCAGGCGTTTGAGCCCTGACTTTGTACTCATGGATATCACGCTGCCAGATATGAACGGCCTTGAGGCAATGGCCAAGATCAAAGAGGCCGCCCTCGGAACCCGGGTGGTGATTCTGACCATGCACGAGGACCAGGACTACTTCTTCCGGGCCATCCAGGCGGGCGCTGACGGATACGTGGCAAAGGGCGGCGGCTCAGAGAACATCCTGGCCGCCTTGCGGGCCGTGCGTGAGAACGGGGTCTTCCTCTACCCCTCCCTGGCCAAGTCCCTGGTCGCCGAGTACATGCAAAAGGGAGAGACTTCTCAAGAGAAGAGCCTCAGCGACCGGGAGCTTGAGGTGCTGCGCCTCATTGGGGAGGGCCTGGGCAACAAAGAGATAGCCTCCCGGCTGGGCATCAGCGTAGCCACAGCCCAGACCTACCGCACCCGCATCATGGAGAAGCTGGGGCTTCACACCGTGGCCGAGCTTATACGCTACGCCATCCGCAAGGGAATTATCCGGCCCTAGCAGGGTTCTGAGAAACCCCTTCGACCATCCTCCCTTTCCTTTCCCAAGGGATCGCACGAGGCCGGGTCAATAAGCGTCGGCGAGTTGGCCGAGTCTCCACATGCCAACTACGTGGTCAAGCGCCCGAGGGTTTGCAGCAACTGGTCAACGTTTATGGGCTTGCTCAGGATCGCGTCTATGCCCTGGGGTTTCCCGCCCGACGCCGTAAGCTGTCCTGCAAACCCGCTGACAAGGATTACCGGCATGGCAGGAGCTATCTGCTTGGCAACGCTTGCCAGGCCAATGCCGTCCATCTCTGGCATTGCCAGGTCTGTCACCAAGGCATCGAACCTGCCAGTGCGAAGCTTCTCTACGGCTTGGCGGCCATCGGGCGCAGTCTCAGCGGCATGTAGTTTGCTGGTCAGGTATGCCACGATCGTTTGCAGAGGTACCGGCTCGTCATCCACCAAGAGGACCCGCAGAGGGCGTGTGGGTGCAGGTACCAGGGTCCTGCCCCCACTGACCTCCTGTCGGGTGGGGACCGGGATTCGGATGGTAACTGTCGTTCCCTTGCCCACCTCGCTCCCGATGTTCATGTTACTCTGGTGCCGCTGGACCACGTCGTGGACCACCTTCAGCCCGAGGCCTGTCCCCCGAGGACCCTTGGTGGTAAAGAAAGGCTCAGTACAACGCCGCAGGACTTCGGCAGTCATGCCTACCCCCGTGTCTTTGACGCAGAGGAACACGTGACCCTCTTCAGAACGGGTGAGGATGGTTAGTCTCCCACCCGCAGGCATTGCGTCCACGGCATTGAAGATCAGGTTGGTCAGCACCTCCCGAAGTTCTATCTGGTCTCCCTGCACTGGGGGAATATCTTGCAAGCTGGTCTCAACGGCGATGGTGGTGCCGCTGGCCTGGGCCTGAGTCCTCCAGCGGGGCTCCGACAGGGATATGGCCTCATTTACCAGGCTGTTCAGTTCTGACATAGTTTGGTATTTTGTTTAAGCTTCCTCCCAAAAGGATGGGAGGATGGCGATGTCAGAGACAGAGGTGTCAATGGTAGGTGATAGGTGGCGGGTTCACGACGCCTTGTGGACGCGCGTTGAACCCCTTCTGCCACCTGAGCGGCTCCGTTCCCATCTGGCAAGCGTGTTCGTGCACAAATGGGTGTGAATGGGAGCCTTCCTCGCGACGATTGGACTCGCGTTCACGGCGGACTTCCGCTGAAAAGCCTTGCGACCGTGCGGATATCGGCGACGGCTTGACGGCCTCCTCAGACATCGTTGCCACACCGTCGCCCATCCGGCCTTGGTGGGGGCATTGGAGTGACGCCGCTCGGAGGCCGTCAATCAGGAAAACTGCCACGGCTACCTAATGGTGCTACGCTGGCAAGTGCAGTGTACTGCTTCTGCACGGTGCGGTGGACCTCTGGGGACAGTGCCGGGACTTTCTGCGCCTTGACCTTGCATCCAGGCTCACGGTCCTCTTGTGGCCAGGCAGTAATCCAACCGCTGGCCGCCCTCCTCAGGGGACTCGAACTCGCGGGTCCATAAAGTAGTCCTTGCGGCAAGCCCGTCCAGGTCGTATTCTAGGGGCCGCGCAAGGAGGTGCCCATGCCCTACTTTGAGAGCGACGGCGCACGGCTGCACTATGAGGACGCCGATTTCACTGACCCATGGCGTGCCCCGGCGCCAGCAGTCCTGCTTCAGCACGGCTTCGCCCGCAACGGGCGCTTCTGGTACGCGTGGGTGCCGCTTCTGGCCCGATGGTACCGGGTGGTGCGCCCCGATCTTCGGGGGATGGGCGGGTCCACCATGCCACCGGAGGAGTTCCGCCCTGACCTGGACACCTTTGTGGGGGACATCCTCCACCTGCTGGACCACCTGGGAGTGCATCAGGTGACCTACGTAGGCGAGTCCTTCGGGGGGCTGGTGGGGCTGAAGCTGGCCCATGACCATCCGCAGCGTGTCCGCGCCCTGGTCCTGGTGAACACGCCGTGCCGTCTATCCGACGACTGGCGCCGCGACATGCGCTCCGACTGGGGGGGCGCGGCTGCCACGGTGGGCGACTGGTCTCGCCGCACCCTGGCCATGCGCCTGGACCCGGACCGGTCCTCGCCAGGCCTCCAGGATTGGTACGTCCGGGAGATGGAC
Source organism: Chloroflexota bacterium (assembly GCA_016190445.1). Classification (GTDB taxonomy): domain Bacteria; phylum Chloroflexota; class Dehalococcoidia; order Lucifugimonadales; family JACPQL01; genus JACPQL01. The sequence goes on from JACPQL010000011.1 coordinate 50,473, forward strand.
AAGACCAACCCGGAGGTGGCGCGCAAGCTCCAGGCTTACCTGAGCACCCTGGACTTCACATCACACCTGAAGGACGTGCGGGTGCCTGCTCTGCTCATCAGCGGTTCCAAAAGCCCCACCTCCCGCATTGACCAGCAGCACCTAATGCAGCGGGAGATGCCCCACGCAGAGCTGGCAGTGTTTGAGGACGTGGGGCATGGCGTGAACGTGGTGGAGCCTGAGCGGTGCGTGGAGCGGGTGGTCCGGTTCCTTGAGGGCCTGCCGAAGTAGAGCTGGTTGCAAAAGTCAGCTTGGCTGGGCGCCTTTTTCGCCTTGAAAAGCAGACCTGTTCTTTCCCACCCGCCCGCCCTTGGTATGTTTTTGAGTTTGAGGGGACACCCCTCAAACTCCCCAGGAGGGGGCAAAGCCCTCTGCACCCCCTGTAGGGCAGTTCCGACTTTTGCGACAGCCGCCGGTACGGGAGGCCTCGGCCAGATTACGGACGACTGCGTGGGCGGCGCTCCTCCCCTACCCTATTCCTTAGCACACCCACTCCCTCCACATCCACCTCAACCACGTCCCCGCGATTCATGTTCTCAGGCGCGCCCGTCGTCCCCGACCAGATGATGTCGCCGGGCTTCAGCGTGACCCACTGGCTGATGTAGCTTACCAGCGTGCCAAAGTCGAAGTGCATGTCCCGGGTGTTGGCCCGCTGGACCTCCCTGCCATTCAGTCGCACCACCATGTAGCTGCCGCGCCGGGGGTCGAACTCCGTCTCTATCCAAGGTCCAATGGGAGAGAAAGTATCGGCGGCCTTGGCACGCCAGAAGGACCGGTCAGCTCGCTGCCATCCCCGCTCACTCACGTCGTTGCCGCACGTGTAGCCAAGGATACAGGCCCACCCCTCCTCGGAGGAGACACGTCTGGCCCTGCGGCCGATCACCGCCAGGCACTCGCCCTCATACTGGATTCCTGCCTGCGAGTCGTAGGGGATGACGATGGTATCCTCCGGCCCGATCAGCGCGTTCACGCCCTTGTGCCAGGGATTCGGCGTCTCCGCCATCCTGGTCTGCCCGGTGATGCCTGAAGCATGCGCCAGGTGTTCGGCGAAGTTCAGCCCCGGGCCGAACATCTGGGAGGGCACTACGGGTGCCAGAAGCTTGACCTCGCCGAGCGGGTAGCGGGACCCTGTGGGCTGGGACCGACCGAATATGCTGCCCCGTACCTCCGCGACCTCATTGCCTTCCACGATGCCATACCTTGTACGCGCCCCATGCCTGAAGCGAGCAATGCGCATGGCCACCTCCCGTTTGTGGTGAGCGTGTCGGGGGCATTCTACACCCTCGGGCACGGGCCTCGCAGTCTGGCCTGCACGCTTTCCCTCAAGGGATTTGTTGGCAAGCGCCAATCGGCTTGGATTGCGGGCGATGGGCCTGGTTGGCTACAATGGCGCTGTCCGTTGCCAGGGAGGGCTGAAGGATGAAGTTCATGTTCTTTGTGGCCAACCAGTTCCTTCCCCACGAGTCCTACACCACCAAGATCCAGGAGTGCGTGGAGCAGGTGAGGATCGCGCGAGACGCTGGGTTCGACATGGTCTCGATGGGACAGCACTTCCTGGCGGTGCCATACCAGATGCCGCAGCCGGTGCCCTTCGCCGCGCGACTCGCAGCAGAGACGGGCGACATGCTGGTGGGCATAACCATCTTTCTGCTCCCGCTGCTCAACCCGGTCCAGGTAGCCGAAGAGGTGGCGACCCTGGATGGTATCACTGGAGGCCGCTTTGTCTTCGGCGCTGGCCTTGGGTACCGTGAGGAGGAGTACGCTTCGTTCCGGGTGGAGGTCAAGGAGCGCGTGCCCCGCATGATGGAGGCGCTGGAGGTCATAAAGCGGCTGTGGACGGAGGACGAGGTGGAGTTCCAAGGCCGGTTCTACACGGTGCCCAGAGTGAAGGTGTACACCAGGCCGGTGCAGAAGCCCCACCCGCCCATATGGATAGCTGCCAACTCCGATTCGGCGGTTGCCAGGGTGGGGAGCGTGGGCGCGTCGTGGATCATCAACCCCCACGCTACGGTGACCACCGTGGAGCGCCAGTTGCAGCTTTACCACCAGGCCCGCTCAGAAGCTGGACATCCGATGCCTGCGTACCTGCCCATGCTGCGAGAGGTCTTTGTGGATGAGGACAGGGACCGTGCGTGGAAGGAGGCTGCGCCGTACGTCGGCGAAAAGTACGCGACCTACGCCGCGTGGGGCCAGGACAAGGTAATGCCAGGTCAAGAGAGCTTCCATGTGGCGCTTCAGTCGCTGGCGAAAGACCGGTTCATCATCGGGACGCCCGAGGATTTCGTGCGGGAGGTACAAAGGTACGAGGAGCGTCTGGGGGTCAACATGATTGGCCTGCGAATGCAGTGGCCAGGCATGGCCCACGAGAAGGTCCTTCGCCAGTTAGAGCTGTTCAAGACCCGAATCATCCCCGAGTTCAGACGGCTCCGCCCGCGAGACGATGCTCCCCATGTTCGGAGTTGACCCAGTCATGCCCGCGACCCGGCCATGGGAAGGTCCGTGGCCTTTTGGCAAGGTAGCCTGAAAGGAGCGCGACCGGATGGACACGATAGTGGACTACCTGAGTTCGTACGCGGTGGATATGAGCTATGACAGCCTGCCCAAAGAGGTTGTACACAGGGCCAAGCAGATCACGGTGGACGCGCTGGGATGCGGGCTGGGGGCTTTCAACACGGATGCAGGCAGGATAGTGCGAGAGGTGGCCTCAGCGGTGACGCTGAAACAGCACGGGGCCACCATACTGGGGACCGGCCACAAGACGACAGCGGACCTGGCGGCCTTTGCCAACGGTACCATGGTGCGCTATCTGGACTTCAACGACGCCTACATGGGAAGCGACGCTGGCCATCCCAGCGACCAGATACCCATCATCCTGGCGGCGGCGGAAGCCGCGGGCGCCGACGGCAGGACCACTGTGGCCGGCATTGTGCTGGCCTACGAGGTACAGTGCCGTCTCGTGGACGCCGCCTCTATCCGTCCACGGGGGTGGGACCAGGGCACGTATGGCGGCATCGCCTCCGCGGCGGGAGTGGCAAGGGTGATGGGCCTTAGCAAAAGAGAGGCCTACAACGCCATATCCCTGGCTGCCACCACCAGCGTCGCCCTCGGGCAGGCGCGATACGGCACCTTATCCATGTGGAAGGGAGCGGCCGTGCCCTACGCGGGGCGCACTGGAGTGTTCGCTTGTCTGCTGGCACAGAGAGGCATGACCGGGCCCGACCCTGCCTTCCAAGGGAAGGCGGGCTTCTTTGCCGCTGTGGTGGAACGGCCCTTCACTCTGGGACCCTTTGGGGGCGGTGGACACGCTTACAAGATCATGGAGAGCCGCATCAAGCGGTTCCCATCGGGGTACCACTCGCAGGCGGTAGCGGAGGCGGCGCTGGCACTGAGGCCCAAGATAGGGAGGCCGGAGGACGTGAGGGAGATACTGCTGGAGATACACCATCACGCGATAGATGTCATGGCTGGCGACGAAGAGAAGTGGAAGCCCGCCACGCGGGAGACGGCAGACCACAGCATTCCCTTCGTCATCGCCATGGCCCTCACCTACGGCGATATCCGGCTGGAAGACTACGAGGAGGGGCGCTACCTGGACCCCGGGATACGCGAGACCATGTCCAAGGTGAAGGTGCGCGAGAGCGAGGAGTCCAACCGGGCCTGGCCCGAGGCCACTCTCACCGACCTGGCGGTGACGATGAGGGATGGCTCAAGGCACGCGCTTCGGGTCTCCTATCACCGAGGCCACTACAAAAACCCCATGACCGACCAAGAGCTGGAGGCCAAGTTCCGCTCCCTGGCCAACAAGGTGCTGCCGCCTCGGCAAATCTCCGCTGCGCTGGAGTGCATGTGGCACCTCGAGGATGCGAAGGACATCGGCAGCCTGATGGCGTCGCTGAAGGCGTAGCGCTCAGTCCTGCCAGTGCTTCAAAAGCAGCCTCTCCCTGCGGTGTAGGTCAGGCGGGGTTCGAGCGTGGGACCCTCTGCCTATGGGCGCCCGATCCTAAGAAACAAACCCAGTCTCATTCCCACGCAAGCGCGCGGTATATCCAGACTATCGTATCTGTTCACCCAGGCTCCTCACGGCTGCCTGGAGCACCCCCTCGCCGACGACGTTCATCAGCGCAAGCCCAAGGGCTCGGGCCTTCGCAGCCTCTGGCATCTCGGAGTCGGCCAAGGCAGCCACCTCACGCGCCAGGCGCTCCTGTTCGTCCTGGGGAACGTTCTGCATGAGCACGAGGCAGTAAGCAGGAAGAGCCGCCTGGGCCTTTTCGAAAGACACGCCCTCCATGGCGCGGTCCACCGCCAGAGCACGCTGGGTGGCCCGGGTGCGGTCCACCTCCCTGTCCGCTGCCTGGAGAACGATCTGGAGCAATGCACTGGGACCGACTGAGACGTCCTGGTTGCCAGCTCGAACCGCGAAGACCGAAGACCTGAGCACCGCCACTGCCCCGAAGCCCGCCGCCAGGACCCAGCCCAGGGGGATGTCACCTCTATCCGTTGCCATGACCCAGCCGAGCTGCCGCGACAGAGCAAGGGCCGCCACGCCCGCAACCGCGTTCAGGACGATGTAGACGACGCCGGGCGGCGATGTCGCCGCCCGGAAGGGTGCGTCTCGGTAACGAGAGACCAATTCCCCCAGCCCCACAAGACCCCCGATGAGGGTCACGACCACCCACGCCAGCCAAGGGGTCATGGCCTAACGTTCGCCTTTGGCAGCCCGCTCTCCCAGTGGCGTCAGGCTCACCGTCTCCTCGCCCCGCGGCCCCTCAAGCTTGACCAAGCCATCTCCCAGCATATGGTCCAACGCCTTCAAGAAGTCGGGAAGCCCTAGACCTCCCATCCTCCTCAGCTCCTCCACGCGCTGGGGCCCTTCATACGCCAAGACAGCCAGGAGCTTCGTCTGCCCCTCGTCTGGGGCCGAGCGCCCCTTGGAGTGCTTGAGTCCCCGAAGGAAGGGCCCGAAGTTCTCGCCTCTTTGCTGAGACTGCATTACAGTAGACCCCTTCAAGTGAGCTCGCCCTTCATTATACCACCGCTACCCCAGGCGAGAGCAGCCTCCTCCCAATCCCCACGACAGGGCCTTGTTGCTGGATCCGACGACCTGGCCCTGCACCTTGTTCAGTACCCGGCTATGGCTGAACAGCTATCGCCCCTCCTGTCCGTGAGCATCAGCCTGCCAGTCCGATGACCGTGACCCACATGGGCTGCTTGCCAACGTCGTAGATTGCCATGGGCTCGAGGTCGCCCGTGTTCTTGTTAATGCGGAAGGAGGCCAGCCTCCCAGATTCGAAGCCAGCCGAGTAGAGGAAGTTCCCTGTGGGGTCAATGGTGAATGCCCTGGGTATCCGCTCGCTCGGCACCTGCCTTATCGGCTTGAGACTGCCCGTGGAGGTATCCACCGAGAAGCAGGCGATGCTGTTGTGACCACGGTTCGGGGCATACAGGAACTTCCCCGAGGGCGATATCTGGATTTTGGAACAGCTATTTTTGCCCTGAAAACCAGCAGGGAGTGTCGAAACGGTCTGGAAGGGTGAAAGGGTGCCCTTCGCCCGGTCGAACCTGTACGCCGTCACACTACAGCCCTGCTCATTGGAGAAGTAAACGGCGTCCAGGCTCGGATGGAAGCAGAAATGGCGAGGGCCTGTTCCCTCTTGCTGGCTGACCCTGTCGGGCGAGTTGGGGGTTAGCCTGCCGGTGGCTTCGTCAAACCTGAACTGTAGGATCACGTTGCCGCGATCGGGGCCGCTTATGTGAGGGACAAAGGCAAACCTGTTGGAGGGATCGGTCTGGAAACAGTGCGCCCCGATGTAGGTCTTGAGCGCCTGGACTGGTGGACTGGCGACGACGCCGTTGTCGCCAATGGCGTGGACCGCCGCCGCGCCGGCGAGATAGTAGGCGGAGAGCAGGAATTTCCCCTTCCGGTCGGTGGCCAGCCAGCACGGCTCATTCTCTAGGGCCGTCGCCGCAATGTGTGACAACGCCCCCGTCTTCAGGTCAATCCGGTAGCTGGAGACCTGGAGGACATTGCGTCGCCCTATGTAGAGAAACCTGCGCCCCGGGTCCACTGCGATGGGCGCCGGCCGCCCCTGCACAGGCACATCGTCCCTGGGCGTGAGGGCGCCCGTTGCCGGGTCCATGGCAAAGCGCGCAATCCTGTCCTCTCCCGAAATAGAGACATACATCATGTACGAAGGCATCTCTCTCCCTCCTTCCTGTTGGCGATGTGTCTTCTCTCGACCTTTGGTGCGTCCCTGGCACCACCACGGGAGTATACCAGGGAACCGACGCAGCAACAGAGGCCACGCCATGGCGGTGAGCATGGAAAAGGTTGACAGCGACGCCGTCGGAGGCGGATGATAGCATCGTCGGATTGTGAAATTAAGAACAGACTCGCGGTGTACTTCCAGGAGATGGTGGGAGCACCAGGCTGCTGAAAACAGAGCAGCGAATGTGAGGTGGCCATGCGCCCAATTGTGGAAGTAGCAAGAGAGCTGGGGCTGCCCTGTGATGCCCTGATCCCCTACGGGCGCTATATGGGCAAGGTCCCCCTTGACGCGTTTCCACCCGGGCCCGCCCGTGGGCGGCTGGTGGTCGTCACGGCCATGAGCCCAACCCCCGCTGGAGAAGGAAAGACCACCACCGCAATAGGGCTCGTAGACGCCCTGTCCAGGCTGGGCAAGCGGGCTGTGCTGACGTTGCGGCAGCCATCGCTGGGGCCTGTATTTGGACTGAAGGGAGGCGGCACCGGCGGAGGAGAGGCCCGCGTGGTGCCAGAGGAAGATATTAACCTGCACTTCACAGGGGATGCCCATGCAGTCGCTGCCGCCCACAACCTTCTGGCCGCCCTGGCGGACAACGCGGTCCACCACCAGCTTATCCCTGGTCTTAGCGCCTCGGGGCTGGAGTGGCACCGCGTCACCAACATCGAGGACCGGGCTCTCAGAAGGGTTGTGACAGGGCTGGGTGGCAGAGGCAACGGGCCCCTGCGTGAGACCGGTTTTGACCTGGACGCCGCCTCAGAGATCATGGCCATACTCGCCTTGGCCAAAGGGTATGAAGACCTCCGCAAGAAGCTTGGGCGGATAGTAGTGGGTTATGACCAGGACCGTCGCCCGGTTGCTGCGTCGGCTCTGAACGCCGTGGGGTCTATGATGGCCCTGCTGAAGGACAGCCTGATGCCAAACCTGGTGCAGACGCTGGAGGGCCAGCCTGCCCTGGTGCATACCGGCCCCTTTGGCAACATCGCTCACGGAGCCAGCTCCATCCTGGCTGACCGGCTGGCCCTGGGCTGTGGCGATACTGTGGTGACGGAGGCAGGGTTCGGGGCTGACTTGGGGTTGGAGAAGTTCGTGCATATCAAGGTGCGGTCGGGCGGTCCAGCCCCCGCTGCGGCGGTGGTCGTGGTGACAGTGCGGGCACTGAAGTGGCACGGGGGCGCCCCTCTGCGCGAGTTAGAGAGCCCCAACCTGAAAGCACTCCAGAACGGCTTGGCCAATATGGAGCACGCTCTCGGCATTGCCGGGATGTTCGGCCTCCCGGCGGTGGTCGCCATCAACCGATTTCCGGCTGACAGGGCAGAAGAGGTGAAGGCCATCAAATGTGCAGCCCTTTCCGCGGGTGCGGTTGCGGTGTCCGAGAGCTTCGCCTTCTCCCGTGGGGGCGCCGGAGCCGTTGAGCTTGCCGAGGCCGTGGTCGAGGCATGCAAAAGAGGGCCTTGTCAGGTCAACTACCTTTACCCACTGGAAGCCTCGCTGGAGAAGAAGGTGGAGACTGTGGCACGCCAGGTGTATGGCGCAGGGGAGGTCCAGTGGGACGCCAACGCCTTGCGGCAGGCTCGAACGTACACCGAGCTGGGCTGGGGTAGCCTGCCCATCTGCATGGCCAAGACTCACCTGTCTCTATCCGCCGACCCGCGAATGGTGGTCTGTCCACAGGGGTACACCTTTCCTATTGGCGGCATACGTATCGCAGCGGGTGCCGGTTTCGTGTACCCAATGGCCGGCGAGATACAGACTATGCCGGCGCTGCCAAGAAACCCGAAAGCGTTTCAGATTGATGTGGACGACCATGGCAACTTGGTGGGCCTAGCCAAAGACGTTACGATGGTACCGGCACACGCCTGAAGCCCAGGCCGCCCGGATAGCCTGGCCGGTAGGAGCCTGCCGCCGCTTTCTCAAGCGATCTAGCCCATCACATGTTTCTGGCCGGATGGCGCCTCTGCCGTGTTCCAGTCCTCGCCACAGCACGCATGACCCAAGGCCTGGTCCTCTCGACAAAGTACAGCGGCGAAAGACGTCGCAATTGACACGTTTCAGGTCGCTATACGAAGCCGCGCCTATATTTCAGTACGAAGTGCTTGTGAGAATATGCACAATCTTGACAAACCCGCCTCGGATAACTATGGTGCCGCCATCGGACCCTGGTCGCTGACGGAGAGCGAGAATGAGGCTGTGACGGGACCTCTTGCAAGGCTTTTGGTCGGAGCGGAGCTGTGGCAGGGCTCCAGGCTGTGGCAGGGCCAGGGAGCCGGGCTCACCGAAGGCCAATGCCCAGGCGGGAGACCGAAGATGCGTGGGTAGGACATCCGGCGAGTGGGGGTGAACCAGCATGGCTGTCGTAGCTTCATCCCAACGTCGAGAATCGGGCCAACCGTGCTCTCCCCATCGGACTCTGGTGGTCATTGATATGGCGAACCTGGCGCACATGCTGGCGCCCGTTCGCGGCCAGGGCTATGAGCTGGATTACGGCGCCTTCAGGACCTGGCTCACCCGGGGGCGCCAACACGTAAGTCTGAGGGTCTACACCGGCCTTCCTGTTGACAAACGGGAGATCCGCGCCTTCCTGCGGAGACTACAGTTGTTCGGCTTTGAGATAGTGCACCTCCGTGGGAAGACCTACAAGGATGGGTCTGTGAAACGGCCCAATGCGGACACGGCCATGATCACGGACCTGGTCCGGGAGGCGCCGACCTACGATGAGGCTGTTCTCGTCAGCGGCGACGGCGACTTCGAGTATCCAGTGCGGGCACTGTTGGCCATGGGGAAGCGTGTGCAAGTTGTGAGCACGCGGGAGCACCTGGCGCGAGACCTCAGAGAGTCTGGTGCCGATATCACTTTCCTGGACAAGGAGCTGCCCCGGCTCCTTATGGGGCGACGGCGTGGCCTTGATGCCGAGAGCCGCACCCCCGGCAGCTAGCCGGTGGGTCTCGGTGTCAGCCCGTGTTCCAGGGCCCAAGCCACCACCTCGGCCCGATTCCTGAGGTGGAGCTTGCTCAGAATGTTCTTCATGTGGTAGTTCACGGTGTTCTCAGAGATATACAGAGCAGCGGCGATCTCTTTGTTAGTTCGCCCGCGGGCCACATGCTCCAGCAACTCCCTCTCCCGGTCGGTCAACCCGGGCAGGACCTCCGCCCGGGGTCTGTCTTCCCTTAGCCGGGCGAACTCTTGCAGGAGCTTCTTTGCCAGGATCGGGGACATGACAGGCTCGCCCCGGCTGAGCCGACTCACAAGGTCAGCAAACTCCTCCTCACGCAGGTTCTTCAGGAGATATCCCTCTGCCCCACTCTTGACCGCCTCGAAGAGGTCCTGCTCGTCGTCGGAAACGGTAAGAATCACGACCTTGATGTCCGGGAGTTCAGTCTTGATGGCCCGTGTAGCCTCCAGGCCATTGGGGGCAGGCATGTGGATGTCCATGAAAATGAGGTCGGGATGAAGCTCCCGGGCCATGGCTATGGCCTCCTCCCCGTTGCCTGCTTGGCCCACTACCTCAAGCCCCCAGGCCTTGAGGAGGCTCGCCAGCCCCGCGCGAAACAGGGCATGGTCGTCTGCCAGCAAGACCCTCATCGCACCAGGCCTCGGTCCCCCCTCTGGGCCAGTGGGATACGCACGTTGACTCTGGTGCCCTGCCCCATCGCCGTTTCGATGTTGAAGGTCCCGCCAAGGGCTTCTGCCCGCTCCCGCATCGTTTGGAGGCCAAAGCGCGGCCAGCCTGTGGATGGAAGGCGTGTCAGGTCAAACCCTTGGCCGTTGTCAGCTATCATGACATGGAGATCGCCGTCATTGCGCTCAAAGGTCACAGCCACGCCTCTAGCCTTGGAGTGTTTCCTGACGTTGCTCAAGGCTTCCTGAACGATGCGCATGAGCTGGATCTCGGCCGATGGCGCTAACTGAGCCTGCTCCGCCTCAGAAGAGGCCTTGACCTCCACCTCAATGCCACACATCTCCGTGTAGCGCTCAGCGTACTCACGCAGCGCGGTAAGCAGGCCGTCCTTTCGGCGGGAGGCCGTCCGGAGCCCCAGGATCCCCTCTCGAACGTCGGCGTACAGGTCGCGGGCTATCTCCTCCATTTTTGTGAGCTCTTCCCTGGCCTCGCTCAGATGTTGGGTGGCGAGAAGCCTCCTCACCGCGATGGTCTGCGCGTTGATGTAGCCGAGCAACTGGGCCATTCCATCGTGCATCTCCCTCGCGATGCGTTCCCTCTCTTGTAGCACCGCCACGTCCTGCACCTGCTGGTACAAACGGGCATTTTCTACAGCGAGGGCCAGCCATTCGCCGATGCCCTCCAGGAGGCGGACCTCCCTCTGCCCATTCAAGGCATCCGAGGAGAGGGCGGCCACGGCGAGAACGCCCACGGGCTTGCTCCTGTAGGACAAGGGCAACGCGCAGAGCGTCCGGAACCCGGCCTTGACGACTCCAGGGCGCAGGAACCTTGCGTCGGAGGCGAGGTCGTTCACCAGAATGAGTTCCTGTTTCTGGGCCACGATGCCTGGGATACCTTCGCCCAGGCGGAACTGGGTCCTCTCCAGGAACGCCTCAGGATGCGCCCCACGGTGACATTGCAAGACCACCTCTTCATTACCCTCAGCAAGCCAGACCTCCGCGGCATCCGCCGATGTCACCTCGATAATGGTGTCCAGGGACGCAGCCAGCAACTCCTCCAGCTTGAATGAGGAGGTGACCACCTTCCCGACGGCAAGCAGCGCGCTTAGCTCCCGGTTTTGAAGCTGCGACTGCTCGTAGAGCACGGCGTTCCTTATGGCCATGCCCAGTTGGCCACCAATGCCCTCAAGGAACTCTTTGTCGGTGTCGGAGAAGTGGCGCTCCGTGCGCGTGGCGACGACCAGGATGCCATTCACCTCGCCCTCAGACTTCAGTGGTGCGCTAATGGCCGAGACGATACCTTCCCGCTTGCCCGCCTCAGAAACTCTCGGGTCTTCAAGGACCCGCTCCACGACCACTGGCTGGCCTGTGCGCACCACCTCTGAACCAATACGGTCATTGCTCAACTTGGCCTTCTGTATCCTTCGCACGAACTCCGGGGAAAACCCCCGGTGGCATACCGCGGAGTGCTCTTCCTTCTCCATGTCCAACAGACAGATAAGTCCAGCGTCCGCCCTCATGTCGGACAAGACGTGGTCCAGGCTTGTGTCCAGCAGGTCTTCTAGTCGCAGCTTTGCCGCGGCAGCCTTGGCTATGTCGTTCAACGCTGAGAGATGGCGGTTCTGGTCTACAATCTTGTGCTGGAGTCGGCCAATGAAACCGAAGATGGTGTAAGCGAAGACGATAACGGCCACGGCCATGACCACGTGGACCCCGATGAAGCCTCGCACAGTGTGAAGCTGCGCCGCGAAAACGGTATGCCTCAGCACATCAATGGTTGCCAGGAACACGATGGGAAGGACTATGGCAACCCATCGCAGAATACGCATGTTGAGACCCCACGCCCCTTTGTGCTCGCTATCTTTCGGATTCATGGGCAGGCAAACTCTACCGCGAATTGCACCCTAAAGCAATTGTACCAGAGGCTGGCAGCTCAGGACATTCAAGTACATGCACAGCCCGTGGATACAGCGTGAGGCGTACAGACAGACGCTGGCCAGGACCGGAGTGGAATGCTGGAACCCAGGCCTCGCTCCTCCCCCTCTGCCAGCCCGTAGGGTATACTTGGGTCACTGTCTTTGCACTGCAACCTGTCTGAATGAGGGAGTGACGCCATGATGACCGGCGAGGAGTACCGCCAGAGCCTGCGACGACTTCGGCGCACCATCTACGCCCTGGGAGAGCGGGTAGAGGATGTGACCGGCCATCCCCTCTTTCAGGACCACATCAACACCGCCGCCCTCACCTACGACCTGGCCCACGACCCCCAACACCAGGCGTTGCTCACCGCCACCTCCCATCTGACTGGGAAGCGGATCAACCGCTTCACCCACATCCAGCAGGACACCGAAGACCTGATGAAGAAGGTGCAGATGCTTCGGCTGCTGGGCCAGCTCACGGGGAGCTGCTTCCAGCGATGCGCCGGGCTGGACGCCCTGAACGCGGTGTACAACGCCACCTATCAGGTGGACCAGAAGTACGGCACCGACTACCACCGGCGCGCCCGCGACTACGTGGCCCGCGCCCAGGACGCGGACCTGATGTGCGAGGCCGGCATGACCGACCCCAAGGGCGACCGGAGCCTCCGCCCCAGCCAGCAGGCCGACCCCGACCTGTACCTGCACGTGGTGGAGCGTCGGAAGGACGGCATTGTGGTGCGGGGCGCCAAGCTCCACCAGACGGGGGCGGTGAACTCCCACGAGATCATCGTCATGCCCACCACGGCCCTGCGCGAGGACGACAAGGACTACGCCGTCGCCTTTGCAGTGCCCTCGGACACTCCTGGCCTGGTGTTCATCTTCGGGCGCCAGACCAACGACCAGCGCAAGCTGGAGGGGGAGCTGGACCAGGGCAACGCCCGCTACGGCTACACCGGCGGCGAGGCCATGGTGGTCTTCAACGATGTCTTCGTGCCGTGGGAGCGCGTCTTCCTCTGCGGCGAGCACGACTTTGCCCTGGTGATGCTGGAGTACTTCTCCTGCTACCACCGCAGCAACTACGGTGCCTGCAAGGCGGGGGTGGCCGACGTGCTCATAGGGGCGACGGCGCTCCTCGCCGAGTACAACGGCGTGGGCGCCAACCCCATCGTGCGCGACAAGCTGGTGGAGATGGTGCACCTGGCGGAGACCCTGTACGCCTGCGCCAACGGGGCATCGGCCACGGGCCGCGCCACGCCCGCGGGCGGATGGTGGGTGAACCCCATCATGGCCAACGTCACCAAGCTGAACACGGCGCGCTTCACCTATGACCTGCTCCGCCTGGCCCACGATGTGAGCGGGGGCCTGGTGGCCACCGTGCCATCGGAGCGCGACCTGCGGCACCCGGAGATAGGCAAGTACCTGGAGAAGTACCTCAAGGGCGCGGGTGGCGTCCCTGCGGAGCACCGCATCCGGCTGTTCCGACTGGTGGAGGCCATGTCATCCTGCCCCGTTATGCTGGAGGCCGTACACGGCGCCGGCTCCCCCGCGACCCAGCGCATACCGATGCTGCGGCAAGCGGAGCTGGACAAGAAGGTGGCGATGGCGCGGGAGCTGGCGGGCATCCCCGCCCCGGCCCCAGGGGAGGCAAAGGCGCGAGGGTAAGGCGGATCCAGAGGGTCGGGGGTGGCGTATAAGCGCGGCACACGCTGAGGTTCCCGGGTATTTTCGGTTCGTGGAGCGTATCAACGAACAGGCCGGGCCGACCTCCACCACTCCTCAAACGGCGGGCGATTGGTTGTGTGTAATCCCTCCCCATATGCCCCTTGGAAGATCGCGTTCACAGGGGGCACGTTGTATGCGTGGTTTGACCCGACAATGTACCTGTCGTGGGAGATGCTTCTGTCGGTTGTCCGCCATTCCACGGAGACTCCTTTGCGTTCCATCTCCTGACAAAAGCGTTGGAAATCACTATTGGCCCGATCAGTGAATTGATCAGTTCGCGACAGGATTCTGATCTCTTTAATCTTTGAGGGGTCAACTACAACGACTAATTCCTCTAACGCTCGCGTCCCAAAGTGAGGGTCCTCCCACCATATGTAGTCTTCACAAGTGCGGAGTATATCTCGGAGTTTGACGACGTTCGAAAACGGCTCTTGTGGCTTGAACACATGGGTGGCTCCAGCCTGCACCGGAGCCACCCGGCTTTGCTCGTGCACTCTCGCCACACGCCTGGGTTTGAGGCCAAACAGTCCGAACAGTTCTTCTTGTGAGAGTACCTTCTGCAAACCAGTGTCACTGAGATCATCAATCACTCTGTCAAAGAGGTGACGTTTCCGGTCCAAGAGCCTCTGTATCTTTTCCTCAATCGTGTCTTCGGCCACCAGCGTAGTCACGAACACGGTCTTGTCCTGCCCTATTCGATGAACCCTGTCTTCGGCCTGCGTCATCACTGCTGGGTTCCACCAAGAGTCGAAATGCGCGACGTAATTCGCAGCAGTCAAGGTGAGGCCAATCCCTCCAGCTCTTAGGGATACCAGCATGGCTTTGTGTTGCGGGTCTTCTTGAAACTTCCGAACAATCTCGTCGCGGCGCCCTGTCGAAAGCTGGCCTGTATACTTTAGTGGCAAGTAATCCGAAATCTGCGGCTCAATCTTGTCTAAGGTCTCCACAAACTGCGAAAACACAAGGACTTTACTATCTTCCTCCACGGCGGTCTCAAGATGGTCTTTAAGCCATTCCAGCTTCGCACTGTCACCCGTAATCGGGTCGAAGTCACATATTTGCTTGAGGCGTGTGATGAGCGCCAACACGTGCTGGACCGTAACGTTCTCCCCAGTCTCTAGTTCGATGCGGCCAGTGTGCTCGGCCTCGTCGTACGATTTCCGTTGCATCTCTTCCAATTCAACATAACGGATGTCCTTCACCTTCTGGGGCAATTCCTTGAGGACATCCGCCTTCCTTCGGCGCAGCATGTAGGGTTTTATCCTGTTACGCACCGTAACAGGATCGGCTACAAGCAACGCCTCATGCTTGAATAAGCTGGGCTTGATGAAGCCGAAGATGGCAACGACATCCCCTGGGCAGTTTTCCAAGGGCGTCCCACTTAGCCCCCAGCGACGAACCCCGTTCAGTCGACGGATCGCCTGCGATGTCTCTGTACTCGGGTTCTTGATCTTCTGTATCTCATCGGCAATCACTACGCCAAAGGGGACCTTTTGGGCGCTATCGGCGTCGTTTCGTACTGTCTCATAGTTCGCCAATATCACGTGGGCTTTGCCACCATACGCTGCCCACTGGAAATCTCTAGCTTGCTTTGCGCCTCTTATCACTACCACCTGAAGCTCTGGGGCCCAACCTTCAAAGTGATGCTTCCAGCTACTGACCACGCTCTTGGGACATACCACCAGACACTGTAGGGCTTTCCCCTGTCGCAGAAGGACGCGAAAGGCGGTAATGGCCTGTATCGTCTTCCCCAGGCCCATGTCGTCGGCGAGAAGCGCAGCGTCATGGTCGACGAGCCATTTGACACCATACCCCTGGAAAGGATACAACTCCTGTGGCAGCAGCAGATCTTGGCCAAACTCTGTCTTCGCTGGAGGGAGAAGGACAGGAAGCAGAAGTTCAAAAAGATTCGGCAGCAAGGCGCCAGGGAGATGAGCGCCGGCCTTTCCTTGGTCAACACCTTGGGTTGCTCTGCGTTCGTATGGTGTCACCACGGGTACGCGGCTCTTCTTGCCATCCTGCTCCTCTTCTTTTCTGGCCTGGAAAAACAACGTGCCATCTACTCTGCCGCCAGGCAGCGTAGATGCAAGGTTGTCGGAGACGGCACCAGCCGCGAGAGAGCAATCTATGACTTCCAGTTCTGGCATAGGCAGCGTATCTGCAAGGCTGTCGGAGAGGGCCCCGGCCACGAGAGCGTAATCTATGACTCCTAGCTCTGGCATAGGCATAGCTATGTCATGGCTCGTTATCTCCGGTGCAATCAACCATAGGTCGTCCGACATCGGGGGGAGAGGCATGCCAAGGTCAAGCACCTCAGTGAGTGTGGGAGTAGCGGGCACCAGGTCCAGGAAATCGAGGAACGCTAGCAATTCAGGGTGTGCGATTCGTTTGGCTGCCTGGCGCTGCAGCCATCCCCTCACCCCAAACCCCAGGGCGCTGGCTGAACTTTGTTTAGCGATAGCGGGCATCGTTCTTTGCCAACAACTCTACGGCGGTCCGCATGCGCTTGAAGGCTTCCATAAGATCAAAGCTCCCAGAGCATTCGGAGAGGAGGGACAGAACATGCCCCTTGGTATTCTCTGAGTCGAAAACCCCTTGCCACACGACAGGCTGAAAGCCCGGTGCGGCGGCTTCCACTCGGCCTTCTTCACGCCTTGGCTCTTCAGCCGCTCTCACGGCAGCTCCCTCTCCCGGTCTTCTCAGCCACAAGAACACCTGGGGAGACTCCACGCCCAAAGCAAGCAGTTCCCGTCTATCTACCAAGAACAAGCGCGGCTTTCTTTGGATCCCGCTGACAAGCTGCCTCCCACACAACTCCGCACTGACGTATCCCTCTAGACCCGCCCCGAACAGGACCTTCTGCATCGGTGTCGGCTTTACAGGGGTGAGCACCCTGAACTCAAGGGGATACCCTCGTTGATCTGTCACCATCGCGGACCCTATGTACCCGGCGCCATCGGCTGTTTCTTGAAAGGTCAGAAACCCCAACAATAGCACAGCAGAGGCATCTTGCCGGGCTCGCTCCTCTGGGCTGCGTTTCCCCGTCATCTCTGCACCCCTACTGATTTTTTGGCCGGTGCAAATATACCACACAGCAAGAATTCGCAGTATCGCTTATCGCTGATCACCGCATGAGCGCCCTTTGAACCTTGCAGGTATTGCCGAGGTCAAGGCACCTTAAGCTACCCAACCCCCGCTGCCGCACCCAGAAGTAGTGCGGGTATTTCTGAGCTTGCCCTTCCCCGCGCCGGACATGGGACCCGGCACTGCCAGGCAGGCCTTGACCCGATTATGGGCCGCTTCTTGGCCATTACTCAGTGCCCACGAAGCACCGCATCACCGACTGGTGGTCCGGTGGAAACGGCATGATCATACCTACCACGCCTTCTTGGTCATCGCATGCCTCAAAGGGATTTTGGGATGGGTCCTGACAGAATCGCTCAACGATAGACCCGCACATCCTCCGATGGACAACAGTAGCGTCTCAGTTTGCTATGCCAGGGAATAGGGGCTCTACCCGTCCTTCCGCGGAAGGACCCGTCACACCGGCGGAGGCCGGTGTCCAGATACAGCCATGGCTAAAATGCCCCGATGGATTCCGGCCTTCGCCGGAATGACGAACACCTACCTGATACACTCCCTGGACAACGACATGCTTGACGTCAAACCCCAGAGACTGTAGCTTGATTAGGCCCCGGATGAAGGTGCGGAGGGCATCAGCAGCCGGGCAAGGGTTAACCCGGGAGATTGGAGCGCACCAGGCCATGCAGATGGACCAGTTGCTCGACCGCGTTACGTTCCCAAGGATAGCCAGGGCAAGGCAGAAGTTCCCTGCTCGAAAGCCGGTAGACGTGGAGGCGGAGATAGAGCGCGAGCTGTCGCGCCCGGAGATCGCCTCAAAGGTGAAGCCCGGGCAAAGCGTGGCCGTGGCTTCGGGGAGCCGTGGCATCGCCTCCATACAAAAGATAACGCGGGCGGTGGTGACGCAGCTCAAAGAGATGGGGGCCGAGCCCTTTATCGTCCCGGCCATGGGGAGCCATGGCGGCGCCACGGCCGAGGGCCAGGTGAAAGTCCTTGCCCACCTGGGCATAACCGAGGAGACGGTGGGTGCGCCCATACGGTCTTCCATGGATGTGGTAAGGCTGGGCACCTCCCCCTCCGGCGTACCGGTGTATTTTGATAAGCTGGCCAACTCTGCTGACGCGACGGTCCTCATCAACAGGGTCAAGCGGCATACGGGTTTCCGGGGTCCCGTCGAAAGCGGGCTTCTCAAGATGATGACCATCGGTCTTGGCAAAGAGAGAGGGGCCAACACGGTCCACGACCTGGGCTACGAGAGGTTCGGCGACCTCATCCCTGAGATGGGCAGGTGCATAGTCCAACACGGCAACGTGATATTCGGCGTGGCCACCGTGGAGAACGCTCAGGAGGAGGTGGCCAAGATCGTCGCAGTCGAGGCGCATCGGATCGAGGAGGTGGAGAGAGGGCTGTTGATAGAGGCCACCGAGATGATGCCCAGGATACTCTTCCCACAGCTCGACGTGCTGGTGGTGCAGGAGATTGGCAAGAACATCAGCGGCACCGGCATGGACCCCAACGTGACGGGGCGGTTCATCGGCTATCTGGGGACGTCCGGGTCCAGGGCCCAGCGTGTGGTGGTGCTGGACCTCTCCGAGCAGACGTACGGCAACAGCCTGGGCATCGGGATGGCGGACATAACAACACAGCGGCTCGTGGACAAGACCGACTACCAGGTGGTGTACGTCAACGCGATGACGTCGCGCAGCATGGACAACGCCAAGATGCCCATGACGCTGGCCACGGACAAACAGGCAATTGCGGCGGCGATAGCCAGTTGCTTCGGTGTGGAGCCTGGCCAGCACAAGGTGATGTTCATCCAGAACACGTTGAAGCTGGAGGACGTCTACATCTCCAGCGCGCTGCTGGAAGAGGCCCAAGCCCGTGAGGACGTGGACGTGCTGGGAGAGCTTTTAGATATCCCCTTTGATGTGTCCGGGACGCTTTGTCTCCCGTTTGAGTGAACCAGGCTTTGCTGACATTGTCCGCTCGCCCTTCGACTGGCTCAGGGTGAGCGGGTGATATTGTTACGCTGCTACCGACGAACAGCGCCAGCCCCAGCTAAAGACTGCATGTCGTCAGCAGGATTGGGCCATTTAGAGTCTAGTCCCCGAAAAAGGACCCCGTTTTTGTCATTCTGAGGAGCCGCAGGCGACGAAGCAATCGGTCATGTCGCATAGCGGCGCCACCGGGGGATGGAAAACCCATAGATGCTCCGACTCTGTCGCGAGTCCTCGACGGAGTCGGGACTTCGTCGGCAGAAGAATGTTGAAGGCAGATGAGTTCAACCGACTCCTCAGCATGACAGCCCCTCCCCCAAGGCCTATTTTCACGCCGATCTGGCGGGGAGAGCGGAGCGCCACCCCAGGTTGCCACGGCCCTCCGGAGCGTGTGGCGAGGACTTCGAACCATCGGGCCTCGCAATGGCAGTCCGGCATGAGTTTCCTTACAGCCTTTAGCTGAGCTGCGGCGGAGGGCCCCAGGGGCGGACGGTGTGGAGGCCGGGCAGGCCTTCCAGCAGCTCCCTGGCCGTCTTGCCCAGAAGGGGGTGCACCACGTCTCCCGCCACCTCCACCAGGGGCACCAGCACAAAGGGCCGCTCTGCCAAACGGGGATGGGGCACGGTCAGGTCCGGCAGAAGGACCTGCTGGTCTCCATATAACAGAATGTCCACGTCAATGGCCCGCGCGCCCCACCGGGGCCCCGGACGGCGGCCCACGCGCTCTTCGATGCCCTTGGCCAGGCGCAGCAGGTCTTCGGGAGAAAGGTCGGTGACACCTCGGCATACCAGGTTCAGGAACCTGGGCTGGGCCATGTAGCCCCAGGGCTCCGTCTCGTAGATGGCGGAGCAGGCGTCAATGCGGACACCCTCCGCCAACAACCCCAGCGCCAGACCCAGGTTCTCCTCCCGGTTGCCCAGGTTGCTCCCCAGGGCCATATAGACGGTAACGCTTGGAAACCTGTCCATGTATACTCCTCAGGAGGGACGTTGCCAGCCGCGCACAATGGCGTCGGCCATGCGGGCCACCCGCGCCATTTCTCTCACGTCGTGCACCCGCACGATGTCGGCCCCCTGCGCAATGCCCAGGGCCACCGTAGCCGCGGTACCCTCCACCCGCTGGTCGGCGGGCAGCCCCAGGACCAGGCCGATGGTGGACTTGCGAGAGGTCCCCAGAAGCAGAGGCCTGCCCAGGGTGCGCAGCTCGCCCAGGCGGCGCAGCACCTCCAGGTTCTGCTCCGCCGTCTTGCCGAAGCCGATGCCAGGGTCCAGGACGATCTCCTCCGCCACAACCCCCGCCTCTAGCGCCGTGTCCATGCTCCAGCGCAAGCTCCGCATGATGTCGGGGAGAAGGTCCGCGTACTCCGTCCCTTGCTGGTTGTGCATCAGGATGAGGCCCGCGCCCGTCTCCGCGGCCACGCGAGCGATATCAGGGTCGCGCTTCAGACCCCACACATCGTTGATGATGGAGGCGCCCGCCTCCAGGGCCCGGCGGGCCACCTGGCTCTTGTAAGTGTCAATGCTTATGGGCAGTCGGACCTCAGCGGCCAGAAGCTCCAGCACAGGCATCACCCGCCGGAGCTCCTCGTCGGCGGAGACAGGCATATGGCCAGGCCGGGTGGACTCGCCACCCACGTCCAGCAGGTCGGCCCCGTCCTCCTGGAACCGCAGGGCCTGATCCAGGGCTCTCCTGGGGTCCCCGGCCATGCCATCCCCGGAGAAGGAGTCGGGGGTGACGTTCATGATGCCCATGACGTAGGTCCGCTGCCCCCACCGGAGGGCCCGCAGGGGGCTGGTCCTGCTCGCCACTTCCTTCATGCCTCTCCCACACCACTCAGCTATGGAATTCATTGTACACCACTTTTCGCAGATTTGATTTGTCCCGTTCTTGCACTCCGGCCCAACCCGTGCTAACATAGCCGAAATTTGGGAGGAGGGGGTAGGAGTCGTACTTATCTTCTTTTTTCGGGAGCGTGTAGACCGTGGCCGTACATAGAAAGACTAGCGAGAACTTGGAGGAGTTAGAGCGGAGGCGAGAGGAGGCACTCAAGGGCGGCGGGCTCCGCCGGATTCAACAGCAGCACGCCAAGGGTAAGCTCACTGCGCGGGAGCGCGTCAAGCTGCTGGTGGACGAGAGCACCTTTCAGGAGCTGGACCAGTTTGCCACCCGCCGGCCCACGGAGTTCGACACAGACCCGCAGCGGTACCCCGGCGATGCCGTGGTCACCGGCCATGGCAGGATCAATGGGCGGCCCACCTTTGTTTTCGCCCAGGACTTCACGGTATTCGGCGGCTCTCTCTCTGAAGTAGTGGGCGAAAAGATATGCAAGATCATGGACCTGGCCATGAAGAACGGGACGCCCGTCGTGGGGCTCAACGACTCGGGGGGCGCTCGCATCCAGGAAGGCGTGCTGAGCCTCGCTGGCTATGGCGATATATTTCTGCGCAACACCCTGGCCTCTGGGGTGGTGCCGCAGATATCTGTTATCCTGGGGCCCTGCGCCGGCGGTGCCGTTTACTCGCCAGCCATCACCGACTTCGTTTTCATGGTGAAGGGCATTGGGCAGATGTACATCACCGGGCCCGATGTCATCAAGGCGGTAACGGGGGAGGAGATCTCCCACGATGAGCTGGGCGGTGCCGACAGCCACTCCCGCCTCAGCGGGGTGGCCCACTTCGCCTTTGACAACGAAGAGGAGTGCATGGAGCAGGTCCGGCGCCTCCTCAGCTTCCTGCCCCAGAACAACATGGAAGACCCGCCTCTTGGGGACACCTTCGACGACCCCGGCCGCACTGAACCTGATCTGCGCACCCTCGTCCCCGACGACTCCGCCAAGGCCTACGACATGAAGGAGGTCATCACCAGGGTGGTGGACCACGGCGACTTCATGGAGGTGCACCAGCAGTTCGCCCAGAACATAATCGTTGGCTTCGCCAGGCTGAACGGGAGGACTGTGGGTGTCGTGGCCCAGCAGCCGGCGTACCTGGCGGGCGTCCTGGACATTGACGCATCGGTGAAGGCGGCGCGTTTCGTCCGCTTCTGCGACGCCTTCAACATCCCTCTGTTGACGTTTGTGGACGTGCCGGGCTTCATGCCGGGCAAGTCGCAGGAGTACGGGGGCATCATCCGCCACGGGGCCAAGCTTCTGTACGCTTACGCCGAGGCCACGGTGCCCAAGCTGACGGTGCTGACCCGCAAGGCGTATGGGGGCGCCTACGTGGTCATGAGCAGCAAGCACCTGCGCGGCGACGTCAACTACGCCTGGCCAACGGCGGAGATAGCCGTAATGGGCCCGGAGGGCGCAGTCAGCGTAATCTTCCGGGACCGCATAGCAAAGGCCGAGGACCCGTCCCTGGTGCGGGCCCAGCTTGCCGAGGAGTTCCGGGAGCAGTTCGCAAACCCGTATATCGCGGCAGCCCATGGCTACCTGGACGATGTCATAGACCCCGCCGAGACGCGCCCCAAGCTCATCCACGCCATGGACATGCTCCAGAACAAGCGTGATTCACTGCCCCCCAAGAAACACGGGAACATCCCCCTCTAGGGGCAGCTACTATGCGAGACGCCGAGCGAGACCGGAGCGAGTTCTCTGCAACCCTGGCCGCAGTGGAGGCCTACCTGCGCGGGCAGCGCAGGCGGCGCCAGCCGCGGGTGCCGCGCCCCAGCGACCCCTCGTGGCGCAACGCGCTTTTTCAACAGCAGCGCCGCGAATACCTCCGCCGCTCACTGCGCTGGGGAGGCTTGGGCCCCAATGAACGACGCGCCTGACCTTTTCCGCCTCCACCTCTCCCTCACCGGCTAGGAACGCGGCATAGCGGCCCAAGGTTTCGTCTATACCTCGGCCTCCTTTCTTCCGTTTGCCTTCCTTGCCTAGCGGCCTGACCCTGCTATAATAGTGCCGCAACTCCATCCGCGGGGCGTCGAACATCTACCATCACTCCTACGACTTCCGCCCATACTCCAGCGGTGGAGGAAGGAGACAGCGGTGTCCTACGTGCAAGCCATAGAAGCAGCCAAGCAGCAGTTCGGTAAGGTCCTGGAACAGCAGCTAGCGCGGGTGGAGCGTCTGAAGGCGGAGGAGCCCTGGACCGACTTCAGCAAGGTCAAGCCCATCGTTGTTGGGATCATCGGCGGTGACGGCATCGGCCCATACATAGCTGCCGAGTCCCAGCGGGTCCTGGAATACCTCCTGAGCCAGCAGGTGAACAGCGGTAAGGTGAAGTTCCGTGTCATCGAGGGGCTAACCATCGAGAACCGGGCGGCGCACCTGAAGTCCATCCCCGACGACGTGCTGGCGGAGATCAAGACGTGCCACGTCACCCTGAAGGGGCCAACCCACACCCCAGAGCAAGGTGACGGCTGGCCCAATCTGGAGAGCGCCAATGTCGCCATGCGCAAGGAACTGGACCTCTTCGCCAACGTTCGCCCCGTTCGGATTCCCCAGGAGAAGATTGACTGGACCTTCTTCCGCGAGAACACGGAGGACGTCTACGCAGTGGGGAGCCAGGGCGTCAGCGTGACCCCTGACCTGGCGGTGGACTTCAGGGTGATCAGCGGCCCGGGCTCGGAGCGCATCATAGAGGCGGCCTTCGCCCACGCCAAGCGCGTGGGCAAGACGAGAGTTGCCATCGTCACCAAGGCCAACATCGTCAAGACCAGCGACGGTCTTTTCCTCGATATGGCCAGAAAGGTGGCGGCGAGGTACCCAGGAATCTCCTGGGAGGGCTGGTACATAGACATCATGACGGCTAAGCTGCTGGACACGGCCCGGCGCAGCGACTTCCAGGTGTTCGCCCTGCCCAACCTGTACGGCGACATCCTCACCGACGAGGCGGCGCAGATCCAGGGGGGCGTGGGTACGGCTGGCAGCGCCAACCTCGGCAAGAGGTACTCCATGTTCGAGGCCATCCACGGTAGCGCGCCTCGCATGGTGAAGGAGGGCCGCGCCCAGTTCGCCGACCCCAGCTCCATGATCCGCGCCGGCGCCATGCTCATGGACCACATCGGCTTCCCCAAACTGGCGGACAGGCTCAACAAGGCACTGGAGGTCTGTGGCCAGTACGAACGGAAGCTGGTCATCACCGGCCGCAGCACCGGGTGCACAGGGAAAGAGTTCGGCGACTACCTGATGAGCACTGTGGAGGACCCCAGGCTGGAGGAACGCTGGGAGAAGTACACACGCGCCGTCTAACTCATCAAGTGGAAAGCCACTGGGCACTCTCGTGAATCCCCGGGGCATATGGTGATTCGGAACGCCCGGCTGGGCGTAAGGAGGGTCGAAAGGCCATGCGTAAGAAGGTAACGGTCGTCGGTGCGGGGAACGTGGGAGCAACCACGGCGGTGAAGCTCTTCGAGCGTGGCTACATGGACGTGGTCCTGGTGGACATAGTGGAGGACATGCCCCAGGGCAAAGCGCTGGATGCCCTTGAGTCCGGGCCCGTGGTGGGCTCCGACGCCCAGATAAGAGGGGCCAACAGCTATGAGCCGACGGCGGGGTCCGACATTGTGGTCATCACCTCAGGGGTGGCCCGCAAGCCCGGCATGAGCCGAGACGACCTGCTCGCCACCAACGCCAAGATAATCAGCGATGTCACCAAGCAGGTGACCCGGCATTCGCCAAACGCCATCCTTGTGATAGTGACCAACCCCTTGGACGCCATGGTGTACCACGCCTTCAAGGTGAGCGGCCTCCCCAAGAACCGGGTGCTGGGCATGGCGGGCATCCTGGACACGGCGCGCTTCCGCACCTTCCTGGCCCAGGAGCTGAAGGTGTCGGTGAGAGAGGTGCAGGCATACGTGCTGGGCGGCCACGGCGACCTGATGGTGCCCCTGGTGAACTACACCACTGTGGGCGGCGTGCCTGTGGGCCGGCTCCTGGACCAGGCCACCATTGACAGGATTGTGAAGCGCACCCAGGACGGCGGCGGCGAGATAGTGCGCCTGCTCAAGACGGGCAGCGCCTACTACGCGCCAGCCGCGGCGACCGTGGAGATGGTGGACGCCATGCTCCTTGACCAGAAGCGCATCCTTCCCTGTGCCGCGTACCTGGATGGAGAGTATGGGATCCGTGGTCTCTTCATAGGTGTTCCGGTGAAGCTCGGCGCCGGCGGTGTGGAGCAGGTGGTGGAGCTGGAGCTGACCAGTGCCCAGAAGCAGGCCCTCCAGAAGTCCGCCGACGCCGTCCGGGAGCTGATCGGGGCCATGGAGAGGGTCGCGGCCTAGCCGGTGCGCTGGGAGGAGCAGGTAAAATGCGCGATATCCAGGCCCAGGCCATAACGGATACCGTCAAACGACTATGCATCGAGGCCAACTATTACTTGCCGCAGGACGTGCTGGACGCCCTGCGGCAAGCGCGCCAGCGGGAGGAGGCCCCTCGCGCCCAGAAGGTGCTCGACACCATCCTCCAGAACGCCCAGATAGCGGCGGAGAAGCAACTCGCTCTCTGCCAGGACACGGGCACCACCGTGGTGTTCATGGAGGTGGGCCAGGATGTCCACATCGCGGGGGGCAGGCTGGCCGATGCCGTGAACGAGGGGGTGCGCCAGGGCTACACGGGCGGCTTCCTGCGCAAGTCCGTGGCGACGCAGCCATTCTCGGCCCGCAAGAACACCGGCGACAACACCCCCGCCGTCATCCACACCGACGTGGTGCCCGGGGAGCGATTGAAGATAACCGTTCTGCCCAAGGGCGGCGGTTGCGAGAACATGAGCCGGATGGTCATCCTTCGGCCCGGCGAAGGCCGGAAGGGGATCACTGACTTCGTTCTTCGCACCGTTGAGGAGTCGGGCGGGAACCCATGCCCGCCTGTCATTGTGGGGGTGGGGGTCGGTGGCACCTCCGAGTACTGCATGTACCTGGCCAAGAGGGCGCTCTTGCGCAAGGTGGGCGAGCACAACCCCGACCCTGAGACGGCGGCGTTCGAAGCGGAGCTGCTAGAGCAGGTGAACGCACTCGGCCTTGGCCCCCAGGCTTGGGGAGGCAGGACTACCGCACTGGCGGTGAACGTGGAGACGCATCCCACCCACATCACATCGCTGCCCGTGGGGATCAACCTCCAGTGCCACAGCGCCCGCCTCAAGAGCGCGGAGCTCTAGCGCCGTCGAAAGAGGACCAACTATGAAACGGATCACGACGCCCCTGACGGACAAGGTGCTGGAGAGCCTGGAGGTGGGCGACGAGGTGCTCATAACCGGGGTCATCTACACCGGCAGGGATGCCGCCCACAGGCGCTTTGTGGAGGCCCTGGACCGGGGCGAGCAATTGCCCGTGGACCTGCGGGGCCAGATACTCTACTACGTGGGGCCGACGCCCCCGCGCCCTGGCATGGTCATCGGCTCCGCTGGCCCCACCACCTCCTATCGCATGGACCCCTTCACTCCCCGCATGTACGAGGCAGGAGTAAAAGCCACCATCGGCAAAGGGGGCCGCAGCCAGGCGGTCAAAGAGGCCCTCAAGAAGTACAAGGGGGTCTACTTTGGCGCCATCGGAGGAGCTGGCGCCCTCCTCTCTCAGACCATCAAGAAGGCCGACGTGGTGGCCTACGAGGACCTGGGCCCGGAGGCCGTCCGCCGCCTGGAGGTGGTGGACTTCCCCGTCATCGTGGTGAACGACGTGCGCGGCAACGACCTGCTGGAGCAGGGCAAGGCCCAGTGGCGTCGCACCGCCCCGGCCTAGAGGCTGTTCGGATAATCGCCGTCGGGGGAGTGCAGAGTCCCGACATGTCGGGACTCTGCCGGTCCTTCCTGAAGCTATCCTAAAATTCGTGCATGGGTGAGTGCAGAGGGGGCGAAGCCCCGGAGCTTGCCCTGAGCGCAGCCGAAGGGCCGGGGGTCTGGGGGTGTCCCCCAGATTGCACTTTTCTCCCCCGCTCCCTTACCAAGGGAGCGGGGGACACAGGGGGTGAGGGTTTATGCCAAAGAAACGCACCCAGGAGGAGAAGGCCCTGCTGGAGAAGGCCCGCCGCTACCTGCCGGGCGGCACCATGGGCAACGTGTACTCGCCCGACGAGAACGCCTTCGTGATCAAGCGAGGACGCGGCTCCCGTGTCTGGGACGTCAGCGGCAACGAGTACATAGACTACCTGCTGGGCTCTGGCCCCATGGTGCTGGGCCACGCTCACCCCGCCGTCAACGAGGCGGTGCGCGACTACCTGGACCGGGGCACCACCTACTTCGCCCAGAACGAGCCCGCCATCCTCCTGGCCGAGGAGATCGTGCGGGCTGTGCCCTGCGCCGAGAGGGTGCGCTTCACTACCAGCGGCACCGACGCCTGCTTCCAGTGCCTCCGCCTGGCCCGGGCGTTCCGCAAGCGGGAGAAGATACTGAAGTTCGAGGGTGGGTACCACGGCAGCAGCGACTACGCGATGATGAGCACCACCCCTGCCCTATCGGCCCTCCAGGAGTTCCCCAGGGCCACCCGCTCCACCCCTGGCATTCCCACCGCCCTGGAGGAGCTGGTGCTGGTGGCCCCCTTCAACGACGCCAAGACCACGGTCTCCATCATCGAGAGGCACCACGACGAGCTGGCCGCGGTCATCATGGAGCCGCTACAGCGCCTCATCCCGCCCGCGCCCGGCTTCCTTCAGGCGGTGCGCGATGCGACGGCCCGCTTCGGCATACCACTGGTGTTCGACGAGGTGGTGACGGGATTCCGGCTGGCCTACGGAGGCGCCCAGGAGCGCTACGGTGTCGTGCCGGACCTGGCGGCGTTCGGCAAGATCGTTGGCGGGGGCTTCCCACTGGCCGCCATCGTGGGCCGGGCCGAGGTCATGGACATGTATGACCCCAGCCGCCAGGGCTACGTCAACCAGGTGGGCACCCTCAGCGGCAACCCCATCGCCGCCGTGGCCGGCCTGGCCACCCTGGCCGAGCTGCGCAAGGAGGGCGTCTACCAGCGCTGGCACGCCACCGCCCACACCCTGCGCCAGACCCTGGAGCGCCTGCTGCGCGAGGCGGAAATCCCCGCCCAGGTGGTGGGCGACGACACGGTCTTCGACGTCTACTTCACCGACCGGCCCATCACCGACTATCGCTCCACGCTCTCGGCCCGGAAGGAGCCAATGGACGTGTTCAACCGGGTGCTCCTGGAGAACGGCGTGCTGAAGGGGAGCCCGAAGATATACGTGGGCGTCTGCCACACCCCCGAGGACGTGACGCAGACCACCGCCGCCTTCCGCAAGGCCGTGGAGCGCGTGGTGGGGATGTAGGCAGGGGCGAGCCCTGCACCCACGGGCCTGGACGGAGCTAGCCTCGCCCTTCGACAGGCTCAGGGCGAGCGGTGCGGGTTTCCCGCTCATGGTGAGCCCGTCGAACCATGAGCAAGCGTCCGCTTCGGAGGCACTTCCCATCAGTCCCGTAGGGTGGGTGAAACCCACCGCTCAATGTGTTGTTTTCTGTGGCGGGTTCCGCGTTGCTACACCCGCCCTACTAAGCTACCGAATTGGCGAGGCCCCCTGCCACCAGTCTTCAAAGGGGGGACGATTGGGCGAACCCAGAATCTCCCCGAACTTGCCAGCTACTATGGCAGTGACGGGTGGAACATTGAACACGACGTTGGCCCCAATGATGAATCTGTCGTGAAAAAGTCTCGTGGATATAGTACGGCATTCAGCCTTGATGCCTCGATTTGCCATTTCCGCCTCGAATGTTCCCCAAGGCTTCTTCAACTTAGGAACCTGCTCCAAGAGACACAGCACACGAATAGACTTGATTCGGTCGGAGTCGGCCACTTCTGAGAGCAGGCGTAAACCTGGGACGTCAAAGTGAAGATCTGCCCACCAGATGTACTCAGCGCATGATAGCAGAGTGTCCTTCAAACGAGACAGGTTTGAAGCTTGCTCCCCGGGTCTGATAACCGCCGCGTGCTTGCTCAGACTCACTTCTGCTTCGATTAACCTGCGAAGGCTTTCGACACCCTTGGTAACATGCAGTCGCGTCTTCTCGTCTTCGGTCAACTGCCCCTTGTGCTCACCGCCGTCGTCTGGCAGACTCACGCAATCGAAGCCAAGTCCTGCCCGAGCGCCGGTCGGCCTTCCTCGCTTGCTGTCTCTACGCGCTTCGCAGAAGCCGATACGGTAGAACAGATGCTCAATCGCTTCCCTCCCTGTGGCTTGTCTCGATAGTCGCCGGTAGACTCCTATGGCTTCATCCCATTTACCCAACCTCTCGTAGTTCTCGGCCAAGAGCTGTTGGAAAAGCCAGTGACCCAACCGTTCGCCGGGGATTCTCTCCATAAACTCGTTCGAGCGCGAATAGAGCCCTGCGTCAGCATACGCCGCCGCAGCCTCCTCGATGAGCATGGGCACAAGTTTTGAATCTGGCCTGGCCTGTATAGCCAACTCGTACAGATGGGCGGCCTCTTCGGATTGCCGCAACTCTACCTGAACGTTTCCGTTAACGTACAACACGTATTGCTTTGTGTCACTGTCTATGCCGGGGTTTTGTTCAGTTAGTCGCCTGGCTTGCAAGGCGAACTGCGCCGCGCGGTCGATATCCCCCAACTCCAACAGTATTTCGCTGTGCAACGCGAAGACACTTGCCTCATGCGATGCGTAGGGTATGCACCACCGGGCCATCTCCAAAAGTGGGTAGCGCTTTACCTTGTCGGAGCGCGGGATATCGCCGAGGCCCAAACCACATGCTGCCTCGAGCACATCCGCACACTCCTCCAGACGGGGCGCGTCCTCCAACGGGAGCTCCCCTTCTTCCTTCTGTGCCCTGAGTTTCTCAAACTCGGGTTTCGTTTGCTCAATGATTTGTTGCCAGTTCATCTCTTCCCTCTCCCGACCCCCGACCAAAAGCAGCGAACCGTTCCTACCACCCCACGTCTCAACCTGCGCTAGCACCCCTAAGCCTACGCCCGCACCCTCACCTTGTCCAGCAGGCGGGACGCAGCCCTGTAGAGTGGGTGAAACCCACCGCTCCCTGTGTTGCTTTCCGTGGCGGGTTTCGCTTTGCCCCACCCGCCCTACCAAGTCCGCCTAGCCCGTACGGGTGACTCCTGCGCCGCCCGAACAATTGCCACAGGGGCGATCAACCGATACAATAGACGTGTAGGCGTGCAGCAACATAAACGTTCAGGCATCTAGGAGCAAGCATGTCCAAGCGGATGACGGTCATCTTCGAGGATGAGGCGCTGTATACGGCCTTGAAGGTGGAGGCGGCACGAAAAGGCCGACACGCCAAGGATATTGTTGCCGAGGCCGTCAGTGAGTGGTTGGAGGCCAGGGAGGACGAGGAGCTACGGGCTGGCTTGGAGGAGGCGCGCCATGAGTGGGAGCGCCAGGGAGGCGTGGAGGCCAGCGAGTTTTTCCGGGACCTGAAGGCTGGGTCGGCACGGTAAGGATGCCCCCTCGACAGGCTCAGGGCAGGCTTTACCGAGTTGAGCTGGCCCCAGCGGCCCAACGAGACTTGCGGCAATTGCCACGAGAAGTCCAGGCTAGGCTGGTAATGCCCATTCGGGCTCTGACAGAGAACCCTCGGCCCGCAGGCGTACGGAAGCTCCGGGGAGAGGAGCGTACCTGGCGCATCAGGGTTGGACCCTACCGGGTCGTCTACGACATCTACGACGACCGAGCGCTGGTAGTCGTGCTTAAGGTCGCTCGTCGGAGCGAAACAACGTATAGACGATAGCTTCTGTGTGGCCCCCGCTCGTAACCCGCCAAGGCCGTGGAGCGCGTGGCGGCTATGTAGGCAGGACGCGCCCCGTAGGGTGGGTGAAACCCACCGCTCAATCGCATGTTTTCTGTGGCGAGTTTCGCCCCGATTTCATCGGGACTCCACCCACCTACTAAGCTGGCGGCTTGGGAAACGTCCCTTCCAGCCGATGCAGCCCAGGCTCACCTTCGTGACCGGCGGGCGCCGAAAGCGCCCAGAAAAGGAGAGCCGGCGCCGACCAGGAACCCGAAGTCATACCAGTTCCCGCTCCTTGCAGCGTTGTACAACGCATGCCCATCCCAGCCGCCGAATACATGGACTATGAGGACGATCCATGCAGTAAGCCCGTTCCAGAATCCCCGCAGCAGGTCTGCCCACCACATGATAGTCGCCTCCTCCGATGGACCGGCCAGCTCATGCCATTTGAGGGACATGGACCCTGAGTCTGACATCTCTACTCTGCGGTCCACCGTTTAAACGCCTTCTGCCAGCCACCTTTGGCTTCCTCCTACGCCCTCAGGCTGAAGGGAGGGTACCGGTCGGTGGTCAACAGGAAGGCGTAGGCAGCGACTCTGAGCCACCAGCGCAACAGGCCCACCACGAAGTCGAACAGTGACCTGGGGTAGCGTCCGGTGAAGAGGATGGCAAACCAAGCGAGGAGAACGCAGGCCAGGGCAGCAAGCCCGAGGAACAAGACCACAATGTAATGCGGAATGGCAAGGAGCCACTTGATGAGAGGCAGCCAGCGGTTGAGGTCCCGCCTGACATCGGGATAGGGGACCTCTATGTGCACTGCCTGTTCCTCATCCGTGGAGGGGTATTCATCCCGCAATAGCAAGAGATAGGCGAACACGCGGGTGACAAACTTGACCAGCGCCAGGTTCCAGTCAAACCACCAACGAGGATATTTCTGCCGGAAGAGGAGCATCAGGACAGTAGAAAGGAACACCAGTCCGCCGGCGGCATACTGGTAGCGCGGGCCATCCCCGCCGTCCTGGCTGGCTGAAGTCCCGATGAGCAGGCCCAAGATGACAAGAATCGGGAGGGCAATGATAAGCCTGAAGAAAGTGGTGGACTTGTTTAGCTCTCTGTCCGGGTAGTCTACGAGCAGGTTGACGGGGTAGGTACTCCTTGGTTGCACCATGGTTGTCCCTCCTCAAGCCTCGTAGGATGGATGAAACCCACCGCTCAGTTTGCGCGGCGGGTTTCGTCCCGATTTCATCGGGGCTCCACCCGCCCTACATTAGCCTGCCCCTGGGAAGCGCGGCTGCGGCACTGCCGCCTACGCCCGCACCTTCACCTTGTCCAGCAGGCGGGACGCGGAGACGATGTGCCGCTGGAGACCCAGAACGCGTGGGCTCAGCCCCATGGCCAGGCCCAGGAGCTGGGGAAGGTGGAGGATGGGCATGTCGGGCTTTGACCCATGGGTGGACGCCGCCTTGGGCTGGTAGCCGTCCAGGTTCAGGTGGCAGAGGGGGCAAGGCGTCACCATGGCGTCGGCGCCGCGCTCCCTGGCATCGCCCGTGTGCCTGGCCACCATGGCCAGCGAGTTCTTCTCGTTTATGGTCAGGATTGGAAAGCCACAGCACAGGCTCTTGCCTGGAAAGTCCACCGGCTCGGCGCCCACCAGCTCGATCACCCGCTCCAGGGATGTTTCCCGCTCCGGCGCCTCCTCCAGGCCCAGGGCCCAGGAGGGCCGCAGTATGTAGCAGCCGTAGAAGGGGGCCACCCGCATCCCGGTGAGGGGCCTGGTAATGAGGGGCCGCAGGTTGTCAGCGCCGATCTCCTCCATCAGTATCCAGAGCAGGTGCTTGATGGTCACCGTGCCCCTGTATTCCAGCCCCTCCGGCTTCAGCTCCTGGTTGACCTCCGCCAGGTACGAAGGGTCGTGGGTCAGGCGATGGTTGGCCTGGGACATCACCCCCTGGCAGGTGGAGCATATGGTCATGATGGGCAACCCCTTCTGCTCCGCCATGGCGAAGGTGCGGGCGTTCAGCGTGTCGCCCAGCCTCTGGTCCTTCTCCTGGAGCACACCCGCCCCTGTGCAGGAGGCGCTCGTGAGCTCGTCCAGCTCTATGCCCAGCTTCTCGGCCACAGCCACCGCCGACGGGTACAGCTCCGAGCAGCCCCCTCGGGAGACGCACCCAGGGAAGAAGGCGTACTTCATCGTTTGGCCTCCGCGCTACGGAAGCTGCGTCGGATGTGCTCCACTCCTGGGATGGCCCGATGGAAGATGGGTGGCATCTTCCCCCGCACCAGGGCGCGCAGCCCCACAGGGACAAGGGAGAGCATCCTGGGCAGGTTGAAGATGCCGAAGGTCATCACAGGCAGGCGGAGCTCGTCCAGGCGTCCGCTCTCCTTCAGGAGCTCGCTGAAGGCGATGGTGTGGCGCGCCCCGTAGGTGCTGGTGTAGCCCGCCTGCATGGCCTTGTCGCGCAGCGTCATGATCCTGTCCATGGGGGCAACATCCTTGGGGCACACCTGCACACACTCCAAGCAGCGGGTACAGTCCCAGATGCCGCCGTACTGGCTCAGGGCACGTAGCCGCTCCTTGCTGGCGCCGTCCCTGGGGTCGGCCACGAAGCGGTATGCCTTGGCCAGGGCGGCGGGTGCCAGGAAGTTGGGGTCAACCGCAAGGACCGTGCAGTCGGATACACACGCCCCGCACATGATGCAGTTCATCACGCCGGTGAGGTGGACCATGGACTCGTTGGAGGCCAGGTACTCCTGCTCCGGCACCGGCCCCTGGGGCTGGAGGAAGGGCTCCACCGCCCACACCTTGTCCCAGAAGGACTGCAAGTCCGTGACCAGGTCCTTCACCACAGGCATGTTGCCCATGGGCTCCACCAGCACGACGTCGCGGCCCTTGCTGGCGTCGGTCAGCTTGGTCTTGCAGGCCAGGGTGGCGTGCCCGTTGATCCGCATGGCGCAGGAGCCGCACACCGAACTCCGGCAGGAGCAGCGCACCGCCAGGGTGCCGTCCTCTTCCTCCCTGATCTTGATGAGCGCGTCCAGCACGGTGAAGTAGTCCTCCGCCTCGACGGTATAGTCCTGATAGCGAGGCTGAGGCGCCGGCTCCTCGGGATCAAACCGCCTGACCCTGAGGTGTGCCTGCATCAATAGGTCCTCCTCTCCGGCTGCCACCGGACGCAGGTAACCGGCGCGTACTCCAGACGCGGTCCCTCCGCCGTATAGAAGGCCAGGGTGTGCCTGAGCCAGTTGATGTCGTCCCGTTCGGGGAAGTCGCGACGGAAGTGGGCTCCCCTGCTCTCCTGGCGGGCCAGGCCTCCCACCACCATCGTCTCGGCCAGGTCCAACATGTTACCCAGCTCCAGAAGCGACACCAGGTCAGTGTTGAATATGCCGCCCTTGTCCTGCACAGCGACTTTTTGGTAGCGCCCCTTCAGCCCCCGCACCGTCTCCAGTGTTTGGGCGAGCCCCTCGCTATCCCTGAAGACGCCGGCGCCCTCCCTCATGGCATTCCCCATCTCCTTCCGCACCACCGCCGACCGCAGCCCACCGCGTTCGCCGCGCTGGAGCAGTTCGGTGATGTGTGCGTGCTCGTCCCTGCCTGGGGCGGAAGAGAGTCCAGCGAAGGGCACCTGGCGCACCTCCTCGGCGGCAGCCTTGCCCGCCCGGCGGCCAAACACCACCGTCTCCAGGAGGGAGTTGCCACCCAGGCGGTTGGCACCGTGCACCGAGACGCAGGCGCATTCGCCGGCGGCGTACAGCCCCGGCATGGAGGTGCGACCATCCACGTCGGTCTTCACCCCGCCCATCTGGTAGTGCGTGCCCGGGCGCACGGGCACAGGCTCCTCCAGCAGATCAACGCCCGCCAGGTCGTGGGCCAGCTCGTAGATCTGGTATAGCCGGGTGAGGATGACCTTCTTGCCCAGGTGGCGCACGTCCAGAAGGACACAACCGTTGACCCCCCTGCCCTCCTCTATCTCCGTCTGCTCTGCCCGGGAGACCACGTCCCGGGATGCCAGCTCCAGTCGCTGGGAAGCGTACGTGGCCATGAAGCGCTCCCCCTTGGAGTTGAGCAGGTACCCCCCCTCGCCGCGAGCCCCCTCGGTGATGAGGACACCGCTGGGATAGAGGGTGGTGGGATGGAACTGGGTGAACTCCATGTCCATCAGCGCGGCCCCGGCGCGGTAGGCGAGCGCCATACCGTCGCCGGTGCAGATGAGGCCGTTGGTGGAGGGCTCGTAGATCCGACCAAGCCCCCCGGTGGCCAGGACCACCGCCTTGGCCTCCAGGGTGTGAAGCTTGCCGGAGCGCATCTCCAGGGCCACCAGGCCACGGCAGCGGCCGTCCTGGACGACCAGGGAGGTGGCCACCCACTCGGCGTAGCAGGTGATACGGGCCTTCACCAGTTGCTCCCACACCACGTGAAGGATGGCCTGCCCAGTGATGTCGGCCACATAGCAGGTGCGGGGGAAACCGGCGCCGCCAAAGGGGCGCAGTGCCAGGCGGCCATCCTCGTTGCGGTTGAAGATGACCCCCATGTGCTCCAGCTCCATGATGTCCTGAAGCGCCTCCCTGCACAGGACCTCGATGGCATCCTGGTCGCCCAGGTAGTCGCTCCCCTTCACGGTATCGAAGGCGTGCTTCTCCCAGGAGTCTTCCGCGGAGAAGGCAGCGTTGATGCCTCCCTGGGCCGCCGCCGAGTGGCTACGGGTGGGGTAGACCTTGGAGACCACGGCTACATCGGCACCGCCACGGGCCGCCTCCAGGGCAGCCCTCATCCCCGCCAGTCCACCCCCCAGGACGATGACGTCGTGTCTTAGGACCTGCTCATCCGCCGTGAGCGGCATCTGCTGTACCCCCCTTGCCGGACTGACGAGGTGGCCCAGTGTCCTGTCCTCGTCATGCCTTTCATAATGCTGGAGAGCTCAGTCGTCCGCTCATGGTTCGACAAGCCTGTCCTGAGCCCGCCGAAGGGCTCACCACGAGCGGGGAAATCCTCTCTTATCGTCTTACCGCTCATCCTGAGCTCCGACTTCGTCGGAGTCTCAATACAGTCGGACCTGTCGAAGGATGAGCGCAGTATTCCACGCATCTCAGGGGCAGGACGCTAGAGTATCAGAATACCAGGTACGGAATGGTGCCTCAACTTACTGGCGGGCTAGGCGCTGTGCTGCCAGAAGAAGAGAGGCAATAGTCTTGGCATCTCGTATCTCGCCACGGTAAGCCATCTCCACTGCCTGCACAAAGGGCACCCGCACCAGCTCGATCGCCTCGTCCTCGTCCAGCTTGCGGCTGGCCGGTCTCAGGTCAGTGGCCAGGTAGGCAAAAATCCTCTCGGTGCAGAAGCCGGGTGAGGTGTAAAAGTCGGCCAGGGGTTCGATCTGCCGCGCTGTGTACCCCGTCTCCTCCTCCAGCTCCCGCCGAGCGCACTCCTCCGGGCTCTCGCCGGGCTCCAGGGTACCTGCGGGCACCTCCAGCAGCACCTGCTCAGTGGGCTTGCGGTACTGCTGTACCAGGAGCACATTCTTGTCTGCGTCCAGGGCCACCATGCAGGTTGCGCCCCGGTGCTCCACGATCTCCCTGCGCGACATCCTCCCATCGGGAAGTCGTACCTGGTCCACCCTCAGCCCCACTACCTGCCCTTCAAACACGCGGTCGCTCTGGATGGTGGTCTCCATGCTCATGGACGTGTCTCTCTGATCACATTCAGGCGCCGGGCCAGGGTCTCGAAAAAGTAGCTGGGGGGATGGGCTCGCAGGAATCTGGCCTGATGGGGGCTGGCGGTAACCCGCACCCGGTCATGCTGGGCCAGCGGGATGTCCACATGGCCGTCCACGCTAAGCATGGCTTGGTGGTCGCTGAGAAGCACTAGCTCCACAGTGGTCTCAGGAGCCACCACCACTGCGCCGGACAGGGACATATGCGGCACCACCGCCTTGACGATCATGTCGCGGCTGGCAGGGTGCAGGATAGGCCCGCCCGCGGAGAAGGCGTAGGCGGTGCTGCCCGTGGCGGTGGACACTATGACACCGTCCGCCGTGAAGATCGCCAGCTCCGCCCCGTCCACAGAGACACGGACACGAATCATGCGCGACACCACCGCGCCACCCACCACCACATCGTTCAGCGCATGCATTGGCGGACGGCCTGGTCCTGACATCGCTGAAAGAAGCTCGGCCTGGAGCATGGCGCGCTCCTCCACCCTGGCATAGCCCTCTTCCAGATAGCGGGGGACGAGGTCGAGGGCCTCTGCGGCGCGGAGTTCGGTCATGAAACCCAGGCGCCCCATGTTCACCCCAAGGATAGGCACGCCAGCGGGTGCCGCGTGGCGGGCCACCCGCAGAATGGTGCCATCGCCGCCCACCGTGACAACCGTAGAGAGCCCCTCTATGCTCTCCTGGAGCCTTTCGCTCTCCACCGAGCACAGGTGGGCCGCCCGATCAGAGCTGAGGCGCCGGCTGATAAGAGACGCCAACTCCTCGGCCTCGGGGGAGCGAGGATTGTAGACTACCCCGATGCTCTTTTTGCCCTGCATCTGCCGCCTTGCTCGCCGCTGGCCGGGTTGAGCTCCTGCTAGAAGAGCCGCCGCATGCCATCCCCCCGACCACTCAGCGACAAGAAGAAACCCCTGCCGGGCGCCAACCCAAATCATGTCCCTGGCAGGGGGACCACCGCTGGAGCCTTGGCCACACACACCATCTAACGACGGCAGCCGAATCGCTGCCCGCCCGGCGCAGTGCGAGTCTAGCACCCGCTTCTTTCCAATGTCAACGAAGTATAATGGAGCCAGCATATCAAGCAGGAAGACCGAAATGATAGCTCTCGTTCGAGTGGCGGTGCTGGCAGCTATAGTTGGACTGGTGATATTCGTCTTGTGGAAGGCGCTACAGCTACGCCAGAGCGGTGAAGGGAGGCGTATCATACCCTTCTGCTCCAAGTGCGAGTCCAACCGATACGTGGCGGCAAACGCCGGGACCGACCCCCGCTACCCTGAAAGGAGATACGCCTGGTACTGTCAGAGGTGCCAGGAGGGGTTCTGAG
This sequence comes from Chloroflexota bacterium, assembly GCA_016190445.1. Lineage (GTDB taxonomy): Bacteria > Chloroflexota > Dehalococcoidia > Lucifugimonadales > JACPQL01 > JACPQL01. The sequence continues at coordinate 87,774 of JACPQL010000011.1, forward strand.
GCTAATGGCCTACCACGGCCAGGTCCCCTCTGCCCGGCACAACAGCCACTAGGGAACAATGGTCGCCACCGCGGCGCGGGCCACGTCCAACAGGGGGCCAGGCAGCACGCCCAGCACCAGCACTCCAATGGCGGCGACGGCCAGCGCAGCACGGAAGGGCACGGAGGAGGGGACCTGCTCCTCCGAGGGCGGGGGCTGAAGGTACATCACCTTGACTACTCGGAGGTAGTAGTAGGCGGAGACCACGCTGTTCACCACCCCCACCACCGCCAGCCAGAGCAGGCCCGTGTCCACGGCGGCGCTGAACAGGAACAGTTTCCCCATGAAGCCAGCCGTGGGAGGAATGCCTGTGAGGGAGACCAGGGCAAACGCCAGCACACCCGCCAGCCAGGGCGCACGGCGCGCCATGCCCGCGAAGTCCTCAATGCGCTCGCTTCCAATCTTGTTGCAGACGGCGATAACGGCAAAGAAGGCAGCCAGGTTGGTGGCAGCATAGGCGCCCAGGTAGAAGAGCACACCCTGGGGACCCAGAGAGCCATCCCCTGCCGGCGCTCGCGCCGCGATGGCAGCAACGCCCACCAGCATGTACCCGGCGTGGGCGATGGTGCTGTACCCCAGCAGCCGCTTGATGTTGCTCTGAGCGATGGCCACCACATTGCCCACCGTCATGGAGAGGGCGCTCAGTGCCGCAAAGAGCAGGGCCCAGTCCAGACTCACCCCCTCAAAGGCCACGTAGAACACCCTGAGGGTCACGGCAAAGGCCGCGGCCTTGCTGGCCACAGAGAGGAAGGCTGTAATTGGCGTAGGAGCGCCTTCGTACACGTCCGGCGTCCACATATGGAAGGGCGCCGCAGAGAGCTTGAACCCGAACCCGGCCACTACCAGGACGACCCCCAAAAGCACCGGGTAGGCCCCCAACGGTACCCCTGGCGTAGCGGTGCTGGAGATGAGGTGCGCGATGACCGGAAGCTTGGTGCTGCCGGTGAAACCATAGATGAAAGCCATGCCGTACAGGAGTATGGCAGAACTCATGGCGGAGAGGAGCAGGAACTTTATGCCCGCCTCCGGCGAGCGCGGGTCGGTATGGAGCATGGCGATCAACGCGGCCACTGGCAGCGAGGCCAGTTCCAGGGCAACGTAGATGGCGATGAGGTCGGTGGTGGCGGCCAGCAGCATCATTCCCGTAGCAGAGAGGAGTATCAGGGCGTAGTACTCCCCCTGGGACCTAGAGAGCTTGCTGACGTAGTCGGTGGAGGCCAGGACCAGCAGGGCCACTATCCCAAGCACCAGGAACTTGAAGAAGAGCGCAAACTTGTCCACCACCAGAGTGCCGAACAGACCGCTGAGGGTCTCGGTGGGCTCGGCGTGGACATCGCCCCAGAGCAGGATGCTGAGGGCAAAGGGCACCACCAGCCCTACCAGGGCCACCGCCCCTAGCACACCTTTGCGCTGTACCACCAGGTCCAGCAAGACAATGGCCAGACCCAGCGCCACCAGGGCCAGCTCGGGCGATAGCAGGTAGATGTCGTGCACCGTCACGCTATCTGGACCTCAGCTAACTCTCCAAACTCATGGGCCGAACCGGGCGATGATGGGCCCAAGGCCCGCACTGAACACATTTGTCAGCACCGCCGGATATAGGCCCACCGCCACAATGGCGATGACCAGGGCGACCATGGGCACAGCGTCTACCAGGGAGGCGTCGGTCACGCCCTCGTGGCGGGCGACCTGCGGGCCAAAGAGGGACCTCTCGATCATCCACAGGATGTAGCCTGCCGCCAGCACCACGCCGAAGGCGGCCAGCGCCGTGGGCCACGCCGCAACCCGGAAGGTGCCCACGAACACCAGGAACTCGGCCACGAAGCCGCTGGTGGCGGGCAGTCCCAGGGAGGCCAGCCCCGCAATGAGGAAAACGGTGGCGATGAAGGGCATGCGGGAGGCCAGGCCCCCCAGGTGGGGTATGTGGCGGGTGTGCGCCCTTTCGTATACCAGACCGACCAGCAAGAAGAGAAGCCCCGTGATAACGCCGTGGCTGAACATCTGAAGCGCAGCGCCGTTCAGCCCCACGGGGTTCAGTACGCCCCTTGCAGCGGCCCCCACGGAGGAGATGCCCAGCAGGACAAACCCCATGTGGCTGACACTGCTATAGGCCACCAGGCGCTTCAGGTCGCTCTGGCGGAACACCACCATGGCACCGTACAAGACACTGATGACCGCCAGGGCCATCATAGGGCCGCCCAAGGTTGCCGCTTCCTGGGGGAACATGCCCAGGTTGATGCGGATCAGGCCATAGCCGCCCATCTTCAGCAGCACGCCCGCCAGCATCACGCTCACCGCCGTGGGTGCGTCGGTGTGGGCATCGGGGAGCCACGTGTGCACTGGCCATACAGGGAGCTTGATGGCAAAGGCCAGGAAGAAGAAGAGGAACACCACCCGCGTGGGGACCAGTAGCCGGCCAAGGCCGGCGGTCGCCAGCGCCTCCATGTCGAAGGAGTGTACCGAGAAGAAGACGACCAGGATGGCGGCCAGCATGAAGGCGCTGCCCAGGAAGGTGAAGGCCACGAACTTCATGGCGGAGTTCTCACGCCGTCCCGTGCCCCAGACGGAGATGAGCAGGTACATGGGCACCAGTTCCATCTCCCAGAAGATGAAGAACAGGATGAAGTCCTGGGCGACGAAGACCCCCGTCACCGCAGTCTGGAGGACCAGCAGCCACACAAAGTACTCCCGCACCCGTTCCTGGATGTGCCAGGAGGCGAAAACGGCGCACATGCCCAGGAGCGCCGTCAGAAGCACCAGAGGCATGCTCAGACCGTCCACGCCCAGGAAGTACTGGATGCGGAAGGCAGAGATCCAGTCGGCGCGCTCCACCATCTGGAGCCCCTGCGGCACCGACGTATCGAACAGCACAAAAGCCCAGATGGCCAGCGCCAGGTCCGCCACGGCCACCGTCGCGGCGACGTAGCGCACCCACCGGGCCGGCCTCACCAGGAGGCCGATGATGATGGCCCCGGCCAGAGGAAGGAACACTATGGCCGACAGCATCCGGACTCCCTTTTCGCGCTCTGTGCTACCTGGACACCAACTCCTGCCAAGGTGAGCAACCTAACATTACTCTCCAACCATAGCTGACGGCTCACTGGCCAATAAGGTACACCGCCAGGATCACGATGATGCCCAGCACTATTCCAACGCCGTACAACTGCACCTGTCCCGTCTGGAGACGGCGCACGGAGTGGCCCGTGTTGCGGCTGAACCATCCCACCATGTTCACCGCTCGGTCCACAAAGTTGTCATCGAACTTCTCCAGGGCCTGGCAGGCGCCCTTGTAGAAACCCCGGGAGACGATGGCCCGCTCGTACAGGTGGTCCATGTAGTAGCGCTGGGTCAAAAGGGTATGCAAGGGCCGCAGGGCACGTCCCACCCGCTGGGGCGACAGCACCCGTGTGCCATACATGGCCCAGGCCAGGCCGATGCCCCCCAGCGCCACCAGCATGGAGACCACAGCCACGCCCAAGCTGGTCTTCTGAGGGTGCGTCTCGCCAAGGGCGCCACCCAGGAACTCGGCAAACCAGTGCTTGGGTATGGGCCCCAGGTCCACCACTGGGTTGGCCAAGAACCCCGATACCACCGCGGCGATGCCCAGCACCACCATGGGGAACACCATCACCGCGGGCGACTCGGCCAGGTGCACCCTGTGCTCGCCGCTGGCGTGGCCTCCCTGCTCAGCCTCCACGCCACCCCGGAACTGGCCGTGGAACGTGAGAAACATCATGCGGAAGGCATAGAAGGCAGTCAGGAACACCGCCGCCATCGCCAGCCAGAACACCACCTGAGAGAAGGCCGTGCCGCCACGCCAGGCGGCCACCAGCACCTCGTCCTTGCTCCAGAAGCCGGAGAGCGGGAAGATGCCCGCCAGGCTCAGCCCCGCCACCAGGACAGTGGCGTAGGTCCAGGGCTGGACCCGCCGCAGGCCACCCATGAACTGCATGTTGAAGGTGCCCGTGGCGTGGTTGACGCTGCCCGCGCCCAGGAAGAGGAGGCACTTGAAGAAGGCATGGTTAAAGAGATGAAAGATGGCGGCCACCGGCGCCCCAACTCCCAGGGCCAGCATCATGTAGCCCAACTGGCTGACCGTGGAGTAGGCCATGACCCGCTTGATGTCGTTCATCACCAGGCCCATGGTGGCGGCAAACAGGGCGGTGAAGCCGCCGATCACCGCCACCACGTTCATGGCCATCTGGGAAGCCACGAACACCGGGTACAGCCGGGCCACCAGGAACACGCCCGCGGCCACCATGGTAGCCGCGTGGATCAGGGAGCTGACCGGCGTGGGGCCCTCCATGGCATCGGGGAGCCAGACGTGAAGGGGGAACTGGGCCGACTTGCCCGCCGCCCCCGCGAACACGCCCACGGCCAGCCAGGTGACCACCATGCCACCTATCGCTCCCGTCGCCACAGCCCGGTGCAGGTCTGCAATGTCGAAGGGGTCCAGGCCCGCCGCAACAAAACTGGCGCGGTGGAAGTAGAGGTAGAGGAGGGCCAGCAGGAAGCCGAAGTCGCCCAGCCGGGTGACTATGAACGCCTTTTTGGCTGCGGCTGCCGCCGCGGGCCGGTGGTACCAGAAGCCGATGAGAAGGTAGGAGCAGAGCCCCACCAGTTCCCAGAAGACGTAGAGCATGATGAGGTTGCGGGCCAGCACAAGCCCAAGCATGGAGGCGGTGAACAGGGACATGAAGGCAAAGTAGCGAGAATAGCCGGGGTCCCCGCGCATGTACCCCTGCGAGTACACCTGCACCATCAGACTCACGCCAGAGACCACCACCAGCATGATGGCGGAGAGAGGGTCCAGCAGAAGGCCCACGCGGAAGGTGAAGCCGGTGGCGCTGGTGGGACCGCCCAGGGTAAGCCAGGGATGCAGGGTGAAGCCGATGGGCCCCTCGTGCCCAAGAGCAGACTTGAGGGCCCAGCCCGAGAGGGCCAGGGAACCCAGAAGGGCCAGGATGGTGATGTAGCCGCTGAGGCGAGCGGCCCGGTTGAAGAAGGGCCTGATGACAAAAGCGATAAGGGCAAGAGAGCCAAGGGGGAGAAGTATGATGGCCCAGACGGCTGGTTCAGGAATCATGTACTTATAGCTTCCTCAGGATCTCGTCGGCCACGTGCTCGCGTCCCCGGGGCACCATCACGCGGAATGGGACCTGCTCCCCAAAGTCCAGGATGTCGCCCACAGGGAGGATGCGCACCGGCAGCCCCCCTCCTTCCAGCACCTCCAGCCACATCTCGGCCACCATCAGATTGGCCACACGCTTGTATTCTACCCACATGAGCCCGCACCTACTGCTTCATCGAACTGGCGTCGGTGATGTCCACTGTCTCCCTGCTCCTGTATAGCGCCAGGACAATGGCCAGGCCCACCGCCACCTCCGCAGCCGCCACCGTTATGATGAAGGCGGCGAACACCTGGCCCGTCAGCACCGTCCGCAACGCCGAGTCGGTGGCCGATCCCGGATTGGCGGCCAGGGTGGCTGGGACCACATAGCGGGAGAGGGCCACCATGGCCACGTTCACCCCGTTGAACATAAGCTCGATGCCCATCAGCACCACCACCACGTTGCGCAGGGAGAGCGCCCCGTATAGACCGGTGGCAAAGAGGACCGCGGATACGATCAGGAAGCGTTGCAGGGGCTCCATGTACTAGCGCTCCCTCACCAGCACCAGCGCTCCAACCACCGCCGCCAGCAACAGCACCGCCGCCGCCTCAAAGGGCAACAAGAACTCCCGCATCAGCAACCCCCCGAGCCATCTGGGTGTGTCCTGCCAGACCTGAGTCACCCCCTGGGCCGTGGCAGCCGCCAGTGGGGTCTCCTCCAAAAGCCGCCAGTCCGTCTGCACGATGGTGTACACGAAGGCCGCCAGAAGCAGCGCCGACGCCGTCAGGGCCAGCGGACGCAGGGCCGTCGGGCTGTTGCCCCGCTGCACGTCCTGGGTGAGCATGATAGCGAAGATGATCAGGATAGAGATGGCCCCCGCATATATTAGGACCTGTACCACCGCCAGGAACTCCGCGTTCAGGAGCACGAACAGTCCCGCCACACCCAGGAAGGCCACCACCAGGAAAAGGGCGGCGCGGAATACATCGCGCACGGTTACCACCAGCAGGGCCGCCCCTACGGCGACCACCGTCACCACCCAGAACGCTATCTCCTGGAACAGCGTACCCATTCTCGCTAGCTCCCTTGGGAAGATGCCTCCGAATGGTGCCCCGGAGGGAGGGTCCCCGGCCTCTTGGGGTGCCAGCGGGACTCCTCTCGCCCCACTCGGCGCCAGTCGGCCTCCTCCAGGAACGGGTTGTACCCCTGCCTGGAGAGCTGGGGCCGGAACCAGGTGCTGGGGCATTTCTTCGCCGCCTTCAGCTCGTCCACGGTGACCACCAGCTCCTCCCTGCGGTAGCGGGCCCTCTCGAACCCGCTTCCCATGAAGAGGGCATCATAAGGGCACGCCTCCACGCACAGCCCGCAGAACATGCACCGGCCGATGTCTATGTCGAACACCTCAACCTTGTAGGTGCCACCCTCCTGGAGGTGCTCGCCGCCGGGGCTGGTCACGATGCGAATGATGCCCAGAGGGCAGAACTGGGCACAACTGGCACAGCCGGTGCACCGCTCCACGTACCAGACGAACTCCTCCCCGCGGAAACGGGGATGCTGTGGAAGCCGTTGCTCAGGGTACTGGACGGTGAAGGGCCTGCGGAGCAGGTTCTTCATCGTCACCATCAGGCCCTTGGCGATGCCTATCCCGTACATCTTACCGCGCCCCGCTGGGTGCTGCGCTGCTGAATACACGTACCTCGGGCTGCGTGGGCCTCTGCCGCACCAGTCGGCTGAAGACCACCACCCCCACGATAGCCACCACCCAGTTGATGACAGCCATGACCCAAAGCTGTGCGGTGGTGGCCTCCGGCCATACGGCCACCTCCGCCCCCGTCACCACCAGGTTCACCAGGCTAAGAGGAAAGAGGAACTTCCAGGCAAAACCCATCATCTGGTCAATGCGTAGCCTGGGTAGTGTAGCCCGTACCCAGACAAATATAAAGGCGAAGAAGAAGACCTTGAGCAGGAACCACAGGTGCGAAGGGAGGACCGGACCCTCCCATCCCTTCAGAAAAACCACCGACATGATGGCGCCCGCCACCAGCACGTTGCCGAACTCCGCCAGCGCGAACAGGCCGTACTTCATACCGCTGTACTCGGTATTGAAGCCCGACACCAACTCCGACTCCGCCTCCACCATGTCGAACGGGGCACGGTTCAGCTCCGCCGAGATGCCCGCCAGGAAAACCAGAAATGCCAGGGGTTGCAGCAGAAGGAACGGGATGCGCTGCCCCTCCACTATGCGCACCAGGGACATGGACCCCACCAACATCAGCACACCGCCCATGGATAGCAACACCGGCAACTCGTAGCTGATGAGGGTGGCCACGGCGCGCATGCTGCCAAAGAGGGCAAACCGGTTGGCCGATGCCCACCCCGCCATGAAGACGGCTAGGGTGCTGACGCTGCTCAGCGCCAGCACGTACAGGATGCCAACGTTCAGGTCTGCCAGAAAGCTGTTCTGGCCGAAGGGCACCACCCCCAGCACCAGCACCGTTGGCACGAAAAAGACCACGGGGGCCAGGTTGAACACCCACCGGTCTGCCACCGCCGGGACTATGTCCTCCTTGGTCAGGAGCTTGATGGCATCGGCCACAGGCTGGAGAATGCCAAAAGGGCCCACTCGGTTGGGGCCCAGACGACCTTGGAACCGCCCCAGCACGCGGCGCTCCATGTAGGTGTAGACCATGGTGAGCACCAAGAAGGCGTTAAGGAGAAGGAACATGATGGTGAAGCCCGCAACGAAGTACGCCACCCACTGCCATCCCGTGGGCAGCAGCCCCTCCACCCAGATGTAGACGTTGCGGTAGATGGAGTTACCCGCCAGCAACTCCCCCATTAGCGGTCCACCTCGCCCATGTTGATGTCTATGCTGCCGAAGCTCACCACCAAGTCTGCCAGCTTCCACCCCATCAGCAACTCCCGCAGGAGGGTGAGGTTAATCAGCGATGGAGAGCGGACCCTGCACCGGTAGGGAGATATGGAGCCGTCGCTGACCAGGTAGTACCCCAACTCTCCCTTGGGTGACTCCACCCTGCCGTAGGCCTCGCCCACGGGCGGGCGCACCAGGTTGGAGAGTGTCGCCCGCACCGGGCCCTCTGGGATATCGCGGTAGCACTGCTCCAGGATGCGGAGCGCCTGACGGATCTCCTGAAGGCGGACGTAGTACCGGTCGTAGTTATCGCTGCGGCTGGCGGTGACCACGTCGAACTCCAGCCGATCATACACATCGTAGGGGTCCTTCTTACGCAGGTCCCATGCCACCCCGCTGGCCCGAAGCACCGGGCCGGTGGCCGAGGCGTTGATCAGGAGGTCGGCGGGCAGCACCCCTATTCCCCTGGTGCGCGCCACCACCACCTCGTTCTCCGAGAGGAGCGCGTCCAGCTCGTCTGCGTAGCCCGGCATCTCGTCAAGGAAGCGCCGAAGGGCTGGCCAGAACTCCTCCGGGGCATCCTGGAACACACCGCCGATGCGCATGTAGCTAAGGGTGATACGGGCCCCGCACAGCATTTCGAACAGGTCCAGGATGCGCTCCCGCTCGCGGAAACAGTACATCAGTGGGGTAGCGAAGGCCCCCAGGTCCTGTAGGAAGAAGCCGATAGCCACCAGGTGGCTGGCTACGCGCTGGAGCTCCGCGGCGATCACTCGCAGGTACAACCCCCTCTCGGGAGGATGGATGCCGGTGAGCTTCTCGCAGGCAATGACGTAGGCCTGGTTGCTGGTCATGGAGGCCACGTAGTCCAGGCGGTCGGTCAGGGTGATCACCTGGGTGTAGGTGCGCTCCTCCGCCAGCTTCTCGGAGCCACGGTGCAGGTACCCGAAGACGGGCTCCACATCCTGGATGACCTCTCCGTCGAAGGTAACTCTCAGCCGGAACACCCCATGGGTGCTGGGGTGCTGAGGTCCCAGGTTTATGGTGATGGGCTCCGTTCTCAGCGGCACCGTCCAGGCCTCCTCTGGAGGCAACGCCTCATCCGCCGTGGGGCCACGTGTATGGGTAATCGGGCTCGCTCCAGTCGCGACGCAACGGGTGGCCGGGGAACCCCTCCCAGAGCATGATCCGCTTCAGGTTGGGGTGTCCAGCGAACACGATCCCCATCAGGTCGTACACCTCACGCTCCTGGAGGTCGGCACCTCGCCACACCGGCAGCACCGAGGGCACCGTGGGCTCCTCCCTGCCGTACACCCTGGTCTTCACCACCGTGCTGTGGTTGTAGACCAGGGAAGTAAGATGGTACACCACCTCGAAGTACTCCACATAGTCCACGCCGCTGATGGAGTTCAGGAAGTCGAACCCCAGGTCCGGCGTCTCCTTGAGGAAGCGGCACACCTCCAGGACCGACTGGGGCCTCACCCAGACGTCTGTGGCGTTGGCATCATCCACCACGCCGCCCAGCACCTCTTTTATCCGCCGGGCCAGCACCTCTCCCGTCAGAGGCTGCGTCATCACTCTCCCTTGCACACAACGACCGGGGACGGCGGTCCCCGGCGCGCTCTCCAGCCTGGAAACGGTCATACCCCCGCCGGCTGGGTGCGAAGGCGGTACCTGTTGATCTTCTCGTGAAGCTGCATTATGCCGTAAAGCAGCGCATCGGGCCGCGGCGGGCAACCGGGGACGTAGACATCCACTGGGACGATGTGGTTGACCCCTGGCACCACACTGTAGGAGTGATAGTAGGGGCCACCGCTGGTGGCACACACGCCCATGGAGATGACCCACTTGGGCTCCGCCATCTGGTCGTAGATGCGGCGGATGGCCGGGGCCATCTTCCACGTCACCGTGCCCGCCACAATCATCAGGTCCGCCTGTCGAGGCGATGCCCTGAACACCTCCATGCCAAAGCGGGCGATGTCGAAGCGGGACATGGAGGCCGCCATCATCTCGAAAGCACAGCACGCCAGACCGAAGCCCACGGGCCACACTGAGGAGCGCCTTCCCCAGTCGAGGAGAACGTCCACCGCCGTCACCAGAACGTTGCCCCGCAGGTCATCGGGTACCTGTATGTCCGGGGGCGGAAAGGGCTCCCGGCAGGTCGCCTTCAAACGCTCGATGGTCTGGCCCTCTTCTCGGTCCAGGTCCCCGGTGGACTGGGCCAGGCCTCCATCGGGTACGCTGCTTACTTCCACTCCAGGGCTCCCTTGCGCCAGGCGTACAACCAGCCTACAAGCAGGATAGCTATGAACACCAGCATCTGCCCCAGGGCCACCAGGCCCAGGCCACCCAGCCCGATGGCCCACGGGTAGATGAACACCGCCAGGACGTCAAAGACCACGAAAAGGAGCGCAAAGGTGTAGTAACCCACGTGGAACCGCAGCCACCGCCCCCCCACGGCCTCCATGCCACACTCGTAGGTGGAGTACTTGGTGGGGTTGGGCTTGTATGGCCTGATGCGGACATACCTGGCCAGCCACGAGAGAATGAGCATGGTGAGAGGGAGTGCCAGGGCTATCACCGAGAAGATGGCAACCAGCCCATATTGCCGGAAGTAGTCCTCCATACACAGCCCTCTCTAGCGGCCAGTGGCCCGGGTTTTTTACTATAGCATGGCGCTTTGGCCTGGGCAAGTGAAAGCTCGCCCTCGCCTTGACTTGGGCCAGGTGGGGTGCCACACTGTATTGACCCACTCGTCTCAGCCTGGTTGGAGCGTGCTCGTAGGCCTGCACACTCATGCTTACCCCCAGTCCGACGACAGCTCTCTCTCACCGGCAGATGCAAAAGGCCAGCTTTGTGCGCGGTCGGGCCGATGAGGTAGGTGCCCCGGTGGTGCTGGCTCACCTCTTTCGAACAGTGGCGCCACCCAGACGAGTGCGGCCATAAGCTGAGGCAACAAGAAACGGACCCATATGGCTCCTATCCTGGAAACGCAAAACCTTCACGCCTACTTCTTCACCAAGGCAGGCACGGTCAGGGCTGTCAACGGTGTGGACCTCACCCTGATGGAGGGCCAGGTGTTGGCTTTGGTGGGGGAGAGCGGCTCCGGCAAGACGGCCACCGCACTGGCCATGATAGGGCTGCTGCCATATCCGGGCAAAGTGGTGGAAGGAGAGGTCCGCTACCAGGGTGAGGACCTCCTCCGTGCCTCCGAGAGCCGCTGGCGTGAAGTTCGAGGCAAAGAGATCTCCATGGTGTTCCAGGACGCCCAGGCCGCGTTGAACCCCACCCTCTCCATCGGCCAGCAGGTGGAGGAGCTGCTGGCCACCCATACCCGACTGGGCAAGCGAGAGCTACGGGCGCGGGCCATCGAGCTGCTGACCCAGGTGGACCTGCCGGAGCCAGAGCTGATGCTGCGGCGCTATTCCTTCCATCTCTCCGGAGGCCAGTGCCAGCGGGTGATGCTCAGCATGGCCACGGCGCTAAGCCCCAGGGTGCTCATCGCCGACGAGCCCACCTCCAACCTGGACGTGACCCTCCAGGCGGAGATGCTGGCCCGCCTCAAGCGCCTCCAGCAGGAGATGAACACCTCCATCCTGCTCATTACCCACGACATGGGTGTGGTGGCCCAGATGGCGGACGAGGTCGCTGTGATGTATGCGGGGACCATCGTGGAGAGGGCGGAGACGCGTCTGCTCTTCCGGCACCCCTCACACCCCTATACCTGGGCACTATTTCAGGCGCTTCCAAGACTGGACCAACGCCGCAGCCTTCGGCCACTGCGGGGCACTCCCCCGGACATGATAAACCTGCCCGACCAGTGCCCTTTCATCCCTCGTTGCCCCAAGGCCACCAACGTCTGCCGGCTCAGTCCCAGGCCCCCTCTCGACCAAGGCGAGGCGGGCCACCCCGTGGCCTGCTACAACCCGATGCTGGAGCCGCAGGAGTAGTAGCTGTTCGCCGGCCCTTGACAGGCGCCGCCCCCAGGGCTACTCTCGCCCCAGCGGCGACAGGGAGGAGGGAGAGCATGGACTTGCGTTTTACCCCCGAACAAGAGCGGTTCCGCCAGGAGGTCAGGGAGTTCATCCAGAGCAACATGACCCCTGAGCTTCAGGAGGAGATAGAGCATGGAGAGCCTCTGGGCCCCCATGGCCGACAGATGTACAAGAAGCTCTGCGCCAGGGGCTGGGTGGGCATGGGCTGGCCCAAGGAGTACGGGGGCCAGGCTGCCGACCTGACCGACCAGTTCATCTTTGAGGAGGAGGCCAGCCGCTTTGCGGTGTACGTCGGCGACCTGACGGTGGCGGGCATGGGCCCGGTCATCATGCAGGTGGGGAGCGAGGAGCAGAAGCGGCACTTCCTCCCGGGCATTCTCAGGGGGGACACCATCTTCGCCATCGGGTACACGGAGCCCAGCGGCGGCTCAGACCTCGCCTCCCTCCAGACCAGGGCCGTCCAGGACGGCGATGACTACGTAATCAACGGCCAGAAGATGTTCACCACCGAGGCCCACGTGGCCAGCCACGTCTGGCTCCTGGCCCGCACCGACCCGGAGCAGCGCAAGCACCGCGGCCTCTCCATCTTCCTCATCCCCATGAACACGCCGGGGATCGCCGTGCGCCCTCTGTGGGGCATCGGCGGCGGCAGGACCAACGAGGTGTTCCTGGACAACGTCCGGGTGCCCAAGACCTGGATGCTTGGCGAGTCCAACATGGGCTGGTACGTCGCCGCCATGGCCCTCAACCTGGAGCGCTCCGGCGCCGCCCGCTACGTCCGCTACGTGCGGCCCTACGAGTCGCTGCTACAGTTCGTGCGGGAGGCCAGGTACGACGGCTACTCCCTGGCGGAAGACCCGGCGGTGCGGCAGATGATGGCCGAGTTGGCCATAGACATCCGGGTGGCCCGGCTCCTGGCGTACCGCTCCTTCTCCCTGGTGAAGAGCGGGAACGTGAACCCTGCCTACGAGCACTCCGCCTTCAAGACGTGGGGCTCCGAGCTTTCCCAGCGCATCGCTGGTGTGGGGCTCAAGGTCATGGGCATGTACGGCCAGTTGGAGCCGGGCTCCAGGTGGGCGCCGCTCAAGGGCATGTTCGAGCGCCTCTACCAGAGGACAGTGCCCAACACCATCGGCCACGGCACCAGCCAGATCAACCGGAACGTCATCGCCACGCGAGGCCTGGGCCTGCCACGGTAGGGGCCGCTGGGCTGTGCCGGCATCGTCCGCTGGCCCCGTGCCTTCCGGCATACCCACGGCAGGCCTGCCAGGAGGGCGGGCACCTCCCATACCCCCGCTCAGGGTTGCTTAAGCTCGGTAGATAGCCTAGCTTTGAGACCCCATCTCTTTCAGCTTTGCATGTATTGGAAAGCTTAAGGGTTTTAGGGAGACCCTTGAGCCGGACCACAGACCAGTTATAATAGCGTTGGAGGGATAAGAATGGATCGCATCGTCCTTTTTGGTGCCGGTGCCAGCTATGGAGCTGGGCAGGTGTTGCCGAAGGCACCACCGCTAGGGAAGGACTTATATGCGGAGTTAGCTCGCTATTGCCCCTCAAGCTGGGGACAACTGCCAAATGATATCCATACCGCTTTCCACGCTGGCTTCGAGCAAGGGATGCAGATTCTCTGGGATAAGTATTCCACCAACATAGCGCTGCTCATGCGTCACATGACCCTCTACCTCGCCCAGTTCCGACCGGACGGCTCTGGCAGAGACCTCTACTCCCGTTTTCTAAATGCCTTGAACAAGCATGAGCTTGCTCACCAAGTGCTGTACTCCACCCTGAATTATGAGTGTGTCTTGGAGCTATCCGCGAGCGCCATGGGCAAGCGGGTAAACTACGGGGGAGTAGAGGTCGACCGGAATGCAATAGGAATCTGGAAGCTACACGGCTCATGCAATTTCCTTTCTGCTGGTATCAAAGCGAGTAGCGGTGTGCTTTTTAGCAGCGGTGTCGCCTTCGAAGGCGAACTTAAAGCCGTAAACCCTAATGACGCGATTGAGTACTGCCTTTCCGACATGGGTCTCTACCCCGCCATGGCTCTATACATGAATGCCAAACCCGTGCAGGTTGGGCAGTCCGTCATTCATGGGTTGCAGCGGCGTTGGGCGGACGTCGTGAGGAAGGCCAACCGTTTGTTGGTAGTTGGCGTGCGTCCTTACCCTGGAGACACGCACATCTGGCAGCCGCTAGCGGAATGTCAAGGCGAACTGGGCTTTGTTGGCCCGCAACCAGACTTCGACCTTTGGCGAGAATCACAAAGGGCAGGCAAGGTATCTCGCTGGATAGGGTCGCGCTGGGACGCGTGCTTTGAACAATCGGTAGCTTTCATCGCGGAGTAGGAAATGGACGCATACAAGGCCGAACAATGGCTTCGCACCCGTGCAACGTCTTTACATTGCCCAGCGTGCGGTCAAAAGAACTTCAACATAGAGAACACGATTCCCATGACGAACACCTTGCAAGAAGGCGGGCATGTTGACTACCTTAACGGCTGCCCTCTGGTAGCCGTAATCTGCCAGAACTGCGCTCATGTCCTGTTCTTCGCTGCCAAACCCATGGGCCTGGCTTAAGCCGGGCTTTAAGCCCTCTTATTGCAGGTATTGCCGAGGTCAACCCACCTTAAGCTCGCCAATACCTGCTACCGGGCCCAGAAATAGCGCAGGTATCGCTTCGCTTGTCCTTGCCCAACCTCGCCGTGGCACCCTGAGCCCCGACAAAGGCGGGGCTCAGGTCCAGAACGCCATCCACAGGAAAGGAGAAAGAGCATGGCCCAGGCTGTCCACGTGACCCCCATCATGCAGCGCCTGAGCGCCTACATCGCGGCGGCCCCGGAGCGCTCTCTGCCCCCGGAGGTGGCTGAAAGGACCAAACACCACATCCTGGACACGGTTGCCGCCATGGTATCGGGCTCGCGGCTGAAGCCCGGGGTCCTGGCTATCCAGCTCGCGCGTGCCCAGGGCGGCACCCCCGAGGCCCTGGTGGTGGGGTCGGACGTGGTGACCACCGCCATCAACGCCGCCACAGCCAACGGCTTCCTGGGCCATGCAGATGAGACCGACGACTCGCACGCGCCGTCGCTCACCCATCCCGGCTGCGCCATCGTGCCCGCAGCCCTGGCCATGGCGGAGCGAGAGGCCGCCACTGGGGAGGCGCTCATCCGGGCCGTGGCCCTGGGATACGACGTGGGGTGCCGCATTGCCCGCGCCATGAGTCGTGGGTCTGGGCGAGTGAGGGGCCACTCCTCCCATGCCATCGGCGGGCAGTTCGGCGCCGCAGCCGCGGCGTGCGGCCTCGCCAGGCTCGACCCCCGGCAGGTCCGCTCGGCCCTGGCCTATGCCGCCCAGCAAGCCTCCGGCATCACCTCCTGGATGCGCGACCCTGAGCACGTGGAGAAGGCCTTCGTCTTCGCAGGGATGGGCGCCCGCAACGGCGTCACCGCCGCCACCTTCGTTCAAGCAGGGTTCACGGGAGAGGAGGACGTATTCTCCGGCCCCGACAACTTCCTGGAGGTGTTTTGCCCGAACGTCGAAGAGCTGGGCCGCTGGGCGGAGAACCTTGGGAGCCACTACGAGGTCGCTATCACCAACATCAAGAAGTTCCCCGTCGGCTCCCCCATTCAGGCAGCCGCCGAGGCCCTCACCGACCTGGTGGCGGAGCACCATCTCACCCCAGGCAAGGTGCGGAGGATAGAGGTGCATCTTCCCCCAGAGGGCTCCCGAATCGTGGACAACCGGGCCATGCCAGATATCAACTGCCAGTACATCATGGCGGTGATCCTTCTGGACGGCCGCCTCACCTTCAAGGCGGCCCACACACCGGAGCGGATGCAGGACCCCAAGGTGCAGGGGGTCCAGTCTCGCGTCACTCTGGTCCCAAGCCCGGAGTTCCAGGAGATGGAGCGCCAGCGCCCCGCCAGAGTGCGTGTCCACCTGGCCACCGGAGAAGTGGTGGAGTGCCACGTGCCCGCTATTCGCGGCACCTACGACAACCCCATGACCAGGGACGAGGTGGCCGCCAAGAGCATGGACCTGATGGAGGAGGTGCTGGGCCGAGAGCGCGCCCAGGCACTGGTGGCGAGGGTATGGGAGCTGGAACGGGTCGGTGACGTCCGAGACCTGCGCCCCTTGCTGCGGGTCTAGCAGGGGTGCTGAACCCCGACGTGTCGGGGCACCCGCGCTCTCCCTGTACAAGTCAAGGCTGTGTCCTGTCCCTGAAGTTCGCAGTCAATGTCTCTACGTCGTTGCGAGGCCCGACAAAGGAGGGCCGTGGCAATCTGGCGGCGGGGCCCACCCCTCCAGGTTGCTTCGTCGTCCCGATGTCATCGGGACTCCTCGCAACGACAGTTTGTACGCCAATCTCTGAACCAGGACGCTAGACGAAGCGGGTGCGCTTGCTCCTCGCCTTCTCGGAGGTGGAGACGGGTAGCCTGCGGCCTGCCAGGGCCTCCTCCACCAGCAGGGCGAAGTGCTCCCGGTCCTGGCCCGTGACGACGGCCTGCTCGTGGGACTCGGAGAGGGCCACCGGGTAGCCGTGGCCCTTTTGGCACTGCTCCACCACCGCGGCGTGCACCAGGCCCAGCAGGGCCTCGTCTTTGGCCGCCCAGGCGGGCAGCTCCACCCGGCCTATCTCCTGCCCCCCATGGACGTAGAAGAAGTGGGGCGCGTGCTCCCCGTAGCTCTCCACAATGGAGGAGGCGCTCACGAAGAGATCGCTGCGCTGCCCTGGCTCCAGGACCCGCGCAAAGAGGTCCCGGTCGGTCAGGCCGCCCACGCGGTCGCAGGGGCGCTGGCCATTGTGGAGGCCCTTGCAGTGGCGGTCGCAGTTGACGATGGGATAGGGGCAAACTGCCAGGCGGAGGGCCGACACCACGTCGGCACTGCGAGGAAGGCTGACATAGCTGGCCACGGCGAGCACTCGCCGCAGCGCCATCTGCCGTAGCTCCTCAAGGGCATCCAGGAACCCCTCCTGTAACAGTCGGCGCCTCAGGAACTCCGGGTAGGTCTGGCCTGCCAGGCCCCAGAGGATGAGAGAGCCGTCCATCAGGGCCACTGCGGGCACGTCGGCGGCTACCTGGCGCGCCAAGTCGGCCAAGGCGCGGGCCTCCTCCACGGCACGCACCATGCCCAGAACAGGCCCCTCCACCTGCTGGTCATGGAAGCCATCGGGGTCCTCTATGGCCAGCTCATCCTCGGCGACGTGGAGGCGAGGAGTGCTCTCCAGGCGGGCCTCAGGGGTCTGCCCGTAGCGCAGCAGGACGCGGCCTATGTTGATGAGAAGGCAGCGTGCCGGCGAGTGGCGGTCCACGGCGATATGAGAGCCGTCCACGGCCAGCACGGCGTAGTCCTGTGGCAGGCCAGGGGCGGAGTACCTTCCCCCGAGCCCTCCGGTGAGGGCGGCGGCCAGCCACGTGATGTGCCCCTCGCGGCGCCGCGCCTCCAGGGCGACGGGGTCAGCGGACTCCAGGGTGGCCAGCGCCTCCCGGAGCCGGGCGCCGTGCTCGGCCTGGCGGGCCACTAGCTGTTCCGCCATTGCATCAATCTGGAGGGCCGTCTGGTGAAGGTCCAGGGACATGGCCTACCTCAGCACCCGGTCGTCGCCCACGCGGCGAGTTATGTGCCGCTGGTCCATGTGCTCCAGAAGGGGCAAGGCGTACTTGCGGCTGGCGCCAAACATATCGCGCACCTCGCCCACGGTGATCTTGCCGTGCTCACGTAAGTGCTGGACTATCCTGCTCACCATCTCCTGGTAGGCGCTGGTGGCGAAGACCACGCCCTCGCTCGCCCGTGTCACTCGCCCCTCTTCGACCAGCAGGTTCACCAGGTCGGGCTCCGGGGCGTTCTCCGTAGGGGGCGAAAAGGGGTTGGCCTCCAGGGCACGCACGTACTCCTCCATGCGGGCCCGCTGGGCCGGTGGTAGGCGCACCTCGTGCTGGGACAAGGCTAGCGCGGCACCCTTCTCTATCAGGACCTGTTCCTCGGCCATCCGTGCCAGGGCTGGAGGGAACACCTGCGATGAGAGACCCAGACGGCTCCTCAGCTCCTCTTTGGGGATGCCCCTCCTGAGGGGGTACTGGCGATGGTACTCTGCGAGTTCCTTTTGTGCTCTTGAGCGCAGGCTGCTCCAGCCTCGGGCGGTGTACAGCAACGAGCCCGGGCCTGCTGCATCTCCGCCCAGGAGCACCAGCCGCCCGTTCTGGGCGCTCTCCTGGACAACGACGCGGGCCTGTTCGGGGGAGAGGTTGGCCCTCTTGGCCAGGGCCTCCAGATCGCAGGGCTCCAGCGACTCCAGCGTCTTGAGCAGCACCTCGTCGGCGGAGCCCTCTTCCATTACCGTGAGGCGCTCCAGGGTCGGCGCGTGGCGGCGCCGGTGGCGCCGGGCGTGAGCGTCCACCACGCTGCCCCCGCCCATGGTGGTCTCGGTGGACCGGACGACGAAGTAGTCGCCCCGCACCACGGCTACCGGGCCATCCAGGTGAAGCTGGGCCCACCCCCACTCGCCTGGCTCCAACCTGTCCCGGTCCAGGAGCCGGACGCGGGCGGTGGTCTCGCTGGCGCCGGTGTGGAAGGTGACGGGGAAGTTGTGTGGCATGGGACGCGGTGCGTTGGGGATCAGCCGAAGGTGAACGTCTACCGCCGTGGTGGGCTTTAGCCAGCCAGGGGTGGCCAGCACCTCTCCCCGCGCTATCTCTTCGTGGGAGACGCCCGAGAGGTTGACCGCCACGCGGCTGCCTGGGACCGCCTCCTCCATCTTGCGCCTGTGAGTCTGAAGGCCTCGGATGCGGCACCGCTGGCTGGCCAGCACCAGCTCCACCTCCTGTCCCACTCTCAGGCGGCCGTCTATCAGTGTGCCTGTGACCACAGTCCCGAAGCCGGCGATGGTGAAGGAGCGGTCTATGGCTAGCCGGGGCCGGCCCAGGTCTGGGCGGGGCTCGGTCTGGTCCAGAAGGTCGTCCATGGTGCGCGCTAGCTGGTCCAGGCCATCTCTGGTGACTGCGGAGACAGGCACCACCGGCGCTCCCTCCAGGGTAGTGCCCTTCAGTGTCTCCTCCACATCGGCCTGTACCAGCTCCAGCCAGTCCTGATCAACCAGCTCCTTCTTGGTGAGGGCCACGAGGCCGCGGCGCACCCTGAGCAGGTCCAGGATGGCGAGGTGCTCGCGGGTCTGGGGCATCACCGACTCATCGGCGGCCACCACCAGCATGGCCAGGTCAACACCGCCCACGCCCGCCAGCATGTTCTTGATGAAACGCTCGTGGCCTGGCACGTCCACAATGCTCAACTCTCGTCCGCTGGGGAGGGTGAGCCATGCAAACCCCAGGTCTATAGTCATACCCCGCTCCTTCTCCTCTTGAAGGCGGTCGGGGTCAATGCCAGTGAGGGCCCTCACCAGGGTGGACTTGCCGTGGTCCACGTGTCCAGCCGTACCTATGACATACATGGCAAATCCCTCACCCCCTGTGTCCCCCGCTCCCTTACCAAGGGAGCGGGGGAGAAACGTGCAATCTGGGGGACACCCCCAGACCCCCGGCCCTTCGGCCCCGATTGTATCGGGGCTCAGGGCAAGCTCCGGGACTTCGCCCCCCTCTGCACTTCCCTATGAATGAGTTTTGGGATAGCCTCTAGTCTAAGGCTGGCATATCCCCTTGGCTATACCTCACACGTTGAAGAGGAACTTGATGACATCCCCGTCCCGCACCTCGTAGGTCTTGCCCTCCAGCCTGAGCAGGCCCTGCTTGCGGGCCTCGGCCAGGCTCCCACACCGATGCAGGTCGTCGTAGGCCACCACCTCCGCCCGGATGAAGCCGCGCTCCATGTCGGAGTGCACCTTGCCTGCGGCCTTCTGGCCCACGGTGCCCCTGGCGATGGTCCAGGCGTGGACCTCCTGGTCGCCGCCGGTGAAGAAGGAGATGAGCCCCATCAGGTCGTAGGAGATGCGGATGATCCGCTCCAGTCCGGACTGGCCCAGCCCCAGGGAGCGGCGGAACTCCGCCTCTTCCTCCGGGCTCATCTGTGCCAGTTCCATCTCCAGCTTGCCGCAGAGGGCGGCGCCGGCGACCCCAGGGCGCGACAATCGCTGGCGCATCTCCTCCTCCAGCTCGCCGGCACGGGCCAAATCCTCCTCTCCTATGTTGAACACCACCAGAAGTGGCTTGGCGGTGAGGAACTGGTAGTTCTCCAGCGTGGTGGTGAGGTCGGGTGGAATGCGCTGCTCCCGTATGGGGGTGTCTTTCTCCAGGGCCGCCTTGATGGGGGTCAGGGCCTCCTTCTCCCGAAGCACGGCGTCCCGCTGGGAGGGCTTGGCCCCCTTCAGCCCCACCTCCAGGCGCTGGACGCGCCGCTCCAGTATGGCCAGGTCAGAGAAGGCAAGCTCCAGGTCCATGCTCTCCACATCCCGATAGGGGTCCACGCTCCCCTCCTCGTGGGGCACACCAGGGTCTCGGAAGGCGCGCACCACGTGAAGCAGGGCGTCGCACTGCTGGAGGATATTCAAGTACTGCCCGCCGATGCCGTGGCCCTTGCCTTCCTCCCTGGACTCAGGCATGTCCATGTACTGGACCTCGGCGGGGACCACCCGCTTGGGCCTGAACAACTCCGCCAGGAAGGGGAGCCTCTCCTCGGGGACCTTGGCCACGCCCACATTGGGCTGCTCTCCCCCGGTGCTGAAAAGCGCCGTCTCGGCGTGGCCACGGGTCAGGGCATTGAAAACAGTGGTCCTGCCGCTGCGGGGCAACCCTACGAGCGCGATCTGCATGGCACCCCCTCACTCCACGGCGTACAGGGTGCCGCCGGAGGTCGAAACCAGAAGGACGCCTCCCACCATGACTGGAGTCCCCGTGACCTGGTCCCCCGTGTCAAACTCCCAGAGTCTAGCGCCAGTGACGGCATCCACCCCGTACACCCTGCCCGAGTCGTCGCCGAAGTAGACCACGTCGCCCACCACCGCTGGGGAGGAGCCCACGGGCGCATCCGTGGGGAACCGCCACAGGACCCCGCCGGTGTCCTGGCTCAAGGCCACCAGTTGGCCCTTGTAGCTCTTTTCCTGGATGCCCACGAAAAGGCGGCCCTGGGCCGCAGCCATGTTGCCACGCACCGTGGCACTTAGAGGCTGGCGCCAGATGAACCCCCGCGACGTTGGAGGGGTAGGAGCGACGCCCCACACGTAGAATGTCCGCCACCACCAGATGATGGCCTTCTCTAGAGGGAGCTCGCGCTCGTTCAGGTGGAGGGCGCGGATGCGGCCCTCTCTGTCGGCGGCAAACACACGGTCGCCCACAATGGTGGGCGAGCTGAAGATGGGGTACACAGCGTTGTAGATGAAGCGGTGCGTGCCGCTGCCCGTGCCCACCACGTGCAGGTTTCCGTCCAGGCTGGCGAAGACCACCACCCCTTCACCAATCGCCGGAGATGCCAGCACCCAGTTGCCCACCTTGTAGCGCCACCGCTCCTTGCCGGTGGCGGCATCCAGAGCGTAGGCATAGTCCTCGGCGGCGCCCAGATAGAGGGTGCCGTCGTTCACCACAGGGGCGCCCAAGACGAGGTTCTGGGCCTTGAAGGCCCACCTCTCCTGGCCCGTGCTAAGGTCCAGCGCCAGCAGGCGGCCATCTCTCAGACCAATGAACAGCAGGTCTCCGGCCACTGTCGGTGGCGCGTCCGCAGGGCTGTACAGCGGAAGCTGCCACCTCACCTGCCCGGTATCCAGGTCCAGGGCGGTGAGGAAGGAGGTGTTCCGACTCCTGCCGCTGGCCACGTAGACCGTTCCTGCAACCACCACTGGCGACGCGGCGATGGTGTCCCCTGCCTCGAACCTCCAGCGGGGGATGCCCTTGGGCAGGGGCGCTGCCTCAGGCGAGTAACCGGTATGCTGAATGTCGCGCTGAAGGGTGGCCCACTCCCCAGGGCCAGAAAGCGCGGTGAGGCTCGTGGTCGGCGCCGGCTTGGGCAGAGATAGGCGGAGCGAGTTGTACACGGTGACCAGCGCCAGCACTGCCAGTACACCCAGGGCTACCGACATCCACATCCAGCGCCTGAGCCTGATCCTCGCCAGACGGTCCGCGACAAGCCGCTGGAGTTGGGCGGGGGTGGCACGGCGCCCGCGCTTCAGGGTGAGCCAGCAGGCGCCACACCGGGATGCGCCCAGGGAGTTACCTGCACCGCAGTATGGACACACAACAAGCTGTTCAGTGGGTGTTGTCTCACTTTCCTGGGGTACGAACAGTGCAGTCGGCTGGGGCTGTGGGGGCACCGTCTCAGGGCGCTGGGAGCGGAGGTACTCTGCCGCCACAATGCGGGGGTCAGGACGGCCCAGCGCGTCCTCCAGCTCCTCTACCACCTTCAGACACGTCGCCTGCCGCTGCTGCGGCTGCGGCGCCAGCGCTCGCAGGACCGCGTGATCCATGGGGGGTGGCAGGGTGGGGTCCAGGGCGGTGGGGTTGGGCGGAGGGGAGCGCAGTTGCAGGGATAACACCGTATAGGGGCTCAGGGCGTTGTAGGGGAGCTGGCCCACCAGGGAATGGTAGGCCAGCACGCCCAGGGAGTAGATGTCGTTGCGAGGGTCAGGAGGGAAATTCTGGAGACGCTCCGGTGCCGAGTAGGACGGCAGAGGTGTGGCCAGGCTCTCCCGCAGCGCGATGGG
Organism: Chloroflexota bacterium; assembly: GCA_016190445.1. Classification (GTDB taxonomy): domain Bacteria; phylum Chloroflexota; class Dehalococcoidia; order Lucifugimonadales; family JACPQL01; genus JACPQL01. The sequence goes on from JACPQL010000011.1 coordinate 110,429, forward strand.
TGCACTGTCCACCAGGGCCGCGGTGCCAAAATCGCCCAGCCGCGCCCGAGGCTCGGCGGGGTCGAAGAATATGTTGCTGGGGCGCAGGTCGCGGTGCACCACTCCCTGCTGGTGAGCGTAGTCCAGGGCCTCCGCCACCTGCCGCAGGACAACCAGCACCTGGTCGCGGGCCAGCCCTCGCTCCATCCAGGCTGCCAGGCTCGGGTGTGGGGCGTATTCGGCAACTATCCACTGCCTCTGGCCGTCCGTTTCCAGACCGTAGGTAGAGAGAATGTGGGGGTGGGCAAGTCGGGCCGCCTGCCCGATGGCAATGGCAAGGACCTGCAACAGCCCGGGTTCGTCGGCGAAATAGGGGCGCAGCACCTTCAATGCCACCTGCCGTTCCGTGGAGGTGTCCCTGGCCAGGTAGACGGTGGCCAGCCCCGTGCTCCCCAGAACGGCCTCCAGGTGGTACCGACCCAGCATCTTGGCGCTCAAAGGGAGCATGGACTTGCCCTCGCTCACTATGGCCGACAGGGGTCACCTCCGGCCACCGGCCTGCTTTCCTCTGGATGGCAAGGCCTGCTAGTATTATAGCGGGCTGACGCAGCTATCAGAAGGAGCGCCCCCTTTCCTCCATGCTGTACCTCTTTCACGGCGGCGACGACTTCTCCATGAGAGAGGCCCTGGGCGTCCTGCGGGAGGCCGTGGGGCCGCCCGAGGTGCGGGAGGCCAACACCCACGAGCTAGAAGCGGCGGAGGCAAGCAGCCCCCAGCGGCTCCAGGCACTTACCCAGAGCGCCCCATTCTTGGCCGAACGGCGCCTGGTCATTGTGCGGGGGCTCCTGGGTGGTGGCGAGGAGCGTGGTGTGCCCAGACGGCAAGGGCAGACTCAGGCTGCGGCCACACCCGCCGTCAAACCTGGGGACTGGGAGACGCTGAAGGCGGTGCTCTCCTCGGTACCCCCCAGCACCGACGTCGTTCTAATAGAGGAGCGGTTGCGCGGGTCCAGTACCGTGGTGGCGTTCCTGACCAAGATAGCCGAGGTCCGCCAGTTTCCTCCCCTTCGTGGAGAGGCGCTGCGGCGGTGGGTGCGCGAGCGCGCGCCACAGAAAGGGGGCGCCCTGAGCCCCGCGGCCATAGGGCTGTTGTGTGACCTGGTGGGAAGCAACCTGTGGGCCATGGACGCCGAGCTGGAGAAGCTGGCCCTCTATTGCCATGGCCGCACGGCGGAGGTAGAGGACGTCCGCCGGGTGTCTGCCACGGCCCGGGAGGCGAGTGTATTCGAGGCGGTGGACGCCGTGTTGGAAAGCCGGACAGAGGGTGCGCTCAGGGCCATGGAGCGCCTGCTGGCCGAGGGAAGTGGCGTGTCCCACCTGCTGGCCATGCTGGCCCGGCAGGCACGGCTGGTGGTGCTGACCCAGGAGTTGCTGGCGCAAGGTGTCAAAGAGGTGGAGGTAGGGCAGCGTCTGGGGATACCACAGGAGTTCGCGGTGCGCAAGACGGTCGCCCAGGCGAAAAGGACCTCGCCGGAGCGGCTGCGGCGACTGTACCGCCTGTTATTGGAAACAGACCTGGCTATCAAGACGGGGAGCCTGGCTGAGGGCGTGGCCCTGGAGTTGCTGGTCTCCCGCGCCGCGGCGCCAGCCCGCCAGGGACCTGCGACTGCTCGCACCTCTTCGCCGTCAACAACGAAGGGATAGCCCCGTCCAACTTTTCTTGAAAGCACCACTCGAATCCGGCGCCTTCTGGAAACGCTCGAAGCGCGTGAAGGAGGGGCCAGAGAGGCCTGTAAGCCGGATCCTGTCATCCCAGCCCGTTGCCGAAGCCAGGAGTGGCGGCCATCCCTCTGGGCCCGATGTTGCCACCGGGCTCAAGCGGCCAACCCGGGGACCCGGCCGGGCGCCGGTCTCCGGCGGCTGCGCGCCGCCGGAAGCGTCCCCCTATTCGGCCTTGCTCCGGGTGGGGTTTGACCGCACCAGTGTCGCCACTGGATGCCGTGGGCCCTTACCCCACGATTTCACCCTTGCCCGCACCCCGACCCGCAGGTCGGGGCCGCTGGCGGTGTGTCTCTGTGCCACTTTCCGTCGGGTTGCCCCGCCTGGGCGTTACCCAGCACCCTGCCCGGTGGAGTCCGGACTTTCCTCTCCGACA
>JACPQL010000012.1 GCA_016190445.1 Chloroflexota bacterium
ACGTAACGAAGCGTTAGATGCACTACACTAGCCTGGGCTGGGGCTGGTTCGCGCCTGGCGCTCCAGCTCAGCGACCCGTTGTCCGAGGGCTCTCTCACGGTCCCGCTGCTCCCTCATGTCCCGAAGGATGGCCAGCACTCCTATCACCTGTTTCGCCTCGTCCCGGAGGACAGACAGGGTCATGGCCACGTAGATGGTGTCTCCGCCCTTATTTGCGGAGCGGGCAGGGAGCACCTGTCGAGCGTACTTGGTCTCTCCGCTGGCCAGGGCCCGGTCAAAGCCTGCCCAGTGGGCCTGGCGGAACCGCTCGGGGACGAGGATGTCCAAGGTCTGCCCGATGGCCTCGGCGGCGGAGTAGCCAAAGAGGGCCTCAGCGGCGGCGTTCCACAGCCGGATGGCCCCATCCCGGTCGGCCAGCACCACGGCGTCGGGCGCCTGCTCCACGATGAGCGAATAGAGCTCTTGGTCTGGATGCTCCGCTGTCATCTTTACTACTCCTCCTTACGATGGGCACGGCAGGCCCAGCCGTCGGGGACCTTCGCCGTCTTGAACCGCCGGAGGAGCTGAGCAAGGTCGTGCTGGCCCAGGAGCTGGTCCGCCGAGGGGTATAGCACCCGCTCCTCCTTCAGGTTGTGCTCCTCCAGCAGGCTGGCCAGGGCCTTCATGGCATCGTGGATGCGCTCCGGGCTGGCGTTCTGGGTGATGAGTCCCTCGACGTCACCCAGCATGCGGCATATCTGGCCGTGCTCCTGGGCCATCACCGCAGTGGGGCCCGCCAGGCCTCTGGCCTCCACCTCCGGGAAGAGCAGGTCCTCCTCCAAGAAGATGTGGCGGTGGAGGACCCTAGCGGCTTCCCGAAAGGGCTCCGCCACCACTTGGCCCCCCGCCAGAGCTTGCTGGAACTGTGCGAAGCGTCCGTCAATCCAGCGGTGCTCCGATTCCAGGGTCTGGCTGACTGTGTCTGGCCTCTTCGTCGTCATCTCTCCATGTCCTCCTAGCGATGCGTCTCCTGGCTGGGGGGTCTTCCTTGTATCTCCAGGCGCACTCTCGACGCCCCGGCGGGGAGTCCTCTCAGGCTGCCGACCATACCCCATAGTGTACTGGCGAGTATGGAGGATGCAAAGGTACTCAGGGGGATGGGGACGCCGTCCACGGCCAGGGATACCTGGGCCCCTGTTTGGGCACCGTTGATGAGCTGGCTGCGCACCAACGCTGCGAGGGCTTCGACCTCCTGGGACCCGCACTGCCATGGGGCCCCGGGGAAGGGCTTGTCGGAGACTACTGCAATAACCCCTTGGGGAAACTCCCAGGCGGGGTCGGGGGCACCCCGCAGCACCAGCACTTTGGGTGCGGCGCTGGCCCTGAAGCCCTCGGCGAGCACCAGGTCGCAGCCATCCCCAACCTGCTCCGCGATCTGCTCCAGCGCCACATCTCCGTCAACACGCTCCATCACCGCTCGCTCAGTTGGGGAGACCAGGGCGACTCTGACAGCTCCTGCGGCCTTCAGGCGGGTGCTGTCGCTCCCAGGCGTATCCAGATGGTACCCGTGGGGGCAGTGTTTGATGGCCGCCACCCGGTACCCCTGGGAGGCGAGATGGGCAATGAGCCTCTCAGCCACCAGGGTCTTGCCGCTGCCCGATGGGCCCACTATGCACAGTACAGGAGGAATCATGCTGTGGCCTCTCTATCAGGTCGCTGAAAAACGGAGTTCTTCAGCGATGGTCCGCTTTCCCGCCATGGGTGGGGTGAACCTGCTATTCTAGTGGCTTAGAGTCTATCTCAAAACCCTCACCCCCTGTGTCCCCCTCTCCCGCACAGCGGGAGAGGGGGAAGAGGACTGTCTCTGGGGGACACCCCCAGACCCTCGGCAGAGGGGGCAAAGCCCCCTCTGCAGTCCCCCAGAGGCCGTTTTGAGATAGTCTCTTACTCTTGCTACCAGGCAGTCCAGCCGCCGTCCACGATGAGGGTCTGGCCGATGACGCCCGCCGCGGTCTTGCTGGCCAGGAAGATGGCGGCGCCCACCAGATCCTCCGGCTCCAGCCTCCGACCCAGGGGGATATGGCGGAGGAACTCGGCCTCGGCCTCCGGGGCCATGGGCTCGGCAGCGATCATGGGAGTGCGGGTGGGCCCAGGCGCTATGGCGTTGACGGTTATCCCCGCCTTCGCCCACTCCAGGGCCAGGGCCCTGGTCAGGTTGATGACGCCTCCCTTGCTGGCGCAGTAGGGGGCCCGGTCGGGCAGGGCGGTGACCCCCAACTGCGAGGCGATGTTGATGATGCGGCCCTCTCCCTGGCGGAGCATGTGGCGCGCCGCCGCCTGGGCGCAGAAGAACATCCCCTTCAGGTTGGTGTCCACGACCCGGTCCCAGTCCTCCTCGGTTATCTCCAGGGATGGCTTGCGCACGCGGACGCCGGCGTTGTTTATGAGGATGTCCAGCCTTCCCATCTCGGCCACGACCTGGTCCACCACCCGGCGGATGCCAGGCACGTCCCGGACGTCCAGGGGGTAGACATGGCTGCGGCGGCCCATGTCGGCGATGGCCTTTTGCGCCGCGCGGGCCGCCTCCAGGTTGGAGGGCAGGTCGGTCACGGCAATGTCCGCTCCGGTCCGGGCCAGCCCCAGGGCTATGGCTTTCCCTATGCCCTGGCCCGCGCCGGTGACCAGGGCCACCTTTTCGTCCAGTCTAAAGTTGTCGGTGTCCATGAGAGCACTCCTCCAGGCCGTTGCAAAACGAACTTTTGCAACGAGTTGGACTTGTTGATTTTCTGAGAGACAACCGACTTCTTCTCACCCACCCGCCCGTGAAGGGTTTTTCTGGGGGACACCCCCATCCTTCCTGAACAGGAAGGATCGCCAGAGAGGGCAGAGCCCTCTCTGGACTCTCCCGTGCGGCGAAGATGTCAACAGAGCCCAACGGTTTCGCGTCAGCTTCAGCCTCCGCTGCCTCTCGCCAGCTCCAGGGCCAGGGGCTTGAGGGCCCGATAGAGGGCGCTGTTCACGGGAGTAGGGATGCCCGCCTGCGCCCCCAGGCGGACGGTGCTGCCAAGCATGGCCTCCAGCTCTATGGGCTTTCCCTCCTGGATGTCGCGCAGCATGGAGCTGGTGGTGGTGGGCGGGAAGCTGTCCACCACATCCATGGCACGCGCTTCGGCGCCCGGCGGCAGGTCCGCCCCCTGGCTGTTGCCCACGGCGGCGGTCTCCGCCGCTGTCTCCCTCAGCAGGGAGCGGCTCTCCTGGCACTGGCGCAGGACACCGATGGGCAGCCGCGCCACGGAGCTGACACCGGCAAAGGCCCCGATGAAGACCTGCTTGGTCCACACGTCCCTGGTCACCCTCTCCGAGAGCTCGGCGGGCCAGCCGGCCTCCTGGAAGGTCTTCAGGAGGCGCTGGCCTCGGGCGGAACGGCCCCCCCTGGGCTCGCCGAAGACCACGCGCAGGCTGCCGCCGCTCTGGGCGATGGTCCCCGGCCCGGTGATGGTCGCTGCTATGTACACGCAGCCGACCATCACCGGCGCCTCGCCCAGCACTCGGGCCATCTCGGCGCCGTTCTCCACGCCGTTCTGTAGCGACAGCACCACCGTCTCAGGCCCTACCAGGGGCTTGAGACGGGGAAGCACCTCGGGGTTGTGGTAAGTCTTCACCGCCAGCAGCACCAGGTCCACGGGGCCTACCGAGGCCGGGTCATCGGTGGCTGGCGCCCGAACAGCGAAGCTCTTCTTCACGCCCTGGACGCTCAGCCCCTTCTCTCTGATGGCGCGCAGGTGCTCCCTGCGGGCGATGAAGGTGACGGAGTTGCCAGCGCGGGCCAGCAGCCCGCCGTAGAACCCCCCGACGCCGCCAGTGCCCATAACTGCTACTTTCATTGCATGAAGCTGTACCAAAACCCTCATCCCCTTGGTCCCCTTCTCCCTTGCCAAGGGAGAAGGGGAGATAGAAATTCTCTGGGGACACCCAGACCCCGGCACCCTTCCGCGGAAGAGCAGGTTCCCTGCACTCTCCTCGAGGAGACGGTCACTCCGTTTTGTTAATGACCTTTGGAGGGCGGGGGCCGGGCAATTTTGGGATAGCTTGATGTTCACTCTCCGGCTTGGCACCGCCCACGGCCTCTGGGGCCGGACACTTCTGAAAACCTTCACAGTAAAGCCCATTCTGGCGAGGATTTCAAGCCGTTGGAGGCTAAGGCCCTTGTGCTGGAGCGTCGTGCTATAATCCCCGCGCACCGACACTGGTATAGTGCTGAGCGGTGACGTTCTAATGGAGGTCTGGAGGCCATGGCCACGGAGAAAGCCGAAGCCCGGCCTCGGCTGCGGGAGCGCGGCAGCTTCATCCTGGGGAGCATGGCGGTGGGGCATGGCATGACCCACTGGTTTGCCCAGAGCTTCTGGGTGCTGCTACCCAAGATTGCGACGGAGATGGCCCTGGGGCCTGTAGCGGTGGGGTTCCTCCCCACCGTACGCTTTGCGGTATCGGGTGTGGTGAACCTGCCCGGCGGAGTGATCGTGGACCTGCTGAGGCGCAGGTGGCGCCACATACTGGCGGGCTGCATGTTGTGGCTGGCCCTGGCCTACGGCGTGTTGGGGATAGCCCCCAACTTCGGCGTGCTGCTCATAGCCATGGTACTGGTGGCCCTGCCCGGCACCGTCTGGCACCTTCCCGCCATTGCGGCGCTCTCACGACGCTTCCCGGAGCGGCGAGGCTTCGCTCTTGCCACCCACGGCGTGGGAGGCAACGTGGGGGACACGCTGGGCCCCTTGCTGGTGGGATTCCTTCTGGGGGTCATCACGTGGCGCGGTGTGCTTAACCTGTACACCATACCCGCTGTGGTAATGGCGTTTGTGGTCTGGTGGGCCTTGCACGCAGTGAGTGGGGGCGCCCAGGCCAGGCATAGCATGCGGGAGGGGTTCCAACGGGGCTTCAGACTTCTGCGTAACAGGACACTGCTGGGGTTAGTGGTGGCGGCGGGCTTCCGCTCCATGGGGTTCAACGCCCTTCTTACCTGGCTCCCTTTCTATATGAAGGACGAGCTGGGCAGGGGGGACTGGGTGGTGGGGATTCACATCTCTCTGCTGACCGCTCTGGGACTGTCCACCTCTCAGGTGCTGGGGGCGACCTCAGACCGCTTTGGACGCAAGCTGGTGCTTGTGCCGGGCCTGGTGATCATTGGCATGCTGGCGCTGCTTCTAACGAGGGCAGGCGCTGGCGTGGGGCTGACCCTGGTGGTGGCGGGCATTGGCCTCTTTTTCTACGCCATCCAGCACGTCATCATCGCCACTGCGATGGACGTGGCGGGCAAGGACACGGAGGCCACCGGCGTAGGCATCATCTTTGGCCTGAGCCAGATATTCTCGTCTACCTCGCCCCTGGTGGCGGGCGCCCTGGTGGGCTGGTACGGGATCGGTGTCGCATTCTACTTTGTGGGGGTGGTGACGCTGGTCTCCGCCGCCATAATCGCCATACTGCCCCTGCGTCGCCCCGCCCGGAGGGGTGGCGAGCCTAAGGCCGCAGTTTGATGATCTCGGCGCTGACCACGCCGTTGTAGACATCGAGCAGGGCGACGGTGCCCAACTCTCCGACGGGGTGACGGAGGCCGGGGCAGGTGGGGCTGCCCGGGTTGATGAAGAGCACCCCCTGGTGCCAGGCGATGTCCTCCTCGTGGGTGTCGCCGTGGACCACCACGTCCACCGGCTGGCCGAACTTCATGGAGAGCGTTTGTGCCAGGTCTCCGGGCGGGAACTCCAGCCGCGTGGTGTAGCGTATAGGGGGGCCGGGCCAGGCCAGGTCGTGGACCATGCCTATGCGCACACCCTCCACCTCCAGCACCCGGACCGTCTCTGCCAGGCGGTCGCCTTCCTCCCGGGGGTCTGGGTAGCCACGGACCGCCTTTACCGGCGCTACCGTCTCCAAGTGGTCCAGGACGGCAGTGGAGGTGCCCAGGTCGCCGCAGTGAAGGATGAGCCCCACGCCCGCGGCGCGGAACGTATCCAGCACCTGCTGAGGCAGCCTCTTGCCCCCACCCTGGGATAGGCCCGGTGAGGGGCCTGGGCCGCCGTCATCCAGGTGGGTGTCCGAGATCACTCCGATTCGCATAGCGGTTGCCAGCGATTATACATCGGGGAGGGGCTACCGTTCCCCCGGTCTTTTGGTGCTTCTAGGCAACGTCTGCTTCGAGGGGGTGGCCCTTCGCCCGCTGAGGCACCAGCGCCTTGACCACCAGTTCCATCAGGCCCACAACCCGCGTGCCCAGGGCGTAGTGTTCGCTGATGTCGCCCAACTGGATGCGGCAGTTGTCACAGGAGGCGGCCACCACCTGGGCCCCCGTGGCCCTGACCTGTTGCGCCTTTGGGCCGCCTGCCTTGAGGCGCAGGTCGGTCCATTCTGGGGTGGCTACCAAGCCGCCGCCTCCACCGCAGCAGTAGTTGTGCTCCCGGTTAGGCGTCATCTCGCGGAAGTCCTGGCAGACTGCGCGCAGGATGGTCCTGGGCTCCTCGATAAGGCCGCTATTGCGGCCCAGGTTGCAGGAGTCGTGGTAGGTTACCGGCTCGGGGTTGTGGGTGGGGTCCACCGTGATAATGCCATCGGAGATCCAACCGGCCACCAGCTCGATGAGGCTGCGCACCTGGAAGGGGAAAGGCTTGCCGAACCAGTTGGGCGCCTCCCATCGGAGGGTGGTGTAGGCGTGGCCGCAGTCCGTGACCACGACCTCTCTGACACGCAGGCGCTCCGCCTCTCGGACGATGCGCTCGGTAATCCGCTTGGCCCTGGCGGTGTCGGCCAGGAATACCCCGTAGTTGGACGCCTCGAACATGCTGAGCGTCCAGTTGCTGCCCGCCTCGTGGAACAGGATGGCGGCTGGGAGTATGGTGTGCGCCCCCGAAAGGGCTACGTACAGGATATCGGCGCCCTCCACATCCACCGGGATATGTGCCTGCGGGTCGCCGGTGGCCTCTCGGACCTCCTCCTCCAGCGCCCTCACCTGCTCCAGGTAGATCTCTTTGAAGTCCTCCAGGTGCTCCTCCCGGGCGATGGAGGCATCGGCCAACTGGACCAGCATCTCTGGGGCGAGGCCAGCAGCCACGGCCACCGTCCTCATCGCCCGCATGATCTGGGCCGTGTCGCAGCCCGAGGGGCAGTTCAGGGTGCACCGGCGGCAGAGGGTACAGGTTGAGAAGGCCATCTCAGCCAACTGCGCCAGCGACTCCTCAGTTGGCCGTTGGGCGCCGACCCACCAGGGTAGATGTCGCCCGATAGGATCGAACAGCGAGCGGTAGAGCCGTCGCACCTGCTCCGAGCGGTAGAAGGGCGCGTGCTCGGGCCGCGGGTCGGCCAGATAGTAGTGGCAGCTCTCGGCACAGATGCCGCACCGGACGCACACCTCCAGCGAGGCCAGCAGCTTCCGGTCAATGAGCTTGCCGAGGGTATCCTTCACCAATGTGGCTTTGTTTGCATCGAGCCGGGCCATATCTATCACCTCGCAGATTCAAGCACGCCCCGGCGCCCGAACAGCAGGCCGAAGAACGTGCGCGTATAGAAGAAATAGACGAAGTGGCGTAGCTTGCCGAACGGGATGTAGGCCAGCATTAGCCCCGAGAGCGCCCACAGCCCGGGCAAGCACCATGCCGCCACAGCGGAGAGAGCGGCGGTCGCCAGGAAGAGCGTCACCAGCCCCAGCGAAGCGTAGTCGTCCGGGGTGCTCAACTGACGCAGTGCGGGTTCCCGCCGGCGCATCCAGAAGCCGGCCAGCCCCATAGCCATTCCGGCGGTCAAGACGCTCGCTGTGAGCAGGCGGACCACCTTTGGCACCTCAGCGTGCCAGGGGCTGGCCGCCAGCCAGGCCAGCCCCGCGAAGATAGCCAAATGGAGCAGGATGCCCCTCACGTAGGCTAGCAGGTGCCTGCGGGTGCTCTCCTTGGCCCAAGGCGCCATCCCCAGGGTGAAGGCATAGGCCACTCCGCGGGCGGCTGAACCTTTGGCGGGGGCCACATCCCATCGAAAGGGCCTGCCCTGGACGCCGGACACTCGCCACCCGAGGCCCACGACGCACACGGCAAGGCCCGTCAGCGCCAGAACGCCCGTGACCACCTCCAGCGTGCTCATTTCACCCTCTTCACTCGGAAAGTGATGACCTTGTTCTGCCGCTCGATGGAGAGCACCTCGTTGCCGGTGCTCCGTGCCCAGGCTGGAATGTCCGCCAGCACGCCCGGGTCGGTGGCCGTAGCCTCGATCACCGCTCCGATGGGCAGCGCCTTGATGGCCTGGCTCACTTTGACCACCGGGACGGGGCAGAGCAGCCCTTTCAGGTCCAGCACCTTGTCAACTTTGGTCTCTAGCATGGTCGCACCTCCCAAGAGTATTCCTGGCTAGCAGGGTGACAAAAACTCCTTCGACCATCCCCCTGTCCCCCTTCCTGGACAGGAAGGGGGAAAATATTGTATCTGAGGGACACCCCCAGACCCCCGCAAAGGGGCTTCGCCCCTCTGGACACCCCTTTTGTCACCTGGCTAGATGAAGAGTGTTGTTTGTGACTGCTGGGCCTGCTCTATGAAGGTTGCTACTCCCACCACATCGGCGACCTCGGGGATAAGGTCCTCGCGAGGTATCTCCATCACGTCCATGCTCATCTGGCAGGCGATCATCCTCACCCCCAGGTCGGCGGCCATCTGGCGTAGCTCGGCCAGGGAGGACACGTTGTGGGACTTCATCATCCTCTTGAACAGCCAGCGGCCAACCCCCAGGAAGTTGAAGCGAGATGGCCCCACGGCCTCCACCCCACCCCGGTTCATGGCCCCCATCATTCGGCCAAAGAGGCTACGGCCAGCCAGCTTGCCCCTCTGGACTAGCTTGAGGCCCCAGAAGGTGAAGAACATGGTCACCTGCGCGCCTGAGGCGGCGGCGCCAGTGGCGATCACGAAGGCGGCCAGAGCCTTGTCCATGTCTCCGCTGAACACCACCATGGAGAGCTTCTTGGGCTGGGTAGCCTCCTCCTCGAGCTGCTGGCTGCCCAATGGAGCGGCATAGGGCACAGCGATGGTAGTCATCTGGCACCTCCTGCGTTTCTCCGGCCCATCAGTCCCTCTTCCCGAAGCGGCCGGAACTCGGGGAAGCGGTTGGCTAAGGCCTGGCTGCTCCTCATGCGGTCGGCCAGGAACTGGTGGAAGATGTCGCAGGCCTGGACAATCCTCGGGTCCGACAGGGAGTACCGGACAGTGTTGCCCTCACGCCGTGTGCCGACGACAAGCTGAGCACGGAGAGCGGCCAGGTGCTGGGACACATTGGCCTGGGGGAGGCCAAGACGTTCCGCCAGCTCGCCCACGGACATCTCCCCCGAGTGGAGACAGTCCAGGATCATGAGCCGCTTGGGGTTCGCCAGGACCTTCAGTATCTGGGCGTGGAGCAGGTAGACACCCTGCGAGAACTCGTCCATATAGGCCTCCGCGAATATTCGCATCCTCGAATATTCAAGTGAACTTTATCACAATCAGCCATCCGTGTCAACCGCACTCTGTGGGCAGTGACCTGGGATTCCAGCTTCAAGCGGTCAGCCCAACATGTCATCAGGGCAGAACGGGTTTCACCGTCGTTCTGGGGGAGGCTTGCAATCGGCTGGCTCCTGGGGTACTGTCTTGCGTTAGGTATCTGGTGTATGCTGAGAAGAAAGAGGTGGCGATTTGTCTGTTGAACGCCAACCCCTGACTCTAGTCCACACGTCCGACCTTCACCTGGGCTCTGACCTGTACCCCGAGGATGCCATGCGGGGCTTCCGCGCCACGCTGGCTTTTGCCCGGCAGCGTGGCGATGTCCTGCTGATTGCTGGCGACCTGCTGGACTCCGAGCGGGTCTCCTCCTCGATGGTTGATGGGGTGCTGGAGGACCTGGCGGGCCTGGGTATGCCCGTGGTGTTGCTGCCCGGCAACCACGATGTGGCCCTGGTCAATGGCCGGACTCCTGGCCGTCTTCCTACGAATGTGCACCTCATTCTGCGTGAGGTGGGGGCGTCGGTGGACCTGTCGGAGCAGGGCCTCACCGTGTGGGGGCGTCCTGTCCTCGACCACGCACCTCAGTTCCGCCCGCTGGAGGGGCTTCCCGCCCGCCCGGCGTCAAGCTGGTACGTGGTCATGGCGCATGGGATGGTGAACCCGCAAGGGCTACGGCTCTTCCCCTCCTCTCCCATCACTGCGGAGGAGCTATCCGCCGCCGACTGCGACTACATTGCCCTGGGGCACGTGCATGTCTTCCGCGACGTCACTCAGGGGAAGGTGCCCGCCTTCTACAGCGGCGCTCCCGGCGGGATGCCGGGGCGAGGGACGGTGGCCCTGGTGGCTCTGGAGCCGCAGCGGGGCGCTACTGTGGTGCCAGTCCACCTGGACCAGGTCCTTTAACGGGGTGATGAAAAACCCCTTCGACCATCCCCCTGCCCCCCTTCCCTTCGGCTTCGCTCAGGACATGCCGAGCCAGGAAGGGGGTGGGAATTATGTCTGGGGGGACACCCCCAGACCCCCGGCCCTTCGGCTTCGCTCAGGGCAAGCTCCGGGGCGAAGCCCCCTCTGCACTCCCTTTTTCAGCAACCTGTTAATGGTGGTCTTGAAAACCCTCGCTCACGGCTTGGCACGGATTTCGCTATAGCTTCTAGGAGGTGCCGCCATGGCTCGCACAGGCATTACCCTTGGAGGACGGAGCGACCTCACCCCCGGGCAGATGGTGGAGATGGTGAGGCTGGCGGAGGAGAAGGGGTACGAGTCGGCGTGGACCGGCGAGTCGTGGGGGCGCGAGGCCCTTACCATGCTTACCATGTTCGCCTGCAACACGGAGCGCATCAAGCTGGGCACGGGCATCGTGAACGTGTTCAGCCGCACCCCGGGCACAATCGCCCAGGGCATCGCCACCCTGGACGAGGTCTCCGGAGGGCGCGCCATCCTGGGCCTGGGCACCAGCGGGGCACTGGTGATCGAGCAGTGGCACGGGGTGAAGTACGAGCGCCCCCTGCTCCGCACCCGCGAGTACATCCAGGTCATCCGCCAGGCCTTGGCAGGCCAGCGGGTGGACTACGACGGCGAGATCGTGAAGGTGAAGCGGTTCCGCCTGGGCACGACGCCTGTCCAGAAGCGCATTCCTATCTATATCGCTGCCCTGGGCCCCAAGAACCTGGGGCTCACCGGGGAGCTGGCCGATGGCTGGCTGCCCATCTACGTACACGTGCGGGAGCTTCCGGGACTGGTCGCGCAGGTAGAGGCTGGCGCCCGCTCGGCGGGGCGGAGCATTCGAGATGTGACGGTGGCCCCCTACATCATGGCCAACGTGGGGAGAGATGTGGAGAAGGCGCGAAATCTGATGCGGATGCACTTGGCGTACTACATCGGCAGCATGGGCACCTACTACCACGAGCTGATGAAGCGCTACGGCTTTGTGAAAGAGGCGGACGCGGTGCGGGCCGCCTGGGAGACGGACAGGAAGAGGTCGGCGCAACTGGTGACGGACGCCATGCTGGATGCTGTCTCCATTGCTGGGGGCAGGGAGGAGTGCCGCATGCGCCTGGAGGAGTACCGCTCCCGTGGGACCGACATGCCCGTTCTCTCCTTCCCCCATGGCTCCACGCTTGAGATGGCCATGGAGACCATTGAGGCGCTGGCGCCGGAGTAGGGGCGGGCCGGGGGCATCGGGGCCGGCGATGTGTGCGGGCGGGCCATCGCCAAGCCGAATTGTGAACGAATGGGTCCGGATTCTTGTGGTGGGCAATCAGCGATTAGACTACCGTTGGAGCAGACAAGACTACCCGGCTCAGACCGCGAAAGGGCTCGCCTGTCCAGAGGCTGTCCCTTGAGCTGGTTTGTGTCGTATTCTGTAGTTACTTTCGGTGCCACGGGACTGGCACCCTGCCAGTGCTCGTTGACTCGGTACGACCTGAAGGGGGCATATCTTTGCGCCTGGCACTTCTTCTGGTGCTTGTTGCCGCTGGGAGTCTGGCACTCTCTTGCCTTGGAAAATCCGCCCCTTCTACCCCTGATGTGAACTCCGGGCGCCTGCCTGCACAAGAGGAGACCACGGCTCCTACCACGCAGGCGACTCCGAGCGTGGCCACGGTCAGTCCCGTTCCCGGGGAGCACAGAACAAAGTACGGCGGCATTCTCGTATTGGCCAACAGGGGGGACCCTGCCGCGGGCTTTGACCCGCTGCGAACCAGCAGCATCGCTCTTCACCATGTCGGCGGCGCCCTGTTTGGCCCCGGAAACCTCGTCATGCGGTGCCGTGAGAACACGTACCTGGTATGCCCCTACCTGGCCACAAGCTGGCTGGCAAACCCCGGGTTCACCGAATGGACCTTCACCATCCGGAACGGTGTCTACTGGCATGACGGGACTCTGTTCACTGCTGAGGATGCCAAGTTCTGGTTCGACCTGGCCTACTTCGGTGCCAAAGTAGGAGACAAGACCCGTGCTCCCGCGTATTTCAAGGGTGAGTTCGGTGACGTCGAGAAGGTTGAGGTGCTGGAGCACAACAGGTTGCGAATCACCTTCCGCCACCGCAATCCTTATTTTCTCGACATTCTGGCTGATCCGAGGTTCAAGATCGCTCACCCTCGCCATCTGATGCAGGCGCGGATCGAGAAGGGGGAGGTAAGCATCAGCCCCCTTGATGTCGGGCTCGTTGGCCTGGGGCCGTTCAAACTGGAGGCGTATGAAAAGGGGAGCGTGGTCCGCGTGCGACGGTCCTTCCAGTACTGGGAAAAGGACGGGGAGAGCAACAGGCTGCCCTATGTGGACGGGATTGATTACGTGATTATGCCCGACCCTTTTGCGATGGATGTGGCCTTTCGCACGGGCCGGCTGGACGGGGGCGCCCGCGGCCAGGAGCACTACCTCACGGCGGAGCGGAAGCAGGGTTATGTCCGAGACCTGGGAGAAGACGTCTTTTTCGCCGAAATGGAAGGGGGCAACTTCCGCCTTGGGTTCAATGTTCTGAAGCCGGGACCGTGGCAGGACCCGCAGGTGCGCAGGGCCATGGCGCTCTGGATAGATAAGCGTGCGGCCATCCCCTCTGCTCTGGGCGGCTTTGGCTGGACGTCCCCTGATCTGGTGCCCCCGAACATTCCCCTGCCGGAGATCCGGACCTATTTCATTAACTGGCCCAAGTTTGACCTGGGCCCGCTGGAGGAGAAGCGCGCAGAGGCCAGGCGCCTCATGGCAGGAGCAGGCTACGCCGACGGCTTTTCCATGGGGCACCTGTGCCGCGCTCTGAACCCCGCGCCCTGCGAGTTCCTCAAAGCCCAGCTCGCCGGCCTTGGCATTGACCTCCAACTTCACGTGCTGGACGAAGGGGCGTGGAGCAGGGCGCGAGGAACCCTGGACTACGACAGCCAGCAGGGCCGTCTCACTCCCTCTCCCATACCGGAGGGCACGGAGTCGGTCTACGGACGGTATGGCAAAAACCCTGACGCCTACGCCAAGCACGAGGACCCCAGGGTGGACGAACTGTACCGGCGGTTGCGAGAAGCCTTAACGTTCGCTTCTCGAGTCGAGATCTGGCGGCAGATAGAGAGGTATCTGTTTGTGGAGCAGACCTACATCATCCCTATCGCCGAATCTATCCAGGTGGTGCCATACCGCGCCTACGTCAAAGGTCTCGTCATACCAGTGGAAGACGGCCACACACACACCGACTTCGCTACGGTTTGGCTGGACAAGAAGAAGGGGGGCAGGTAACGAAGCCCGTGGAAGACCCCTCGGAGGTACTCCCATCATTCGGTCAAGACGATGCGTAGGCACCTAGCATGGAGACTTGCCCTCATTGCTCCGACAGCCCTGGCTGCCTCCATAGTGGTCTTTTTTGCCTTGCGGGTGCTGCCAGGCGACATCGTCCGTGTCATCATTGGGGATGTCCCCGTCAGCCCCGAGGTACAGGAAGCATTGCGGGAAGAGCTTGGTCTAAATGATGCCCTTCCCATTCAGTATGGCCGATGGCTGTGGAGCATGGTCAACGGCGAGTTCGGGGGCCGTTCACTAGAGAACGGGGAACCTATCCGTTCTATCATCAGCCGGCATCTGCCGGTAACGGTCTTGCTTGCCGGCTACACGGTCCTCCTATCCATCTTCGTTTCAGTGCCCTTGGGTGTTCTCGCTGCTGTAGCGGGCAACCGGTGGCCAGACTATCTCATCCGGGTGGCAACCCTGGGTGGCCTGGCTCTCCCCAACCTTTGGGTTGCCCTCCTGGTCCTCTTAGGCCTTCTGTTGTTCTTTCGCTGGTCTCCGCCGATCATCTACACCGCACCCACGGCCGACCCATGGAACCATATGCAAATGATGGTCTGGCCCACCCTGATTCTGGCTTGGGAATATAGTTCCCATCTTGTTCGAGTGACCCGCTCCACTATGCTGGAGGGCCTGAGCCAGGCCTACATCACGACTGCGCGGAGCAAGGGTCTATCCGAGCGTGACGTTGTACTGCGACACGCGTTGCGCAATGCGCTGATCCCGGCCGTCACCATGCTTGGTTTGCAGTCCGGCACTCTACTGAGCGGGGCCCTTATTCTGGAGACTATCTTCGGACTGCCGGGCATCGGCCGGGGCCTTGTGCAGGCGGCCCTGGCTCGAGACTACCCGGTTATTCAGAGCCTTGCGTCCCTGTTAGTGGTCCTGTCTCTGGTTGTCAATCTAGGGGTGGACATCATCTACACCCTTGTTGATCCGCGCTTCTCTCGCGCCACCTGAGGAGGGTGGTGGGGAAACAGCCCTCTTAGTGAAGACCAACATGAAGCACCATCATGACAGAGGCCCACGGTTCCGGGCGTCTTTCCCCAGGCCGCTAGCCAAGGCCTTGAGCGGTACGTGGGTATTTGCGCGGACCAAGGCGCTGATCGCCGTCCCCATGGCGGTACTTGTATTGCTAGCAACGGTCGCGCTGTTCGCAGATGTCGTCGCCACGCACGACCCTCTGGCACAGAATGTGGAGCAGCGTCTGAGGCCGCCGGGACCAGGCCACTACTTCGGGACTGACGGCTTCGGGCGTGACATCTTCAGCCGCGTAGTCCACGGAGCACGGGTCTCGCTATTCGTAGGGTTTCTGGCGGTGAGCATGGCGGCTGTGAGCGGAACCGGCATTGGCATGTTTTCGGCCTACTGGGGAGGAAAGCTAGACCTGCTGGTCCAGAGGGTGGTAGACGTATTGCTCGGTTTCCCTTTCCTCGTGCTGGCCCTCATGATGGTCGTCGCCCTGGGACCATCTTCGACCTCAGTTGCCATCGGCATCGCTCTTGGGCTCACTCCTCAGGTGGCCCGTCTTTCGCGGGCGAGCGCTCTTTCGATCAAGGAAGAAGAGTACGTGAAAGCGGCGATGGTCATCGGGGCAAGCTCCTACCGAATTATCTGGAGACATCTGTTGCCCAACAGCGGCCCTCCGATTCTGGCCCAGGTGACAGGGTATTTCGGTACTGCTGTTGTGGCGGAGACGACTCTAAGCTTCCTCGGTCTAGGAGTGCCTCCACCCTTTCCCTCATGGGGCCGAATGCTTCAAGAGGGGGTGCGCCAGTATTTTGAGGCTGCTCCGTGGGCTACCGTCTTTCCTGGGCTGGCGCTGAGCGTAAGCGTGCTCGCCTGCGCACTACTGGGCGACGCTGTCCGTGATCTGCTGGACCCTAGGCGTGTGCAAACTGCACAGCCTCGGGGCCAGCAAGGTGTGCGGGCGGGCCATCGCCAAGCCGAATTGTGAGCGGATGGGTCCGGATTCTTGTGGTGGGGTGGTGCGGAGGTCATCCCAGGTCACGTGAAGGAGCGCCATCCTGATGGAGTATGCAACCGTCAATCGATTCTGTTCCATCGAAGGGACGATTTGCAGCAAGTCGGTGCCCTTCAAGGGCGAGTGGACCTTCTTCTTCGCTTATCCATCTGCACGGTTATATACTTGACGCAAACGTCTCTCCAATGTTAGCCTCACAGCGTGGGGATATTAGACAGGCTTTGGGATTTTCTGACCAACATCATTCCCGTAGAACGATGGGTCAGGGCCATCCACAACGTCCTGTGACCTGCCCCCAATATTCATAACCAGGGGCTATGAGAGCCCGGCGGGCGTTATGGATGCCCGGCTTGCCAAGTGGAATATACAAGTGCGTGGCGAAGCCCTGCCCCACGGGAAACCTACACCGGCCATTGCTCCAGGCGGTAGGCCATCTCCCAGAACATGTACTCGTAGCGGGTGCTGGTGGCATAGGCCTCCGCCATGCGGCGCCGCTCGTCGGGACCCGCCTGGGCGGCCAGCCGGTCGGCCAGCCCACGCGCCCAGTCAGCAAGCTGGCGGAACTCGGCCGACGAGTACATCCTGACCCACTCGGCGTAGAGTGGCGCGTCCGCAGGCTCGCCCTGCGACGCCAGCCGCTCGCCTATCTCGCAGTAGCCCCACTGGCAGGGCAGCAGCGCCGCCACCGTCTCGCCGAAGGTGCCGCGTGCCGCCACGTCCAGCAGAAACGTCGTGTAGGCCACCGTGGTGGGCGCTGCCTCCGTGGCCTCCAGCTCCGCCTCGCCTATGCCCAGCCGGGCGCAGTACCCTCGGTGCAGGGCCATCTCCGTGTTCAGGGTCTCGTGGAGGAGCTGCGCCAGCTTCCCCATGGACTCCAGGTCAGGCGCCTTGGCAACGGCCAGGGCCAGCACCCTGCTGTACTGCACCAGGAAAACGTAGTCCTGGCGCACGTAGAACCTGAACCGCTCCAGGGGCAGGGTCCCGTCACCGATGCCCGTGACAAAGGGATGGGCGAATATCCTCTGGTGCATGGCATCGGTGGCACGGCGCACCTCATCGGTGAAGCCCATGGCGCTCCTCCTGGTTTTTGGCTAGCTCGCTGCCACGGGCATGGTATCGAAGGCGGCGTCCTCCGACAACCCCGCGAGCCCCTTGCGGCACAACTGGCCATCGGCCCTGCGGCGGGGGCTTGACCAGGTGATGATGAACGCCTTCTATTGGGGTCCCGCGCCTGGGTGCCCCGACACATCGGGGCGAGCCCTGCTTTGCCAATGCTTCCTTGCGTGGGGTATGATAAGAGCAGTCTTAGCCTGGCCGCAGGAAGTGGGCCGTGCAACAAGAGCGTGTGAGCAAGGTGCAAAACAAGCTGGATGCGGAGTATCTGGGCACCGAGCAGCAGTGTGAGGCATGCCATGCCCCTGGCATAGTGGGCACAGACCTGGAGGTCTATCACCAGCCGGCATCCCGCGCCCACAGCGCCCATGAGCCGACGCCGCCGGTCACCTTCCGCTGCCGTGAGCGGCAGGGGTGCCGTACACGCAGCCAGATTGCGCTGTAGGGCCCTCCAGTGTCCTGGGCGCTCCCTCGAATCTGTTGCAAAGGTCCCCAGGACCTTTGCAACAGATATCCCCGTCTACTGGTGGAGCGGGGGAGCCCGTTGCAAAACTTCGTTTTGCAACGGGCTGTCGGAAGGCGCCTCTCACTCTAGCCTCAATGGAGAGAGCATGAACAGGGCGTCCCTGGTGTCGGCCCTGGAGGCGGTGGTGGGGAAGGAGTATGTCTTCCACCACCCGGACGACCTCCTTGTGTACGAGTCGGACGCCTCGGTGGACAGGCATACGCCTGGCATAGTGGTGGTGCCCGCCTCCAGCGAAGAGGTGGCCAGGGTGGTGCATCTGGCCTTCGAGCTGGGGCTTCTTCTGGTGCCACGAGGCGCGGGCACCGGGCTCAGCGGTGGGGCCGTGGCCCTGGGGGAGAATACCATCCAGGTAGCCCTGACCCGAATGCATCGTGTTCTGGAGGTGGACACGGTCAATCAGATGGCTGTGGTGGAGCCCGGACTGGTGAACCTGGACCTGACCACAGCGGTCAGCCGTTACGGGCTCTACTACGCCCCGGACCCCTCAAGCCAGAGGGCATGCACCATAGGCGGCAACGTGGCGGAGAACGCTGGCGGGCCCCACTGCCTGCGCTACGGCACCACCACCAACCACGTCCTGGGGGTTGAGGTGGTGCTGGAGGACGGGTCGGTGGTCTGGCTGGGAGGGCACAGCCGTGACCTTCCAGGGTACGATCTCACCGGCGCCTTTGTGGGAGGGGAGGGGACCCTTGGCATCGCCACCAGGGTGGTGGTCAGGTTGCTTCCAGCACCGGAGGCCATCCGGACCTTTCTCGCCATCTTTGACCGTATGGAGGACGCCAGCGCCGCAGTGTCGGGGATCATCGCCGCTGGGATCGTCCCCGCTGCCCTGGAGATGATGGACAATCTGGCCATCAGGGCGGTGGAGAACGCCAGGCCCGTGGGCTACCCCACGGACGCCGAGGCTGTGTTGCTGGTGGAGGTGGACGGTCTGCGGGAGGAGGTGGAGGGCGAGGGCGAGGAGGTGGGAAGGGTGTGCCAGTCACTTGGGGCCCGCCAGCTCCGCTTCGCCGACGACCCCAAGGAGAGGGAGTTGCTGTGGGCGGGGCGCAAAGGGGCCCTGGGCGCACTGGGCACCATCGCACCCAACTACTACCTGCTGGACGGCGTGGTTCCCCGCACCCGGCTGCTGGAGGTGCTACAACGGGTGAAGGAGGTGGAGCGCCAGCACGGCTTTCCCATTGCTAACGTGTTCCACGCGGGCGACGGCAACCTTCACCCCTGTGTTCTGTTCGATGAGCGCAAGGGTGAGGCACACCGGGCGATTGAGGCGGCGGGGGCCATCCTCAAGGCGTGCGTGGAGGCTGGCGGCGTCCTCACTGGTGAGCACGGCGTAGGCATTGAGAAGAGGGCGTTCATGCCCCTGATGTTCACCCCCCAGGACCTGGCGGCCATGGAGCGGCTGCGCGACGCCTTCGCACCCGGGCACCGCTTCAACCCCGGCAAGGTGTTCCCCGAGGGTGCTACTTGTGGCGAGCCTCAGCCCACCCCGACATCGTCGGGGCTGCCTGCTGACGCCTGGGTGTGATGGGACATGCCTACCGACCTCTTGGACATCTTCACCGGCCTGGCCGACACCTCGGATATCCTCACCGGCGACCTCTCTCAATACTCGGTTGACGGCGTGGCGCCTCGCATAGCCATCGCCCCCAGGGACGTGGTGGGTGTCTCCGGGGTGCTGCGAGCTGCCAGCGCCTCGGGGCTGGCCGTGGCCCCGGTGGGTGGAGGCACCAAGCTCTTCCTGGGCAACCGTCCCAAACGCTTGGACGTGGTCCTGGGGCTGCGGCGTCTGGACTGCCTGCTGGAACACGCCCCCGGTGACCTGACCGTCACGGCCCAGGCGGGAGTCACCATCGAGAAGTTGCAGTCGGAGGTGGCCCGACACGGGCAGCTCCTGCCCCTGGACGTCCCCCTCCCTTCGCATACCACACTGGGCGGGGCCCTGGCCGTCAACCTGACGGGGCCGCGGCGCCTGGCCTACGGGACCGCCAGGGACGTGGTCATCGGCATCCGGGTCGTGGACGCCAAGGGCGAGGCAACCAAGGCCGGAGGCCGTGTGGTGAAGAACGTCACCGGCTACGACCTGTGCAAGCTGTACGTGGGCTCTCTGGGTACCCTGGCGGTGATCGTGGAGGCATCCCTGAGGCTTGCACCTATGCCTCTTGAGGAGCGCACGGCGGTGGGCATCTTCCCTTCCATACAGGATGCCTGCGACGCCGCCCTGGACGTTATGCGACTGGGGCCCAGGGCCATGACCATGGTGGATGCCAGGGCGGGGAGCAAGCTGGCTGGCCTGGCATCTCCTCCGGTGGGCCAGCAGGCAGCCCTGATGGTGGAGCTGACGGGGCGTCCCGCCGCGGTGACGCGCCGCCAGTCGGATATCCAAGCCACGTTCCTTGGCCGGAACGCCGTCTCGGTACAGGTGCTGGAGAAGCAGGAAAGCCGCCGGCTGTGGCCTGCGGTCACAGACCTGGGCTGGGATAGCCAGCGTTCTCCACAGCAGCTCACGGTGCGTTTTGGCGTGCTGCCCTCTCGAGTGGCAGAGCTGTGCCGCGCGGTACAGGAAGCCAGCCCTCAGCCGGGGGTGAGCCTCGGGCTGGTGGCCCACGTGGGGCACGGCGTGGTGCGCGCCACGTGGTGGCCAGCGAACGGCGGGCCTGCCCTGGACACCAAGGCCATGGCCCTTCTGGTGGCCGAGCTCCGGCGCCGCGCTACTCCCCTGGGCAGCTACGCTATAGTTGAACGCTGCCCCGCTGCTGCGAAGGAAGGCCTGGATGTGTGGGGAGAAGGGGTGGAGGGACTGGATCTGATGCGCCGGATCAAGGAGCAGTACGATCCCCAGGGCACCCTGAACCCGGGGCGGTTTGTGGGGGGTATCTAGCCGTGGAGCGAGCAACCGTAACCCTCCCTGGCTTCGCGGGCCCGGATGCGCCCCAGGAAGCCGACCTGTACAGGTGTGTCCACTGCGGCCTGTGTCTGAGCGCCTGCCCCACCTACCTGGAGACCGGCCTGGAGACGGAGTCGCCCCGGGGGCGCATCGCGCTGATGCGGGCGGTACATGAGGGGCGCATCGGCATTAGCAACCGGGTAGTCTCCCACTGGGAGCTGTGTCTCCAGTGCCGCGCCTGCGAGGCGGTGTGCCCGTCGGGGGTGCCGTATGGCAGGCTCATGGAGCGCGCCCGCGCCCAACTGGCCCGCCACCGCCGCATATCACTCCGGGCGCGGCTCCTGCGCTGGCTGGTGTTCCGACAGCTCCTGCCGCACCGGGGGCGCCTGTACCTGGCGGGATGGCTGACCAGGATGTACCAGCGCACGGGGCTGAGGGGCCTGGCACACGGTACCGGGGCCCTTCGCCTGCTGCCCTCGTGGCTGCGGGACGCTGAGGCGGCCCTCCCTGACATGCCCCGGCGAGTGTTCCGTCCAGGACGTCAGGCCTACCCTCCAGAGGGTGTGCGCCGGGCGCGGGTGGCGCTGCTCTCCGGCTGTGTCATGCCCATAGTGCAGGGGCCCACCATGGAGGCGGCGGTGCGAGTACTCCAGCGCAACGGGTGCGAGGTGGTGGTGCCTGTGGGGCAGGCATGCTGCGGCGCGCTGAACCTGCACGCTGGGGAACGGACTGTTGCCATGAAGATGGCCCGGCGCAACATAGAGGTGTTTCTCAGAATGGGGGTGGACAAGGTGGTGGTGGCCTCCGCTGGTTGCGGCTCCGCCATGAAGGAGTACCGCGACCTGCTTAAGGACGATCCTCAGTATGCACAGCGCGCCGAGGAGCTGAGCAGGATGACGGTGGACATCACGGAGTTCCTGGTCTCCCTCCCCCTGGACCCGCCTAAGAGGGAGCTGCCGCTGCGGGTCACCTACCAGGACCCCTGCCATCTGGCCCACGCCCAACGGATAAAAGACGCCCCGCGCCAGCTTCTGAGGGCAATACCCGGGCTGGATTTGGTGGAGATGGAGGGGGCCAGTCTGTGCTGTGGCGCCGCCGGCACCTATCTGCTGGCGCAGCGCCAGTTCTCTCGCCGCCTGCTGCGATCCAAGATGGAGGCCGTGGCGCAGACGGGTGCTCCGGTGGTGGCCACGGCCAACCCAGGATGTATGCTCCAGTTGCAGGCGGGCCTGGCAGAGCGCGGCATCCGGGGCCGCGTCTGCCACGTGGTGGAGCTTTTGGACGAGGCGTACCGGCAGGAATAGGCGGGCCAAGGCCCGGCCAAACCCCTAGCAGTTGCTCATGGCGTTGCCGACGCCACAATCGGGGATGAAAATTGAAGAGGTGGGGTGCCACACCAGTTGGGCAACGCCGCCCACTGTGGCTATTTTCAAGGCAGGTCGCTGAAAAACTCCATTTTCAGCGACGGCCCTCTTCCCCGCCGGGGCGGGGTGAACCTGCTGAAAAAGGTCTGGAAGCCTTTTTCAGCAGGTTCCTAGTGTAGTGCATCTAACGCTTCGTTACGTTGTCGGCGCAGAAAGCGCCGCAGGCCGGGGGTCTGGGGGTGTCCCCCAGAAAAAACCTTCTTCCCCCTTCCTCGAAGAAGGAAGGGGGAAGAAGGGGGATAGTTGGTTGGCCGGACGACCCAGGCCAGGCAAATCCTCCCCCGCCGCTTTGGGTTCCGGAGGTAACGAAATATCGAAGGCACTACACTAGCGCCTGCCTCGTCC
>JACPQL010000014.1 GCA_016190445.1 Chloroflexota bacterium
GGGTGTCCTGAGGGGCAAAGCCCTTTTGGGGGGTGTGGGGGGGTGTCCCCATGATACAATTTTCACCCCCTTCCTGGCCTGGAAGGGGGTCGGGGGGATGGTCGAAGGCGATTTTCATCACCCTGCTAGGAAGCGAGGCACATCAGATACATGGCACAAAACGGAAGGCTTCCCCTGGAAGGCATCAGGGTCCTGGACTTTGGGTGGTATGTGGCGGTGCCCCTCAATAGCCGGGCCCTGTTGGACTACGGCGCCGAGGTCATCAAGGTGGAGACGCTGACCCAACTGGACCCGCTGCGCACGGGCTTTCCGCAGACAGGAGACATGGGGGTGAACTCCGGCTCCACCTACAACGCCTACAACTGTGGCAAGATGTGCGTCACCCTGAACCTCAGGCACCCGAAGGCGCGGGAGCTGGCGCTCCGGCTAGTGGCGGTGTCCGACGTGGTGACGGACAACTACTCGCCGGGGGTGATGGAAAAGTATGGCCTGGGGTATGCAGACCTGCGGAGGGTGAAGCCGGACATCATTGCCCTGAGCGCGCCCATGGCCGGCCTGATGGGGCCCCTGCGCGACTACCGCGCCCTGGGCATCGGCATCCAGCACCTGGCGGGCGTGGGCTACATCACGGGCCATTCACACCAGCCCCCAGGGCCCATCCCCCTCTCCTACCCCGACTACACCTGCAACCCCTATCACGGCGCCACTGCGGTGCTGGCGGCCCTGAGGCACCGGAGGCTCACGGGCAAGGGCCAGTTCATCGAACTCGCCCAGTACGAGAGCACGGTGAACTTCATCGGCCCCGCTGTCCTGGACTTCAGCGTCAACGGGCGCGTCGCCGAAAGGACCGGCAACGCCTCCCCCTACCGCGCACCTCACGGGGTGTACCGCTGCCAGGGCGATGACCGCTGGTGCGCCATCACCGTGACCTCCGAGGGGGAATGGAAGGCCCTCTGCCAGGCCATGGGGCGTGCTGACCTTCTGGAGGACTCGCGCTTTGCCACCCTCGGATCAAGGCTCCAGCACCGGGAGGAGTTGGACAGGGAGGTGGAGGTGTGGACCAAGGAGCGGGCAGCAGAAGAGGTGATGCGGCTGCTTCAGAGCGCTGGCGTGCCAGCGGGCGTTGTGCAGACGGGTGAAGACATGATCGAGCGGGACCCCCAGTACAAGGCACGCGGCTTCCACTTAAAGATGTCGCACCCTGAAGCCGGGGAGATGTGGTACCACACCCAGGCAGCGCGGCTGTCCAAGACGCCGGGACGGATGCGAGGCCGCGCTCCCCTGCTGGGCGAGCACAACGACTACGTGTACCAGCAGCTTCTAGGAATGAGCGAGGAGGAGGTCAACCAGTGCCTGGTAGACGGAGTCCTGGAGTAGAGAGCAGCGAGGCCCGCTCCGGGAACGGTCGCCTGCCCCTGGAGGGCGTCCGTATCCTGGACTTTGGCTGGCTGGTAGCGGTGCCCCTGGGGAACCGCGTCCTGGCCGACTACGGCGCCGAGGTCATCAAGGTGGAGACATCCCTGCGCCCTGAGCACGCCCGGCAGAAACCGCTGCCATGGCCCAATGGACCATCCAGAGACGAGGCGGCCTTCCTTAACCACAACCACGGCAAGCTGGGGATCACCCTCAACGTCGCTCACCCGCGGGGGCGAGAGCTGGCGCTGGAGCTGGCCCGCCTCTCCGACGTGGTGACCAACAACTTCTCCCCGGGTGTGCTGGAGCGGTACGGCCTCGGGTATGACGACCTGCGCCAATCCAAGCCAGACATCATTGCCCTGAGCGCACCCATGGCCGGCCTGGTGGGACCCCTGCGCGACTACCGCGCCCTGGGCCTGGGCATCCAGCATCTGGCAGGCGTCGGCTACATCACGGGCCATCCCCACCAACCACCAGGGCCCATCCCCCTCTC
Organism: Chloroflexota bacterium; assembly: GCA_016190445.1. Lineage (GTDB taxonomy): Bacteria > Chloroflexota > Dehalococcoidia > Lucifugimonadales > JACPQL01 > JACPQL01. Next base: position 1,910 of record JACPQL010000014.1, read on the forward strand.
CTACCCCGACTACACCTGCAACCCGTTCCATACGGCGGTGGCCATACTCGCCGCCCTCAGGCACCGGAGGCTCACTGGCGAAGGCCAGTTCGTCGAGATGTCCCAGTACGAAAGCACGGTTAACTTCATCGGGCCCGCCGTCCTGGACTTCAGCGCCAACGGGCGCGTCGCCGAAAGGACCGGCAACGCCTCCCCCTACTTCGCCCCCCACGGTGTGTACCGCTGCCAGGGCGATGACCGCTGGTGTGCCATCGCCGTAACCTCCGAGGGAGAATGGAAGGCCCTCTGCCAGGCCATGGGGCGTGCTGACCTTCTGGAGGACTCGCGCTTTGCCACCCTCGGATCAAGGCTCCAGCACCGGGAGGCGCTGGACAGGGAGGTGGAGGTGTGGACCAAGGAGCGGGCAGCAGAAGAGGTGATGCGGCTGCTTCAGAGCGGTGGCGTGCCCGCTGGAGTTGTGCAGACGGGTGAGGACATGGTAGAGCGGGACCCCCAGTACAGGGAGCGCGGCCTGCACCAGCGGCTCTCCCACCCACAGATGGGCGAGTTGCTCTACCACACCCAGGCGGCGCGGCTGTCGGGCACCCCGGGCCGCACCCGCCGGCACGCACCCGCCCAGGGCCAGGACAACGAGCACGTTTACAGGGAACTCCTTGGGCTCAGCGAGGGGGAACTCAAGCACTACGTGGAAGAGAAGATAGTTGCGTAGGGTGGGTGAAACCCACCTCTGGTGATGACGTATCTTGGAGTGGGTTTCGCTACGCTACACCCACCCTACCGGTTCACCCTATGGAAGAGGCACAGGCTAGGGCTTGACGCTGGCGCTCGTGAACTCCACCGTCAGCATCGGGCGGTCGGCCTCATTGGGGTTTTCCATGCTGTCGAACCGCTTGGTAGTGCGGATCTCGGTCTCGTTTCCCTTTATCAGCCACCCAAAGTTGGTTGACGGTCTGTCCACCCAGTCCTGGACGTCGGCCACCATTTGCTCGGTCGGGCCCCAGGTATAGGTGCCGATGCCACCCACCTCGAGTGTAGCACTGGGCTCCTCCACAAAGTCACCGCCGGGCGTCTGCCACTGCTCCGATGGGAAAATTCGGTGGAGCCAAGTGGCATCGTTGGGTGCCGCCGCGGCGCCAATCCCCTCGTTGATGTCTGCGTCAGAGCGTCCCTGCCCCCAATCGCCCAGAACTCTGTGAAGCAGGACCGTCTCAGATAGGAGGGAGACAGTCCTGGAGAGGTGCAGAGTGAGCTGAACGCTCACTACCCTGGAGCCAGGCGGAATCTTGTCCGCGAGGTCAAAAGCTATGAGCCCCCGCCGTACTTGGCCGAGGTTGGTGAGTCCAGCAAAGATGTGCTGGCCTGCGCCGTTGCTCAGGTTGCCTGTGGCATCCTGGTACAGCGTGTTGTCTTTTGAAGGCGCAAGGGTGATGCGGAAGGTCTGGGGAGTCGGCGTTGGAGTGGGAATGGCCGGAGTGACACCTGGGGTGGGAGTGGCAGTGGGTGTTGGAGTCGGAACAGTTGGAGAGGGCCCTTGCGTCGGAGTGCCAGGTGGGACCGGTGTTAGAGTGGGAGTCGGCGTAGGTGTTGGGGACCCGACGGGCGTAGGGATGAACGACGGTGGAGAAGCAATTGGCGTTGGCGTGGGTGAAGGGGTTGCCACAGGTGTTGCTGTGGGAGTGGCGGTGGGCGTCGGTGTCGGTGTCGCGACGGGCCTGGCGCAAGCCAGGACGAAGACGAGCAAGCCAAGGAACACAGGCCATCGCGAGACGATGCGCATGCTGAGAATATATCACAGACCGGACCTTCCCCCGCAATGCGCAGCCTTGTGGCGGCCCACAGTCCAGGTGGGTCCTGGCCACCAGGCAGCACGAGGGCTAAGCATGGGCTACCCGGGCACCCCGGCTCTCTAACAAGGTGCTGAAAAAGGGGTGTCCAGAAGGGCGAAGCCCTCTTGGCGGGGGTCCCGACTTGTCGGGATATAATTCCCCCCCTTCCTGGCCAGGAAGGGGGCCAGGGGGATGGTCGAAAGGGTTTTCCATCACCCTGTTAAGTATGGGCCAAGCCTACCTGCCCTTGAACACAGGCGCCCGCTTCTCCAGGAAGGCCCGCTTGGCCTCCAGGGAGTCCTCGTAGTTGGCCAGCTTGCTGGTGTAGTCCTGCTCCGTCCGATAGCCATCCTTCAGGCCCACGTACTCGCTCCGGTTCAGGCTTTCCTTGGCAAGCCGGATGGCCACCGGGCTCTTGGAGGCGATCTCCTGTGCCAGCTCTCTGGCGGCATCCATGAGCTGGACCCCTGGCACCACCCGCTCTATGGTGCCATACTGGGCCATCTCCCTGGCCGGCAGTCTCTGGCCAGTGAACATCATGCGGCGCACCTTCTGCTCAGGGACCAGGCGGGCCAGGTAGCGGCCCCCGCCCAGCAGCCCCACGTTGATCTCCGGCAGGCCGAGCACCGCCTCCTCGGCGGCTATGAGGATGTCGCACACGGCGGCCAAGGCCAGGCCACCACCCAGCGCCGGGCCGTTTATGGCGCCTATGACCGGCACGGCGCAGTCGTAGATGGAGAAATGAGCATTGCGAGCGATCCTGTGGTGCTCCTCCTGGTCACCGGCGGCCCTCTCCGCCGCCGCCCGGATATCCGCGCCGGCGCAGAAGCAGCGGCCCGCACCGGTGAAGATGGCCACCCGCACCTCCCGGTCATCGCGCAGTCCATCGAAGGCCTCGGCGATCTCCCGGGAGACCTGGGCGGTGATGGCGTTCACCGGGGGCCGGTCAAGGGTCACCGTGGCGATGTGGTCCCGAATGTCAAGCTTGACGAACTCCGCCATCTGGGCACCTCCCGTTTGTGGACTGGAGTGCATGGACACGCCGGGGCAATTATAAGCGCGGGCCCGCCCAGAGGCTATCCCGACAGCCTGCTCGCAGAGGTGGATTCAAGGTCCCATAGGAAGCGGAGCGCGGGCGGAAGGTGGCAGATCACTGACCATCGCCGTCTCGGCGCGCCATGTGTATGCGCACTGCCACGCCTGTGGCAGAGTCGCGCTCAATGCGGAGATAGTCTCCGCCTCGCAGCGCCTGGATGGGCACGGGGGTACCCTGGTGAAGCACCTGGGTCTGGCGGTTCAGCTTCAGCAGGACCACCTCGCCTCCCGGCGCCACCAGCAGGACCTCTCCGGTGGCGGGCCGCACGCCTTTGAGAACGCCCTCCACCTCTTGCGCCGGGAGCGGACGTCTCCCCCCTGGCGACTGGATAGGCACCCTCTCGGTGGGAGACAACCTTTCACGCTCTTCCAGGCGCCCCAGCACCTGTTCAACTGTTATTCGCCTGCTTTTCACCTGTACCAGGTACCCTCTCAGCTCGCCCCTGGTGGATGTGGAGGCCCGCAGCATCAGCGCGTTGATGGCGGCCTCATCTGCCTCCAGCCGCGTCCGGTGGCCGCGCAGGAACTCCTCCACGCGGGCAACCTCTGGCGGCGGTAACAGCCGAGTCGGCTGCTCTGGAGCCGATCCCACAAACTGTTCAAGGAGAGGCACCGCAGTGTCCGTGGCATGGTCCACATGCTGCTGGTATTCCTTTGCCAGCCCGGCCACGCGCTGCATCTGCCCCTGCTCCATGGACGACTCCATCTCCTGAAGGCGTCGCTCCGCGTACTGGGCCTGGAGTTCTGCCTTGGCCATGGGGTCCCGGGCCACCGCCAGTCGGAAGCGCTCCACGGCGCGCTTCAACGGATAGAGAGGTTGCTCCGGCTCGCTGCCCTCGGAGGCCAGCACGGTGCCCACGCCAGCCATCACAAAGAGAAGGACGGCTGCCGTCGCGCCCAGGGCCCACCGCTGCTGCCACCCCAGGAGCCGTGCCCCCAGAGACGGGCGAGGCCTCGCCCTCCGGTCCATGGCAGCCAGAAGCCGCTGCCTGGCGGCACGCTGTCGCTCCCCGGTCGGCACATAAGAGTAGGCCTGTCGCACCCTGATGGCGGTCAGAAGCAGGGGGCGCAACTCCTCGGCCCATCGGGGATAGCGGGCAAGGCACTGTTCCACCGGCTCCCGCTCCGTCAGGACCCGCTCCAGGCACTCCTCCAGCACATCGTCCAGATTGCGTTCCATCTCTCTCCCCCGGGCTAGGGGACTCACTCCTCCTCGCTCAGCGCCACACCCAGGTGCTTGCGCAGCGCCCGAAGGGCCGTCCGCTGTAGCTCGCGGATGGCACCTGGGGTGCGGCCCATAGCCTGCCCCGCCTCCGCAGCGCTAAGGCCTCCTATGAGCCTGAGGCCAATGACCTCTCTCTGGGCCGGGTTCAGGTGCTCCATGGCCCGGTATACCTCCTCCAATTGAAGGCGCTGCTCCACCTCCAGGCCCGGGTTGCTAGCAGCGACGATGGGCAGGGCGTCATCCAGGGGCGCAGTGGGCCGCGTATCGCGCCGACGCAGATGGTCCACCACCAGATTGTGGGCGATGCGGAACAGCCATGCCCGCATGGGTATGCCCCGCCACTCGAAGCTGTCCACGGCCTCCAGTGCCCGCAGGAACACCTCCCCCGCCATCTCATCTGCGTCGGCGCGGTTGCCGATGCGTAGAAAGATGTAGCCGGCGAGCTGGCCGTAGCACTGCTCAAAGAGGTCAGCAAGAGCGGCCGCTCCCTGAGATGCCGGGTCGGACCCTGTCATGGACGCGAGGTGCTCCAGGAATGTGGCTTTCTGCGCCTGGGTCGCGTCCAGTATAACACCCCCTCACGTGCTGACCCGACTGCCCAACGCTGATAACGCACGGAGGGCAAAGGCGTCAGGGCTGCCTGGTCTCCTCAAAAAAGCGGGCCAGCTCGTCGCGAGGAAAGCTGGGCAGGGGTCTGGGCCCGGCAGGGGTGTGCAGTACGACGCCGCGCTCCGCCTCCACCACCCGGCCAATGACCGCCGATGGGATGCCCTGGTCGCGGAGCGCACGCACCACGAGATCAGCGCTCCCGGGCACCACCGCGGCGATCAGGGCGCCCGAGGCCAGGAGGCCCATTGGGTCCAGCCCCAGGGCGCGACATACCTCCGCCGTCTCTGGAAGAACGGCGATGGAGGCGGCGTCCACCTCCAGTCCCACTCCTGCCGCCGACGCCAACTCGTGCAGCCCGGTGGCCAGCCCGCCCTCTGTGGGGTCGTGCATGGCGTGGACGCCCCCCGCCTGGCACGCCAGCCGGGCATCGCGCACCACACTGATGCCGGGCTGGAACAGCAGGGTGGCCGCCCGCTCGATGGTCTCGGGTGCGACGCCGCGCTCCCGCAGCGCACCGGCGGCGTCCCGGGCCAGCAGGGCCGTCCCCTCGATGGCGATTCCTTTGGTGAGGATGAGCGCATCGCCCGCCTGGGCACCCGACGTGAGCACCTGTTTTCCGCGCTCCACCTCGCCCAGCATGAAGCCCGCGGCTATGGGGCGGCGCAGGCCATAGGTGACCTCTGTGTGGCCCCCCACCAGGCTCACCCCCAGCTCCCGGCACGCCTCCAGCAACTGGCGGAAGAGGTCCTCAGCCTGCGCCTCGGGGGCGCCCTCGGGCAAAAGAAGGGTGCACAGGAACCACCTGGGGGTAGCGCCCATCACTGCCACATCGTTGGCGTTCACCTGCACCACGTACCACCCCAGCCGGTCGGTGGCGAAGGTAACGGGGTCGCTCTTGGCCACCAACACCCTGTCCCCGTAGTCTATGAGGGCAGCGTCCTCCCCGAACCTGGCCCCCACCAGCACCCGGGGGTCCAAGGCCGGCACCTGCGCCAGCAATTTCTGGAGAAGCTCGGCAGGGAGCTTGCCTACCCGCAAGTGAGGCCTCCGGAGAGGGGTGTCCTGATGATAGCACAGGCACATGGCTAATCCTTGGGGTGGGGAGCTGCCGGACGCAGTCCGGGGCGGGTGGGTGGGACAAATCACGCTGGGGTGGGGTCTAGCTGTTGCAAAAGTCCCCAGGGCTTTTGTAACAGCTTCTGGGCCCTTATAATCGCTTCCGACAGGCACACGACAGGAGGTGAGGTATGAGCCAGGCAGTGGATGCGCGTAGGGCAGCCGCTATACCGCCGCTCACCGAGGAGCAGGCGCGCCGGCGCAGAGAGTATATCCAGCGCCTCAAGGGGGACAGCAGTTGGGGGTTCGAGTCGGTGCCCGACGACTTCGAGCACACGTGGGAGAGGACCATCACTCCGGAGGCGGTCCGGCTCTACACCGACGGGGTAGAGGAGATGAACCCCTGGTACGAGAGCGAGTCGCCCTTCGGGAAGGCCATCGTGCCCCCCTTCTTCCTGTCCCGGGAGTCGGCCCACTGCTTCGACCCCCTGGGGCCGGGAGTGGGCAGGGTGCACGTCAGCCACGAGACGGAGCTTCTGGAGCCCATCTTGGTGGGCACCACTGTGCGCCTGAAGGCAAAGGTGGGCCGCAAGTACTTTAAGCGGGACCGTCGCTACATTGACGTGAACATAGACATCACCGACGCCGCCACGGGCAAGCTGCTGGCGCGGGAGAAGCGGAGCGTCATCGCCGAGTACCGCAAGATGGGGGAGGCATCGTCATGATCGTGACCAAGAGCACACCTGTGGGTTTCGAGCTCCCTGGGGTGAAGAAGCAGATGGTCATCCAACTCATGGGGTCCAGCGCCTGGGGCAGGACCAACCCCATCCACTGGGACTACGAGACCTCCGTCGCGAGCGGGCTGCCGGCCCCCATCGCCACCGGCCAGATGAGCACGGCCTATCTGGGCGAGATGCTGGTGCAGAGCTTTGGGGAGGCCGTGTTCAAGGGCTCCAAGATGCAGTGCAAGTACATCTCACCCATCTTTGCCGGGGACACAGTAACCGCCAAGGGCGTCGTGCGGGAGACGACCCCCGTGGGGGGCCACATCCGGTTCAAGGTGGAGATGTGGGTGGAGAACCAGGACGGCAAGCTGGTGACCGTCGGCAGCGCCGAGATAACGGTGTAGGGGCGCTTGCAGAGTTGCTCACCCTTCGACAGCCTCTCAGGGTGAGCGGGCCACCTTACCGCTCGTGGTGAACTTGTCGAACCATGAGCCTGTGTTCGGGGACAGGCTCCCCAGAGATTATACGCTGCGTGCCAGCGCTCGCTGGGCGGCGGCCACGCCCTGACCCAGGGGCACCTCGAACCCTTGGCGGGCCAGGACCTCCTCCAGGGAGGAGAGCAGGTAGAGGACGTTGGCGGGGGTGGCGTTGTGCCCCATGAGACCGATGCGCCAGAGGCGGCCCGCGTACTCCCCCAGGCCGCCGCCGATCTCGATGTTGTAGTCGCGCAGGAGCGCGCCGCGCACATCGGCGTCCTTCACGCCGTCGGGTATCACCACGGTGGTAAGCTGCGGCAGCCGGTACCCCTCCTGGGCGAAGAGCTCCAGGCCCAGTGCCTCCAGCCCGGCGCAGAGGGCTGCCGCCACTCGCTTGTGCCTGGCGAAGCGCGCCTCCAGCCCCTCCTCCAGCACCAGCCGCAGTCCCTCCCGCAGGGCAAAGAGCATGGAGATGGGCGCCGTGTGGTGATAGGAGCGCTGGTGCCAGTAGGTGCGGAGCATGTTCAGGTCAAAGTAAAGGCTTTGCACCGGCGTCTTCCGGCTGTCCAGGGCCGCGAGGGCGCGGGCGCCAAAGGTCGTCGGGGCCAGGCCAGGCGGGCATGCCAGGCACTTCTGCGACGCGCTGAAGCAGACGTCAATGCCCCACTCGTCCACCCGAAGGTCCACGCCGCCCAGGGACGTAACCGCGTCCACCATGAACAACGCATCGTGCTCGTGGGCCAGGCGGACCAGCTCTGGCAAGGGGGTGAGCACGCCGGTGGATGTCTCCCCGTGGACCATGGCCACGGCCTTGACCTTTCGCTGGCCGTCCAGCCCCTTCTTGATGGCCTCCGGGGCCAGCGGGCGGCCCCACTGGTGCTCCACGGCCACCACCTTGGCACCGGCCCGCTCCGCTATCTGGGCTATGCGGCCTCCGAAAAACCCGTTCACCCCCACCACTATGGTATCGCCGGGCTCCAGCATGTTCACCAGGGCCGCCTCCATGCCCGCCGTGCCTGTGCCGGAGATGGGCAGGGTGAGGCCATTGCCCGTCTGGAAGACCTGGCGCAGCATCTCGCGGACATCGTCCATGAGGCGCAGAAAGTCCGGGTCCAGGTGGCCCAAGAGAGGCATCGCCATGGCCTGGAGCACCCTGGGGTGCGCGTTGGCTGGGCCTGGTCCCAGGAGCAGCCGCCCCGCTGGCTTGAACTCTCGCAAGTAGTCCTGCATATGCCTTTGCTCTCTCCTCGTGGCTAAAAACGTGCCAGAATCTCAACTCGTCCTTCGACAGGTCCGACTGTGTCGAGACTCCGACGGAGTCGGAGCTCAGGACGAGCGGGCGCTTTGCCGCTCATGGTTCGACAGGCTCACCATGAGCGCTCTTTTTCGGAATAACCTTCAGATCACGGCGCTGGAGCCGCCATCTATGTTTACAGAGGTGCCTGACAGGAAGCTGGCGCGCTCCGACGCCAGGAAGCAGATGACATCCCCCGCCTCCTGGGCCTTCCCCACCCGCCCCACGGGTACGCCTTTGCCCAGCCGCTCGTACCACGCCTCCAGGGTGAGGCTAGGGTCCTGCGCCTTGGCCCGCTCCCACCGGCGACGGTGCTGGCCGCTCTCTATCAGGCCGATGCACACCGTGTTCACCAGAATATGGTAGGCGGCCAGGTCCTTGGAGAGGGCCTTGGTCAGCGCGATGCCCGCCGCCCGGCTCACAGAGGTGGGCACGGAGCTGGCCCGGGGCGCCTTGCCCCCCAGGTTGGTGACGTTGATGATGCGCCCGCCGCCCACCCGCTTCATGTGGGGGATCACCAGCCGGCTGAAGCGGATGGCCGCGTAGAACTTCAGGTCCATGTCAGCCTGCCACGCCTTGTCGTCCACGGCCTCAAAGGAGGCCGCCGCCGAGGCGCCCGCGTTGTTCACCAGAATGTCCACGCGCCCGAAGCGCTCCACAGCCCGGTTGACCACGTTCTCGATGTCCTGGGTCCGGGTCACGTCCGCCTGAACGGGCAACACAGCGCCCCCGGTGCTGGCGGCGATGTCGGAGGCCGCCTCCTCCAGCACGTCGGGACGCCGGGCGCAGATGACCACGCTGGCGCCCTCTCGTGCCAGGCTCTCAGCGGCGGCCTTGCCAATGCCATCGCTACCGCCGGTCACGATGGCCACCTTGCCCTTCAGCCCCATCTCCATGCTCGCTTCTCCTCAAAATCGGTGTCCCTGCGGGGTTAGGGCGCATTATACCACCTGCGACAACCGCAGCCGCCTTTCGTTGCACCACAGTGTCCCCAGGTCTATAGTTGGTCCAGCCAGCATAGCCAAGGAGACCAGTATGAGCTTGCCTGACGTGGCCACCGCCGTGGCCGAGCTGAAGGAGGACCTGTGGGGAGTGCGACGCGACCTGCACCGCCACCCCGAGCTGGCCTTCCAGGAGGAGCGCACGGCTCGCCTGGTGGCCGAAAGGCTGCGCTCCCTGGGCCTGCGGGTGCAGACGGGCGTGGCGCAGACCGGGGTGGTGGGCCTGCTGGAGGGGAGCCAGCCCGGCAAGACACTGATGCTCCGCGCCGACATTGACGCCCTGCCCATCCAGGAGGTGGCGGGCCGGCCCCACGGCTCCACCATTCCGGGGAAGATGCACGCCTGCGGCCACGATGGCCACACCGCGGTGGCGCTGGCGGTGGCCTCCATCCTGGCCCAGAACCGCGATCGCCTGCGGGGCCGGGTGAAGTTCGTGTTCCAGCCCGCCGAGGAGACGATGGCCGGGGCGCGCCGCATGATTGATGAGGGTGTATTGCGGGACCCGAGGCCGGACCGGGTGCTGGGGTTCCACTTCTGGGCCGAGCTGCCTGCCGGAACGGTCGGGACCCTGCCCGGCGCCTTTTGGGCCAGCGCCGATGACATCAAGCTGGTGATTCAAGGCAAGAGCGGCCACGGTGCCACGCCCCACCTGGCGGTGGACGCCATAGCCGCCTCAGCCCAAGTGGTGTCGGCCCTCCAGACCATTGTCAGCCGGGAGGTGGGCCCCTTCCAGCCCGCCGTGCTCACAGTTGGAACCATCCACGGAGGGCAGGCTTTCAACATCGTGGCCGACCGCGTGGAGATGACCGGCACCGTGCGCGCCTTCGACGAGCAGGTCAGGACATACATCCTGGAGCGGGTGAGGGAGGTCACCGCCACCGTGGCCGCCGCCATGCGGTGCCAGGGGGAGTTTGTCCACCGCAATGGCTGTCCCGTCCTGAAGAACGACCCCGATGCCACTCGCTTCCTGCTGGACGTAGCCACCAGGGTGGTGGGCAAGAGCCGTGTGGTGGAGCCGGAGCGCACCATGGTCGCCGACGACGTGGCCCGCTTCCTTCAAGAGACCCCGGGCTGCTACTTCGTGGTGGGCTCGGCCAACCCGGCCAAGGGCATCGGCGGCCCGCACCACAGCCCCAGCTTCGACCTGGACGAGGAGGCGCTCCCCGTGGCGGCGCAGGTGCTGGCCACCGCCGCCCTGGAGTACCTGGGGTAGGTGTCAATCACAAAGGGGACTGCCTAGCTTCGCCGCCAGTTCCTTGGTCCAAGTCCTACATGATGGGGCCTAATGGCCACAGAATTGATTGTACCAGCAACGGCGACTTTACTGTCCATCCTGACTCGCGTCGGCGGCGGGCGCGAGTACCGGACGCCCCTCCTGCCGCTTACGCCACCCGTACGGGGTCAAGCCCCGCGGCTTGTACACCGACAGGACCGTGGTCACGAGCAACACCAGTAGGCCGCCACCGGCGTGGACCACGAGCCCCGGGCTCCTCAGCCCGCGGAGATCGGCACTGGACAATGTCGTCTCTGCCGCTACGCCTGCCATGTAGCTAATTGTCTGCGTCTCCAGCAGCAAGATGATGGTGGCAAAGAGGACTAGCAGGAGTTTCACCAGGACCCAATAGTGCCGGAACAAGCCCCACGGGGTGCCCAGTGCGTTGACAACCCCGATTAGCACCGAGGCGAGAGCCAACGGGACGATGACGTACCAGGTGGTCAACTCCATCGCGAGATAGGCGGCGCGCACCAACTGAGCATCCTGGACGGTCAGAGCGGCGACGGCGAGAGCTAGGAACGCAACGACCGAGCCAAGCCAGCCGACCGAGGAAGTGATGTGTGCGGTGAGCACGAACTTGCGGAGGCCGGGTGTCATGGTCATGGCTGTTTCACCTCGTGTTCTACGGCCCGTGTTGTGTGGGCGGTGTGTCGCCCCCATCTGTGTGGCGCCCAGGTCCGTGGCCACCACGGAGGCCGGTGAGTTGCAAGACGACAAACAACAGGACCAGGACGATGACGATGATCCCAGACACCTTCACCCAGCGTGGCATGCCGGGAGGCGATCCGCAGCCGGGCCCCACGCCAGTGTCGTCGCCGGTGCCGGGGTGGGGGGTTGGGTCAACCATGTGCGTCTCCTTTCTCGCGCGTGGTCCTCAAGGTTTTACTGACGCCTTGGCGGGCGCGGATAAAGGCGAAGTTCTTGTGGCGCGTGAGGATGCCCTCAACGTCGCTGAAGCCGGCGTCCCTTAACATCGGCGTCAGCTTGTCAACCATGCTCTCGCCGCGCGAGTGGCCGAGGATCGACGGCAGATGGTGGCCGAGGCGAGAGTGGCTGTGCGCAGCGAAGTCCATCACCATGAAGCGGCCGCCGGGCTTCAGCACGCGCCGTATCTCCAGAAAGCCCTTCGCCTTCAGATTGTCCGGTAGGTGGTGGAGCATGAGGCTACTGGTCACGAGATCGAAGGAAGCGTCCGGAAACGGGATCGCCTCGATCAGGGCAACCCGGAAATCGATATCGGAGCCGTCCTTGGCTGACTTCTCCTTTGCGACCTGGATCATCTCAGGAGAAGCATCGATGCCATGCACCTCGCCGGTGCCCACCTGCGGTTTGATGGCGATCGCGAGCGTGCCCGTGCCGCAGCCGACGTCGAGCACCTTATCACCAGGCGCCGGCGAGGCCAGCTCTATAAGCTTCTCCCGGATCGCCCTGTCCCGCCCGAACGAGGTGACTCTGACAAAAAGATCGTACCAGTGCGCCCCGTGGATGCCCCCGTGGATGACGCGGCCTGCCGTTTTCGGGGCGTCAGCGGTCTTGTGGTGCATTTTCGAGCCTCCTCTGGTGAGCATACACAGGCCGCTCTAGCGGTTCATTCGTTCTCTGTCGCCCGCGGTCCGCAAGGTCTTCGTGAGCAAGCTTACCAGACAATACGTCTATGGTCAAATACAGTATGTCTAATGTATACTGGGGTTATGCCGAAGCTCTGGAACGAGACCATCGAAGCACACCGCCGCGACGTGCGCGATGCGATCCTGGAAACCACTGCGGCGCTAGTAGCCGAGCACGGGCTGCTGTCAGTGACCATGTCGCAGATCGCCGAGGAGACCGGCATCGGACGTGCGACGCTGTACAAGTACTTCCCAGGCGTCGAAGCGATCCTGGTCGCTTGGCACGAACGTCAGATCACCGGCCACCTTGAATATCTCGCCGAAGTCCGAGACCAGGCTGGCGACGCTGGCAAGCGACTCGAAGCTGTGCTGGAGGCCTTCGCGCTCATCTCCCACGAGTACCACGGGCACCACAACACCGAACTCGCGGCGTTCCTGCATCGAGACGAGCAGGTCGCCCAAGCGCAGCGGCAACTGAGCGACTTGATCCGAGACCTGCTGACCGAGGCCGCAGAGATCGGCGACGTCCGGGATGATGTCGCGCCTGACGAGCTCGCTAGCTACTGCCTCCACGCCCTCACAGCAACCGGCAGCCTCCCGTCCAAGGCCGCAGTCCGCCGGCTCGTCACGGTCACTCTGGCTGGGTTGCGCCCCCCGCGCTGACTCGTTCTGACGCCGCTGGAGCCGGAAGCCCCCCTCAACACGTCGCTGTGAGACTGTCGGCCTGTCCGAGTGCCGTCAACAATGGTGGCGCATACGGGATTCGAACCCGTGATCTGTGCCTTGAGAGGGCACTGTCCTGGGCCGCTAGACGAATGCGCCACTGAGGTTGGCCCGGGGCCGGCAAGACCCACCAGAGTCTTGCCCGTGAGACGATGCCCACTTGGGCTATTCTACAGGATGCGGCCCGACTGTGAAAGGCGGCCAAGCCTGTAGCGCGCCCACCCCAGTACCCAGTGAGTCAGCAGCAGCCCCGATACCGCACCTGCCACATCGGTCAAGCCGTCCAAGGGGGAGGCATCTCGCCCAGGGACGAAGGCCTGGTGCACCTCGTCGGTGGCCGCAAACAGGGCGCAGCCCACAACGACCATGAGCAGGGCGCGCAGCTTGGGGCGAGCGGTCCCCAGGGCCAGCCGAAGCAGCATGGCCAGGATGGCGAACTCCACGAAGTGGAACAGCTTATCCTCGTGGCCTCCAAGAAAGGCGAGAAGCCCGCTGGGCAGCCGGGGTTCAGGAGGGCTCGACTGCTGAGAGACGAAGCTCATGAGCCCCATCCACGCTGCGGGCGCCAGCCATCTCAGCCAGCGGGCCGGCCGGCTCAGTCCCACCGTCAGCGCTAGCACGGGGCTGCGTCGCACCTCTAGGCCTGCTCCTGCTCCGCCAGGCTCTCCACCACAAAGGTCACGTACTCCTGGCACCGGCGCCGCGCCTCCCTGTCCTGCCGGAAGCGGGTGTACCCCTCCGGCGCGCTGAAGTCGTGGCCTGTGAGGGTGCGGCAGTCCACAGCGCCAAACCGCTCCTGGAACCGGCGGTACAGAGAGCGGGCCCGCTCGTAGGCCTCATCGCGACTCCGGTCGTGGTCGAGGCCACGGAGCGATTGGCTTAGGCCCACCGCCAGCGAGCCCCCGGTCACGGCGCCGCACACATCCTGGCATCGGGCGATGCCGCCCCCCAGCGCCAGGGCGGCCCAGGGCACAACCTCGTCCTGGATGCCGTAGACCTCCTGCATAACTTGCAGGACCGACTCCGCTCAGTTGCGGCCCCCCGCCATGTACCCGCGGGCCCGCTCCCCTGCCTGCTCCCTGGTGACGGGTTGCATCACACCCTCCTGCTCGGTGTGGAATCGCTGATGTGCCGTAGTATACAGAAACCAGTTGTCTTCGGCTCAGCCTCCGGCTAGCTGGTTAGCAGGCTGCTGAAAAAGGGGAGTGCAGAGGGGGCTTCGCCCCGGAGCTTGCCCTGAGCGAAGCCGAAGGGCCGGGGGTCTGGGGGTGCCCACCAGATATGATTTCTACCCCCTTCCTGGCTAGGCAGGGGGTAGGGGGATGGTCGAAAGGGGTTTTTCATCACCCTGTTAGGGCGGCACCGGCTCAGGCCAGCGGCATGGGCGGGTCCATGCCGGTCGGTTGGCACGGCTGTCACGCTCCCGCGTCCTGAGCTGCCCGCACCAGCCTCTGGTCAAAGGTGGCCAGGGGTGCGCCCAGTGCTCGCGCCAGGTAGAGGTAGCTAGCGTCGTAGGTGGCGAGGTTGGCGTCCAGGGCCAGGCGCAACACCGCCACGTGGTCAACATCGCTCCAGTGAATCGGAAGGGCGAGAGCCGTCGCAAGCGCCTCGCTGAGGACCTCTAGCCTTTCGGGGTACGCTGTGGCCTTCCTTCTAGCGATGCTAGCGAGTTCATAGGCCAGAAGGTAGGGCGCATAGAGGTCTGGACCCTGGAGCAGCCCCAGAGCTTCTGATGCCCGGGGCTCCCGGAAGCACCAGGCCGCCAGGACGGAGGCGTCCACCACCCTAGCGGGCATCCCGCAGTTCCCGGACCCAGGCGGTGGAGTCGTCGCCAGTCCTGAAGTCCAAGACTCTCAGGCGCCTCTCGGCTTCGTCCACGGAGAGGTTCGTGGGGCCTGTGGCCTCCTCCAGGATGACCATCAGCTCGCCCTGAAGGGAGCGATGATGGCGCTTCGCCCGTTTGCGGAGCCTTTCTGCAAGGTCATCAGGGACGTTCTTGACCGACAGGTTGACTGGCACCGGCCTCCTCCAGAACACGTCTCTTTTGGCTCCATTGTAGAACCAACACCACACCACCGTCTACTCGTCATCGGCTGTCGGACTAAGTCCGTTCGAGGGGCTTCTGGTGTGCCTAAACGTACAGAAACAAGAACTTTTGAACTGGCGCTCCGGCTGTCGGCCTAACCAGGAGCGAGCAACCTTGTTAGGAACCCCCGCCGTGTCTTCCACTGTAGCGTTCCCTGAACTCAATGAGAGCCTGTTGCAACTCGTCGGTAGAGAGTGACTCGTTCGCGGCCACGTAGTCAGGTTGGAGAAACGAGGGAAGGATGCCAGCCTCTTCAGGGCCCCTGAGAGCTATCCACGCCCCTTCTATGGTCTCGCTAGCACCGGCCTGGGTTGCCCAAGCGCCGATGACCCACAACCGCCGGACAGCAGCATGTAACACATCAATTATCCGCCCCTCGGAAGCCTTTCTGCACACCCAGTCCAATTCCCAGACCATGCGCTGTGTATCTTCATCCTTCATCCCCTTCTCAATTGCCTTGGCCGTCAAAATGCCCAATGTCTCAACCGCTCCCTCGGCAACGCGGTCCATCGCTCTTGCGTCTTGATGGATGACTGCCTTGGCTATGTTGCAGAGCCCTGCCACAACACGAACAGCTACGCTTAGTCCGTGTTCCACCGCCTCTCTCCCTACTTCAATTAGGCTCGTGACGGCTTGTTCCGCTGGGGCTTCAAGTCCCTTTTCCGCGGCCCGAGCGCCGATATTGGCAATCGGGAAGGTACCCCATCCTTCGGCGGCCTCCTGTCCGTGTGCCACAGCTTGCAGGCCGGTATCTCTCAGTACCACGATCACACGCACTGGTGCGATAGGGTCGTCGATTGTAGCGAGGCCAATATACATGAGGCGATAGAACACTCCTTTGCCTACGGTGTCCCTCATGTCTTGGGAAGCTTCCAGCGCGATTGTGCCAAGCGTCCGAACACCCATATTGAACGTGTCGTAATCTCTGAGCGCGAAGGCGCTCATACAGAAGTTGTCTATAGCAGCCACCTCTTCAGGTTCCTTCTCACGGTCCACTTTCAGGCGTTTTATTGCCTTGCCCTGGAGTCTTTTGATGACAGATGCAGGGTCTAGTCTCTCACGAAATCGCAGAAAATATGGAACAAGTAGCAAGAGGACTGCGGCAGCTATGGTTAGGGATACTCTGGTTGCCCATAGAAGCGGTTGTTCCTGACCAAGCAGCCAGAGAGGCATCAAAGCAGCCGCGACGAATACCAAGAAGTACCCGATAGTTAGTGGGTCAAAGAACTCAGCCAGCATCCTGTGCGAATAGCGGGACGAGAGTTGGGCGACAACGAGGGATATCGTGAATACCAGGGCTAGGATGGCAGCTAGGGACTGAGCAGTGGCAGCAAGAAAGTAAAGCGTGTGCGGCTTGGTCTCGCTGATGGGTGGCGGATCAAAACCTGGCCACCACCAGATCGAGACGGCGGCAGCGGTTTGGCCCAGAAGGGCGAGTAACCACCCTTTGCGCCATATGGACACCACAGCATGCTTGAGCTTGCCCTGATTCAGCAGATTCGGTACCGTCCTAATCCAATGAGGAATGCTCGCATGCATTATACAAACGCTTGCATGGGTGGAGCATCCTGGATTCGAACCCTGGAAACCCGGACCAGGAGTTCCCCGCTCTGCCACTACACCCTTTCTTGTCCTGCCTCCCATCTGCTATCCTCATCCTACACCGCTATGCACCCCAAAAACCACACCCGCCAGAAAACAACCAACAAAAGGCGCCACCTGCTGAATCTGAAGACATCAAAAATTGCACAAAACAATCACACTCACACCAGGACAATCAAAAGCGCAACCGGGCGTGCCCCCAGCGGGGTTCGAACCCGCGATCTCCACCTTGAAGGGGTGGCGTCCTGGGCCTCATCGAGTGCGGCTCTACCGGTAGGCCTCCCGACGGTGGCGGACGGCGGTCACTACCACAGTCCGCGTCTCGTCATCCAGGAAGAACAAGACTCTATATTCCCCTACCCGGACTCTGTATCCCAGCCCGCCCGCCAGCTTCCTGGTCCCAGGAGCCAGCGGGCGCTCTCGCAGTCTGGTGATGCGCTGGTGAACGCGGCGAAGTGCGTCCTGCGGGAGGTTCCGCATCTCTCGCTGTGCCGAAGGAGTGATCCTGAGACCATAGGTCAAAGTTTCCCTTCAGCCTTCAGCTCCTGGACGAACTCTTCGTACGGTCGGGAGGGCTCGTCCCTCCGTTCCAGAAGGGTGACGATGTCATGGAGGTCTTCCATAAGGTGGGGGTTGGCGCAAAGCCCTTCCAGGAGCCTCCTTCGCTCAGTCTTGGTAAGGGTAGGCAGCGCCTTCAGGATGTCGTCAACGACGGAAGTGGCTCTGGTCATGGCTGAACCTCTTGTGCCCGTGTGCGTAAGACCAGTTTACCACCATGCGACCCTGGTGCCCCCAGCGGGATTCGAACCCGCGATCTCCACCTTGAAGGGGTGGCGTCCTGGGCCGCTAGACGATGGGGGCCCGGCAGCAGCTACGGATAGACGGCGATGTGCTCCAGGCCAGCCGTCTCCGGCAGGCCGAACATCAGGTTCATGTTCTGGATAGCCTGGCCGGCGGCGCCCTTCACCAGGTTGTCCAGGACGCTTATGACCACCAGCCTGCCCGTGCGGATGTCCACTGTGGGGTAGATGAGGCAGTCGTTGTTGCCCCAGGTCTGCTTGGTCTGCGGCGGCGCCTCCACCACCTTCACAAAGGTCTCACCCCGGTAAGACTCCCGGTACAGCTCCCGCACCGCCTTCCGGGCCTGCTCGGCGGTGCCGAATGCGCCTGGCCGGAAGGTGGCGTAGCAGGAGCTGAGTATGCCGCGGGTCATGGGGATCAGGTGAGGGATGAAGGTGACCCGAGGCTGGAAGCCAGACCGCAGGTGGGCTAGCTCCTGGGTGATCTCTGGCAGGTGCCGGTGTCCGCCCACCTGGTACGCCTGGACGTTCTCGTTCACCTCGGAGTAATGGGTGCCCAGGCTCAGGCCCCTTCCGGCGCCAGACACCCCCGACTTGCTGTCTATGATGATGTCGGGGAGCACCAGCCCCTCCTTCACCACCGGGGCCAGGGCCAGGATGGCGCTCTCAGGGTAGCAGCCGGGGTTGGCCACCAGCCGGGCCGATCTCAGCGCCGGGCGGTTCAGCTCCGTGAGGCCGTACACCGCCTTCTCCAGCAGGTCGGGGGCGGGGTGGTCGGCCTGGTACCACTCCTTGTACTGGGCCGGGTCCTTGAGTCGGAAATCGGCGCTGATGTCAATGACAGGGACGCCCGCCCGGACCAGGGGAACGCATGCCTGGGCGCTGGCCACCTGGGGCAGAGCGGAGAAGGCCACGTCAACGCTGTTGGCCAGCTCCTGCTGGATGGGCAGGTCTATCTCCGCCAGGTGGGGGAATACGTCCCCCAGCTTCTGCCCGACGGCGCCTCGGCCGGTGACGGCCACAAGCTGGGCCTGAGGGTGGTGGCGCAGAAGCCGGGCCAGCTCCACCCCTGAGTAGCCTGTCACGTTGATGATGCCTACCTTCACGTCCTACCCCTCCGAAGGCCGACACCCGCCTATGATGGGGAAAGTATACGTTCCCCAGCCTTCAGCCACAAGCCAGGCGGCGTCCTCCAGCCGCTGGCGTTGTCGCCAGGCTGCCTCCGGCCGCCTGGAGTAAGGCGGGACTCCACCAGCGGGAGTTGACCAAGCACAGAATCCAAGGTAGCATGCCGCTAGCGGTGAGGAGTTCGTAGGCATGCGCGTATGAGATGCACCGCTTGCGGCAATGACAACCCTCCCCAGGCTCGCTTCTGTGGCAGGTGTGATGCGTCACTGAGTCCGCAAGCTGTCCAGCCTGCGCCTGTGTCCACGTCTACCCCACACGCATACCAGGCTCCCGCTGCCCCTGCGGTCATCCCAGCGGCCGCCCCTCCGGCTCGGGCACCAGTCAGGGTCTCTGTTGCCTCCGCCGCCTTCGGCCTGTTCCTTGCGGGAACTATCGTAGCGCCGTTTTACAAAATAGCCATGGCCCGCGAATTTGCGGGTGTGGGATGGCTCCTGCAAGGGTGGGGGGTCATGGGCGTTGGCATTGCAACCTCTCTCTGGCTCTCACCCCTCCTCCGCCTGACTGGCAGGCTCGCATCTGCGCTAGGCGTGTTGCTGTTCTTTGCGAGCATGTTTCCGGCGGACTCGACCGCGTTCGATGCCGTGCGTGGCTTCGGTATCGGTCTGCTCTTCCCGCTGGCCTTCTGGCGCCACCTGAGGAGTGTGTCTGCGCTCGGCAAAGCAGCCCTGGCCCTCGCCGGCATGGCTGGCCTTGAATTGGGCTGGCTCGTACCCCGTGAGAACGGATGGGAAGGGTGGTGGGAATTGCAGATAGGGTTGCTGGCCTTGATTGTCGGCCTTCCCCTGGTCTTGCTCCGCCCTGTGCTGAGGACTGACCGTAGAGATGGAGAAGAGCCCTAACCAGCCTGTGCATTGCTCCAAGTGCGGCGAGGAAAACCCCGCCGGGGGAGCCTTCTGCATCTTCTGCGGGTCGCCCCTGATAGGCGTATCTTCGCCGCCGCGCCAAGAGAGCCAGCCCCAGAGTCCTGCGCCCTCTCTTGAAGAGGAGCTGCGGCAGGTCCAGCGTAAGCTGGTGCAGCTCACCGACCGGATCGCCGCCCTGGAGGCGCTGTGGGGTATCCGTGTCCGTCCGTCGCCTCAGCCCACGCCTCAGCCCCCCGCACCACAGCCAGCGGCACCCGTAGCTCCACCTGCCAGTGCTGCCCTCCCAACACCTGAAACGGCAACTACGGAGGCACGAGAGGCTGAGCCGGTTGGGGCAGGTGTGCCACCCTCTACGTACGTGCCTATGGGAGAGATGGAGTACGGAGGAGGCGGAATCTCGCTACCCCCCATACGTTTGCCCTCCATAGACTGGGAGCAGGTGCTGGGGCTGAACTGGCTGGCCATCATCGGCGCTGTCGCCCTGGCTATAGGCATGGGGTTCTTCCTGAAGCTGGCCTTCGATAACAACTGGATAGGTCCGGCGGGGCGCGTCATCCTGGGCATCGGCGTGGGAGTGGCGCTCCTGGGAGGCGGCGAGTTCACCCAGCGCCGCTACCCCAGATGGTCCCAGGCGGTCACCGGCGGCGGCATCGGCATACTGTACCTCTCCATCTATGCCGCCTTCGGGTTCTACAAGCTCGTTGATCCTGTGCTCGCCTTCGCCCTTCTGGCCCTGGTAGTCGTGGTGAGCGGCCTGCTGGCCCTCCGGTACGAGTCGCTGGTCATCGCCCTGCTGGGCATCTTTGGCGCTTTCCTCACCCCTGTCCTCCTGGGCCGCAAGCTGGAGGCGGACCAGCGATACCTGATGCTGCTGTACATCATCGTGGTGGATGTCGGCATCCTGGGCGTGTCCACCTTCCGCAACTGGCGCTGGTTCACGCTGATAGGTCTGATAGCCTCCTACGCGCTGTTTGGCTTGTGGCTCAAGCAGATCCTTGCATCAGACCTGGTCCGGGCCGAAATAGGGCTAACGGCTATCTTCCTGATATTCGTGGGCGCTACGACCCTCTTTCACATCGTGTGGCGTCGGACGCCCCAGCCTCAGGACATGGCCCTCATGACACTGAACGCCGTTGCCTACTTCGGCAACACCTATGGCCTGCTGTGGGCAAAGTACCAGGCCTGGTTCGGCTTTATTACCCTGTCCCTCTCTCTCTTCTACGGCCTGGTGGGCTATGGCGCTATCTGGCGCAAGGGAGCGCCGCCCCAGGTTGCCCTCTACACCCTGGCCACAGCCCTGGTGTTCCTGACCGTTGCCGTGCCGCTGCAACTAAGCGGCTCGTGGATCACCGTGGCCTGGGCCGCCGAGGGCGCAGTGCTGGTGTGGGTGGGCTTCTTTGTAAGAAGCTGGCCTACCCGGGCCTTTGGCCTGGGTGTCCTGGCCATCGCCGCCTTCCGCCTCCTGGTCTTCGATACCCCGGTAAACCTGGAGACATTCCGGCCGTTCCTCAACACGCGGTTCCCCACCTTTATGTTTGCCGTGGCAGCTTTCTATGTCGCGGCGTATCTCTACTGGCGAGAGCGCGGCCGCCTGGAGGAGTGGGAGACCAACCTCTCCCTGGTGCTGGCCGGCGCAGCCAACCTCTTCACCGTATGGGTCCTCAGCGCTGAGGTCATCTCCTACTTCGACAGCCGCGCCGTGGCTGCCCAACTGGCCTACGAGAGGAACTCAGAGGTTCAGGCGCTGATGCGCAACAACGTGCCCCTGAGCCTGTGGCCACAACAGCTCCTTGATCTCCGACAAACCGCGGCAGCGACCTCGGTTACTGCCTCTAACGGCAAGCAACTGGCCCTCACCGCGCTGTGGGCGATCTACGCCTTTGGCCTGCTGGCGGTGGCCCTGGGCAAACGCTCGCCTATTCTGCGATGGGCAGGCCTGGGCCTCCTGGCCATCCCAGTGCTGAAGCTTGTCTTCAACGACACCTTTGTCGTTCACCTTGATCCCAGGGCGTTCATCCTGCTCTTGAACTTCCACTTCCTCACCTTCCTGCTGGTGGTGGCGGTGGTGATATTCGCCGCCTATCTGTACTGGCGGCAGCGAGACCACCTTCTCGAAGGAGAGCGGTACATCTTCCTTGCCCTGCTGATAGTGGCCAACCTGGTCGCCCTGTGGGGGCTGAGCGCCGAGACCATACGCTTCTTCGATAGCAGGAAGGTGGTCACCCTTCAAAGCCAGGCCGCGAGCAACGGCAAGCTCCTCTCGCTCACAGCCCTGTGGGCCATCTATGCCTTGGGGTTACTAGGGGTGGCCCTGTGGAAGCGTTCCGGCTTCCTGCGCTGGGCAGGATTGGGGCTGCTGGCGGTGGCTGTCTTGAAGTATGTCCTCATTGATACCTTCGCCGTGGCCCTGAACCCCAGGACCTATGCGCTTTTGCTCAACTTCCACTTTGCCACCTTTCTTCTGGTGCTGGCGGTGGTCGTCTTCGCCGCTTACCTGTATTGGCGCCAGCGGGAGGAGCTGTGGGAATCCGAGCGCAATCTGTTGCTGGGCCTCGTGGTAGCTGCCAACGTCCTGGCGCTGTGGAGCCTGAGCGCCGAGGCCCTGCGTTTCTTCGACAGCCGGGAGGTGGTGCTGCGCACCAACTTGGCCAGCGCCAAGCAACTCTCCTTGACGCTCCTTTGGGCGGTCTACGCCAGCGGTATCATCGCCGCTGGCATGGTGCGCCGGTCCAGAACGGCGCGCCTGGCAGGCCTCGCCCTTCTGGCCATACCCGTGGCGAAGCTGTTCGTCCTTGACGTTTTCCTGCTGGAGCGAGGCTACCGCGTGGCCGCCTTCATCACCCTGGGCGTGCTGCTGCTGGCCACGGGACTGGCCTACCAGCGGTACAGCCAGGCAATAAGGGGGTTCCTCTTTGGCAAGCAGGCTTAGCCGCATGTTCCGTCTGATTTCGGCCATCGGACTGGCCGCCGCTCTGGCCAGTCTGGTGGCCGCGCCGCTCTCCGCGGATTTCTCCAAGGATTCCTGGAAGTTCTTCAAACCCATAGTGCTACCCCAGGGTCTAACGAACGGGGCCTTGGTGGAGGTATCGCCAGACGCGGAGGTGTTCGCCAACGCTGCTCCCTTGCTTTGGGACCTGCGGGTGGTGGAGGTGGATAGCCTGCAGGAGGTGCCTTACAAGCTGCTGGTGGAACAGGGAGAGCAGCGGCGCAGCTTTATATACGCCACCGTGAGAGACCTGGGACACGTGCCAGGCCAGTACACCAGCTTTGTGGCCGACCTGGGCAAAGAGGGAATCCTGCACAACGAGCTGGAGATTCAGACTCCCACGCGCAACTTCCAGCGTCGGTTGGTGGTAGAGGGGAGCTCGGACAGCAAAACATGGGCAATTTTGCAAGAGAAGGGCCAGATATACGACTTCACCATACAGGAGCGGCACTTCACCCAGAGATACGTCAGGGTCCAGTACCCCGCCAGCACTGCTCGCTACCTTCGGGTGCGCATATTGAACGACGGCGAACCACCCCTGGACGTTACGGGCGCCATGGCCTACTCCTCCCAGGAGCTGCCGCCCCGTGTGATAGAGCTGGCTGCCGCTATTGTGAAACGGGAGGAAAACCCTGTGGACAGGAAGACCATCGTGGTGCTGGACATGGGAAGCCAGGGCTTTCCCACCAGTCAGCTCTCCCTGGACATCCCGCAGCAGAACTTCTACCGCCAGGTCAGCCTGGAAGGCAGCAACGACTCGGACAAATGGACGCTCCTCCAGGGCGCCGAGGCCGTATACGCCTACAACACCCCCAAATTCGTGGGCAGTAAGCTCTCTATCGGCTATCCTGAGTCCGCCTACAGCTTCTACCGCCTTACCATATTCAACGAGGACAACCCGCCGCTTGCCATATCGGGCGCCAGGACCCGCAGCTACTTGCGCAGGCTGATCTTCGCCGCCAGCCCTGACAAGACCTATCGCCTGTACTACGGCAACCTGGGAGCACGCACGCCCTCCTACGAGCTGGAGCGCATTTTCCCTTACCTGGTCACCGAGAACCTGCCCGTGGCCCAGCTAGGGGCGCACGTCAGTAACACACTTTTCACCGTCCCACCAGAACCCCCCAAGCCCTTCACGGAGCGCAACTCCTGGCTGCTCCCCACTGCGGTGGCCTTGGCCGGGGTGCTCATAGGGCTATTGCTGGCCAACCTGCTGCGTCAGATAAAGAAAGTGTTGCCGCCGCCCACCCCCGGGCCGTAGTCAGAGCAGTCTGCTCTCCTCTCGGCAGCGCCGCAACATCGGGGATTTCACATATAATGTGTCGCGGCTTGAGCCACTTGGCGGGGGCCGCCCGCAGAAAGGCCCTCAGAAAGGAAGGAGGGAATATGCACAAGTACCGCATCAAGGAGAAGCTGGCAGCGGGGCAGCCTGTCTTTGGCGCCATGGTGGGGGTACCGTCGCCCAACGTCGTGGAGATGCTGGGGTGGATCGGCTTCGACTGGGTGCTCATTGACGCGGAGCACGGCTCCATCAATGAGACGGAGGCCGAGGGTATGGTCCGCGCCTGCGAGGTGGCGGACATAGCCCCCATAGTCCGGCCGCCCACCAACCGACCGGAGGTGATCCTGCGATTCATGGACAGGGGCGCCCTGGGGGTGCAGGTACCCCACGTGATGGATGCCGCTGGGGCCAAGGCTGTGGTGGATGCGGTGAAGTACTACCCCCTGGGGCGCCGAGGGGTGGGCCCCTCCCGCCCAGCCTTCTACAACATCAAGGGGTCGCAGTTGGAGTACCTGGAGACGGCCAACAGGGAGACTTTTGTCTGCCTCATGATAGAGGACGTGGAGGGCGTGGAGAACCTCAAAGAGATGGTGAAGGTGGACGGGGTGGACGTCTTCTTCGTGGGCACGGGTGACCTCTCGCAATCCATGGGCTTCCCAGGGAGGCGGGATGTGCCAGAGGTGCAGCAGATGGCACGGCGGGCGGTGGACACCATCGTGCGGGCGGGGCGCACCGCCGGGGTGAGCTGCCCTGAGCAGGACACACCCGCCTGGCTGGAGCGGGGGGTGCGCTACTTCCACACCAGCATCGGCTCTCTGGTACGCCAGGGAGGACGGTGGTACATGGGCCTGGTGGGAGCTTCGGCGCCGAAGTAGCGTCGCTGCTCAGGCAATGTCTCATCATCCGTGGTAGTCCGTGGGGACCATCTCTGGTAAACTCGACCCCACCAGGACTGAGGAGGCACAAAGTGAGTCCAGTGAACTCTGAGTTTGTGAGCAACGAAGAGATCGTCCAAGCGGCACGGCGCAACCTCTCCCAAGGGGTCTGGGACTTCTTGGTGGGCGCATCAGAGTCCGAGACCACCATGCGGCGCAACCGGCTGGCATTCGACCGCATAGCTTTTCGCCCGCGGGTGCTTGTGGACGTATCCAAGACCGATCCGTCCACCACCTTCCTTGGGCATCGGTTGCGAATCCCAGTGATGCTGGCCCCCATAGGCTCGTTGCAGGTCTTCGCACCCGAAGGAGGCGTCGCCGCCACCAAGGCCGCCGCAGAGTTTGGGATAGTCCACGTTGTCAGCTCCTCCACGGAGCCCACCCTGGAGGAGATCGCCGCAGGCGCAGAGCATCCGAAGGTCTTTCAGTTGTACGTGCATGGGGACTGGGCGTGGGTCAAAGACATGGTCACCCGAGTGAAGAAGGCGGGCTATTCGGCGTTGTGTCTCACCGTGGACGTGGCCCACTACAGCCGGAGAGAGAGGCCAATGGTGGACCGCTGGGTGCCCCCAAGCAGGCGCAGGCCTCGCGACCCAGCCTACCTGGCGTCTCTCACCTGGGAGACCATGGACAGGATCAAGGAGCTGGCAGGCCTTCCATTCATGCTCAAGGGCGTGGCGACAGCCGAGGACGCGGCGCTGGCGGTGGAGCACGGCGTTGACGTCATTTGGGTATCAAACCACGGCGGGCGCCAGCTCGACCACGGCCTGGGCAGCATGGACATGCTCCCGGAGATCGTGGATGCGGCCGCGGGCAAGGCCGACATTGTCCTGGACGGCGGAGTCCAGCGAGGCAGCGACGTGCTGAAGGCCATAGCCCTTGGGGCCAAGGCTGTGGCCATCGGAAAGCTCCAGGGCTGGGGACTGGCGGCAGCGGGCGTTCCGGGCCTTGTGCGGGTGCTGGAGATCCTGGAGGACGAGCTCAACTGCGCCATGGGCCTGCTTGGAGTCAGGTCCATGAGCGATGTCACACGGGCCCATGTGTGCAAGGCGGAGGCTGTCACCCCACCCCATGAGATGAGCGCGTGGGTCAATATTAATGGGGGGAGGATACTTTAGGCCTTCCCGCTTAGCCGCGCAGGGTGGCCCCTGTCTCCGTTTGCAAGCGCTCCAGTATCTCCTGCTGGGCTTCGCTCACCTGCTCGGCGGTCAGGGTGCTCTGGGCCGACTGGAAGCTGATGCGGTAGGCCAGAGAGCGTTTGCCCCCGGGTATCGGGGGCCCGGCATAGACATCGAACAGTGAGGCGCCCACCACCAGGGTATGGCCCAGGATAATGGAGGTCACCCGCTCGGCAGGTACATTTGTATCCAGCACTAGGGCCATGTCCCGCACCGAGCCCGGGAACCGCGGCAGGGGCTGGTACCGACGCGACACTGCCGGGAGCACCTCCGCGAGCGCCTCCATGTCCAGCTCGAACAGGGCCACGGTGGGAGCAACGATGTCGAACCTGGCGAGGGCTGTGGGGTGCAGCTCCCCTACCACTCCCACCGGAGTCGCACCCGCCATAACCGAGGCGCAACGTCCCGGGTGGAAGAGAGGGGCCCCATGCCGCTGGAAGCCGACGGGCACACCAAGCTGCTGCCCCAGGGCCTCCACGACCCCCTTGGCATCGAAGAAGTCCAATGTCCCGTTCTCGCCATGCCAGGCAAGGGCGCCGCGAGGGCCACAGAAGGCGCCCACCACCATCTCCTTCTCGTGGGGAAGCTGGCCCGGCTGCCCCGCCAGATACACCCGCCCCACCTCGAAGAGGCGCAACCCCTCGGTGGCCTGGCGCTCGTTGCTGGCCAGAGCAGCGAGGACGCTCCCCCGCAGCGTGGTGCGCAGGTGCTCCTGCTCAGCACTCATGGGGTTGGCCAGACGCAACGGCGGCTGAGACCCCTCCCCTGAAGCGCCCACCTTGTCCAGTAGCGCCTGGCTCACCAGGCTGTAGGAGATTACCTCCTGCATTCCACCACTGGCCAGCAGGTCACGGACCCGCTCCCTCACCTCTCGCAAGGGCTGCGGCTGCCGCGATGGCACTCTCCCAGAGAGCGGCTCAGCGGGGATGGTCTCGTAGCCGGACACCCTGGCAATCTCCTCCACCAGGTCGTCGGGGATGGAGATGTCGGCGCGCCAGTAGGGGACGGTCACTGCCAGAGCGTCGCCCTGCTGCTGGCAGTGGAATCCCAGGCAGCCCAGCACGCTGGCCACCTGCTCCACAGGCAGCTCCACACCCAGCACCTGGTGCACCCGCTTTCTGGAGAGGGCCACGGTGCGCTCCGGCCAGGGTGAGGGGTACACGTCCCAGATGCCACGACAGGCCGTGCCCCCCGCAAGCTCCAGGACAAGCCTCGTGGCACGGCGCAGACCCAACTCCGCCAGGGCCGGATGTAGCCCCTTATCGAAGCGCGCAACGGCATCGGAGTGCAGCTTGAGAGCAGAGGCCGTCCGGCGGATGCTGATGGGGTTGAAGTTGGCCGACTCCAGCAGCACGGCGGTGGTGCTCTCCGTGATCTCGGTGTTGGCGCCGCCCATCACCCCCGCCAGGCCCACGGCGCGGCGGGCGTCGGCGATGACCAGCATGGGTGACTCCAGCCGCCGCTCCTGGCCGTCCAGGGTCACCAGCACCTCGCCTGGGCGGGCCCGCCGTACCAGCACCGTGCGCTCCGCCAGCTTCTCGTAGTCGAAGGCGTGCAGCGGCTGGCCGTACTCCAGCATCACGTAGTTGGTTATGTCCACCAAGTTATTGATGGGCCGCAGCCCAGCCCGAAGGAGCCGCTCCTGGAGCCACCCCGGCGAGGGGCCAACCTTGATGCCGGTGACCAGGCTGGCGGTGTAGCGGGGGGCCAGGTCCGGGGCCTCCACCCGGATGGTGGCCAGGTCCTGGATGGGTGGGCCATCTTCCTGATAGGAGAGGGACGGCTCGCGGACCGTGGCCCCTGTCAGCGCGGCCACCTCCCGGGCCACTCCCAGCACCGAGAGGCAATCGGGCCGATTGGGGGTGACCTCCAGGTCCAGGACGGCGTCCCCCCAGTAGCTGGCCAGGGGTCTGCCAATGGGAGCATCGGCGGGAAGCACCACAATGCCGGTGTGGTCCTGGCCCACCCCCAGCTCCCGCTCCGAGCAGACCATTCCCGTGGAGGTGACGCCCCGGATTTTGGCGGCCTTCAGGGTGAACAGCTCCCCGCTCTCCGGGTTCACCAGGCGCGCCCCGACCTTGGCGAAGGGCACCCTCTGGCCGGCAGCAACGTTGGGCGCGCCGCACACCACGGTGACGGCCTCTGAGCCGATGTCCACCGTGGCCAGTCGCAGGCGGTCTGCGTTGGGGTGTGGCGTCACGCCAACAACGTGGCCCACGTACACGTTCTCCCAGGAGCCGCCGATGGTGGTGATGCCTCCCACCTCTGACCCCGCCATGGTGAGGCGGTGGGCCAACTCCCTGGCAGGCAGGGCTACGTCCACATACTCTTTCAGCCATGATAGGGGGACTTTCATTGGCTAATCGCTCCGGCTTGATGAGCGGAACTGCTCCCTTGCCTATCGTGATGCTTTGTGATACAATGAGTTACGCTTTGGTGAACCATACGCGCGGGTGAGCTTCAGTGGGACGAGGCCAATATTGAGCACGTTGCGCGTCACAACATCACCCCTGGAGAGGTGGAAAAGGTCATTGTTGAGGATGAGCCCATTGTAGCGCGCGCCCGCGCCGGGCGCCATGCAGTATACGGTCAGACCGCCGCTGGCCACTACATCGTCATCTTTGTAGAGGCGGTGCGGACGGGCCGGATGCGCCAACCTCGCATCTACCGCCCGGTGACTGCAAGAGAGATGACTGGCGCCGAGCAACAACGGTATCAAGACCTCACATAGGAGCAAGCTATGGGGTACACTGAAAAGGAAATCCACGCTATTGAGCGGGAGGAGCCACTGCTACAACCAGCGGCACAACCTGCCCGCCTTGAGCGGCCAAAGCGCCGACCCATGTCCAATCTCAACATCCGCATGCCGGGGGAAGAGCTTGCCCGCCTCTCCCGGGAGGCCCAGAAGATGGGCATGAACCCCACTCAGCTTGCACGGCGCCTCATCACCGAGGGGCTGGACCGCCTTGAAGGTCATCCCGACCTGCCCAGCCGAGTCCAGCACCTAGAGGCCGAGGTGTCCAAGCTCAGGGCCGTCGTCCGCAGCTAGCCCGCCTCCCTAGAACTGCCTCAGGAATCTTATGTCGTTGGCGTAGAAGAGGCGTATGTCCTCGATGCCGTACTTGAGCATGGCGATGCGCTCCGGCCCCAGGCCAAAGGCGAAGCCGGTGTACACCTCCGGGTCGTACCCAACGCCCCTGAGCACGTTGGGGTGCACCATGCCCGCGCCCATGATCTCGATCCAGCCACTCCCTCGGCAAACGCGGCACGCCTCCTCGCCGCGGCCCTGGCAGGCGAAGCAGTCTATGGACATCTCCACGCCCGGCTCCACGAAGGGGAAGTAGTCGCAGCGGAACCGCGCCTTCCTGTCGCTCCCGAACACCTGCCGGGCGAACTCGTACAGCGTGCCCTTGAGGTGGGCGAAGGTGATCCCCTCGTCCACCGCCAGCCCCTCGATCTGGTAGAACTGGGACTCGTGGGTGGCGTCGGTGGCCTCGTACCGGTAGCACTTGCCCGGCACCACAACCCGCACCGGAGGCATAGTCTGCTCCATGATGCGCGCCTGCATGGGGGAGGTGTGGGTTCGCAGCAGCATGGGGTACCTCCCCTGCTGGTCCCGATAGTCAACCCAGAGGGTGCTCCACATGTCCCTGGCAGGATGGTCTTGAGGGATGTTCAGCTTCTCAAAGTTGTAGGCGTCCCACTCCACCTCGGGCCCCTCCACCACCTGGAACCCCATGGAGGTAAAGACGCCGCATATCTCCCGGACTATCTGCGTTACCGGGTGCAGCCCTCCCAGGGTAATCTGGCGTCCGGGCAGAGTGACGTCAATGCTCTGTGCCGAAAGCTGCTCCAACTCGGCGCCCTTCAGCGCCTCTTGTCTCTCCGCCAGGCGGGCCTCCAGGAGCGTCTTGGCCTCATTGGCGACCGCCCCCGCCCTGGGACGCTCGTGGGGAGAGAGCCCGGATAGCGCCCGCACGACCTGAGTGACCCTGCCCTTCCGGCCCAGAAAAGCCGCCCGCCACTGCTCCAACTCCTCAGCGGTGCGTGCCTTCTCCAGCTCCTTAAGAGCCAACGCCTTCAGCTCTTCCATGTTGCTAAGATAGCTTTCGGTGGTCATGTCCAGCTTCATCAGGACAAAAAGATGGCCCTCAAACGGGCTATGCCCCATTATAGGTTCGGTCCAGATGGGGGTCAACGAGGCTTTGCCCACCTTGGACGCTGTGGTATACTGCACCCCGTTCTTCAAGGAAACGGCCTGTTTCGGGAGCACTGGCATGGCAGAGCAGATTCAGTTCATCCCCGGAGGCTCGGTCACCAGCCCAAGCGGCTTCGTGGCGGGGGCCACCTTTGCCGGCCTCAAGACCTACGGCGAGCACAAGCTGGACCTGGGGCTGCTGATGAGCCAGCAGCCATGCGTGGCCGCCGGCACCTTCACCACCAACGCTGTCAAGTCGGCGTCGGTGGTGCTGACCAGCGACCACGTCGCAAAGGGCCAGGTGCGGGCCGTGGTGGCCAACAGCGGCATAGCCAATGCCTGCGTTGGTGAGCAGGGCCTGCGCGACGCCCAGGAAACGGTGGGCCTGGCTGCCAGGCACCTGGGGCTGAAGGACAACGAGGTAGCAATATGCAGCACGGGGATCATTGGGGTGGAGTTGCCCATGGCGCTCATACGCGCGGGCATCCCCAAGGTCCAGCTCTCTGCTGAAGGAGGCCTCCCCTTCGCCCGCTCCATCATGACCACGGACAGCCGCCCCAAGGAGGCCGCGCTGACTGTGGAGATAGATGGCAAGACAGTGACCATCGGCGGGTGCGTCAAGGGGTCGGGCATGATCCACCCCAACATGGCCACCATGCTGGCCTTTCTTACCACCGATGCCGCAGTGACGCCCGCCCTCCTGCGCTCCATGCTCAAGGAGGCCGTGAACTCCTCTTTCAACATGGTGAGCGTGGACCGCGACACCAGCACCAACGACACTGTCCTCTTGTTCGCCAACGGGGCGTGCGGCCTTCCCCCCATATCCGGTGGCTCCAAGGCCGCCGCAATTCTGGGCCAGGCCGTGACTGAGATGTGCTCCTACCTGGCGAAGGAGATAGTGCGGGACGCCGAGGGGTCCCGGAAGGTGTTCGAGGTGCGCGTGGAGGGTGCACGCACCCTGGAGGACGCTCGCAAGGCGGCCCGGTCCATCGCCAGCTCCAGCCTGGTGAAAACGGCTGTCCACGGCAACGACCCCAACTGGGGGCGCATCGTGTGCGCCCTGGGCTATAGCGGCGCAGAGGTGGACGAGAAGAGAGTAGGGCTGTACATCAACGAGGTGTGCCTGATGGAGAACGGTATGCCCATCCCGTTCTTCAAGGACGCTGTCATCGCCATCATGCGCAATCCGGAGGTCTCTTTCGGGATACGCCTGAACCTGGGCGACGCCACTGCCACCGCCTGGGGCTGCGAGCTGACCGAAGAGTACGTTACGTTCAACAGCGCTTACACCACCTGAGGCGCCAGAGGGGTGGGGCGTCTCGCCCCGGCCATGAGCACCGGGCCCCACCTAGAGGTGCAGGTGCCGTGAACACAGGACCCCTAATGCAAGCCGCCACCAAGCTCTACGTCCTCAAGATCGGGGGCAGCACCCTGGGGAGCCACGATACCACCCTGGATGACCTGGTGCAGCTCCAGCGCCAGGGCAAGCAGGTGGTGGTGGTCCATGGAGGCGGCAAGGTCATCAGCGAGTGGATGGAGCGGCAGGGGGCGCGGCCACGCTTCGTACGCGGGCTAAGGGTGACCGATGCCGCCAGCCTACAGGTGGTGACGGCTGTGCTGACGGGGCTGGTGAACAAGGAGCTGGTGGCATCCCTCAACGCCAAGGGGGCGAGGGCTGTGGGGCTCAGCGGCGTGGACGGTGCCATTCTCCAGGCCAGGGTCCAGGACACGGAGCTGGGGTACGTGGGCCAAGTGGTGCGGGTCAACCCCACCCCCATTCGGGACCTGCTCTCCACTGGCTATATGCCGGTGGTGGCCCCAGTGGGGGTCCAGTACCCAGAGAACGGGGTATCGGCGGAACAGTTGCTGAACATCAATGGGGACACCGCCGCGGGGGAGCTGGCGGTGGCGCTGGATGCGGGGAGCCTGGTGTTCCTCACCGACGTGGAGGGGGTGCTGGACTCCTCGGGCCGCCTAATACCTCGCATTCCCATCCGGCAGGGGTGGGCACTGCTGGAGTCGGGCGTCATCGGGGGCGGCATGGGACCCAAGCTGGAGGCCTGTCTGCGGGCCGCAGAGCACGGGGTGTATACTCGTATTGTGGACGGACGCCGACAGGGCGCCCTGCTAGAGAGCCTGAGCGGCGAAGCCGTGGGCACCCGAATCGGCTAGACGGTGGGTGATTGGCTATGAGACCTCCTGACATGTGGCCTCCAAGTGGAGAGACGTCTTCCAATGGAGGCGTCTTTGTGCCTCCCGAGGCTGGGGCCGTCCTCAAATGGGGGGCGGTGGCCTTGGGGCTGATAGTCCTGTTCGTCCTGCTGAACGTGGCCAGGGGCATTTATACCGACTGGCTTTGGTTTGACAGTCTCGGGTTTGTCCGGGTATATACCACAATGTTGGTCACCCGGGTCTGGCTGTTCTTCGCTGGAGCCCTTGTCATGGCCGCCCTGCTGGGAGTAAACCTGTACCTGGCATACAGGTACTCCCAGGGCCCGATGCAAGTCGCCCTCCCCCCGCAATTGCTGGAGTTGAGCCGCCGGTTCATTGTCGTGGCCATGGCTGGCGGCGCCTTCCTGGTCAGCATCATCTTCGGCTCGGTGCTCAGTGGCAGGTGGGAGACGTTCCTGCGCTTCTTCAACGCAGCCAGCTTTGGCCGCGCCGACCCGCTGTTCCATCGAGATGCAGGCTTCTACGTTTTCTCACTGCCCCTGTACCACACCGTTCAGGGATGGCTGCTAGGGGCAGTGATTGTGCTGCTCTTGGCAACGGTGGTGGTCTATTTCTCCTATTTTAGCCTGCGGGGGCTCACGCTTAGTATGACCCCCACGCTCCGGACCCACCTGGCGGTGCTGGGCGCAGCCTTCATGGTGATCATCGCCCTGGGTCACCTGCTGGACATGTACGAGCTTCTCTTTTCCACCCACGGGGCGGTTACAGGGGCAACCTACACTGATGTCAGTGCCCGCCTGGCGGCCCTGCGTCTTTTGACGGGGGTGGCCCTGGTGGCTGGAGTGGGGATGCTGGTCGCGGCCTTCATGCGCAACGTCCAGGGTGCGGTGCGCATGCTAGTCGCCGCCTTTGGGCTCTGGGCCATCACCGCTTTCGTGGCGGGGGTGCTATGGCCCTCAGCGGTGCAGCGCTTTGTGGTGACGCCCAACGAGTTCGAGCGGGAGCAGCCGTACATCACCGAGAACATCGCCTGGACCCGCTTCGGCTTCGCCCTCGAAGGCGTGCAGGACCGCCCGTACCCTGTGCGCCTGGAGCTGGCGACCGACGACATCCTGAACAATCCGGAGACCATTGATAACATCCGGCTCTGGGACCATCGCCCTTTGCGGGACGTCTACAACCAGATACAGCACCTGCGCCTCTACTACCAGTTCTTGGACGTGGATGTAGACCGGTATACGGTGGACGGGAGGTACCGCCAGGCAATGCTGGCCGCTCGGGAGCTTTCCCCCGAGAACCTACCGACGGAGGCACAGCGGTGGGTCAACCGCAAGCTCCAGTTCACGCATGGCTACGGCGTGGTGATGAGCCCCGTCACCGAGTTCACCACCGAAGGGCGCCCGGAGTTCTTCCTCAAGGATGTGCCGCCCCAGGGTGACTTCCCAGTCACCAGGCCAGAGATCTATTACGGCGAGGGGACCAAGGGGTTTGTCATCGTCAACTCCGGCATGGAAGAGTTCGATCGCCCTGCCACGGAGGACGGGCTAGAGCCTTCCTACTCACGCTACCAGGGAAAGGGAGACGTCCAGCTTGGCAGCTTCCTGAGAAGGCTGGCCTACGCCTGGCAGTTCGGTGACATCAACGTGCTCATCAGCGGACAGGTCACTCCTACTAGCCGCGTCCAGTACCGGCGCCAGATACAGGAGCGGGTA
The DNA here is from genome assembly GCA_016190445.1 of Chloroflexota bacterium. Taxonomy (GTDB): domain Bacteria; phylum Chloroflexota; class Dehalococcoidia; order Lucifugimonadales; family JACPQL01; genus JACPQL01. The sequence continues at coordinate 35,825 of JACPQL010000014.1, forward strand.
CGCACAGTGGCCCCCTTCCTTCTTCTGGACCAGGACCCGTACCTTGTGCTGGCTGACGGCAAGCTGTTCTGGATTCAGGATGCCTACACGGCTACTGATCGGCTCCCATACGCCAAGCGGTTCGCCACGGCCGATGGCAGCAAGCAATTTAACTACATCCGCAACAGCGTCAAGGTGGTCGTGGACGCATATGACGGCTCCGTGCAGCTCTTCACGGCTGACCTGAAAGACCCCATGCTCCAGACCTATCTCGCCATCTTCCCCACTCTCTTCCAGCCCATGGAGGAAATGTCCCCCTCTCTCCAGGCCCACGTCCGCTACCCTGAGGACCTCTTCACCATCCAGTCCCAACTCTTCCTCCAGTACCACATGACGGACCCCAAGGTCTTCTTCAACAAGGAGGACCAGTGGAGCATCCCCACAGAGGCGGCGTTCCAGCAGCGGTCCCAGCCAGTGGAGCCGTACTACTTGATCATGAAGCTGCCCGGCGAGGAGAAAGCGGAGTTTGTCCTCATTCTCCCCTTCACTCCCGCCAACAAACCCAATCTGGTGTCCTGGCTGGCGGCCCGCAATGACCCCCCTCACTACGGGGAGCTGGTCGCCTTCAACTTCCCCAAGGACCGCCAGGTGTTCGGGCCCGCCCAGGCAGAGGCCCGCATAGACAACGACCCCGTGATCTCGGCTCAGTTCACCCTGTGGGGCCAGGTCGGCTCCATCGTTATCCGGGGCAACCTGCTGGTAATACCCGTAGGTGGCACCATCATCTACGCCGAGCCCGTGTACCTACAGCCAACGGGCCTTCAGTTCCCGGAGCTGAAGCGGGTCATCCTTCTGTCGGGAGACCGAGTGGTGATGACGCCCACCCTCCAGGAGGGTGTAGCCGCCCTGCTAGGGGAGGGGGCACCCGCCGTGGTGAGGCCGCCCACGGGTCTTCCACCCGGCGGCCAACCAGGAGAGACCACACCAGAGCAGCTCCGCCGCACCCTGGAGCAGGCACGCAGCTCCTTCGAGACTTTGCGTCAGGAGCTGGCCCGGCTGGAGCAGATACTGAAGACCCTGGAAGAACTCTCTAAGGGGAGCAGCCAGCCATGACCGATTGGATGGAACTGGAGCGCCGGTACTACATGTTCGTCGTCCGCCGACAGCCCGTGGTCATCCTCCGCGGGCAGGGCACACGGGTCTGGGACGTGGATGGCAAGGAGTACCTGGACTTCACCGCAGGCTGGGCCGTCAACAACCTGGGCCACTGCCACCCGGCCGTCACCAAGGCCATCCAGGAGCAGGCGGCCACCCTCATGCAGACCTCCAACCAGTTCTACACCACCCCGCAGCTCAAGCTGGCGCAGGTCCTAGTGGAGAACAGTTGCCTGGACAGGGTATTCTTCTCCAACTCCGGCGCCGAGGCCAACGAGGGGGCAGTGAAGCTGGCCCGCAAGTACGGCAGGCTGCACCGCAACGGCGCCTACGAGGTGATAACGGCCCTCAACTCCTTCCATGGCCGCACCCTGGCCATGGTGGCGGCCACGGGCCAGCCCCACTACCAGGAGAACTGGAAGCCCCTAGCGCCAGGGTTCGTCAACGTGGAGTACAATGACCTGGAGGCCATCAAGAAGGCCACCAGCGACCGCACCTGTACCGTGATGCTGGAGGTCCTTCAGGGCGAGGGCGGCGTCAACCTGCCCTCGGAGGGGTACCTGAAGGGGGTCAGGGAGTGGTGTGATGAGCAGGGGCTCATCCTCATCTTCGACGAGGTTCAGACGGGGCTGGGCCGCCTTGGCACTCTCTTCGGCTACCAGTGGGCCGGGGTGGAGCCAGACGTAATGACCCTGGCCAAGGGCCTGGGTGGAGGGGTCCCCATCGGCGCATTCCTGTGCAAAGAGAAGTGCGCCGTCCTGGAGCCGGGGGACCACGGCTCCACCTTCGGCGGCAACGCCCTCACCTGCGCCGCCGCCTATGCCAGCACCGAATACATCATCTCCCACAACGTGCCCGGCCACGCCAGGGAAATAGGGGAGTACCTCCGCCGGACCCTGGAGCGGCTTCAGCGACGCAACCCCATGGTGACCGAGGTGCGCGGCACCGGCCTCCTGCTGGCGGTACAGTTTGGCGCCGACATCTCAGGAAAGGTAGTCGCCGCCTGCAACAACGAAGGGCTTCTGCTGAACCCGGTGAGGCCCAACGCCATCCGGCTCATGCCACCCTTGATTATCACCCGGGAGGAGATAGACGAGGGGGTCGCTCGCCTGGAGCGTGGCCTGGCCAAGGCCCAGGCATCCCAGGGATAGCCAGGGAGACGCCTGTCGCAACCTTTCGGCGAGGAGCAGCACAGTGGCTGAGAAGATAGTTCTGGCATACAGCGGCGGGCTGGACACCTCGGTGGCCATCAAGTGGCTGGCCGAGAGATATAGCGCCGAGATCATCGCACTGACGCTGGACGTGGGCGGCAGCAGGGCCCTGGAGCGTGCCAGACAGCGGGCCCTGAAGGCGGGCGCCTCCCAGGCTCTGGTAGTGGACGCCAAGGACCAGTTCGCCAAGGAGTACGTGTGGCCGGCGCTGCAATCGGGCGCCATCTACGAGGGGGAGTACCCCCTCGCCACTGCCCTGGCGCGGCCTCTGATCGTCTGGCACCAGGTGAAAGTGGCCCTGGAGGTGGGCGCCTTCGCCGTGGCCCACGGCTGCACCGGCAAGGGGAACGACCAGGTGCGCTTCGACGTGAACACGGCGGCCCTGGCCCCTCATCTGAAGATCATCGCCCCCGCCAGGGAGTGGGGGATGAGCCGGGAGCAGGAGATCGAGTACGCCAAAAGCCACGGCGTGCCCCTGGAGCTGGGGACCCGCAGCTCCTACTCCGTGGACGAGAACCTGTGGGGCCGCTCCATCGAGGCGGGGGACCTGGAGGACCCGTGGCGGGAGCCTCCGGAGGAGGCCTTCGCCTGGACCCGCCCGGTCAAGGATGCGCCGGAGGAGCCCCGGTACGTGGAGATAACCTTCCGCCAGGGCATCCCCGTGGCCCTGGACGGCGAGGAGATGCCCGGAGTGCTGCTCATCGAGCGGCTGCACCAATGGGCCGGCGAGCACGGGGTGGGGCGCGTTGACCACATCGAGAACCGGCTGGTGGGCATCAAGTCCCGGGAGGTGTACGAGGCCCCCGCGGCACTGGTGCTCCACAAGGCCCACAAGGCCCTGGAGGCCATGACACTCAGCAAGGACCAGGCCAGGATGAAGGAGCGGGTGGCCCAGGAGTACGCCGACGTGGTGTACAACGGGCTCTGGTTCACCCAGCACCGCCAGGACCTGGACGCCTACGTGCAGAGCACCCAGCGTCACGTGTCGGGGACGGTGCGGGTGCGGCTCCACAAGGGCGCCGCCACGGTGGTGGGGCGCAGGAGCGATGAGGCGCTTTACCAGTACCAGCTCGCCACCTACGACAAGGCGGATCAGTTCGACCACAAGGCATCCGAGGGGTTCATCGCCATCTACGGCCTGCCCGTGCGCACCCAGGCCCGCATCCAGGGACGGGAGGGCAAGGGCCCCGGCCAGCGGGGGTGATACAACGGACCCTCGCTCCTACACCGCCTCAATCCACTTCGACCGGCGCCTGTACAGGCAGGACATCACCGGCTCCGTGGCCCACGCCCGCATGCTGGCCCGCCAGGGCATCATTTCCGAGACCGACGCCGACGCCATTGTCCGTGGCATGGAGGAGGTCCGCCGCGAGATAGAGGAGGGCAGCTTCCCCTGGCGCGAGGAGCTGGAAGACGTCCACATGAACATCGAGCGGCGCCTCCAGGAGAAGATAGGCGCCGCCGCAGGCCGCCTCCATACGGGTCGCTCCCGCAACGACCAGGTGGCCACCGATGTGCGCCTCTACCTGAAGGAGGCCATTAACGAAACATTACAGCTTGTAAGAAAACTCCAGCGCGCCCTGGTGGAGATGGCATCGGCCAACAAGGGGCTCATCATGCCCGGCTATACGCACCTCCAGCGGGGCCAGCCAGTCCTCTTTGCCCACCACCTGCTGGCCTACTTCGAGATGCTCCGGCGGGACGCGGAGCGCCTGGCCGACTGCTACCGCCGCACAGACGTGCTCCCCCTGGGCAGCGGCGCCCTGGCAGGCTCCCCCTACCCCCTGGACAGGGAGTGGGTGGCCAAAGAGTTGGGCTTCTCCTCCATCAGCCGCAACTCCATGGACGCCGTCTCCGACCGCGACTTCCTGGTGGAGTTCCACGCCTGCGCCGCCCTGTGCATGATGCACCTCTCCCGCATGGCCGAGGAGCTGGTGCTCTGGTCGTCAAGCGAATTCGGCTTCGTGCGCCTGGCAGACGAGTACACCACCGGCTCCAGCCTGATGCCCCAGAAGCGCAACCCCGACTTCGCCGAGCTGGCCAGGGGCAAGACGGGCCGGGTCTACGGCCACCTGATGGGCATCCTGACGGTGATGAAGGGTCTGCCCCTCACCTACAACAGGGACCTCCAGGAGGACAAGGAGGCCCTGTTCGATACCTTGGACACGCTCCAGACGACTCTGAAGGTGTTCGCGGGCATGGTCAGCACCATGCAGGTAGTGCCGGAGCGCATGACACGGGCCGCGGAGGACAGCGCCATGCTGGCCACGGACGTGGCCGACTATCTGGTGGCCAGGGGCATGCCCTTCCGGGAGGCCCACGGGGTGGTACGGGCGCTGGCCAGCTACGCGGTGGAGCGAGGCAGAGAGCTAAGGGAACTCTCCCTGGAGGAGTACCGCCGCTTTTCCCCGCTATTCCAGGTGGACGTGCTCCACCTCACGGCGGAGGCGTCGGTGCGGGCCAGGGACATCCCTGGAGGGACGTCGCCTCGCCAGGTGGAGTCGGCGCTCCAGGAGGCACGTCGCCTGCTGGAGGAGACCGGCGGTGAGTGACACCCCCTCGGTCAAGATAGCCCCATCCATCCTCTCGGCGGACTTCGCCCGCCTGGGGGAGCAGGTGGCCGAGGCCACCGCCGCGGGGGCCGACTACATCCACGTGGACATCATGGACGGGCGGTTCGTCCCCAACATCACCATCGGCCCCATGGTGGTGGAGGCCGTCCGCCGCTGCACCCACCTGCCCATGGACGTCCATCTGATGGTGATGGAGCCGGAGCGAGTCATACCCGCCTTCGCCCGGGCAGGGGCCACCATCCTCACAGTCCACGCCGAGGCCTGCACCCATCTCCACCGGGTGGTCCACCAGATCAAGGAGCACGGTGCCAGGGCCGGGGTCGCCATCAATCCGGCTACCTCCCCCACGGCAGTGGAAGAGGTGCTGGCCGACCTGGACCTGGTGCTGGTGATGACGGTGAACCCTGGGTTTCCGGCCCAGGAGTTCATCGCCGGTGTGCTGGACAAGGTGCGGCGAGTGCGGAGGAAGCTGGATGACCTGGGTGCGAAGGCGGAACTGGAGGTGGACGGGGGCATCAAGTCCAGAAACGCCGCCGAGGCAGTCCGTGCCGGTGCCCGGGTCCTGGTGGCGGGCTCCGCAATCTTCGCCTCAGAGGGCGGGGTCCGAGAGGCCATGAAGGAGATGAGGGCCAGCCTCAGCAAGCTGCCGAGCTAGCCGTTGCTAGGTGGGCCTGATGTGGTGGTGGCTGCGAAGACAGCGGGCGCAAACGTAGACCGGCCGCCTGCGCCCCCCCACGGTCAACCGCAGCCGGTGCACATTGGGCTGCCACCACCGGCCCGCCCGGTGGTTGGAGTGACTTACTCTATTCCCAGTGCTGGGCTTCTTGCCACAAACTTCACAACTAGCCATTACACCGAGTTCCGTTGAGAGCGTCGCCGGCGTTTTGACGACCAGACGCCACTCCACTAAAATTCACTTGGCCAGTCTAGCATTCTCTGTGCTTCCGCGCAACGCCAGCGGGAGGGCTAGGCCAGAATGGGAGTTGCCGTGCGAAGCCTGTCCGGAGAAGACCTGCGTCGCCTGATAGAGGCGGCCACCCGTTGCCTGGAACGCAACGCCGATCTCATCAACTCTCTGAACGTCTTCCCAGTCCCCGATGGAGACACCGGCATCAACATGGTGCTCACCATGCGGGCGGTGCTGGAGCAGATGGGGGAGGAGCCGGACTGCTGTAGCGATGTGGGGAGTGTTGCAGAGGTGATGGCGCGGGGGGCGCTCATGGGCGCCCGCGGCAACAGCGGGGTGATACTCTCCCAGTTCTTCCGCGGCTTTGCAGAGGGGATGAGAGGCCGGCGGCAATGTCGCGGGCGCGACCTCGCTGCCGGTTTCCATGGGGCAGCCCAGGCGGCATACAAAGCCGTGGCCAAGCCGGTGGAAGGCACCATGCTCACGGTGATCCGGGCCGCCGCCAAGGCGGCGCAGGAGACGGCCTCCTCGAACGGCGGCGATGTGCCCTCGGTGTGGGAAGCCGCTCGCAACGCTGCCGTCGAGGCCCTGGCCCTCACTCCGGAGCAGCTTGCTGTCCTGAAGCAGGCCGGAGTAGTGGATGCTGGTGGGCAGGGCGTGGTCGCCCTGCTGGAAGGCGGCAAGGCGTTCTTCCTTGGCCAGGAGCCAGGGTCCATCGCACTTCAAACGCCGGGCGGTGGTCAGCCAGGCACGGTGGTGGTCAGCCAGGAGTTCCTGGCGCACACGGAGTCAGAGCTGTACGGTTACTGTATCCAGTTCATGGTGCGCGGCAGCGGGCTGGACGTGGACGCTGTGCGTGACCAGATGGCCTCCATGGCAGAGTCCTCGGTGGTTGTGGGAGATAGCACCCTGGTTAAGGTCCATGTGCATAGCCTGGACCCCGGCCCCCTGTTCAGCTACGGCGTTCACCTGGGTACTCTTAGCCAGGTGAGAGTGGACAACATTGATGAGCAGCACCGCGAGTTCATGGCGGCACATCGCCAGCCGCAGAGGGTGCCCGTGGGCGTGGTGGCCGTGGCATGTGGGCAAGGGCTGGAGAACATCTTCCGAAACCTCGGGGCCACGGCGGTGGTGCACGGCGGGCAGACCATGAACCCCAGCGTGCGTGATCTGGTGAAGGCTGCGGAACGGGTGCAGGCGGACCAGGTCATCCTGTTGGCCAACAACCCCAACATCGTACCTACGGCGGAGCAGGCTGTGGGCTTGGCCGCCAAGCCATTGCTGGTGGTGCCCAGCCACACCATACCCCAGGGTATCGCCGCGCTCCTGGCCTTCAACCCGGAGAAGGACACCTCGGAAAACGAGGAGTCCATGACCCTGGCGCTGGCATCGGTGCGCAGCGGTGAGATTACCACGGCGGTGCGGGACAGCACCATCGGCCCCTGGCAGGTGAGAGAGGGCCAATGCATGGGCTTCCTGGATGGCGAGCTGGTGGCCGTGACAGACACCCCCTCAGAGGCGCTCATGACCTTGCTGGGCGCGGCCCAGGTGCCAGAGGGCGGGCTGGTCACGCTTTACTGGGGTGGCGATCTCTCCTCCGAGCAGACCGAGGAGGCCGTCCGACAGGTCCGGGAGCGCTGGCCGGGGGTAGAAACGGAGCTGGTGCACGGAGGCCAGCCCTTTTACCATTTCATAGTCAGTATCGAATAGGGTGCCATGACCATCAAAGTAGTCACCGACAGCACCGCCGACCTCCCGCGAGAGCTAGCCCAGGAGCTGGACATCACGGTGGTGCCCCTGAACGTGCATTTTGGCACCCAGGTGTTTCTGGACGGCGTGGAGATAGCATCGGAGGAGTTCTTCCGGCGCCTGACCTCGGAGAGCGTGCTACCCACTACCTCCCAGCCATCTGTGGGGGCCATGGTGCAGGTCTACCGAGACCTGGCGGCGGAGCACAGTGAGATAGTCTCAGTCCACATCTCCTCCAAGCTCAGCGGCACGGTGAACTCCGCGTTGCAGGCTGCGCGAGAGCTGGAGGGATCGAAGAAAAAAGTGGAGGTGGTGGACTCGGCCCAGGCCTCGGCGGCCCTTGGCCTGGTGGTGGTGGCGGCAGCCCGGGCCGCCCAGCAGGGCGCCAGCATGGCAGAGGTGGTGGCCACGGCGCAGCGAGTGTCAGAGCGCATTCGTGTCCTGTTCATGGTGGACACCCTGGAGTACCTGGCCAAAGGAGGCCGTATTGGGAAGGCCCAGGCCTTCTTGGGGTCCCTCCTCCGGATAAAGCCCATCCTCACTGTGCAAGCTGGCGAGATCCACCCGTTGGAGCGGGTGCGCACCCGGGCCAGGGCCATAGAGCGGATGTGGGAGCTCGCCCAAGAAGGGGCACCTTACGAGGGGGTGGCGGTGGCCCACGCCACCACGCCCAGGGAGGCCGCCGATCTGGCGCAACGCATACAAAAGTTGAACAAGCGGGGCAGCGTGATCGAGTGCCGCTTCGGACCAGTGCTGGGGACGCATGTGGGCCCGGGAGCCCTGGGGCTGGCGGTGCAGTCTGCCGGGTGACGTCTTGGACAAGAAAGGCCCCACGAGCTTGGCTGCCGGGACGCCCCGCCATCCCATGGAGAGTATCCTGCGCCTGGAGTTGGAGCGCGGATGTGAGGACACCGCCGTCTCCGGCGGCCTGGACCGCTTCCTCCAACGATTGGGCAAGCGAGTACCATCGCCACCGCTCAGAGACCCCGGCCTTCTGGACATTCACTACGCCGCGCTGACGCCGCCGGAACGCCAGGCGTGGGCCGAAAAGGTGCTCCTGGCCCTGAGGGCGGAGGGGTCACCCACCATCCAGCGGAGCAGAAGAGAAAGCCGTCGCCCCTCGGGCCCGTCCCTGGACTCGCCAGTCACGACCTTGCGCAGCGTCAACAGCCGGGTGGTCCCCCTGCTGCGCCACATGGAGCTCCACACCATCCAGGGCGTCCTCTACCTGTTCCCTAACCGTCACAGCGATTTCTCCCGCCTCTGCAAGGTGAGGGACCTGGTGCCCGGCCAGGAGCAGACGGCGGTAGTCACCCTCTGGGAAGCCCGCCAGCTAACGCTGGGACGTAGCCGTATGAAGGCCACCGAAGCGGTGGTGGGCGACGATACCGGCAACATCCGCGTGATCTGGTTCAATCGGCCCTACTTGGCCCGAACACTGAAGCCCAACTGCGCCATCTCCCTCAGCGGCAGGGTCACGCTGTTCCAGGGACACAAGGTCTTCGAGTCCCCGGAATACGAGCTGCTGGAGGCAGGCGAGCCAGCGGACCTGGTGCACACGGGGCGGCTGGTGCCGGTCTATCCCACCACCGAGGGGCTGCCCCAGCGCACCCTTCGCCGCGTGGTGCGGGAGGCGCTGGACAGGTGCCTCGGCCTCCTGGAGGAGCCCCTTCCCGCCGATGTCCTGCGGCGCCTGGGCCTGCTGGCGCTGAGGGAGGCGGTCCAGCAGGCCCACTACCCGGATGACGAAGGGTCCCAGGAGAGAGCTCGGCGGCGCCTGGCCTTCGACGAGCTTCTACTGTTGCAAATCGCCGCTTTGGGCCGACGCCAGGCTGCGGAGCAGGGCGTCCGGGCCATCCCCCTGCGCGTTGACACGCATGTCCTGGACACCTTTATCGGCTCGCTGCCCTTCGCACTCACCGGGGGCCAGCAGCGGGCCCTCGACGAGATACTGGCAGACCTCCAGCAAGCGGAGCGGCCCATGGCCCGGATGCTCCAGGGGGACGTCGGCAGCGGGAAAACGGTGGTAGCCCTGGCGGCGCTCCTGGTGGCCGTGGCCAACGGCTATCAGGGCGCCATGATGGCCCCCACTGAGGTGCTGGCGGAGCAGCACTTCCTGAACGTCAGCCACCTTCTGGGCGGGCTGGCACACCCCGGCAGCGACGGCAACTGGGTCTCGGTGTACCTGACCCCGCTGCCCAAGCCGGTGACCGTGGGGCTGCTGGTGGGAAGCCTTCCCCAGAAGGAGAAAGAGGCCCTGCGCCAGCGCATCGCCGAAGGGACCATTGACATACTCATCGGCACCCACGCCCTCATCCAGGAGGAGGTGGAGCCGCCCCACCTGGCGCTGGCGGTGGTGGACGAGCAGCACCGCTTTGGCGTGCTCCAGCGAGCAGCCCTGCGGCAGAAGGGTGAGATGCCACACCTTCTGGTGATGTCGGCCACGCCCATACCTCGCACCCTGGCCCTCACCCTTTACGCCGACCTGGACGTGTCCACCATCCAGGAGCTTCCTTCGGGAAGACGCCCAATCAAGACCTATGTGGTGCCTCCGGACCGCCGCGCCAGCGCCTACAAGTTCATCCGGGAGCAGGTAAAAGAGGGGCGACAGGCCTTCATCATCTATCCCCTCATAGACGAGTCCGACGCTCTTGCCGACGTCCCCGCGGCCGTCCAGGCGCGCCACCGCCTGGCCCGAGAGGAGTTCCCCGACCTGCATGTGGGACTCCTCCACGGCAGGATGCCCCTGAAGGAGAAGCAGGAGGTCATGGAGCGCTTCCGCTCTGGGGAGATGGAGGTGCTGGTGGCCACCCCGGTGGTCGAGGTGGGCATAGATGTGCCCAACGCCACCGTCATGCTCGTCGAGGGGGCCGACCGCTTTGGCCTTGCCCAGCTCCACCAGCTCCGGGGCCGGGTGGGCCGCGGCCAGCACGAGAGCTACTGCTTTCTGCTGGCGGATTCTCCCTCGCAGGAGGCCAAGCAGCGGCTACAGTTGGTCCGGCGCCACCACGACGGCTTCGCGCTGGCCGAGGAGGACCTGCGGCTGCGGGGCCCCGGCGACCTCTTCGGCACGCGCCAGAGCGGCCTGCCCACTCTGCGCATAGCTCGCCTCTCGGACCGAGAGCTTCTGGCCCAGGCGCGGGAGGAGGCGCTGCGCCTTCTGAAGGCCGACCCTGGCCTCAAGAGCCACCCGGCCCTCCGTCAGCAACTCCAGCCGTTCACCGGCCAGGTCCAGGACGAAAAGAGCTGACGGTCTCCGCCTTGGCCGTCCCAATCCCTGGTGTTATTATGTGACGGTCATGCTCATCAGCCACGAGATAGATGCCAGGGTCAGGGCCGCCGTGGAGGAGGCGCAGCGGCGCGACCTCCTGCCCACCGTGGCGCCTCCCGATGTGGTGGTGGAGCGTCCCCAGAAGCCTGAGCACGGCGACTTCGCCACCAGCCTCCCCATGCGCCTGGCACGGGCCGCCCGCATGAAGCCCCTGGAGATCGCCGAGCGGCTGGTGTCGCTCATGCCCGGCGACGATGTGTTCGAGCGGGTGTGGGCTGCCCCTCCCGGCTTCATCAACTTCGTCCTGCACCCCCGCTGGCTGGGCAGGCAGGTGGACGAGGTCCGCCGCGCCGGAGAGGGCTACGGCAATCTGGACGTGGGGGCCGGCACCAGGGTGCAGGTGGAGTATGTCAGCGTAAACCCCACGGGCCCTATCCACGTGGGACACGCCCGCGGGGCCGTTCTGGGTAGCGCCCTGGCGGAGGTCCTGGCGGCCGCCGGCTACGATGTGACCCGCGAGTACTACGTGAACGACGCCGGCAGCCAGATGGACGCCTTTTACAAGTCCCTGTACGCCCGCTACGCCCAGGCCCTGGGCCAGGACGTGCCCCTCCCCCCCGAAGGGTACCAGGGCCAGTACATGGTGGAGCTGGGCCAGGAGCTGGCCCGCGAGCTGGGAGACCGGTTCCTGGCGATGCCCCAGGAGCAGGCCGTCCGGGAGACGGGAGAGATCGGCCTGGGCCGGATGCTGGAGTGCATCCAACAGGACCTGGAGATGATAGGGGTGCGCTTCGATGTGTGGTTCCGGGAGCGCTCCCTCTACCAGAGCGGCCAGTACAACAAGGCCATGGGGCTGCTCCGCCAAGGGGGGCACACCGCCGAGCGCGAGGGCGCCCTCTGGTTCACCTCCACCGCCCTGGGTGAGGACAAGGACAACGTGCTGGTCAGGAGCAGCGGCCTGCCCACCTACTTCGCCTCCGATGTGGCCTACCACTACAACAAGTTCGTGGAGCGCGGGCTCCAGCGGGTCATCAACCTGTGGGGGGCTGACCACCAGGGCCACGTGCCCCGGATGAAGGCGGTGGTGGGCGCTCTGGGCATAGACCCCAGCCGCCTGCACATTATCATCGTGCAAATGGTGTCGCTCCGGCGGGGCGACGAGGTCGTGAAGGTCTCCAAGCGCACCGGCGAGCTGATCACTCTCCGAGAGCTGGTGGAGGAGGTGGGCCCAGACGCCTGCCGCTTCTTCTTCCTGGCCCGCTCCCCTGAGTCGCAGATGGACTTTGACATGGAGCTGGCCACGAAGCAGTCGGCGGACAACCCCGTCTACTACGTCCAGTACGCCCATGCGCGCATCGCAGGCATCCTGCGGCTGGCCAGGGAGCGAGGCATAGACTGGTCGGATGGGGACGTCTCCCTGCTGGCCCACGAGGCGGAGCTGGCCCTGGTCCGCAAGATGGTACTGCTGCCGGAACTGGTAGAGTCCATTACTCGGACCCTGGAGCCTCATTCTCTGCCCCACTACGCCCTGGAGCTGGCCACGGCCTTCCACTGGTTCTACCAGCAGTGCCGCGTGGTCTCCAGCGTGCCGGAGGACGCAGCCATCACCAAAGCCAGGCTGAAGCTGACGGAGGGGGCCCGCGTCGTGCTGGCCCGCACCCTGCACCTCATGGGCGTGAACGCCCCCGACCGGATGTAGGCAGGGCTCGCCCCGACACGTCGGGGCACACGCGCTTCCCAAACGCAAGTGTTACCCCGACCTGGTGTGATGAATCAATTCCTCGCTGCCGCTCGGAACCTGGTGGTGGGGCTGCTACCCAGCCAGATGCTTCACGGAGTGTACCCTGAGTGACGCGAAGGGTTCAGCATGACAATTCAAACTTCACATTATGCAGCGGACTTCTGACTCAGGACACAGGAAATGGTTCGGAGAATTGCCCTCGGGGGAGTCCAGAGGGGGTGACCCCCTCTGGCGGGGGCCTGGGGGTGTCCCCCAGCCTTTCTTCTTCTCCCCCTCTCCCGCCTGTGGTGGGAGAGGGGGACACAGGGGGTGAGGGTGTAGCAACACCCTACAGCCCGTTGGCCTTATACCGCTGGCCCTTCTTCACGTAGCTCTCCGCCGTGTGGCGGACCATCTCCTGGTGGCGCTCCATCAGCCGGCCCTTCACCTCCGCTGGCACGCCCACCGCAAATGAGCCGGACGGCACCTGCTTGCGCTCCAGCACCATCGCGCCCGAGGCCACAATGGCGTTGTCTCCCACCTCCACGCCGTCGTTGAGCACAGCGCCATTCCCGATGAGGCAGTAGTCGCCAATGCGCGCCGCGTGGCAGGTGACGCTGTGGCCCAGGGTCACGTGGTCACCTATGTGCACATCCGCGTCGCCGTGCACCAGGCAGTTGTCCTGGATGTTGGTGTAGGCGCCGATGACCGTCTTCCCCATGTCAGCCCGTATCACCGCCCCGGGCCAGACGCTAGAGTAGGGGCCGATCTCCACGTCGCCCACCACGTATGCCGCCTCACTGATGAAGGCCGTCTCGTGCACCTTGGGACTCTTGCCGTCCAGGCTGCGGATCATGTTGCCTCCCGGAGTCTTCGTCTCACCCGCTGTAGCCGGATGCCACGTCGAGGGCTTGCGGCGGGTCTCTGCCGCAGGTGCAGGGCAAGCCCTGCCTAGCTGCGATGCACTGCGGCTGGTGCTGCCTTCTTGGCCCGCTCCAGGAACTGCTGGCCTCCCCGGATGATGTAGGGTAGGGAATGGGTGTACACGAAGCGGATGCCCTTCTTCAGATAGTCCTCCACGTCGGCGTCGCTGACAGGCGTAGAGGCCACCTTGCCCGCCTTCACTATCTGGGCGATGGCGTGGTCCACCGTCTCCCGCACCTTGGGGTGGTTCATCTGGCCTGGGAAGCCCATGCTCTGGGAAAGGTCGCCTGGCCCCACCATGAACACGTCCACGCCCTTCACTTGAAGGATATCCGGCAGGTTGTTTATGGCCTCCTGCTCCTCCAGCAAGACCACCACCATGGTCTCCCGGTTGGCCTCGGCCAGGTACTCGGCGCGGCTGCCCCTGAGCCCGTACTGGGAGGGGCGCAGGCCGCCCATGCCCCGGTGCCCCTCGGGCCCATACTTCACCGCCTCCACCGCGGCGCGGGCGTCGGCGGCGGTGTTCACGTGAGGCACCACCACCCCTGCGGCGCCCCGCTCCATGAAGCGAAGGATGACCTCCGGGCGGTTCACCGGCACCCGCACGATGGGGGTGGTGTCCGCCAGCTCAGCGGCGCGTATCAGGTCCTCGGCGGACTGCTCGTTGGGTGGGCCGTGCTCGGCGTCAATGAACACCCAGTCGAAGCCGATGTACCCCAGCACCTCCACCATCTCCGGGGTGTAGATGCCCACGTTGATCCCGTAGGCCACCTCCCCCGCCTGAAGCTTGGCCTTGGTCTTGTTCTTCCGCATGACGCCTCCTTCCCAGGTTAGAAATCTCGGGTGAATCTGGACCCTCTGTGATAACTGGATGGCGACGGGTCACCGGTATATCTCCCTGCGGTGACCCACGGCGAAGACAATGACTGCCTTGGTCCTGTCATCAATCGTATACAAGACCCTGTACTCGCCGACCCGCAGGCGGTATGCCTGCTGTCCACCGAGTTTCCTGGCTGCCCTGGGTCTGGGAGTGTCTTCCAGGGCAAGAATTCTCCGGGTGATGCGAGTATGGACCGCTGCTGGTAGCCTGTCCATCTCGCGCTCGGCGCTCCGGAGGATATGAACCTCGTATGTCAACCGTGAAGAGCCCTCTTCTTTCTCTCAGCGAGATAATCTTTAAAAGGTCGCGAGGGCTCTCCCTCGCGCTGCTGGATGAGGGCCAGAGCAAGGATGTCCTCCCTCAGCTCGGGGTCTTCCAGCAGGCGCGCCATCACCGCCTCCCTCTCGCCTTTGGAAAGAGACTGTAGGGCCATCACAAAAATCTCAGCGCGGGATTCAAGCTTGTTCATGGGCAACTCCGTTCTGGTACATGTACGTTTGCATTATAGCGCCAACAGGCGAGATGCGAGCTTCCGTACCGCGACCGCTACCAAGCAAGGCGAAGGTGGGTGCGCCTCCAGCACCCCTGCCAGGGCGACGGCTTGCGTGGCGGGTCTTGGTTCCAGGCTGTGGTGGGCCAGTGCACGCCCGGCTCCCCGGGCTAACGGCGTAGAGCGCGTTGCTGCTCTGACCATTGTTGTCGCAGCCGCCGAAATTCCATGTCCTCGACCACTCGGTCCTCGTAATCATCGGTGTCAACTACCTCCAAGCCAGTTAGCAAATCACCCGTTAGACTGTGTTTATAGCCGACGTACCGGCAAGAGCTAAGGAAGAATTCCTTAACCAGAGGGTCGCTCTCATTTTCGCGTTTGATATACATCTCACCAGGACACCAGAAGACTAGCAGGTTGCTGAAAAAGGGATGTCCAGAGGGGCAAAGCCCCTTTGGCGGGGGTCTGGGGGTGTCCCCCAGATACAATTGTCACCCCCTTCCTGGCCAGGAAGGGGGCCGGGGGGATGGTCGAAGGAGTTTTTCATCAC
>JACPQL010000015.1 GCA_016190445.1 Chloroflexota bacterium
ATACAATCGGGGCGCCACCGGGGGATGGAAACCCCCCTAGATGCTTCGTCGGCAGAAAAATGTTGAAGGCAGATGAGTTCAACCGACTCCTCAGCATGACAGCCCCTCCCCCAAGACCTGTTTTCACGCCAATCTCCCTCCCACCACCGAGATTGCTTCGTCCCGATGTAGTCGGGACTCGCAATGACGGCATAAACCGTAGATTAGTGGAGTCATCTGGCAGGTGGCCTTTTTGAATCTGGACTCATGGCTTAGGCGCTTGCAAGCTTGCAGTGCGCTCACACTGACTGTGGTAAACTTACTGACCGTTGCGACCTCGACTCAGGGGGAGAAGGCGTGAAACTCACCATCCTGGGGTCCTCCGGGGCAGCTCCTGCTGAGGGGGGGGCCTGCTCGGGGTACCTGATGGAGGAGGGGCGGGTCCGGCTCCTGCTGGACTGCGGCACTGGGGTGCTGAGCAACCTCCAGAGGGTGATGGCTCCCAGCAAGGTCACCGACATTGTGGTCTCCCACATGCACTTTGACCACTTTCTGGACCTGGTCCCATTCGGTTACTGGCGTACCTATGGGCCCAAGCAGACTCTCGGAGAGCCACCGAGGCTGTACCTTCCGCCAGGAGGCAGGCGGGCCCTGGCGGGCATCGTGGCCCAGGTGGGAGTGGCCCAGGACTTCTTCGAGCGGGCGTTCACAGTGGCTGAGTACAGCCACCTAGACGTTCTATCTCTTGGTGACCTCAAACTGACCTTTGCCCTGGTCCCTCACTACGTGCCCAGCTATGCTGTGGCGGTGTCCCAGGGCGGTGTGACCAAGCTGGTGTTCTCCTCCGACGGCGGGCCCTCGGAGGCGCTGCAACGGCTGGCCGCAGGGGCGGCCTTGTTTTTGTGCGAGGCTGCGCTGGACACGCCCGAGCAGTCGGCCCAGCCTGGGCATATGACGGCTGCCCAGGCGGCAGAGATCGCCAGGGCGGCCTCGGTGCGCCAGCTAGTTCTCACCCACTTCTGGCCGTGGCAGGACCGGCGACGCGCTGCGGCGAAGGCCACGGCGGTGTTTGGGGAGCGGGTGGTAGTTGCGGAGGAGGGGGCCTCCTATCTGCTATGAGGGTTTGATATGCCCCATGACCTGATTCCGGCCATAGGTCTCTCCGTTGTGGCGGCGGCGGCGCTGGCCTTTGTGGCCAGGGCCCTCAGGCAACCGGTGGTGCTGGCGTATGTAGCTGCCGGGGCAATAATAGGGCCGACAGTAGGCCACGCCGTAGGAAACGTGTGGCCGGATGCATGGCCCGCTATCTTCCCGCTGGTGAAGGAAGAGGCCAGCATCGAGGCCATCTCGGAGATCGGGCTGATCCTGATGCTCTTCATGATCGGCCTGGAGATTGACCTGAAGCAGTTGGCCAGGGCTGGGCAGAAGGTCATTGTCAGCGGCATCTCCCAGTTCCTCTTGTGTGCCGCCGTGGGGTTCCCCTTCTTCTTGTGGCTGGGGTTCCGGATGGGTGGAGGAAGGTGGGACCTGGCCTACCTTGCCGTGGCCACGGCCATGAGTAGCACCATGATCGTGGTGAAGCTGCTCTACGACAAGCAGGAGCTGGACACCCTGGCGGGCAGGATCACCGTGGGGGTGCTGGTGTTCCAGGACATCTGGGCCATCATTGTCCTGGCCGTCCAGCCCAATCTGGAGAACCCGCAGCTTGGAACCCTGGCCCTCGCTCTTCTGAAGGGGATTGGTCTTGTAGTGGGCAGCTTGCTGGCCAGCCGCTATCTGCTGCCTCATCTCTTCCGCTCCGTTGCCAAGCTGTCAGAGCTGATGCTGGTGGCGTCCCTGGCCTGGTGCTTTCTGATAGCCGGGCTCGCCGGCTGGGCGGGGCTTTCCAGGGCAATGGGTGCTCTCATCGCAGGGATAGCTATCTCCACCTTCCCCTACAACCGGGAGGTCATCGCCAAGGTTGTCAACATACGGGACTTCTTCATCACCCTGTTCTTTGTCGCCTTGGGCATGAAAATCCCGGAGCCCAGCCTGAGGCTGGTGGGCTTGGCCGCCGCTACCTCTGGCTTTGTGGTCCTGAGCCGCTTTGTCACGCTTTTCCCCGTCCTCTACCTGCTTCGAAGCGGCAACCGGGTCAGCACTCTGCCTGCCATCAACCTGGCCCAGATATCGGAGTTCTCGCTGGTCATCGTTTCCCTGGGGCTGGCCCTGGGCCACGTGGGCGAGGAGGTGGTCGGAGTCCTGGTCTTCACTCTGGCCATCACCGCCACTGTATCCACCTATATGGTCCTGTACAGCCACCCGCTTTTCCTTCTCCTCAACCGGGCATTTCGGCGGATAGGCCTGCGGGACATTGACCAGAAGGAGGAGCGCGAGGCCGAAAAGGGCGTGGAACCCAGCATCCTCATCGTGGGGTTCTTTAGGGTGGCCAGCTCTCTGGTGGGGGAGCTGGAGAGGCGGGACCCTCGCCTGCTGAAAGATGTTCTTGTCATAGATTTCAACCCGGAGGTGCATCGGGCGCTGTCCAGGCGGGGCATACGGTGCATATACGGTGACATTGCCAATACCAATACCCTGGCGGAGGCGGATGTGGAGCATGTCAAGGTGGTGCTCTCCACCATTCCTGACCCCATTCTCAAGGGTACCAGCAACCTTCGGCTCATCCGGCCACTCCGGCGCCTCTGCCCTGAAGCCAAGATTGTGGTAACGGCAGAGACCGGCCCCAGCGCTCTCATGATGTACGGAGAGGGGGCCGATTACGTCTCCCTGCCCAGGGCCGACGCGGCGCGGGAGCTGGCGGACCTTCTACTGCGGCTGGAGGACACGCAGCTGGATTCCCATCGGGAGCAGCACGTCCAGGAGTTGCAGGCCGGGCAGGAGGTTATTCCGTAGGCGTTTACTCTCCCGGCTTGCGCGAGCGCCAGTCCACCTCGTACAGGTGCTGGGGCTCTTGGATCCCGGACAGGGTGTGTTCTCCCCGATCAAGGTAGGTGATGTCGGCGGTGGTCCCCATGAGACGGCGGAAGAGCTCCGATACCAGAATCTCTCCCCCTTTGGCCCGGGCCATGATCCTGGCGGCCATGATGACGGCGGTGCCAAAGAAGTCTTGCTCCTCCTGAAGGGCCTCGCCGGCGTTGAGGCCCATGCGTACCCGTAGGGGGGTATCCGCGTGCTCCTGGGCAAAGGCCTCCAGGTCTCGCTGGATGGCGATGGTGCAGGCCAGGGCCCTGCGCGCGCTGGGGAACACCACCATGAGCCCGTCGCCGGTGTGCTTTACCTCGTACCCTCCGTGGCTGGTTATCTGCTGGCGCAGGATGCGGTCATGAGCACGCATCAACTCCCTCGCCCGCTGGTCCCCCAAAGTCTGGAACAGGGTGGTGGAGCCTTCCAGGTCGGTGAAGAGAATGGTCACGGTGCCCTCGGGGGGCAGGTGCCTGGTGGCCTGCTCTCTCTCCTTCGCTGTCAGAAGAGGCAAGCCTTCGGCAGAGGCCACCTGGGCCTTCTCCACGCCCGCCGTCTCGGTGGCAGTGGCCGTCTGCAGTTCGCGTCGCCCAAAGGCCTCCTTTGACAGCTCCAAGAGGGAGAGGCCGCGCTCCGCGGTGCGGGGGTCGGAGAGCCACTTTCCCAGCATGTCGTTGTACTTACTCTGGATGGTGCTGAGCCATTCTCCGGCACGCCTTCTCAGGGCAGGTGGCAGGAAGGCAGTGAGGTCCTGGGTGCCCTGTCCTTCCGGTGGGGCCGAGGTGATCTCCTGGAACACCCAGCGGACAAAGGAAGAGCAGAAAGGTGCACATCCTTGGGTAGTCCGGAGCCCCAGGCCTCGCCGCTCCAGAGTTGCCATGGGGGCCCCTGCGCCGGTCACCAACTCTTCAATAGAACCGACGGCCTCTTCTTGTTTTCCTTGCTGGTCGGCCAGTAGTGCCATGACCGCCAGGACGGTCTTCTCCTTGTCAGTGGAGAGCTGCCAGTAGGTCTGGAAGTGGGGCTGGGCCGCCATCAGGAACCTCTCTTCCACCAAGGCCATGCGTCGGTCCGGACTCTCGCCGGAGCGATAGGCGTCGAAGAGGAAATGGAAGGCGGTCTGGAGGAAGAAAGGCTGGCGACCCGCCAGGCGCAGGACCTGCTCCACCTCTCCCGCTTCAAAGCTGACGGCGCTCCCCGCCAGGTTTCCCTTGAGCATAGCCTGGATGTCCGCGTCGGTGAAGGGCTGGAGATTGATGGTGCCGAAGATGTTGAAAAAAGGCGAGCTGCGAACAGTGTCGGACCGGCTCAGCTCCACCAGGTCTGTCCGGCTGGCGGTGACCAGGGCCAGGTGGTGATGGATGGCCAGAGAGCGGAGCCCGTAGTAGAACTCCTGCGCGAAGTTCTCGTTGGAGGCGATATGCTCGAAGTCGTCCAGCAGGAGGACAATGTGCAGGCCTTTGCGGTCCACTAGGTCAAAAACGTCCTCCAGGTCGTAAGCGTCAATGTTCTCTTGTCGGCCCACCTGCTTCAGCAACTCGGACAGCTCCGGGTCATGGACGGTCGTACCGATGCGCCGCATGACATACTGGTAGAACCGTGTGGGGGTGCTGGTGTTGGTAATGATATCCAGGTGAGCGTAGACAAAGAGGTGGACGTTGGGGTCGAACCCGCGTTGCCGGACTACGTCAGGGTGAGAGATGTAAAGCAGGAGGGAACTCCTTCCCATCCGGTGCTCGCCCACGATGGAGCTGCTTTCGAACTCCGGGTTTCGCAGGCGGCTGAACACCTGGTCCAGCTCCCTGGCGCGGCCATAAAAGCGTTTGGGGTCGGTGATGGGGTTGCCGTAGGTAAACGGATTGAAAGGCTCTTGCATCCCCGCTTCGCTCCGCACGGGTCTCTGTTGCGTTTCCGCGGATATTCTACACCCTAAGAGGTTTGCGTGCCGGTTGCCGCCGGACAGGGGCCGCACCACCGCATGATGCCCTGCTGGGGCTCCTTCCGTCAACAACCGGTGTCCGAGCCCCGTGTTTTGGCGTTCTGGTATAATATAGGTAACTCGCTGGCCTTTCGGGGCCAGCTTTTTGGGTAGGTCGTCTTTTCTATGCCGCAAGACCTAAGGAACGTCGCCATCATCGCCCACGTGGACCACGGCAAGACCACTCTGGTGGATGCCATGCTCAAGCAGAGCCACATCTTCCGGGAGAACCAGCAGGTGGGCGAGCTCATCATGGACAGCAACGAGCTGGAGCGCGAGAAGGGCATCACTATTCTGTCGAAGAACACCGCCGTTACTTACCGTGGGGTGAAGATCAACATCATAGACACGCCCGGCCACGCCGATTTCAGCGGGGAGGTGGAGCGGGTGCTGAATATGGCCGATGGCTGTCTCCTGGTCGTTGACGCTGTGGATGGCCCTATGCCCCAGACGCGGTTCGTGCTGCGGCACGCGCTCCAGAAGATGCTCAAGCCCATCGTGGTCGTCAACAAGATTGACCGGCCCTCCGCCCGAGCGGCGGAGGTGGCCAATATGGTGCAGGACCTCTTTCTGGAGCTGGCCACAGATGCCGAGCAGTTGGACTTCCCCATTCTGTACGCCAACGCCAAAGCCGGCTACGCAGTGGCCGACCTGCAAGACTCCCCTCGGAGCATGGAGCCCCTCTTCGAGGCTATTCTGAGGCACATCCCACCGCCCTCCGGCGATGTCCAGGGTGGCTTCCAACTGCTGGTGGCGTCCCTGAGCTACGACAGCCACTTGGGCCAGATCGCCGTGGGGCGTATTGCTCGGGGTAGGGTGTCGGTGGGGGAGCAGGTGGCCCGAGTTGCGCGGGGTGGCGTGACGACCCTCCACAAGGTGACCAGGCTCTTCATCTTCGAGGGACTGTCACGGTGGGAGGTGGCTAAGGCGGAGGTGGGCGAGATCGTCGCCCTGGCCGGTCTGGAGGAGGTGGCCATCAGCGACACCATCGCCGCGGCGGAGGGGCCGGAGGCCCTGCCTGCCATTGATATCGGGGAGCCGACCGTCCAGATGACCTTTGGGGTAAACACCTCGCCCTTCGCTGGGCGGGAGGGACAGCATGTGACCTCGCGGCAGCTCCGGGGGCGCCTCTTCGCCGAACTCAGGACCAACGTGAGCTTGCGGGTGGAGGAGACAGACAGCTCAGACGTCTTCCTGGTCTCGGGGCGGGGCGAGTTGCACCTGGCTATTCTTATTGAGACCATGCGCCGGGAGGGGTACGAGTTCCAGGTCTCCAAGCCGGAGGCCATCGTCAAGGTGGTGGACGGGCAGAGGCTGGAGCCCTATGAGATGCTGCTGCTGGATGTGAGCGAGGATGCCATCGGCGTGCTGTCTGAGAACCTGGCGGCGCGGCTGGCGCAGATGACGGGGATGCGCAGCGATGGCCAGGGGCGTGTCCGCCTGGAGTTCAAGATTCCCACCAGAGGGCTCATCGGCTTCCGCAGCTTTTTCCTGAAGGCGGTCCGAGGCAACGGGGTGATGAACAACATCTTCACCGGATATGAGCCGCTGCGGGGAGAGCTGAAGGCCACGCGCACGGGGGCTCTGGTTGCCTCCGAGACGGGCGTGGCGGTCACATACGGCCTGAACAACGCCCAGGAGCGGGGGCTCACGTTTGTCGAGCCGGGCACGCTGGTCTATGAGGGCATGGTCGTCGGGGTCCACGCCCGCGACTTCGACCTAAACGTGAACGTCTGCAAAGAGAAGAAGATGACCAACGTGCGGTCCTCCACCTCCGATATCGCCATCAAGCTCACCCCGCCGGTGCGCATGAGCCTGGAGGAGGCGCTGGACTTCGTCGCAGACGACGAGGTGGTGGAGGTCACACCCCAGAGCATCCGCCTGCGCAAGCGGGTCCTTTCCAGCGACGAGCGCTACAGGCTGGGCCGCGACAGGGCGCGGGCCGTGGCTGGAAGGTAGGGCCTGATGGGGTCCCATAGGCGGGAATGTCGGCGGGCTGCTACGCGGTGGCGCGGCGATAAAGCCAGGTAGCGATGGCGGTCATGCTCACGGTGGTCGCCACCAGTGCCCAGAGGCCCGGTAGGATGGCACCCCAGGCCCACCCCTGGATGATGATGGCCCTTATCCCCGACATGACGTAGTCCACGGGATTGATGGTTACGGCTACTTTGAACCATCCCGTCAGGAGTTCCTTGGGCATGAAGCCGGTGGTCAGAAAGGCCAGGGGCATGAAAAGCAGCCAACTGCTCTGGGTCACCTGGGCGCTTTTGGTCTTCAGGGCGATGGCGAGTCCCAGGCACGCCCAGGCGATGCCGAAGATGGCGGCGGCGACTATCACGACAAGGGCGCCAATCACACCTCCCTTGAAGGAGACGCCCAGTGCAGTGGCCATGAGGACTATGATGACCACCTGGATCAGCGCTCTCGTGCCCGCCGTGAGCAGGCTACCCAGGAGAACGGAGAACCGGTTGATGGGTGCCAGGAGCAACTTGTCGAAGTAGCCGGAGAGGATGTCGGTCAGCATGGCCATGGCCGCGTCGGCGCCGCTGAACACCACCGTCATCACAATTACCATGCCGGTGAGGTACGCCTGGTAGTCGTCGGCAGGGAAACCGGGAAGCGTGACCACGCTTTTTAGCGGCGAGCCAAAAAATAGGAAAACGAAGGCGGAGGAGAGGACGGTGGAGACGACGGCGGCGGGCTGGGCCAGCCAGGTCTTCAAATCGCGCAGGTAGATGTAGTACGTCTCTCTGGCCAGGCCCATCTACTACCTCCTCCTGAGTCCCAGCCAGGGGCGTAGGGTTGCAGCCACCTCATCGCCCTTGGCCTCCTCGACCCGGATCTTGCGCCCCGTGTACTTGAGGAAGACATCGTCCAGGGTGGGGCTGGCCACCGAGAGATTG
This sequence comes from Chloroflexota bacterium, assembly GCA_016190445.1. Taxonomy (GTDB): domain Bacteria; phylum Chloroflexota; class Dehalococcoidia; order Lucifugimonadales; family JACPQL01; genus JACPQL01. The sequence goes on from JACPQL010000015.1 coordinate 7,822, forward strand.
GTGACAGCGACCCCACTTTCGTGAAGAACGCGCAGAAGGTCGGGGACGGCGGCGCTGCCGTCCTTCACGCGGACGGTGAGGCTGGTGCCCGTCCTCTCCACCGCCGCCACGTAGCTGCGGCCCGTGGCCAGCCTCTCGGCCTCCTCGGCGCTGCTCCGGCCATCCTCACGGCCCTGCGAGGCGAGGGTTACGTGGACCACATCGCCGCCCACCTCGGCCTTGAGGGACCGGGGCGAGCCTTGGGCGACGATCTGCCCCTGGTCAATGATGGCTATGCGCTGGCAGAGGCGGTCGGCCTCCTCCATCATCTGGGTCGTCAGGAAGACGGTCACCCCCTGCTTGTTGAGCTGCGTGAGGTACTCCCAGATGGTGAGGCGGGTCTGGGGGTCCAGGCCAGTGGTAGGCTCGTCCAGGAACAGCAGGGGAGGGCGGTGCACCAGCGCGGCCACCAGGTCGAGACGGCGGCGCATCCCGCCGGAGTAGGTCCCCACCTTGCGCCCCGCCACGGGCGTGAGGCCCACCAGATCCAGCAGTTCCTCGGCCCGGCGACGGGCCTCCCGTCGGGACTGCCCGTACAGAATGCCTTGCAGTACCAGGAGGTCCCAGCCTGTGACCAGGTCATCCAGGCCCACCTCCTGCATGGCGAAGCCGATGCTCCTCCGCACTGCCCTGGGGTCGCGGTCCACATCGTGGCTGGCCACAACTACGCGCCCAGAGGTCTTCCTGAGGAGGGTGGAGAGGACCTTCATGGTGGTGCTCTTCCCCGCTCCGTTGGGGCCCAGGAACGCGAAGAACTCCCCTTGGCTGACGGTGAAGTCAACGCCGGAAACGGCACGGGTGCCGCCAGGGTACACCTTGACCAGTTTCTCTACAATCACCATCTGGCCATCGGACACAACGACCTCCCGTTGGGGCTGCGGCCCCCGCTCTGAGGCAGAGGGCAGGTGGAATTCAGCCCTTCTCCTATGGTAGCAGGATTTCTGGGACGAGGACTGGCACAGGGTGGTGCAGGACTCTTGATGAGGACAGCTTCACCACCCGGCGTGACAGATCGCTCGGGGCAACAGGGGTCATTCGCTGCGATCTCCGACCCTCGACGAGTTGGAGCCCATGATAAGCGGGATTACTACTCCGCTCCTATGGTTCGACAAGCTCACCACGGGCGGAGTGGTAATGTCTACCCATCAAATCAATAGACAGGAGGCGGGGGCCCCGACATGTCGGGGCCGCTCCCTTCAGAGGGTGGTGCCCCGGAGCATTGCGGAATAGTCCTAGTCGCGTATGGAGAACTCGATCAGGACGCCCTTGCCAGCCAGGGGGTGTACCCAGAAGCTGCGCATGGGGTCGCCCTCCTTGGCGTGGCTGTCCACTATTCGGACACCCTGCTTCACCAGCTTCTCGCGGACCTCCTGGGTGTTGTCCACCTGGATGGTGATATGGTGCAGCCCCTCTCCCCGCTCGTCCAGGAACTTCTGGATGCCACCCTTGTTGTTGATGGGCTCCATCAACTGGATATACCCGTCTCCGACCCTGAAGGTGGCCATCTTCACACCGTCGCCCTCGTTGACCGTGACCTGGGGCTTGGGCATTCCCAGGAGGTCCGAATACCAGGCGATGGCGGCGTTGATGTCCCGGACTGCGTGGCTGACCGTCTTGATGCGTTTGGCGCGCATAAGAACCCTCCTCTTTATTTCTAATCAAGGCGTTTGCGCGTAAGGGCTTTGCCGCTCATGCCTGCTCGCTCATGGTGAACTCCGACTCCGTCGAGAGTCTCGATGAGCGAAGCCTCATCGGACTTGTCGAACCATGAGCGAGCATTTTCTTGAGCAGCGGAGCCGCTACCTATGCTAGGCGGGCGCTGCCTGTTCCTACCATCACCTGGGCGCCTCGCTGGTTCTCCCCCCAGACCTCCACCTCCACGCGAGTGCCCCCGGCCTCCGGCTTGACATCCAGGATGCGCCCCTTGGTGGTCAACGTGTCGCCTCGGAGCAACATGCCTATCCACCGGACGGAGAGCTTGCCCGTAGTGTACCACTGCTGGCCGAAGTAGTCGGCCAGCATCTCCTCCGCCACGAAGGCGACCTGTAGCCCCTGCACCACGGGCGCCGGCCTTCCCAGCTTTTTTGCCACCTCTTCGCTGGTGTGCTGGTTCTCGCTATGGTGGCCGTACTTGTCCATCTTGTGCCAGGCGGAGAAGAGCCGCATCTCCTCCAGGCTGAAAGTATGCTTCAGCGCGGGGACGGCGTCGCCCACCTTTACCTTGTCCAGCGTTACAGCCATGATTTTCCTCCTTTAGCGGACTCGGGCCTGCTTGGGGTCTGGCAGGTTGGCCTGGATAGTCCGGTACCGCATCGCCACCTCGCCCTGCTGATTATAGATGGTGGCCTCGGTGATGAAGTAATACTTCTCCCGTCGGATGTACTTGCTGGCCAGCTTCCCCTCAATGCGCACCTTGGTGCCCACGGGCACTGGCTTCAGGTACTCCGTCTCGATCCCGGCGTGGAGGCCGCCACCCGTAGCCTTGATGACATAGCGGGTGCCCCGCAGCCCGTTGGCCATCTGCTCCAGCACCATGGGCGGCACAACGGCTTGGCCAAAGGGGGAGCCCTTCGAGTACCAGTCGCGCTTGGAGCCGATGGAGTCCATGAACTGTTTCACATCCTCGGCAGTGACCACCTCCTCTATGGGGCCCAGAGCTGCCCCTTCCTCTACCTCCTCGTAAGTCACCTCCTTGGGTTTGAAGACCTGAGTCATGCCTGACCTCCTTTCGCGCTAGGCCTCACCGGTAGCCCGTTTGTAGCACTATGCGGGGGCTGTGTCAACAGCGGGAAGCCGGTTCGCCCTCAGATTGCCTAGTGGCGACTACCGCCGGCCCTGGGGCCTGAGAATGCCAGGTCAAAGGGCAGCTCCAGCTCCCGGCTGAGCCGCAGCAGCTCCTCGTACACGGGGGCGCTGAGAGGGATGCCCTCCCGGGTCCGCTGCCTCTTGCGCTCAAACTCGGGCCCTCCGGCCACGTAGATGCGCTCCACCCCCTTGGCCAGCTTGGAGGAGAGGAGCTGGCGCACCAGCGTGTCCACTCGACCCTGGAACTCAGCCAGGGGCATGAATCGCTCTATGTCTATGGCCAGGTAGAACCCGGAGGAGGTGATGGGGTCCTTGCCGAAGTGGATCATGGGTGGCACCTCTTGCCCAAAGAGCCCTCCTGAGAGGACGCCACCCAGCACCTCCACCATGGTGGCGAGGCCGAAGCCCTTGTAGCCACCGGCCCACTGGAAGAAGCCGTGCTCTATCGCCTCGTTGGGGTCGTCGGTGGGCACCCCGGAGCGGTCCAGGGCCCACTCCTTGGGAATGGGCAGTCCCTTCTTGGCCGCCAGTCGGAACTTGCCGCCAGCCACCACCGTGGTGGCCATGTCCAGGACTATGGGCTCCTCTTTCCCAGCCGGGAAAGCCACGCTCATGGGGTTGGTGGAGAGGTTGGGTGTGATGCCACCAAAGGGCGGCACGATGGTGGGCCCGTTGTTCATGGCCATGCCCACCATGCCTCGGGAGGCGGCCATCATGGTGTAGAACCCCACCATGCCGGTGTGGGACATGTTCCTGGCGGTCACCCCCGCCAGGCCCACCTGCTTTGCCTTGTCCAGCGTCATCTCCATGGCCCGCTTTGCCACCGGCATACCAAAGGCCTTATCGCCATCTATGACCGCGGTGGAGGGGGTCTCCTTGACCACCTGTATCTTGGGGCGGGGGTTGATGATGCCGCTGCGGATCATCTGCACGTAGCCGCCAAGCCGCGTGACGCCGTGGGAGTCCACGCCTCGCAGGTCCGCCTCCACCAGTATCTCGGACACCGTCTCCGCGTCCTGGCGGGGCACGTTCATCGCCGTCAGCACGTCCCTCACAAAGGCCCGCAGCTTGCCGGAGTCCGTGGGATTGACCTCTGCCACCTTGACGCCTCGTTGCTGTGCCATGTCACCTCCTTGTGGTGGTTTCTGCTTTTGTCTTGAGTCGGGCGTTAAGCGCCGGTTGGAGGCCACTCCGTGCCGGGTGTGGTGACCTGGGTGAGCTGCATGAAGACGCCCCCGGTGCTGAGCGGGTGGAGCCAGGCGTTCCTCTGGTGGCCGGAGTCCACCACCTGGGTCACCCGGGCCCCGGCCTCCTGGGCCCGCCTGACGGCAGCGTCCAGGTCCCGCACCTGCATGATGAGCAGGTACATTCCCTCGCCACGCTCCTTGAGGAAGCGAGCGCCGGCGCTGCCGGGGTCAATGGGCTGTAGGAACTCCAGGACAGTCCCGCTCTTCCCCAGGGGAGCATAAGCGGCCCGCAGCCCGAAGGCCAGGTTAGCATACCGCGCGGGGGTGATGCCGAACAGCCTGTGGTACTGTCCTACCACGGTGTCCTGGTCCTCGGTTATCAGCGCCACCTGGCGGATTTGCCGCACGTTTCCCCGCTGACGGCGGGGTGTCCAGTTTGCCCCTGCCGGGGGCCAGGGGTTGGCCCCACGAGGCTCGCCCAGGCCTATGAGCACGCCGTGCACCGCCCGAGGGTGCAGGTGGATGTTGCCGTACTCCGGCGACTCCGTCTGCCAGACGATGGGAATTCCCTGCTCCTTCAGGTACTTCACCCCGCCCGCCGAGTCCTCTATCTCGAAGATGAGCATGTACAGCCCAGGGCCCTGGCGCTTCAGGAAGCGGGCCCCCGCGCTGTTGGGGTCTACCGGCTGTAGCAGTTCCAGGATGGTCGGTCCCACGGGGATGATGGCGTTGATGAGGCCGAACTCGCGCAGGTCCTGTCGCTCGTAGGGCTCCAGGTCAAAGGCGCGGCGGTAGAAGTCTACGGACTTCTCCAGGTCCTCCACCATGATGGCCACCTGACGTATGCCCTTGGTCTTTATCATGGCCGCCTCCTGTGCTATGTGTTGGCCGATGTGGTGCCTACGGCTACCTCCTCAGGCTTGGCCTTCGTCTCCTCTTTGGCCCGATAGTAGTCCGCCAGCAGCCGGATGGCATGGGCAGCTCGCCCTGGGGTGGGGAAGAGGGCCAGGCCCGCCGCTACTAGCCGCTCCCGCATGGCTACCAGGGTCTCCCGGTGCCAGTCGAAGTTGGAGTAGGGCTCGCCCATGACAGCGGCCACGGGCTTCTTCACCTGGCTGGCCAGGGCAATTATAGAGTCCACCGTCTGCTCCACCCTGGCGCGGCCTTCAGGACGGTCCAGGGCGAACGTCTCCCCCACATTGGCAATGACCACGTCGTAGTTCTCGTCCTCCGCCATCAACTGCAACACCCGGGCGGTGGTCAGCTTGCTTCCTCCCAGAATGGAGGTATCGGTGGGGTTGGTCACCCAGTCCCACAGGAAGGGGTCCAGCTCCCGCAGGCGCTCCCGCACCGCCTGGGGCAGGGGAGGCACCTGGAGGCCCGCCTCCTCGCACCGGTCTGCTGAGCTGACCATCTGCCCACCTCCACCACCTCCCACCGCCACCCGCGTGCCCCGCACCGGCGGCAGGAAGCGCAAGGCCACCAGGACATCCGCCATCTCCTCCAGGGAGGAGACCCAGATGGCGTTCACCTGGCGACTGAGGGCTTGCCACATCTCCTGGGAGCCGGCCAGAGAGGCGGTGTGGGAGGCCACGGCCCGGGCACCCGCCGGTGTGCGGCCCCCTTTCATCAGCACTACCGGCTTGATGGAGGCCGCCTGGCGAAGAGCGCGGACCAACCGCCGTCCGTCCCGCGCCCCCTCCAGGTATACCCCGATCATGCGGGTCTCTGGGTCGTGGGCCAGGTACTCCACCAGGTCCGCCTCGTTCAGGTCGGTGCCGTTGCCGAAGCTGATCACCTTGGAGAACCTGAGACCACGGGGCGCGGTGATAAACACTATCTCTGCGGCGTTGCCCCCGCTCTGGGAGAGAAAGGCGATGTCGCCCGGCTCCTTGGGCATGTTGTATTTGAAGGCGAGCCCAGCGGCCGGGACATAGAGCCCCATGCAGTTGGGGCCGATGACCCGCACTCCGCCCTCCCGTGCCCGGCGCACCAGCTCGCGCTCCAGGCGAGCGTCCTCCTCGTGGCCCGTCTCGCTGAAGCGGGCCGTATAGGACTGTAGCACCTTCACCCCCTTGGCCACGCACTCGTCCACCAGGCCCACGATGGCCGCCGCAGGCACGCAGGAGATGACGAGGTCCACGGGCCCGGGCACGGCTGACAGGGAGGGGTACACCACTGCCCCGTCTATCTCGCCGCCCGCACGGTTCACCGCGTAGACGGGTCCAGGGAAGTTGTGCTGCCGCAGGATGTGGAAGTACTGGGAGCCTTGCCTGGTCGTGTCCGCCGAGGCGCCCACCACGGCCACCGACCTGGGGTGGAAGATGTACTCCAGGCTGTGGGGCATAGCTCCTCCTGGTACAGAAGTGTCCCTCAGTATACAACGGGCCGCCGGACCAGGCACGGGCCGTGCGCCCTTCACCTTGAAGCCGTGGCAGACACCCCATATCATGGGGGCATGCAGTTATCTTCAGTCCGCCGGCGCCTGGAGGCCTGGGAGGAGGAACGGCTCTCCCCGTGGGCCGCCAGGAGCAGCCAGGTGAGCCGCGACATGCCCGAGAGGCCCTGTGACCTGCGCACCGCCTTCCAGCGGGACAGGGACCGCATCATCCACACCAACGCCTTCAGGCGCCTTAAGCACAAGACCCAGGTGTTCATCGCTCCCCCGGGCGACCACTACGTCACCCGCCTGACGCACACCCTGGAGGTCATGCAGATAGGCCGCACCATCGCCAGGGCACTCATGCTCAACGAGGACCTGGTGGAGGCGGCCTCCCTGGGCCACGACCTGGGGCACACCCCCTTCGGGCACCTGGGGGAGGAGGTGCTGGACACCCTTCTCACCGGCGGGTTCCGTCATAGTCTCCAGAGCCTGAGGGTGGTGGAGCGGCTGGAGAAGAGTGGGAAGGGCCTCAACCTGACCCGTCAAGTCCGCGACGCCATTGTGGCCCATTCCAAGCCCAGGGGTAACTTTCTGGAGGTGGACGAGACTGAGGGGCTGGCGCCTGAAGCCCAGGTGGTACGCATCGCCGACGCGGTAGCCTATCTGAACCACGATATCGGCGATGCCATCCGGGCAGGCCTTCTGCGGGAGGAAGAGCTCCCCCGCGAGAGCCGGGAGCTGCTGGGCACCCGTCATTCCCAGCGCATAGACAGCATGGTGCGGGATGTGGTTACATCATCCTGGGCCATCACAGAGGGTGGGAGGCCACCTATCGTGGGGATGAGCCCGCCGGTGGCCGCCGCCGTGTTCAACCTCCGCGAGTTTATGTTCGAGCGAGTGTACGTCCCTGCGGGCAGCGGTGAGGAGGCGGCGCGGGCCCGCGATATGCTGGAGTTTTTGTACGAACACCTCCTCACTCATCCTGAGCAGGTGCCAGAGGTGTACTGGGTCCACGGCGACACCCGGGAGCGGGTCGCCGCCGACTACATCTCTGGAATGACGGACAACTTCGCTGTCCAGACGGCAGAGATGCTGCGCCCCGGCGTTTCCGGGGGCGTGTTCCTGGGGAGGATCTAACTTGGCCCTTTCGGACGAGGTCAAGGCCCGCCTGGATATTGTGGAGGCGGTGTCCCAGTATGTGCCCGATCTCAAGAAGGCGGGGCGCTACTACCGGGCACGATGCCCCTTCCACGCGGAGCGCACTCCCTCCTTCTACGTCTTCCCGGAGCGGCAGTCCTGGAGGTGCTTCGGTGCCTGCGCCACCGGAGGGGACGTCCTCGGCTTCGTGATGCGGGCGGAGAACCTGGGGTTTGGCGAGGCGCTGCGCCTGCTGGCGGACCGGACGGGGGTGGCCATCCCATCGAGGCAGCGCCAGGCTGAGTGGGAGCCCCTGCTTCGCGCCAACCAGGAGGCCGCCCACTTCTTCCAGGAGTGCCTGGCCTCCGCTCGAGGGGCTGGGGCGCGCTCTTACCTGGAGCGCAGGGGTGTAGGGGCAGCGGCGGTGCAGACGTTCTCTCTGGGGTTCAGCCCGGGCGGCGGCGACGAGCTACGGCGCCATCTGGCAGGGCTGGGCCTGTCCGATGAGTTGCTGCTCAGCGCAGGCCTGGTGACGGGTGGACAGGAAGGCCCTCTCAGGGATATGTTCCGCGGGCGGCTCATGTTCCCCATCCGCGATGCCGGGGGTCGGGTGGTGGGGTTCGGGGGCCGCGCCCTGGACGACTCCACCCCCAAGTACCTGAACACCCCTCGCACCCCCGTCTTCGACAAGGGCCATCTCCTCTATGCCCTGGACCTTGCCAGGGAGGCTATCCGTCGGGCCGACCAGGCTGTGGTGGTGGAGGGGTACATGGACGCCATCGCGGCCCACGAGCACGGCTACTCCAACGTGGTGGCCTCCATGGGCACGGCTCTGACGGAACACCAGGTGGCGGCTCTCCGGGGTATGGCGGGCCACTTTGTGCTAGCCCTGGACCCCGATGCTGCTGGCCAGGAGGCCACTGTGCGGAGCCTGGAGTCCTCCTGGAAGGTGTTCGAGCAGCGGGCCGCTGTTCAAGGCCGGGGGGGAGTGACCCTGTATGAGCGAGGCCAGGCGGGTGGCTCCCTTAGGGTGGCCGTTCTTCCCCCGGGCGAGGACCCCGACCAGTTGATCCGCCGGCGGCCCCAGGAGTGGCGGGAGTTGATGCAGGGTGCCAAGGGGGTCCTGGACTATCTGTTTGGCCGTGTGGCGGCCATGGCCGACTTGAGCACGCCCCAGGGCAAGGCCCGAGTGGCTGAGCGCCTGTTCCCTCTGGTGGCCTCGGTGGAGAATCCCTTCGAACAGGAGAGGTACTTCCGTCTGCTGGCAGAGACCCTGGGGGTTTCCCCCACCACTCTGGAGGCAAGCGTGGGCCGCCCCTTGCCCCGGCGTGGGCGACGTCGCGCCCCGGAGGCGGCGGCCTCCCCCTTCGCTTCAGGGCAGAGAGACCCCCTGGAGGAACACATCCTTGCTCTTCTCCTCCAGTACCCGGAACTGGCTGACCAGGCTGCGGGCCTGATTTCAGAACACTTCCGAAACCTGGAGAACCAGGCGGTGTTTACGGCGTGGCGGGAACATGGCATAATAGATATAAGTGCGGGTCTGGACGAGGACCTGACAGAATATTTGGCCACTCTGCTCAGCGAGGAACTCCCCCCCTCGGACCGGGGCGAGCGTGCCCGGTCCGTAGTTGCTTGTGTTAGACGGTTGGAGGAGCGTCGCCTCCGCGAGCTAAAGTCCCAGGAGGAGATGCTCTGGGACCAGGCTGTTCAGGATGGCGAAGGGGAGCAGGCTGAGCAGTTGCAGCGGCAGATGGTGGCTACAAACGAACGGCTGCGGTCGTTATTCGCGGAGAAGCACGGGTAAGGTGTGCCATGGTTGATGGAGAGGAAAAGGAGTTGCTCCTGAAGAGTGTGAAGGGTGGGGGGATCAGCGGCTGGCTCGTGGACAGGTCCCTCGCTTTTCCACCAGGTGGTGAGGAGCAGCCTGAGGCGGCTGGTGAGGAGGCCGCTGAGGAGTCGGTCGAAGCCGACGAGTGGGCTGAGGAGAAGGCCAGGGGTGAGGAAGGGGAGGAGGTGGCCCCCAGCGAGCTAGAGCCGGAGATCGCGCTGGAGACCGAGGAGCTGCACGGGTCAGAGATACTGGATGACCCCGTGCGGATGTACCTGCGCGAGATCGGCCGTGTGCGCCTGCTGACTGCTCGGGATGAGTGTGTCCTGGCCAGGAAGATGGAGGGCGGCAAGCACATCGAGCGGCTGGAGAAGCGACTGGGAGAGGAGACGGGCCGACCTCCCCGCGCAGCCGAGGCCGTTCTGGCGCTGCTGCGGCGCCTGGCCGATGCCGAGCCCCTTATCAGCGCCCTGGGGGAGAAGCTGGGCCTCTCGGGCCGCTTCACCGTCTCTCAGGTCATGTCCCATCCCAAGCTGCGGGCTGCCATTGACGGCGGCCTCACGCTGGAGCTAATGGCGGGGCTGGCGGAGACCCTGGGACTGGCCATCCCCGAAGAAACGTCCCAGGGAAACGAGATCGTGGCCCAGGTGATCCGCCTCTCGCTGGACAGTCGGCTCTTGCCTCCAGAGATCGAAGACATACTGGAAGAGGACGTGCCTATCTCTGGCATCAGAGAGGTGCTGGAGGACTCTGCCGTGGTCGCCCGCTTTGGGACCATGGAGCTACTCTTCCGCGCCCACCTGAACTCCATAAGGGAGGAGGGGCACCGCGCGCAGAGGCACCTGGCGGAGGCCAACCTGCGCCTGGTGGTCAGTGTGGCCAAAAAGTACATCGGCCGGGGCATGTCACTTCTGGACCTCATCCAGGAGGGCAACATCGGCCTGATCCGGGCGGTGGAGAAGTTCGACTACCGCAAAGGGTACAAGTTCTCCACCTACGCCACCTGGTGGATCCGCCAGGCCATCACCCGCGCCATCGCAGACCAGGCCCGCACTATTCGCATCCCGGTGCACATGGTGGAGACCATCAACAAGCTGATGCGGGTCAGCCGCCGGCTGGTCCAGGAGTACGGGAGGGAGCCCTCCAGTCAGGAGATCAGCACCGGCCTGGAGGTCACGCCGGAGAAGGTAAGGGAGATCCTCAAGATATCTCAGGAGCCTGTTTCCCTAGAGACGCCCATCGGCGAGGAGGAGGACTCCCACCTGGGCGACTTCATCGAGGACCAGGGGGCATTGGCCCCGGCGGATGCCGCCTCCTACCAGCTCCTCAAGGAGCAGGTGGAGGAGGTGCTGGGCACCCTGAGCGACCGGGAGCGCCGGGTCCTCCAGTTGCGCTTCGGGCTTGAGGACGGGCGCAGCCGCACCCTGGAGGAGGTGGGCCGGGAGTTCGGCGTTACCAGGGAGCGCATCCGGCAGATTGAGGCCAAGGCGCTGCGCAAGCTCCGCCACCCCAGCCGCTCTCGCAAGCTCCGCGACTTCCTGGAGTAGCTGGACTTGGGACAGAGGAGGTTTGCCGTCCACAATGTCCACCGCGAGAATGTTCCCCCTGCTTGATGCGGGCACACCCACTAGCGTGGAAACGGCGCGCCCGTCGAAGCGGAAGTCACCCGCTGGCATTTCCACAAACGTCCTTGTGTTGAGCGCGTACCAAGCCACCAACGATGTCGTCTTCCCATTGGTACTCTCGCTGTACGTTACCCCTGGCAGTACGGTGGCCGACATCACCTATGGGAAGGGTGTGTTTTGGAGCCGGGTGCCGAAGGACGCCTACCGCCTGCTCTCGACGGACCTAGAGCAGGGGGTAGACTGCCGCAAGCTTCCGTACGCAGACGGCTCCATTGACTGCGTGGTCTTCGACCCCCCGTACATGCACACGCCGGGGGGCAGCGCCCATGTTGAGCATCAGAACTACGAGGACTACTACAAGAACAACGAAGCCCCCGACGGCCTGACAGAGAAATACCATGAGGCCGTCTTGCAGCTTTACATTCAGACGCGGGCAGAGGCCCACCGCGTTCTTGGGAAAGATGGCATCTACATCGTCAAATGTGCGGACGAGGTGTGCGCTAATCAGCAGCGCCTCACGCACGTCGAGATCATCAACGACCATACCGCGAACGGCTTCGTGGTTGAAGACCTATTCATCGTCGTCCGGGTGAACAAGCCGGGAGTCAGCAGGATGCTGCGGCAGGTTCACGCCCGCAAAAACCATTCGTACCTTCTGGTCTTTCGAAAGGGCACGACTCCGGCACGGTGGAAGGGCCCCCGCCCGCGCTCACAAGCCCAGCAGCCTGTCTTTCTCCAAGAAGAAGTCCCCAAACTGCCGTAGTTGGATGACGGGAAACTCTTTGCTCAGTTGTGCGTACCGCAAGGGGACGTCGAAGTAGTAAATCCGCTCCATCTTCGCCAAAAAGGTCTGATATGCCAGCCACTGGTCAGGGACGCAAATCTCTACGACATCGCGGTTGACAAGGCCGAGCTTCGTCTCCGAGTGAATGACGAGAATGGCTTTGTACTTGCCTTCGCCGTAGGATGCGTCCAGCAGCCGCTGGTGCGCCCATGCCTGCACGACACGTTCACGCGTCGACATCTTCACGGGAAGGTGCACGCTGAACTTGCCGTGGGGAAGTTCAAAGAGGAAGTCCATCGTCAACCGAACCCGCGTCTTCGGCGGCACAAGCAGCATCGCCTGCCTCGTTGGGTTCCGCCCCAATTCGCGCGCGAAGATGTGCCCTACCAACGCCTCGAAGTACGTTGCTGGCCCCTTCTTATTGTTCCGGTCGAAGAGGTCACTGGCGACGGAGTAGGCCGTACCCACGGTGTAGGATAACCGCGCTAGGTGCTTCTCCGAAAGCCCGGATGGGTCTGCCCACTGGCGCGTTATGATCTTCGGGTCGGGCTGGAACAAGGCTTTATTGACGGGCCGCGAAATCATGCGGGGCGCCGACTTGAGTGCATAGGCGAAGTAGCTCTTCCCTGAAACGTGGGATACCAATTCGACCTGTCCACATTGGCTGTTAAGGAAGAGCAGCGAGGTAGTCACAAGGGCATCGATAGCAGCGGCGGTTTCCGGCCCGCCGAGGTTGCGCGTTGCCGCAAGTTTGAGATTGAGGTAGGGGGCCGCAAGAGGATTCGAGGACCGGAGCACCATCGGTATGCGCTCCAACCGCTTACTAGAGCGGGCAGAGCCTACCATGTGATCATGTACAGTTGCTAGGATAGCCGTCCCCACTTTTTGGGCAGAACTGCCACTTGCCCAAAAAGAGGCTCAAGAGCCTGTCCCGCAGAGTTTGAAACATCACGAATACCGCCGTACTGGCTGGTCGCACCATTACTAGCCGTCGCGCTATATCGTGTGGACTACGATAATATGCCGGGCCATTACGATCTCTGACTTTATGGGACAGGCTCTCAAGACAGGCTTATTTGGGCAAAGCCGCCTTTACCGCGGCATCCCTGTAAGCCCCCGCCCCTTGCCTGAGGCGAGCTGCTTCATGAGCCGCTGCGCCTCTCGGAACTGGTTCAGGAGCTGGTTGATGTCCTGGGGGGTGGTGCCGCTGCCCGCGGCGATGCGGCGGCGGCGACTTCCTGAGATAACCTCAGGGTTGCGCCGCTCCTGAGGTGTCATGGAGTAGATGATGGCCTCGATTCTCTTCATGCGGCGCTCGTCCATGGCGTCGGCGGGCAGCCGGCTCTTGAGGGCGCCAAAGCCTGGAAGCATCTCCAGGAGCTGCTGGAGAGGCCCCATCCGTCTCAGGGAGTGAAGCTGCTCCAGGAAGTCCTCCAGGTTGAACTGGGCCTTGCGCATCTTGCGCTCCAGCTCTTTGGCGCGCTCCTGGGTTATCTCCTCCTGCGCCTTCTCCACCAGGGAGACCACGTCCCCCATGCCCAGGATGCGAGAGGCCATCCTGTCCGGGTAGAAGGGCTCCAGGGCGTCGGGCCTTTCGCCCATGCCGGCGAATTTCACCGGCACCCCCGTCACCCGTGAGATGGAGAGAGCTGCGCCACCCCGGGCATCGCCGTCCAGCTTGGAGAGGATGAGGCCGGTGACACCCGCCTTCTGGTGGAACTCCTGGGCTGCGTTCACCGCGTCCTGGCCCGCCATGGCGTCCACCACCAGCAGCACTTCCGCCGGTTCCAGGGCCTGCCGCAGCGCCGAAAGCTCCTCCATAAGCTCCTGGTCAATGTGGAGGCGGCCTCCGGTGTCCACAATGGCCCACATGCACCCCAGCTCTCTGGCCCTGCGGAGGCCTGAGGTGGCCACCTGCACTGCGCTGGAGTCCACACCCTCGTGGTACACAGGGATGTCGAGCTGGCGGCCCAGGGTCACAAGCTGGTCCACCGCCGCGGGGCGGCGCAGGTCCGCGGCCACCAGCAGCGACCTCTGACCATGACGGCGCAGGTGTAGTGCCAGCTTGGAAGCGGTGGTGGTCTTGCCGGAGCCCTGTAGCCCCACCAGCAGGATGGTGCTGGGTGGCGATGGGTGTGGCCGGAGGCGGTGATCTCCGGCGCTCAGGACGGCGGTCAGCTCCTCATGGACGATCTTGACCACCTGCTGGGCGGGCGTAACGCTGCGGAGGACATCGGTGCCCACGGCCCGCTCCCTCACCTGCTTCAGCAGATCGCGGGCCACCCGGAAGTTGACGTCTGCCTCCAGCAGGGCCAGGCGCACCTCGCGCAGCGCCTCGTCCACATCCCCTTCGGTGATGCGTCCCTTGCCGCCCAGCTTGGAGAAGACCGCAGTGAGCTTTTCTGTAAGGGCTTCGAACATGGCTGTGCCCCCATTGTAGGGCGCGCGTGCATATCCCACAACGCCAGGGCTCGCCCTGGACCCGCGCTCCGCAGGCGCAGGAGCCTGGCATGACCTTCAGGCCGATGCAAAACTTCGTTTTGCATCGGGGTCCCCCGCTCCCCTTGGGGGGGATATCTGCTGCTAAAGTCCTGGGGACTTTAGCAGCAGTTTCTTGACTCCAGGTGCGGCTGGAGCAGCCACTCTATATCTTGCTGAGCACCTGGTCCACGAAGCGACTCATTCCCTCCTCCACATCCTCTAGGGCGCTCCGAGAGCGGTCACGGGTCCACGGCCTCACCACAATCCGGTCCACCCCATGCTCCTGGTAGCACCGGGCTTCGTCCAGGGTGGGCGTTGACTCACACTGGCAGGAGACCTGGAACGGCAGGTGGCTGCGCCCCGCCTGCTCGCGTAGCTCGTGGAGCCTCCGGACGGCCCCCTTGGCCATGTCCAGTGTCACGTGGGATCCGTACCAGCCGTCCCCCAGCCGGGCTGCGCGCCTGAGCGCCGCATCGCTGTCACCTCCCACTATGATGGGAGGATGGGGCTTCTGCGCTGGCTTGGGGTAGAATTTCACTGCGGGAAAGGCATAGCTGTCTCCCTGGAACTTGAAGGTCTCCTCAGTCCAGAGTCCCTTCAAAATCCCCAGGATCTCGTCGGTGCGGCGTCCACGGTTACCCCATTCCTCGCCCACCACTGCAAACTCCTCCTCCAGCCAGCCCACACCAACCCCAAGAATGAACCGCCCTTGGGTGAGCAGGTCCAGGGTGGCCACGGCCCGGGCCGTGACAAACGGGTTCCGCAGCGGAAGGATATATATGCCCGTGGCCAAGAGAATCCTGGAGGTGAGTGCCGCCACGTGGCCCAGTGTCACAAAGGGGTCATACAGGTGGGAGTCGGGGTCTATAGGTGGCGGCCCGCCGTATGGGTAGCCGGAGCCGAAGTCCACCGGCGCCACAAGGTGCTCGGGCATCCACACCGAGTCGAAGCCTGCCTCCTCGGCCTTCTGGGAGACGATGGGGATGTTCCTCAGGCTCAGGCCTATCAGGGTGAAGCCTACCTTCATCTCACACCTCCCGGTTGTCCGCTCCAACGGCGACCACCGAAGCGGGGCCTGGGTCCCCGCGGGACCTGCCGCCCCAACGCACGGTACCCGGAGGCACCGACCTTGTCAACGGCCCGAGGGAGCATCACCGGCCCGAGTCTTCTTCTAGCCTGGCCTTCCTGATAGACTTTCACCTTCCACGGATGGCGCATATGCTCAAAGGGCCCGGGCAACCTCACAAGTCCTGCCAGCAACTCCACAGGGCTGAGGTCGGAGGCTGGTGAAAACCCGCAACGGACGCACCCTGAAACGGAGGGTGGGGCTCTGGTCTGCCACACTCTCTGGCACCGGCGTCATCGTCGGCGCGGGCATTTACGCCCTCATCGGAGAGGCGTCCGGGCTGGCGGGCAATGCAGCCTGGCTGGGCTTCCTCCTGGCGGCTGTGGTGGCAGCCCTCACTGCAATCTCCTACGCCCGCATGGGAAGGCGGATCCCCAAGGACTCGCCCGAGTTCCAGTACGCCAGGGTGGGACTGGGACTCCGCAGCGGGTTCGTGGCGGGCTGGCTAATGGTGTGGGCGGACATAGCCAGCGCAGCAGCCGTGGCCCTGGGATTCGGGGGGTACCTCCACGCGCTGGTTGGGACCCCCGCGATGCTGGCCGCGTTCGGCCTGCTGGTGGTGCTCTCCCTGGTGGCGTGGTTCGGCATCCTGGAGTCCATACTTCTGGTCTCTCTCCTCTCCCTGGTGGAGATAGGCGGGCTTCTGCTGGTGGTGGCGGTGGGGATCCCCCACTGGGGCGAGCAGCCACTGCTGGAAGCCTCTGGAGGCCCGCTGGGTGTCTGGAGTGCGGCTGCCCTGGTGTTTTTCGCTTACCTGGGATTCGACGAGCTGGGCAATCTAGCCGAGGAGATGCGACGGCCCGAGAGGGACCTGCCGGCAGCCATCACCATGGCCGTGGTTATCAGCACCATCTTGTACGTGCTGGTGGCAGTCTCCGCCGTCAGCCTGGTCGGCTGGCAGGCCCTCGCCGCCTCCTCAGCCCCTCTGGCCAGCGCCGTGGAGGCGGCGTTGGGGCCGCAGGGCAAGTCGGCCCTGGCCATCATCGCACTGGGGGCAACGGCCAACACTGTGCTCCTGCTCCTCGTCTCGGCGTCGCGTTCGCTCTTCGGCATGGCAAGAGCAGGTGCTTTGCCCCAGCCGCTGGGGTGGATCGGCATCCGGCACACGCCCTGGGTCAGCGTAGCCTTGGCCGGGGTTGTGGGCAGCCTGTTCCTGGCGCTGGGCGACATCGCACGGGTGGCGCAGATTACCAACTTCACCACTCTCACAGCCTTTGGCATGGTCAACCTGAGCCTGGCTGTTGTCTTAAGAAAGGAGTCAAAGGTTGGGGGTGTACGCAGACCCCTGGTAGGGGTTGTGACGTTACTTCAGCCGCTCCTGGCGTTTTTCACCTGCGTGTGGCTTCTGGTGATGACAGGATGGGTGGCGGCTGCGTTCGGCGCGCTTCTGGGCATCACAGGCTTCGCCGTAGGAGGATGGGTGGAGCACTACCAGAGGCGGAAACAAAGGGGCGCGGCCTCTTCAGGGAGTTAGGTCAACTCCTACCTACCGGCGGGCACCGCCCGGCCCAGCGCTCGGGATGGGGGTGCCAGGAGCACCATGGACCCGGCTGGCACCCAGAGGGAGGCCAGCACCAGGAGCGCCGTTCTACCGCCTGGACCGGGAAAGCCTGCGTGGAAAGAGGCGGAGGCACAGCCAGGTGTAGGCCAGCATCTCCTGTACATTGAACTTGGAGCGGCCACGAGCCCGGTCGCGGAAGACAATGGGGCACTCCGCCACCCGCAGGCCGGGCCAGACGGCCAGCACCTCCACCAGAAGCTTGAATCCGTGGGCAGAGTAGCGCGTTGGAAGCTCGGCGAGAACGTTCCGGCGGAAGGCGGCGAACCCGCTGGTCAGGTCGCGCACGGGGAGGCCCAGGACCAGTCGCCCGAAGAGGATGGAGGCCCTGCTGCTTAGCCTGCGGGCCAGTGGCCAGCCGACGGCGCCACCCCCTGCCACGTACCGCGACCCCACAGCTACATCGCAGCTCGCATCCAGCCTCTCCAGCAGGGCAGGGATGCAGGCCGGGTCATGGGAGAGGTCCGCGTCCATCATCACCAGGTATTCACCCTTAGCCATCTGGGCCCCATCCAGCACTGCGCCCGACAGCCCTCTCTTTCCATGACGGCGCACCAGTCGGACTCGCGGGTCACTGCGAGCGCGCTCTGCCACCACCTCCGCAGTGCCATCCGGGCTGCCATCGTCCACCACCACCACCTCAAAGTCGGTCCCCTTCAGAGCAGCGCTGATCCCATCCAGAAGAGGCGTGATGTTCTCCCTCTCGTTCCAGGTGGGCACAATGACAGATACTCGCACAGGGCCCTCTTCGCTGGTGGTCTCGTGTGCCTGGATTGTAGAACCCAGGCGCCCTTTCGGCTACCACCCATTAGGATACCAGTTGGGCCGACGTTGCGCTAAAATCGGGCGCAACGCCACCGACTACGGAGTTCTTTTGTCGGCCTCTGTCCCAGCGCAGACGTCCGCCCTGGTGCCACCCCGGTTCCGGTGGGCCATGCTGGCGCTGGTATCGCTGCTATACGCCTCCTTCGGCATAGCCATCTGGTCCCTCGCCCCCCTGGTGACAGTCATCTCCTCTGACCTGGGCCTCAGCTCCAGCCAGATGGGGTTGATCCTGGGGGCCTGGCAGCTTGTGTACGTGTGGATAGCCTACTTTGCCGGCACCGTGGTGGACCGGCTGGGCCTGCGGCACGCCCTGACCTTGGGGATCGTCGTGGTCATCCTCTCCCTGGTGCTCCGGGCAATGGCGGTAGACTTCTGGAGCCTGTTCTTAGCTGTGGCCCTCTTTGGTCTGGGCGGGTCCACCATCTCGACCGGCGCCCCAAAGATGGCCGCGGTCTGGTTCCGTGGCCGGGAGCGGGGCCTGGCAGCCGGAGTTTACAGCATGGCCCCCATAGTGAGCGGCATCCTGGTGCTGGCAGCCACCAACAGCGTGGTAGTGCCCCTTACCGGCCACTGGCGGATGAGTTTCGTGGTGTACGCCAGCCTGGTGTTGCTGGCGGCGCTGGCATGGGTGGGGCTGGCGAAAAACGCACCCCCCGCCCAGGCTGCACCGCGGCCCTTCCATGAAACGACGGCCCAGCCTGTGGCCAGGCCGCCCTCAGGGCTGGGGTACCTCCTGAAGCAACGCAACATGCGTGTGGCGCTGCTGCTGGCTTTCGCCACCTTTTTCATGAACCACGGCCTGAACAACTGGCTCCCCACCCTCCTGAGCGACAGGGGCATGAGCCTGGCCAGAGCCGGTTTCGTCGCGTCGGTGCCCAGCGTAGCAGGCATCGTGGGCCTGCTCCTTATCCCAATGGCCGCCCGCCACGGCTACCGGCGGGCCACGCTGGCGTTGCTCCTCCTGGCCGGTGCCGCCTCCACCATCGGCATCGGCATGCTCTCGGGAGTGCCGCTGGGAGTAGACCTGGCCGTGTCGGGAATAGCCAGGAATCCCCTGGTGCCTGTGCTCACCCTCGTACTCATGGACACGCCTGGAGTCGGGCCTGGGAGGATGGGAGCGGCGGGAGGGCTGCTGTTCACCGCGGGGGAGACTGGCGGTTTCATGGGCCCGTTCCTGCTGGGCCTGCTGCGGGATGCGACCGGGACGCTCTTCTCGGGGCTGGTGCTGCTCACAGCCATGAGCACCGCGCTGACGGCATTCGTCTTCCTGGTCCGGGAGGAGCGCCAGACCACGCCGCGAGGCGACGCTGCCTAATGCGGCCCTGGGTAGGCGATGGCTGCTGGAAGGCCCCCCGGCTGGGCTCACCGTGATGGTTCGACAAGTCCTAGAAGGACCTCGCGACCCCGATATTGTCGCGGCTCACCATGAGCGGGCACAACCACGATGGCGGTGAGCCACCCGACTATCCGAAGGTGATAACGCCCCTGCCAGGCTCGCCCCGCTCCAGGTCGGCGTAGGCCCGGTTTATCTGGTCCAGGGAGTAGCGGCGGGTGACCTGGTCGTCTATTTTGAGCACGCCGGCGCGGTACATCTGCACCATACGGAGCATGTCCACCGCCGGGACGGAGGAGCCGTAGTAGGAGCCCTTCAAGGTCTTCTCTTGTCGCACCAGGGCCGAGGCGTCTATGGGGGCGGCGTCGCCCAGCGGGGCCAGGCCCACCACCACCGTCGTCCCTCCGCGGCGGGTCATGTCGAAGGCCACCCTCACCGTCTCCGAACTGCCAAACACCTCGAAGGCGTAGTCCACACCACGCCCGCCGGTGAGGGCCTTCACCGCGGCCACGGGGTCCGCGCTGGTGGGGTTGACGCTGTCCGTGGCACCAAACTTCATGGCGAACTCCAGCTTGCCCTCCAGCGGGTCCACGGCGATGATCCTGGCGGCGTTGCTCAGGTGTGCCCCCTGGATGACGTTGACCCCCACGCCGCCGCACCCCACCACGGCCACGGTGCTTCCGGGCTCTATCCTGGCGGTGTTGATAACTGCCCCGACACCCGTGGTGACGCAGCACCCGATGAGGGCGGCGCTGTCCAGAGGAAGCTCTCTGGGTATGGGGATGCAGCCGGTCTCGGGCACCACCGCCTGCTCGGCGAAGCAGGCCACCTTTCCCATGTGGGTAATGCGGGTGCTGCCAAGATGCAGCCGCGTGGTGCCGTCGAACATCTTGCCCCCGGTCTGCACCATGCTGACCTCGCACAGGTTGCCCCTGCCCCGGAGGCAGTAGAAGCACTGGCCACAGTGGGGGGCGAAGGATAGGATGACGTGGTCGCCGGGCCGGACGCGGGTGACACCTTCCCCCACCGCCTCCACCACCGCCGACCCCTCGTGGCCCAGGACGGCGGGCAGTTCCATCCTGGCCTCGCCCTTCATGTAGTGGTAGTCGCTGCGGCATATGCCCGCCGCGGCAATGCGCACCAGCACCTCGCCCCGGCGAGGCGGGTCCAACTCCACCTCACCCACCTCCAGGGGCTGGTTAGCCTGGTACAAAACGGCTGCTTTCATCCTCGACCATTCCCCTTGCCCCCTTCCCTTCGGCTTCGCTCAGGACATGCCTGGCCAGGAAGGGGGTGAAAATTGCATCCCGACAAGTCGGGACCTCCGCTCCTTCGGCCCCGATTGCATCGGGGCTCAGGACAAGCTACGGGGCTTCGCTCCTCTGGACACCCCTTTTTCAACAGCCTGCCAGCCGCCCGGGGCTACACGAACTCGCGGGTGACGTTCACAGTGGGGAAGCACCCCATGATGCGGGCCTGCCTGTTGCTGTTGTTCACTATGCTGTGCTTCACGCCCTGAGGGGCAACCACGGTGGCCCCCGCCGTCACCGTCCGCGTCTCGTCACCCAGCACCGCGTCTACGGTGCCCTCGACGATGAGCACCGCCTCCTCGTGCCCAGGGTGGATGTGGAGAGGGATGCGGCCGCCGGGCTGGAGGGTCACCTCGGAGATGGTGAGGGAGACGTTCCCCAGCTTGGAGCCGGCAACCTGCCGTGCTTTTGCCTTGGGGTACGGCTCCTCGGTGGGCAGGTCCTTGTGCAGAAAGATGGCCATGGATGTAGTACCTCCCGCGTGTTGCTGAGAACGCACCGAGTATAACCCACGGGCGGGCGCGGCAACAACGACGGCGGCTGACTGAGCCCTAGCCCTACCTGGTCTTGGCTTCCATCGGCTGGCCGTGTTGCTCCCGAAGCACGCGCTTGAGGACCTTGCCCATCGGGTTGCGGGGGAGTTCGTTCACAAAGACCACCGACTCCGGTTTCTTGAAGCTGGACAGGCGCTGGCGGCAGTACTCGATGATCTCGGCCTCGTCGGGCCGCTCTCCCTTGCGGGGCACCACGACGGCACGCACCCGCTCCCCCCACTCGGTATCGGGTACGCCGATGATAGCTGCCTCCTCGACCTGTGGGTGGGAGTGGAGGACCTGCTCCACCTCCTCCGGGGAGATCATCTCGCCGCCGCGCTTGATGAAGTCCTTGGCCCGACCCGCCAGGAAGATGTAGCCGTCCTCGTCCACATAGCCCAGGTCGCCTGTGTACAACCACCCGCCCCGCATCGTCTCCGAGGTGGCCTCCTCCCTCCCCCAGTAGCCCTTCATCAACCGGGGGCCTCGGGCCACGATCTCTCCCACCTGGCCCGGAGGCACGCCTTGCCCGTTTTCATCCACAATGCGCACCTCCACGTCCGGCAGGGGCTTGCCGATGGAGGAGAGGCGCTTCAGCTTTCTCTCCACCTCCTCCGGAGAGCCGCTCAGGTCGTGGTCCTCAGGAGGGAGCATCGTGATGGTGGAGGCCGTCTCCGTCTGGCCAAAGGCGTTGATGAACCGGGTGGCAGGGAACTCCTTGATGGCCCGCTTGATCACCTCCAGGGGCATGGGGGCCGCGCCGTAGGTGATCACCTTGAGGCTGGAGAGGTCATGCTGATGGAACTCGGGGTGGTCCATGAGCTGCTTGAGCATGGTGGGCACCATCATGGCCCTGTGGACCTGCTCCCTCGCCACCAGTCCCATCC
Organism: Chloroflexota bacterium; assembly: GCA_016190445.1. Taxonomy (GTDB): domain Bacteria; phylum Chloroflexota; class Dehalococcoidia; order Lucifugimonadales; family JACPQL01; genus JACPQL01. The sequence goes on from JACPQL010000015.1 coordinate 29,663, forward strand.
ACTCGACGGGCTCGAACTGGCGCTGGATGATCAGGGTACGACCGCCGTAGATGGCCGCCATGACCGCCTGGAGTCCTGCGATGTGGTACAAGGGCACGGTGAGGATGTTCCGCTCCTCCGCCTCCGGGTCCACCGGCTCCACGTTGGCCAGGATGTAGGAGGAGAAGCTGTTGTGGGTGAGCATCACCCCCTTGGGGGTGCCGGTGGTCCCGGCGGTAAACATGAGCACAGTGATGTCTTCGTCACTGGCCTGGGGGAAGAGCATCTCCTCCTCACTGGTCTCTTTTAGAAGCCGCTCGTACCCCAGCCACTCTTGTCCCGGCTCCCCATCCAGGGCAACGTAGTGCCGCACCGTGGTCAGGTCTTTTCGGATGGACTTCACCATCTCCCCGTAGCGCTGGCCCGCCAGGAGGACGCGGGCGCCGCAGTCGTTGAGCATGTAGGTGAGCTCCTCGGCTTTGGCGCGGAAGTTCAGGGGTACGTAGATGGCGTCCAGCCTGGCGGTGGCGAAGTAGGCCTCGATGAGTTCGTTGCAGTTGACCTGAAGAGTGGCCACCCGGTCCCCCGGAGCCAACCCCCGGTCGTGCAGCGCGTTGGCGAGGCGGTTGGCGCGAGCGGCCAGGTCGGCGTAGGATAGCCGCTTGTCCTCGAAAATGACCGCCAGGCGGTCTGGCACAACCGCGCTGGAGATGGTGAGTAGCTCCGTGGTGTTCATAGGACCTCCTCAGCATACGGCAAACATGGGTGCCACAAACGGCGCTATGATTTCACAATCCCTCGTCCGCTGGCAAGGGCCATAGCTAGTCGCCACTCCAGGTCAAGGGCCTCGGCCAGCGGCATATCAGCGCCGCGGCGCACCGCCTCTTTGATGGCCCGCACCGCCGCCGGAGGATGGCTGAGCACGCGATGCAGCAGCCCCAAGGCCTCCTCCATAAGCCGCTCTCGGGGGACCACGCGGTGCACCAGGCAAACCCGCAGGGCCTCCCGGGCATCCAGCCGGCGAGAGGTGAGCAGCATCTCCAGGGCGACACCCCGTCCCACCAGCCGGGGCAGGGTCTGGGAGCCGCCAGCAGCGGGGACCATGCCCAGCGTCACCTCCGGCAGCCCGAAGACGGCGTCCTCGGCAGCGACCCGCAGGTCACACAGAGCGGCTATCTCCACTCCAGACCCCAGAACGTAGCCGTGCAGCGCCGCCACCATGGGCTGGGGGATACTGGCCATAAGACCCCACACATCTCGCTCCCAGCGCACCTGCCTGGCGATGACCTGGGAGGGGGCGGTGCCGAACTCGGTCAGGTCCGCGCCAGCGCAGAAGGCCCGCTCCCCCGCCCCGGACAGGAGCACCCCAGCCACCTCCGGGTCATCTTGTACCGCCTCCAACACCTGGTACATCTCGTCCCGCATTTGCATGTTGTAGGCATTCAGCACCCCGGGACGGTTGAGAGTGATGGAGGCGATGCCACCGTCCTTCTCGTATTTGATCGTCTCGAATGTGCTCATGGACGACTCGGCATCACTCCCCCGTGAATCTGGGTGAGCGCCGCTCCAGGAAGGAGCGAATTCCCTCGGCGCGATCACTGGTGCTGTGGAGAATGAAGTTCAGGTCCGCCTCCAGGCGCAGGCCCTGCTCCAGGGTCATGTCCATGCCGTGGTGGACCGCCTCCTTGGCGTAGGCCAAGGCCACGGAAGCGCCACCCAGGATGCGGGAGGCGACCTCTTCCACCACGTCCCACAGCTCCCCGGACTCCGCCAGACGGTGCACCAGCCCCATCTGGTATGCCTGCTGGCCGTCCACCAGCTCCGCCAGGAGCAGCATCTCCATGGCCCGGGCGGGACCCAGCAGGCGAGACAATCTCTGAGTGCCGCCGTCCCAGGGTATCAGGCCGTGGGCGGTGTGGGTGAGGCCGAAGCGGGCCTCCGGCACGGCCACCCGAATGTCGCAGGCCAAGGCCAACTCCAAGCCCTGGTCTGTGCAGTCGCCGTTGACTGCGGCAATGATTGGCTTGTGCACCGCGGCGAGAGCGCCTGCCGCTCGCACCGGGCCTTGGCCCGGGCGCAGGGGCTCCCAACCGCAGGAGAAGCATGCCCCCCTGCCGGTGAGCACCACCAGCCGCACAGTGGGGTCCTGGTCCAGGGCGGGACACCACTGAAGGAGAGCGTCGGCCATGTCGGCGCTCAGGCGATTGCCAGTGCGGGGCCGGTCCAGGGTGAGGTAGACAACGCCGCCACTGCGGCGGAACACGACTTTGCCAGCGGGCATCGGTGACAACCTGTGTGAGGCGATCTGATAGGTGTCTGGACCCATGTTCCCATGAACGGCCAGAGGTGTCAAGGAAGCGTCTCCTAAGGCTTGGCCCTCTTGACAACGTCGGCAGCGGCTAGTTATCATCGGGCCAGGATTAGCACTCTCGCAGTGGGAGTGCTAAGATTCAGCTAGTCTCACAATCCAGCGTCTAAGAAGGAGGTGTGGTGGTGCGTGAGTTTCATCCCCTTGGTGATAGGGTAGTGGTGAAGCCCGTCGAGAGAGAGGAGAGGTCGAAGGGCGGCATAGTGTTGCCGGACACCGCCAAGGACAAGCCCCAGGAGGGAGAGGTGGTGGCGGTGGGGCCAGGCCGTGTCTCCGAGCAGGGAAAGCGCATCCCCATGGACGTGGCCGTGGGAGAGCGGGTGGTGTACTCCAAGTACGGCGGCACCGAGTTCAAGGAAGACGGAGTGGAGTACCTGATTCTCAAAGAGAGCGATATCCTGGCGAAGCTCGGCTAGCGGCCAGAGCGACGCACACTCAAAGAAGAAGGAGGCGTAGCGTAAATGCCCAAGCAGCTCGCGTATGACGAGGAAGCCCGCAGGGCGCTGAAGTCCGGCATGGACCAGCTCGCCAATGCGGTGAAGCTCACCTTGGGGCCCAAGGGGCGCAACGTGGTGCTGGACACGACGTTTGGCCCGCCCCAGGTGATCAGCGACGGCGTGACCATTGCCAAGGAGATCGAGCTGGAGGACCCCTTCCAGAACATGGGAGCACAGCTCCTCAAGCAGGCGGCCACCAAGACCAACGACGTGGCTGGCGATGGCACCACCACAGCCACGGTGCTGGCCCAGGCCATCATTAACGAGGGGTTCAAGAACGTTACCGCCGGCGCCAACCCCATGGCCATCAAGCGGGGTATCGAGATGGCGGTGGAATCCCTTCGCGGCGAGATCAAGAGGCTCGCTACCCCCGTCAAGGGCAAGGAGCAGATCTCCCAGGTAGCCTCACTGTCGGCCCACGACAACGCCATCGGGAACCTCATCGCCGAGGTGATGGAGAAGGTGGGCAAGGACGGCGTGGTCACGGTGGAGGAGTCCAAGGGCCTCTCCGATGAGGTGGAGTACGTGGAGGGGATGCAGATTGACCGGGGCTACATCTCCCCTTACTTCATCACCAACCCCGACAGGATGGAGGCGGTCTTGGAGGACCCCTACATTCTTATCACCGACAAGAAGGTCAGCGCCGTCAACGACATCCTCCCCGCCCTGGAGAAGGTGCTCCAGATATCCAAGAACGTGGTGCTGATGGCGGAGGATGTGGAGGGCGAGGCCCTGGCCACGCTGGTGGTCAACAAGCTTCGCGGCACCCTGAACTGCCTGTCAGTGAAGGCCCCTGGCTTCGGAGACCGGCGCAAGGAGATGCTCCGGGACCTGGCTATCCTGACCGGCGGCCAGGTGATCAGCGAGGAGACCGGCCGCAAGCTGGACTCGGTCACTGTGGAAGACCTGGGACGCTGCCGCCGAGTTGTGGCCACCAAGGACGATACCACCTTTGTGGAGGGCAAGGGCTCCGAGGCGGAGATCCAGGCCCGCATGAAGCAGATCAAGTCCCAGATTGAGGAGACCACCTCCGATTTCGACAAGGAGAAGCTCCAGGAGCGGCTGGCCAAGCTGGCCGGCGGGGTGGCCATCATCAAGGTGGGCGCCGCAACAGAGGTGGAGCTTAAAGAGAAGAAGAACCGCGTGGAGGACGCTCTCTCGGCTACCCGGGCCGCGGTGGAGGAGGGCATTGTCCCCGGCGGCGGTGTCACTCTGCTGCGGGCCACCGCGGTGCTGGACGCTCTGCGCGAGAAGTGCAACGCGGACGAGTGGACGGGTATCCAGATCGTCCGCAAGGCGACTGAGGAGCCGGTCCGGCTCATCGCCCAGAACGCTGGCGCCTCGGGCGAGGTGGTGGTGAACGAGGCACGCAAGACCAAGGGCGACTGGGGCTACGATGCTGAAGCGCACGAGTGGGGCCACATGCTGGAGAAGGGCATAGTGGACCCCGCCAAGGTGACCAGGGCCGCCCTGGAGAACGCGGCCAGCGTGGCCGCCATGGTGCTCACCACCGAGTCGCTGGTGACCGACATCCCGGAGAAGAAGGAGGGCCACGCGGCGCCGCCGCCGATGGACTACTAGCCCACAGCGGTCGCCTGGACTCGGCAAGAGTGACCGGCCCGAGAAATTCGGGGCGGTCACTCTTTTCCCGTTCCTGTGGCGTTGTTGGCCGCAGCCCCACTCCTCTAGCTCTTGGCCGCCGCTCTCCGTTTCAGGCCGATGGGCCTCAGGAACAGGTCCGAAGGGCACCAGTCAGTGATGACCTCTTGGAGCTTCATTACACCAATCAATGCCACCAGGGCCAGACCCACGGGTTTGCTAACCCACAAGGCTACGGCGGCAAACACCAGGATCATAATCCCCTGCATCATGGCTCGCCCGCTTTCTAGCGACATATGCTGCACCTCCTACCGTCGCTGTCCGACCATCTCTGCGCGTAAACCGCCACGTTTTGCCTCTTCCTCTACCGGTCGCATGGTACTACCGTCCAAGGTCTTGTCAAGACCGCAATCCACCCCGCTTGCAAGGATACCCTGTAGTTTGCGCTTGGCGCCTAGCTCGGGGGTGGGCAAGGAGACACTAAGAAGGCGTTCGGGGAGGAAAGCCTTTGCACCAAGGCTTCGGGGGTGGCACACCGGCGCCGCCGCCGCAGAGGCGGCCTATCCCAGCACCATCGGCCTCCCGTAGCCAGGCTCCATCACCTCAACCGCAGTCCCTCCAAGGCTCTCGGTGAACCAGCCCGGCCTCTCTGTGTGCACCGGTATCACAGTCCGCGGCGCAATCTCATTCACCAGGTGGATGATGTCCTCGCCAGTGGAATGCCCCGATGCGTGCAGGCCCAACTCTCCTTCTGGAATCTGGAACTTGCCCTCCGGTACCTCCACAGGCAGCCCCGCAGAGGCGATTCCAAAGTGGCCCAGCCAGTTGCGGAGCCGACGCAGGTCCATCTGCTGGTCCTCGGAGTGCGCCTCACTGGAGGAGTAGACGTACAGTCCGCCTCGCGGGTCCACGTCCACCAGCTCCTTGAGGTCCCAGTAACTGAAGCACAGCACCAGGGAATCTAGCGCACCTCGTACCTCCTCAGCGCCCACCAGCTTGCTCTCATGTCTCTTCCTAACGTCTCGCTCCCAGGTGTCCGGACGGCTTTTCAACTGCCGGTAGATGAAGATGTCCGGGTGGGTGGCCGATGGGATGGAGGGCTGAAGAGATGCCATGGCATCGAGCAAATAGGCGTCCTTGGCCGTGATGACCAGCTTGCGCCCGGTGGCTCGGGCCACTGCCAGGAACGTCTCCAGGCGGCGGATGTTCCTGGGACCGAAGTCGGCGATGACCAGCCCCCGGGCGCGGCGCACCTCCTCCAGCGCCCGCTGGGCCACAGAGTCCTCGGTGACGGTGTGCCCAGTCTCCCCCGCCCTGGTCCCCTCGCAGAGGAGGGCCCGTGGCCTCAGGGCACGGAGTGCATCCACCAAGGCGCGAGTCTTGGCGTCGGGGGCCCAGTCCAGCCGGATGTCGCCTGTGAAGGCGACCCAGCCGGCGGAGGTCTCCACGGCGTAGGCGGTGGCCCCGTAAATGGAGTGGTCCACGCTGAGAGCCCGCAGGCGCAGAGCACCGACTCTATCGCTTTGGACCACCGCTGACGGAGCGGTGAGTTTCCGCGAGGTCAGAGGCGACTGCTCCAGAAAGCCCCGCGCCTCCTCCGGCAGCTCCCGCGCATCCACGAAAGCAAAGGGACGCGGGGTCAGGTCCGCTTTTCGCGCAGCTACCAGGGCCCCCTCATTTCCCAGCTCCCGCGGCCGGAAATAGCAGACCTCCTTCTCAAAGTCGTCGCCGATGTCCTGGGTGGCCTTGGCGATGAGCGCCGTCATGGCGCTGGCGTATACCGGGACCTCCGGTCTCAGGAAGGAGATGTAACCGGAGTGGTCCAGGTGGGCGTGGCTCAGCAGAACGCCGTGGGCGCCGTCCAGGAGCCTGTATCCTGGCCTCTCTCGCACCCTCCGCCAGAGCTCCGGTTCATGGCCCTCCAGGTCCTGCCGGTACACCCCCTCCAGGGGAGGCACCAGCCCCATGACCAGGGGGTCGAGCAGGCCCGCCGCAGGGCGGGGCTTCATGTACTCCTCGTAGTACCGGTTCCACTGTGCGTAGGGGGTGCCGAAGTCAAAGAAAAGCCTGGTCTCCCCGTCCTCCAGGAGGAACTGGTTTCCGCCTATCTGCCCCACTCCACCGTAGCAGGTGATGGTTACCACTGTTCCTCCCTGAAGCCTGTTGCAGCTACTCTAGGGGCGGTTGGAAAAGGGGAGTATAGACGGGCAAAGCCCCTCTATACTCCCCTTTCTTGAGCAGCCTATTGCGGGATCACCTCTAGCAGGGTGATGAAAAACTCCTTCGACCATCCCCCCGGCCCCCTTCCTGGCCAGGAAGGGGGTGACAATTGTATCTGGGGGACACCCCCAGACCCCCGCCAAAGGGGCTTTGCCCCTCTGGACATCCCTTTTTCAGCAA
>JACPQL010000016.1 GCA_016190445.1 Chloroflexota bacterium
AGGGCTTGAGCCGTCTTCCGACGTGCGACCCATCGCTCCAGCGTCTCTCTTTCATCTCTGCTGATCCTCAAGGGTGGCAGCGGTCTCCCTCGCGGCATGAGCACCTCCTGTGGTGTGATGAAGCTCATGCCACTCATTCTATAACTTATTCATAACTCAGGACAGTAGACGCGGATCAAGATTGTCCCAAGACGTTGGCCCCGCGGCTAGTACAAAAAGCTAGAGCCCTGCACTTAAATGTCCCTGTTGCTATTGTTTGCGCGAAGCATGAGTACGAGGCGTGGTTTCTCGCTAGCCTTGCTACTATCAAAGGAAAACCTATCAAGGGCAAGCCTGGCCTCCTCGCCTCCGCTGACTTCAAGGGTTCTGCTCGTTTTAGGTTGGCAGGCGGGTAGTATGCCTGTGCTCCGTGGGGATGTACCCATGCTTGACCACCTCACTCCAACTCGTGAATGGGTAGGCGACCTTTGCCATCCGCCCAGGCGTTGCGCCATCCAAGGATTCATGTGGTCTAAAAAAGTTGTAGTGGACAAGCCAGCCGTCCATGACCAAGCGAGCCGTATGTATGTTCTGCATCCCGCGCATGACCTTGGTGCGCTGCTTGATGGTCCCGTGGAAGCGTTCAATAAGGTTCGTGTTGACCTCATGGCTAAAGCCACGAGATACCACATGCTTGGTATCCGCTCCAAAAACACGTTCCACAGCGTCGGGGTACGACCTGAGACCATCGGATACTACGAATCGTGGCGGCTTCGTTCCAATGGCCTCTACCCGCCTCATAAGCGCTACGGCCTGTTGCATGGAACGCTCATAGGACAGGTGGGAGGCAACCAGGTAGCGGCTGTCGTCGCTGATAGCATCCCAGAACCAGGCGTTCTTCCCGTCTATGCCCAAGACCGTTTCATCCACCACAATGACATCTCCGTAAGACACAAGCAGCCCACCCAGAGCAGCCACGGCCTGCTTGGTGAAGCGCACCATCCATTCGTAGACCGTAGAGTCTGATGGGATCAGTTGATAGTCATGGTCTAGGTGCCGCCGAATGGCATTCAGAGACATGCCCTCGTAGAACTGATTCAGGGCGGACGCGATTAGGTCTGGAGAGTACCGCATCCCCGGCAAAGCCATGTTCTGGGCGAACTTCCGCCCGCAAGTCTTGCAACGGTAGTATTGCGTGCCGTGCTTGGCTCCCCAGCGGATAACGTCCGTAGACCCACAGAACTTACAGACGATGGTCACCTGCGTGACCTCGGTGAAACCCGAATCTCCTACTTCCGGCTGGGGGTGCAACATGGCTCTTAGCCTCTCTAACGCTTCACGGCGCTTCCCTGCGGCTCAGGTGTGCACACTCACAAAAAACCTCATGTTCTTATTATTGTAGGGCCTCTATATGGAGACGCGGTAATCACGCTGTAACGAATAACACCCCTACCGACTATGTGGAATGTCAGCGTTTTCCCAATGGGGTACTTGCCAAAGTCTGCGTATCCTTCTTTTATCAGCTTAGTGAACGAAACAGCACCTTCCAGAACGCTGTTGTCATTCGCTAGGGTACATGCCGCTGGAAGTATCTCAAACAATGATGGTTCACTAGCCAACAGTTCCCTTGTTATTCGTTCATTGCTTGGCCGAGCAATATCTATCTGTTGCCCCTTCCAGTCTAGCAACAAAGAGATGCGCTCCACCGTTATAGGGGTATTGCCTTCGTTACGAATCCGCATGATGCAGTAGAAGGAATAAGTGTCTTTGCCATCACAAGCCTCCCCGGCACAAGGAAGCGTCACCGATAGGTCTGTCCGTAGAAAGAACTTGTCCAGGAAGAAGCGGTAAGCCACCAGAACACTAACAACGGCTGTGGCCACAATGACCAACGCAAAGTTTTGAAGTCCGATTGATGGGGGCTGTGCTTGATTTGAGAATAGCGTCAGGTGGCTAATCCGCCCTAGCCCGAAGAGAGCAGTGGGCAACAAAGGCTGCGTAAATGCTAAACTCCAAGAGGATTCCGAAACGGCGAGGGTGGCTAACACAGCCGCACCCCCAGCGGACAAGCGGGGATGCCTATGTACGAACTGGCGCATGACTTACCGATCATACCGCCTCCTCCACCACCGTGCCACCCCCAATCGAGCAGAACCACTTCAAGGGCTCCGTTGAAAGTTTGAGAGGGGTGAAGGAGTGGCTAACTGAACAGATGCCACCTGGTCGAGCGTATAAAGAAACATCGGATCAAGCCCCATTGACAGAGTACATAGATATGGACATGGCGTTCAACCGCTCTCGTTCCTTTCGGCGACTCTGCCATGCAGTTGAGGAATTGGTACAAGCAACGGACACTGGCTGTGTAGTTGTCACGCCGCATGGCCCGGAATAGACCAAACTGTACCGTCTCTGATCTCTTGGACACCGCAAAGACCTTTGACGTGCTTACGGTTCGAATGTATCCGGGGCTGGTGGCCGCTCCTCCGCTGTTATAGAGTTCAACCCCTGTCCCCTCACTCTTGGCTCTGCCGTACAATAGAAATGTATCTACCGTCCGGATTCGGACGGCTCGCTGGGTGGTGGGCCCATGGGAAGGCATCTCAGCAGGCTCGGAAAGGTCGTCCTTTTTGGGTCGGGGGAGACTACGGCTGCTGGTCGCCGCATCCATGAGCAGGTGCTGTCGACGCTCAAGCTTCCTATCAAGGTAGCCATTCTGGAGACGCCAGCCGGGTTCGAACCCAATTCGGACCGGGTGGCCCAGAAGGTGGCCGATTTTGTGAGGGTGCGCCTTCAGAACTTCAAGCCGGAGGTCTCAGTTATCCCTGCCCGTAGCCGACATCCGCCATTCAGCACGGATGATGCCAAGCTCCTGGCCCCCATGCTGGAGGCTAACTACGTCTTTGCAGGGCCGGGGAGCCCCACGTACATGGCACGCCACATGGCCGGGAGCCTGGCGCTGTCCTACTTGGTGGGACGGCACAGGCGGGGAGCCGCCGTCGCCCTGGCCAGCGCTGCCGCCATAGCCATAAGCTCGAAGTGTCTGCCTGTCTATGAGATATTCAAAGCTGGGCACGACCTCCATTGGGTGGATGGGCTCGACTTCTTCAACCCCTTTGGCCTGGAGCTGGCCATCGTGACTCACTGGGACAACCAGGAGGGCGGGGCTGAGGTGGACACTCGCCACTGCTTCATGGGCCGTACCCGGATGGAGGCGCTGCGGGGGCTGCTGCCTCGTTCCACTGTAGTCCTGGGTGTAGACGAGGCTACGGGGCTGGTCTTCGACTTCCAGGCGGAGAGCTGCCAGGTCTTGGGGAGTGGAGGTGTAACTATTCTCTCCGCTGGCTCTGAAGAGTCCTTTGGCAGCGGTTCCACCATTCCCATGCAGAGGCTCGGCCCTTATCACGCACCGGAGGAAGAAGGAGGGTGCGGTCCCTATGTCCAGATGATCGGCGAAGAGCCGGAGACTGAGGGCGAGGTACCGCAAGAGGTCCTGGCCTTAGTCCAGAGGCGAGAGGAGCTGCGCCGCGCCAGAAGCTACGCCGAGGCCGATGTTATCCGGCAGCAGGCAGCCGAATTGGGGTATGAGATTGAAGATACTCGCGACGGCGCCCGTCTCCGAAAGAAAACAGGGCAGCGGGCTGCATAGTGGGTGAATGAAGCAGGAGGTAGTCCATAGATGCCCATGCCAGTTACCCTCTACTGGTGGCCTCGCTGAAGCACCTGCCGCCAGGCGAGGGAGTTCCTCTCTCGGAGCGGGGTGCCCTTCAGGGAGCGCGACTTCTTCAAGGAGCGCTTCTCGGAGGGGGAACTGCGGGAGCTGCTGGGGAGTATCCCGCCATCCCAGGCCTTCGCCTGGCGGAGCCCTACCGCCAGGGCCAGGGGCCTGCGTCCTTCGGCTGAAGGACTGCGCCCGGAGGCGCTGAGCGAAGACGACCTGCTGCGTCTGATGCTGGAGGAGCCGCGGCTGGTGCGGCGTCCCCTGGTAAGGGTGGGCGACCGCCTGCTGGTGGGCGCCAATCTAAAGGCCCTGGAGGCCTTTCTAGGCTCCTCATCACCTTGATGCAGAGGTGACGTCGGTGATCGGCAGTTGCACAGCGGGCTTTTGTGTGGTATAGTTGCACTCCGGAAGCAGTGATTTGTGGCCCTAGTTTCGGTTGTTCGTAGTATCCAAGCAGTCTGAGTCCGCTTTCCCCTCGAGCTGCGCAAGTCCTCCGAACCTCTTCGACATTGGTGACCCGAATTCATGCTTTACAAAACCTTGGAGGGAAGTGCAGTTGAGGATTTACGTTGGCAACATGTCGTTTGAAACTACCGAGGATGAATTGAAGGCGGCGTTCGGCGCGCACGGGCAGGTGGCGGAGGTAACGTTCATACGGGACCGGGACACCGGCCGGGCGAAGGGGTTCGGCTTTGTGGAGATGCCGTCCAGCGCCGAGGCGCAGGCGGCAATCGCAGCGCTGAACGGGAAAGAGTTGGGACAGCGGACGCTGACGGTGAACGAGGCAAGGCCGCGGACAGAGGGGGGATTTGGAGGAGGCAGCCGAGGTAGCTCTGAAGGATACCGGGGTGGTAGCGGAGGCCAGGGGGGGTCACGTGGCGGTAGCCGCGGGCCTCGCTGGTAGGAGGTTAGCTAATCTCTGCCATCGGCATACGGTAAGGTTGTTCTGAGAGAGGACAACCTCACGAGAACGCTCGAAGGGGAAGCGCAAAAGCAAGGGCAGGCACAAGACGCCTGCCCTTGCTCTGCTAGGGCATGACACACTTCTGAGGTCAAGAGGCTGCACTCGTGCATAGACCGGCAACCGCTCCGCCAGCAGGCACCAAAGATGTCGGCTCCAATGGGGCCATTCGGAGGGCGACTTTCCACTCCATGACTCGCCCAACGGTCCCAGAATCGGCCAGCACCACTACTTTTCTCGACCGCAGCAGGAACATGTAATCCTCGGGGCCATGCCCACGGGCGCTTCCTCATGGTACCCAGCCCCCAGGCCCAGGAGGCCTTTCTGGGATCCTCATCACCTTGATGCAGAGGCGGTATCGCCCTATAATGGCCGCAAACTTGGGTGGTAGGGATAAATGAACATCTTCTTCGATATGGACCACACTCTCCTGGCCCTGGACGAGAGTCTCCGTCCCGGCACCAAGGAGACGTTCCAGCAGATTAAGGACGACGGCCACGACATCTACGTCTGGTCGGGCGTGGGCATCCGGTGGCCGGAGGTGCGCCACCACAAACTGGAGTCCTTTGTGACCGACTGCTTCCAGAAGCCCACTGAGCAGTATGTTGAGAAGGCCAAGAAGCAGGGGTTGCCGGTGTGGCCCGACCTGGTGATAGACGACTATCCGGAGGTGTGCCAGGCCTTCGGCGGCATCTGGATCCGCCCCTTCTACTTCTACAATGCCCAGGACGAGGAGATGGCCCACATGTACCGGGTCATCAAGGAGTACGCCCTGACCGGTACCTCGGTGGACATCCAGTTCCACGCTCCCCCGCCCAACGGTCGCCCGCTCTAGTCCGCAGCCATGTCCATCCGGGTCTTGCCGCCCGCGGTCGCCGCCAAGATCGCCGCTGGTGAGGTGGTGGAGCGCCCCGCGTCGGTGGTCAAGGAACTGGTGGAGAACTCTCTGGACGCCGGGTCCACCAGGATCACCGTGGAGCTGCGCCAGGGAGGACGCGACCTCATCCGAGTGACGGACAATGGCTGCGGCATCCCCGCCAACGAGATGGCCCTGGCCTTCGAGCGCCATGCCACCAGCAAGCTCTCCTCGGAGGAGGAGCTGGGCGCCATCGCCACCATGGGCTTTCGGGGCGAGGCGCTGCCCAGCATCGCCGCCGTTGCCCGGGTGACCATGGCTACCCGAGAGCCCGGCTCAGAGGCGGGAACGCTGGCGCAGCTCCGGGGTGGCCGCCTGGTGGGCCAGCGGGTCCATGCTTGCGCCGAGGGGACGTCGGTGACGGTGGAGGGGCTGTTCCAGGAGGTGCCCGCCCGGCGCAAGTACCTCAAGTCTCCCGCCGCCGAGGCCGCACGCATCCACACCCTGGTCTCCCACTACGCCATGGCCTACCCCCATGTCCAGTTCACCCTTCTCTCCGATGGCAGGCCACTGCTCCTCACCCCGGGCCAGGGCTCCCTGCGCGACGTTGTCGCTGTGGTGCACGGTGCAGAAACGGCGGCCTCCCTGCTTCCGGTGGCACCCCATGAGTCGCCGGACGGTGAGGTGCGAGTGGAGGGGCTCATCAGCCCGCCTGGGGTGTCCAGGCCAAACCGAGCGGGCATCGCCTTCTTCGTCAACCGGCGGTGGGTGCAGAGCCCCCTGCTCATGTTCTCTCTCCAGGAGGCGTACCAGGGTTTTCTCATGGAGCGTAGGCACCCTGTGGCCGTGCTCTTCCTCAGCGTCCCTCTCCACGAGGTGGATGTCAACGTTCATCCCGCCAAGGTGGAGGTGCGCTTTCTCAAGGAGGGCGAGGTGTTCGGCGCGCTCCAGCGGGCGGTACGGCGGACCCTGGTGGAGGCCTCTCCCGTGCCGGAGGCCCGTCTTGAGGGGATATCCCCTCGCGCTCTAGCCCCTGCGCCGACGCCGACACCCCTCAGGCTAAGCCTGCCAGTGGAGGAGGCGCAGGCTGGAGAAGGCGGTGGCCTCACAGCGCAAGAGGAGAGGCGCGGTGAGGGCAGGGTGCCTCTGCTGCGGGTAGTGGGGCAGGTGGGTGGCGTCTACATCGTGGCGGAGGGGCCGGATGGCATGTACCTCATAGACCAGCACGCCGCCCACGAGCGGGTGCTCTTTGAGCGGGTATTGAAGCAGTGCCAGGCCCGCTCGCCGGAGAGGCAGGGCCTGCTGGAGCCTGCAACGGTGCACCTGCCTCCAGAGCAGGCGCGGGTCGCCCTGGAGCACCGGGAGCTTCTGGAGGGGTACGGCTTTCTGATAGAGCCCTTCGGCGAGGCGGCCCTGCTTCTGAGGGCGGTGCCGTCGGTGGCCCGTGGTGCCAACCCATCAGAGATGCTGTCCGAGCTGGTGGTCATGCTGGCACGGGACAGGGCAGGGGCCGACCGGGAGTACGCCATCGCGGCCTCCATCGCCTGCCACGGCGCGGTGCGGGCTGGAATGGCCCTGGAGCAGCGGGAGATGGTCTCCCTGGTGCGAGAGATGGAGGCGACGGATAGCCCCCGCACCTGTCCCCACGGGCGCCCCACCATGCTGCACCTGAGCGCCAGCCACCTGGACCGCCAGTTCGGGAGGCGATGAGGCGGCCGTGGCCGCTTGCGTGTTCCCCCGGGTCACAGGGCACGCCCCATTTCGTTGATGGCCAGGACCATCTCGTTGAGTCGCCCAGCGCTCTGCTTGTTGTAAGTGAAAGCGATTCGCGGCTTCAACAGGAGGTCGGCCTCATCCTCTTCTTGAGGCAAGGGAGCTGTCTTGTGGATGTCTCCTGCTCTTAGCAGGTCGCGGAATGATTCGCTTAGCTGTCCCACGTGGTCATCCAGCAGTTCCTTCTCTAGCCTTATTACAAGGGCATCGTGGACCTGCCGCATGGAATGGTAGGTTGAGTAGTAGGACTTGACCCAGTCAGCCCCTTCTTCCGGCGAGTGGACTATCTTGTAAAAGGAGAGGTCTTCTGGGGAAACGTAGCCCCGTGCCAGCAACTGACGCTTGATGAACCCGTCCCACGTTTCCCAGTAGTTATCACCGGGAAGCTCCATCAACACCAGTGGCATGGGAGGTGCCTTTCCCGTTTGCAGCAACGTCAGCACCTCGAAGCTTTCATCGTGAGTACCGAACCCTCCTGGAAAGAGGGCAAAGGCGTCGGCTTCCATGACGAAGAAGACCTTCCTGGTAAAGAAGTAGCGGAAGGTGACCAGCTTGGGATCGTCCTGGATAGCGGCGGCAGGCCTTCTTTCCATCGGGAGAAGGATACTGACCCCGAAGCTGGCTTGGGCACTGGCCCCTTCAATCGCGGCCCTCATGATGCCCTCTCCGGCGCCGGTAATTACCATGAAACCCTGTCCGGCCAGCAGGCGGCCAAACCGGACAGCCATCTCATAGTGGGGCTCACCCTCGGCAACACGTGCCGATCCAAAGATAGACACCTTGCGGATTTTCCTGTAAGGCTTGAACACTCTGGCAGCGTGGCGGAACTCAACCAGCGCTCGATTGATAAGTTTGATATCCAGGATGTCTAGCTCGTCTTGCTTGCACTTCAGAGCGTTGAGGAGAATCTCTCTATAAAGCCAGGCGCGCAGGTCTCTCCCCTCGAACGTCGAGATCGCCTGCACTTCTTTCAGGATATCTTCTGGGGTGTCCAGAGTCATGTTGCCCATCATCTGAGCTACTTTCCGCCAGGCCCGGTGATTAGATGTCGGACTTTCGATTCAGATTGGTCTAAAGGTCCGTCTGTCCTGCGGTCCCCTGTGGGGCTAGGAGGAGGTCAGCAGGCTTTCCACCAGCTCGGTGAACTTGCCCTTGTCCATAAGCCCCGTCCACTTTCTTACGATCTCCCCGTTGGGCTTGATGAAGAACGTGGTGGGCATGCCCAGTATCTCGTAGTCCCTGACCACCTCGGCGTCGTAGGTGGTCCCGGCAGGGAAGGTGATCTCCAGCTCCTGGAGCAGGGCTTTGCCCTCCTCCCGGGAGCCCAGCCCCGTGAACGGCCCCACGTCCAGCCCGAACAGGATGAACCTGCCCTTGTAGGAGTCGTACACCGCCTGTAGGTCCGGCATCTCTCGGCGGCACGGGGCGCATTCCCCTGCCCACATGTTCAGCACCACCGGCTTGCCCTTGCGGAGCAACGAGTAGAGGCTGGCCTGGTTCCCACCCAGGACGTTCTGGCCCTGGTAGGCGATGAACTGGAAGTCTGGTGCGAGGCCACGGGCAGCCTCCGGGGATATGGGTGTGGCGGGGTAGACTGGCTGCCGGGCGGAGCTACAAGCTGCCAGCGCTACCACGCCAGCTAGCGCCGCAACCAGGATGGCCAGTGTGCGCCCCGTTTTGTCCTTCATGGCCTCAGCTCTACTCCTGGCCACGGTACACCTTGGTGTGTGGCTTGAACACCGCCCAGGAGAACCAGAAGTGGTTGGCGTGAAGCACCGGCTCCAGCCTTTGGCCCTTCAGCGGGCCGGAGACGGCTTCACCCAGCAGGTTCCAGGTGCTGTCGGTCTCGTTGTCCACTATCTCTTCCCCGTGGGCGCGGAAGGTCAGGGTGCGCCCATCGGCCCGGGGGACAAAAACGCCGGTAGCTCCCACGTCACGGCCCTGGGCGATGTCGGTGGTGTCCAGGGCGGAAGTCGTGCCCATTCTATAGAACACCACGAAGCTCTGCTCGCCCAGGGTATAGTGCACCACGGGCTCCTTCTCCAGCACCGAGAAGGGGAAGGCCACCGCTTCTTCCCCCACCGCCACCGTCACTACTCGCTCGATGGCGGTAAGGCGGTTGTCCTCCGGTCCCTGGTAGAGGAAGGGCTGTCTGGTATCGTAGCCGAGGTAGGGGTTCTCGCCATATGGGAGGGGATATCCCGTTGCCTTGGAGAGCACCTTGCCATCAGGGTGGGCCTTCATGAACTCGTCCCAGGAGACCATGCTGGCCGGGATGAACCGGAGTCGGCTTCCCACCAGCTCGCCGACGATGGCCTCCCCGGTTATCTGCTGCCACCAGGACTCCGTCTGCCGGTCGTACATCACCAGGTCGCTGAAGCGCAGGTTGCCCGTGGTGCCAAAGGTCACCTGCCGCCCATCGGGCAGGGCAGCGTCGAAGACGATGGCCGTGTTGCACAGTGGGCAGTAGGTCACGGCCACTGGCCTGCCGCCTACCACGTCGTTCACGATCTCGTGCCAGATAAGGACCTGCACCGGGTAGGCGCGCACGTCCCCGTTCAGCTCCAGTGCCAGCACAGGCTCCCGTGGCGCCAGCCACGAACTGGCCTCCGCTACCGGGACGAACTTCGGGTTGTCTATGGCAGGAATGCCATCCTTGCGTGGCCCCCCGCTGACTATCTCCTCCAGGGGGACGCTGCGCTTGGTGAAGTCTGTCCTCCACTGCGTGGGCATGATCCCTGCGGCCAGCAGTGTTGTAGCGATGGTATCGTCGTCCGGGGCCTGGCCCTGGGGGGTGGCGGGAGGCGATGGAGTCTCGAAGGCCCGGGGCCTTGGTGTAGCCGCAGGTGTGGACGCGGCGGGTGAACACGCCACCAGGGCACCGGCAAGCGCCAGCAGCAGGACGAGAAAAGTGCTCCGAACGACAGGCATCCGCATATGTTTCTATAGTACCACGCGACCTTTTTGTCTGCGCTCCCCCACGTGGCGACAGGTGGCGCTGGCGTGCTCATTACACGGCGTAGACCGCTCCTGCCACCAGGCCATAGACCACGTGGGCGGCGATAATGCCCATCGGTCCCATCATGCCCATCTTCAGGCCCATGAAGCCCGGCGCCGGGACCCTGTCTGAGGCAGCCTCCGGCCCCGTGGCCATCCTCGGGTGAAGCATTGGCATCATGCCAAAGGCCGGGCCTATCGCAATCGCATGGATAGCGCCAAACAGGGCAGTCCATCCGGCAACGCCCAATCGGATGCCGAAGGCGTCAATCAGCCCCGCGTAGACCAAGAAGAAGATGATGCCCATCATCAGGTGCAGCATCAGACCCACAGTCCACGCTGTCGCGCCCTTGGGTAAGAACATGGTGCCCAGAGTCATGGGCATGTCCATCTTCATTCCCATCATGGAGCCCATGTACATCACCACCGTCATGGCGATGGTGCCGATGAGTCCGGCCAGCACCGCCTGTCCCAGTTCAAAGCTCATTCTTGCCCTCCTTGCTTAGCTCTGTCTTGCAGTTCAAAGGGTATACCCCAAAGAGGTACAATGATGTCGGGTACCCGACAAACCGGTGCCATGGAGGGGGGTATGATGCGGAGGGTGTTCCGATTGGGGTAAAAAGAGGTCAGCCATGTGATGGAGGCGGGACCTGTGCCGGTGGCGGAGTACCTGCAACGGGTGGACATCCTCAAAGACCTGACCCGCGAGGAGATTGAGACGCTCTTCGGCGGGGTCATGCTGCGAGAGTGCGCCAGGGGGACAGTGTTCTTCACGCCGGAGGACACCAGCAGCCGCCTGTATTTTCTCAAAGAGGGTGAAGTGGAGCTCTACCGCCTGACCGCGAGCGGCAAGCGCTTGGTGACGGGGCGGGTAGGGCAGGGTGCGGTGTTCGGCGAGATGGGCCTGCTGGAAGTCGGGCGCAAGCGGATACGGGTAACCAATCGCGCTGGACTTGAGGAGACCGCCCACACCGAGGAGGCTGTCTGACAGCTGACCGGGCAAGGGGGCTAGTCACCTCGCACTGTGGGGAGCACTTCTTGGACAAAGAGAGATAGCTGCTCCTCCTGGCGGAGGGATGCGAACCGGACGATGACGCGGCGCGCACCCGCCTGGGCGTACTCCAGGATGCGGCGTGCCACGACCTCTGGCGGGCCGAAGGGGCCCCAGCTATTGCCCCAGAAGTCCTGACCATAGTAGCGGACTATGAACTGGTGGGCCTCCTGGCGGGCGTGGTCAGGGTCACGGTCCAGGTTGACTGTCATGTAGTAGGCGGAGTCCAAGTTGGCCGGGTCTCTCCCCTCCTCGCGGGCGCAGTCCGCCACCCGGCTGGCAACGGCGGCGAACTCGGTGGGGGAGTCGGTGATGGAGATGAAGCCGTCGGCGTAGCGGGCGGCGCGACGGTACTGGGCGGTGGCCCCTGTCCGGTGGTGGCACGCCAGCAGCAGGGGAGGTCCCCCTGGCTGGGCAGGCGTGGGTTGCAAGACGGCGTCCTGTAGCTGGAAGTGACGTCCCTGGAATGTAACCGGCTCCCCCGTCCACAGCCGCTTCATCACCTGTACCATCTCCTCCAGCCGAGAGGCCCTGGATGCGGGGTCCACTCCCACGGTCAGCCACTCCTGGCGCTGGCCCGGCGTGAAGACGCCGCCCACTCCCCCCGCGACTATGAGCCTGCCACGAGAGACGATGTCCACGGTGGCCAGGGCCTGGGCAAGGGTGACAGGGTGGCGCAGCGCCGCCAGGAGCGCGGCGGTGCCCAGGCGCACGCGGCGAGTGCGAGCGGCCACGGCGGCCAGGGTAGTTACCGGCTCCAGCCTCGGCTTGGAGAGAAGGCTGTCCCCCACCCATACCGAATCGAGGCCGGCCTCCTCCGCTTGTTCCGCCAGGGCCAGCAGGGGCCCTGCGTCCACAGGCCTGCCCTCAGCCTGGGCCTTCAGGACGAGCCCCCGCGTGGGGAGCAGTATGCCCACCTTGGGAGAGGGGGTGGTTTTCAACGCGCACGTCCTATCCGTACTCGAAAATACAGTCAGTGGCCCCTCGACGATGTGGAGGTGAAGGGATGCTTCTGCGGTGCCGTGGCCTGTCGCAATCGGGTCTCCCACTCTGAGAGGGCCTTGCTGAAACCACTGACCTGCCTCTCGCACAGGGCCAGGTCCTCCGGGCCGTCCAGGTCGAAGCCCAGGCCGCGCCTTCGGCAGAGCGCCACCGGGCAGCCCAGGCGCTGCACCTCTAGGAGGTGGCGCTGGAAGCTCCCTTCGCCGAAGGACGGGTGAAGGGCGACGCTAGCAGGGACAAGCAGGGCGTTGGTGCCGTCGCTGCGAGAGGCGGGTGCCAGGACGACTCGGCCCAGTTGGCGGGACGCCTTCACCAGGGCATCTACGTCTCCGGGGGAGAGAAGGGGCAGGTCCCCGGGCAGCACCAGCACCGCAGCGGCCCCGTCATCAAAGGCCTCCTTCAGGGCGTGGGCCAGGGTGCTGTTCAGGTCATGGCCCTTCTCTGGTGTCCAGCGGGCGCCCTCGGCGTGACAAAGCGCCTCCACATCGGCATCGCCGCCCGCCACAGTGAGTCGCAGGGGAGTGCTGGCCCTGGCGGCAGCGCGTAGCACCGTCTGGAGCAGCATCAGCACCAGGCCACGACGCCGGGCGTTGCCCACGGCCTGGGCCAGCCGCGACTTGGCGGTGGCCAGCGGCTTCATGGGCACGATGAGGTGAATTTGGGTTACGGTTCTCATAATCGTGGTCACGTGGACATGGTCTGGGCACGTTGGCTAGTGAGTAATCAGCAATCAATAATACACCTGTCAGCCTGAGGTGACCTGGGTATCATGGTACAGGGCCGTGCCCAAAGTCGCGGCCCACAGGCCCGGCATCGGGTCACGCCTGTGAGTTGCACAGGGTGAGGGTAGGTGCAGGGCGCGCCCTGCCTCGTTCTTGTTGGCCACAATGTGCTAAGCTGGAGCGTTGAAAAGACGAGGGAAGCTGCGAAGGATGCACCAGGACTTCCAGGGGCGTGTCCAGGCCGTGGTTGACAACATCCGCCAGGTAGTCGTGGCGGACCCGGAGGTCATCAGAACGGCCCTGCTGGGTCTGCTGTGCCAGGGGCATGTCTTGCTGGATGACTTCCCTGGAGTGGGCAAGACGCTGCTGGCCAAGGCGCTGGCGCAATCGCTGCGGGCCAGCTTCAAGCGCGTCCAGTTCACGCCGGACCTGCTTCCCACCGACATCACCGGCTCCTCCATATACAACCCTGCCACCAGGGAGTTCCAGTTTGTGCCGGGGCCGGTGTTCGCCAACATAGTGCTGGCTGACGAGATAAACCGGGCCAGTCCCAGGACCCAGTCGGCGCTGCTGGAGGCCATGGGTGAGGGACAGGTCACCTTCGATGGGGTGTCCCATCCGCTGCCCAGGCCCTTCTTTGTCGTCGCCACCCGAAACCTGGCGGAGCAGCATGGCACCTTCCCCTTGCCCCAGGCGCAACTGGACCGCTTCCTGCTCTCCTTCGGCATTGGCTATCCGGACCTGGAGGAGGAGGTGGAGATCCTCGAGCGTCACGAGCACGGACAACCCGACCTGACTCCCGTCCTCACTGCCGAGGAGATTGTGGCGATGCAGGACCAGATAAGCCTGGTGAAGGTCTCCCGCCCCGTGAAGGAGTACATCGCCGGCCTTGTGGCCGCGAGCCGGGCCAGTCCCGACATAGCCATTGGCGTCAGCCCCCGCGGTGCCGTCTATCTGCAACGGGTGGCGCAGGGCAGGGCAGCGGTGGAGGGCAGGAGCTTCGCCAGCCCCGATGACGTAAAAGCGGTGGCCCACGCTGTCCTCCGGCACCGTCTAGCTCCCCGGTTCTCCCAGCCCGATGCCGCTCAGTGCATTGATGCAATCTTGGGCACACTCCCCGTCCCGCTATAGGAGTCCCTGATGACCAGGGCAGGCATAGGCTTCATCGTAGGGGGTGTGGTGCTCTATCTGCTGGGCGTCCAGACCCAGATTGGCTGGTTCTATCTGGTGGATGCCCTGGTCTGGAGCATGGTGGCCCTCTCGGCCTTCATCCCGTGGTGGAGCCTCCGGGGACTGCGGATAGAGCGCCAGGTGCTGCTGCCCCACTCCGCTGACCGGCTCCGGGAGGTGGCCAGCCCCAGGGAGGACGAGACCGTGGAGGTCAGGCTAAGGGTGAGCAATGGGGGGCGCTTGGCCAGGCACTTTGTGAAGGTGGTGGAGGGGTGCCCCCTGGAGGGGCCGGATGCTCGCCCCAGGGTCTTCCTTCTTTCCGCCCTCAAGGCAAGGTCGAGCCTGTCCTTTTCCTACGTGGCCACCTGCTACCGGCGGGGTAGGTACACCTCGGCCTGGGCCACTCTGGAGACGGCGGCGCCCATGGGTATCTTCATCCGGCGGCGCCGCTTCGACTTGCCCTTGCGTGTGACCATCTACCCCGCCTACTACCGGATGGAGGGGACGCCTGTGGCCACCGAGGCCTGGTCTGAGCAGGGGCAGGCGGTCAGGGCCAGCGCCGCCTCCGAGTTCTACGGCTCCCGGGAATACCGGCATGGCGACCCTCTCAGGCACATCCACTGGCGCAACACAGCCAGGCTGGGCCAGTTTGTGGTGAAGGAGTTCGAGCAGGCCAGCCAGGCCTCGGTGGCAGTGGCCTTCGAGACCCGGCGCGATTGGGGCGCCGGGAGGGATACCACCTTGGAGTACAGCATCAGGATCGCCGCCAGCCTGGCAAGGCGCTGCGCCGACCTGGGCCAAAGCATCGGTATCCTGGCGGGCCAGGCACCTTTGCTCAGGGCGGACTGGCCAGAGGCCATGGACTACCTGGCGGGACTTGAGGTGGGGGAGACCACCAGCCTGGAGGAGATGGCTGTCACGACACAGCCAGGCCAGACCCTGGTGGTCATTGCGCCGGCAGCAGAGACTGACCTCATCCCCTCCCTCCGGCACCTGGCGGGGAGGGAGCGCCGCCTGGTGGTGGTGCTTCTGGAGGGATTCATCCAGGGGGAGAGACCCCAGGAGTTCCTCTCTCAGCTTGGCAGGGACAGCGGCCTCCTGGTCCGTTGTGCGCGGGGTGAGCTGACGGTGGCATTAGAGACGCTGGGCCGTTCCTGGCTCTCATCGGACCAGCTACCGGTGACGGCGGGCTGAGCGGTGGGAATCCTCAAATACGCGCTGGGCTCCAGGTCCCTGGCTTTCGGGGCCATAAGCAGCTCCATAGCGGCGGTGGCCATAGTGAGCGGCGACGCTCTCCTGTTTGTGGTGGGTGTGGCGGGGCTGGCTGCGGGCACTATCTACGTGTGGCGCACCCACTACGCCGTCTCTAGGGTCCGGACCGCCGTGTTGCTTCTCCTGCTCCTCGTCCTTTTGGCCTACTTGGGCCGGGATATGCTCTTCTCGTGGACTAGCGACCGAATTCTGCTGGCCCGCTACCTTGTTTACGGGCTGGTCGTCACCAGCTTTGACCTGCGGACGCGGCGGAACGTCCTGGGCACGCTGGTCGTGGCGGGGCTGCTCTTCGTGCTGCTCAGCGAGGTTGCCTTCGGCCTTTGGTTCCCGGTCCTGATGGCCGTCTTCATGCTGCTGGCGCTGGCGGCGGCCACGGTGGGCCATGCGGAGGAGGAGTCAGCCAGCGGTGTGGTAGTGGTGGGTGGAGGTAGCCGGCTGGCCGCGGGCAAGGTCTGGGTGGTTTTCGCCTTCGGGTTCATGCTGCTGGCCGCTGGCATCTTCCTGCTGATGCCTCGGTTCGGGTTCGGCGGTGGCCTGGCCCAGGCGAGCTGGCTTCCCAGCAGGATTGACCTGACCCGAGGCGGCCCTGCTGGGCTCCCCAGCAGGCCCAGCGCCTCGGTGTCGGCGGAGATACTCATCTCGTCCCAGGGTGCGAGGGCAGGCAGCAGCCGGTACGTTACCCTGGGCTATGTGGGCTCCGCTGCCGATGCCGTGGTGATGCATGTGCGGAGCCCGGTGGCAAGCTACTGGCGGGGCTCGGTCCTGGACGTGTACGACGGTGCGGGTTGGCTGCCCTCGGTATCGCGAATGAATCTGGTAAACGAGGGCCGGGGCGAAATGGTGTTCCCCGACTCCGACCTAACCCCCCTGGGCCGAAGATGGTACTCTCAGACCTACTATCTGATGGCGGACCAGCCCAACGCACTGTTTACCGGCTACAACCCTGGGCGGGTCTATCTACCTCAGACCGCTCAGATCTCTCTGGAGCGGGGCATAGTGTACCGGGCGGTCTCTCTGTTGCCCCGTGTCACCCCTGGGCTGCTACGCCGCGACACCGCCGACGTTGACGACCTGGCCCATCTGGGCCTGCCCCCCATCACCGATAGGACCGCCGCTCTGGCCGAGTCCATCGTGGCTGGCGCCCCTACGGACTACGACAAGGCGGTGCGCCTGGAGCAGTTCTTGCTGGAAAGCTACCCCTACGACCTGACGGTAGAGCCGGTGCCGCCAGGGCGCGACGCCGTGGACTTCTTTCTCTTTGAGCAGCAGGCTGGCTACTGCGCTCAGTTTGCCACAGCCATGGCGGTCATGGCCAGGCAAGTAGGCCTACCGGCACGGGTGGCCATTGGCTACCTGCCTGGGGTGTATGACCCCATGACTGGCGCCTACGCCGTTCGGGTGGGCGATGCCCACGCCTGGGTGGAGATACACTTCCAGAATAGGGGCTGGATAGCCTTCGACCCAACGCCCAGGTCCGATGTGGCCCTGGGTGGTGGTAGGAGTTGGGCCTCCCTGGGCCTGCTGGGACTGGCAGGCCCAGGACTCAGCAGCGCTGCCTCATCGCTGGGCAAGAGCTGGCTTCCCGGTGGGTTCCCCACGCTTGGCTGGGGCTGGCTGGCCGTCGCTGGCGTTGCCCTCGTGATCGCGGGCTCTCTGGCTGCCCTGGTTGTGCTGCGCCAAAAGGCGAGGGCAAGTCGGGATGTAAGGGGCTATACCGCCCTGGACGGAGAGCACCGGCGGGCCGTGCTGGCAACCTATCGCAGAATGGTCCGCCTGCTGGCCCGGAAGGGCCTGCCACCTCGTCGGCCTGCCCAGACGCCAGTGGAGTATGCCAGGCTAGTGGCCCCGCGGCTTGACGGGGGCAGAGAGACGGTGGAGTGGCTGAGCCAGGCTGCCAGTGCCGCCGCCTACGATCCCGCCCCCATCAGCCCGTCGGTGTCCACGGAGGCCAGCGACAAGCTGACGGCCCTGCGGCGGACGCTGGCCATCAGGGCAAGGTCGCTGGCCCCCGTGCGTTGATTGCAGTGGGACAATGCTCTATCGCGGGTAGAGCTACACCCTTTGGAACTTCTGGAGTGCCCCGCCGCCACTCGCGGCGCAGGTGTAGATGCTACCCTGGGAGTCCACACCTATGCCGTGGGGCGCCACGAACTTGGTGCCCTGTTCGCCACTCCGCCAGCGGGTTATGAGGGTGCCGTCCAGGGTCCAGAGGCTTAGCCCACCCTCCACACGGTCCCGCCCCAGCTCCCCTACGAACACCACGTCGTTGACAATGGAGAGGTCGGCAGGCCGGGCCAAGTCTGTCCACTGGGCCAGGAACTTGCCGTTGGTGTCGAATATCTGGATGCGGCTGTTTTCTCTGTCCGCGATGAAAACCCGGCTGTTCTTGTCAACCCACACGTTGTGAAGAAGGGAGAACTCGCCCGGGCCCGTCCCCTCCTTGCCCCAGGAGAGGAGGAGCTTGCCGTCGGGGCTGAACTTGTGGACGCGATGTCCGCCGTAGCCATCGGACACGAACATCTCGCCGTTGGGGGCTAGGGCCAGCCCGGAGGGCATGTTGAAGGGGTCGCCCCGGAAGGAGGGTGCAGGTGCCAGCTTCTTGCCCAGCGTCTGTAGCGCCTTCCCGTCAGGGGTATAGTGGGTGACGATGTGGTAGTCGCGGTCCACTAGCCAGATGCTGTCGTCGGGGGCGATGAAGATGCCGTGGGGATTGGCGGAGAAGGTTCCCTCTCCCCATGAGGTGATGAAGTTGCCGTTCTTGTCCCAGACCGTCAGCGGATGGGCGCCCCTGCTAAAGACGTGCACTTCGTCCTTGGAGTTGACCGCGGCATCGCACACCGGGCCAAGATTCCAGTGCCTGGGCAGCTTGGCCCAAGTGGCCACCAACTCGTACTTGTATTTGCCCGAGCCAAATGTAGCCACTGGCTCACCCCCTTTCTTTAATTTGGCAAGACCGTCTTGAGTGTACGTCCCGTCTCGACTGTCGTCAACGCCCGTGGCTGGAGGAGTTTGACAGAGCGACGGGTCGTGGGTAGACTCACTAGCACCTGCCAGGAGGGACAAAGGTCATGACGATGAAAGAGACCATGGCGCCCTACGGCGTTCTACCTCAGCCGGACCAGCACACTCAGCCCTTCTGGGACGCGGCCAAGGAGCACAGGCTGGTCATCCAGCGATGTCAGAGGTGCCGCCACTACCACCATCCACCGGTGTTCCTGTGCACCAACTGCAACGATCCAAAGGCCACCCTGGCCTTTGAGGGCGTGAGCGGCAGAGGGACCGTCTACGCCCACTACGTCCACCACTTCAAGAACATCGGTGGGTTTGAGGACAAGGCTCCCTACCCGGTGGTGGCGGTGGAACTGGAGGAGCAACGTGGACTCCTCATGGTCACCAACATCTTGCACTGTCCCTACGACCAGCTCCGAGTGGGTATGCCGGTGGAGGTGGTCTTCGAAAAAGCCAGCGACGAGATCACCATCCCGCAGTTCAGGCCACGCAAGTAAGTTTGTCATGAAGCTCGCTTCGCCACTCACGAATGAGAATGCGCTTGTGCCCGTTCGTGGTGAGCCCCGATGATATCGGGGTCGCGAGTCCTTCTCGGACCTGTCGAACCACGAGCACTTGATCCGCCGCTCATCCTTCGACAAGTCCGACTGTGTCGAGACTCCGATGAAGTCGGAGCTCAGGACGAGCGGGCATTTGAGGCATTTTGATAGATGGAGGACGTAGCCATGCCCATCCGGTGGCCAAAAGGCAAGCGGCCCTGCTTTGTGGGAGTGGGGCAGAGCCCCTGTGTCCGCATTGATATCACGCCCAACTTTGTTCCCCGGAGTCTCTCCGACATCTCCCACGAGGCGGCGACGAAGGCCATCGCCGATGCAGGCTTGACCGCCAAGGACATAGACGGCATCTCCGTTTTCCCCATGTCGGCGGCCCACGGCGCTGCGGTGGAGCAGCCTGGGGTTGACATGGTGGACGCCGCCCACATGATGCAGGTCCTGGGACTGGAGAACGTGCGGTGGTACGCGGAGCTCATCGGCCCCATGGCGGTCACTAGCATCATCGAGGCGGCCAACGCCCTGGCCTCCGGCTCCTGCAACTACGTGCTGGTCTGGCGCTCCCTCCATCACCCCGTGGGAGTCACCTATCGCCGTATTCGGTCCACCACCGCCGGCCAGGAGGCCCAGTTCAGGCTCCCCTACGGGTACGACAGCTACCAGGCCCTCCACCATACGCGCTACATGGAGAAGTACGGGGCGACCCGCGAGGAGATGGGCGCCTGGATAGTCCACTCCAACCGCAACGCCCAGATCAACGAGAACTCCGTGTGGAGGGGGAAGACTATCACCCTTGAGCAGTATATGAAAGCCCGGTTCATCTCCTACCCCATGTGCCTCTACGACTACGACATGCCGGTGGACGTGTGCGCCTGCGTGATCATTACCACTGAGGACCGGGCCAAGGATACCCCTCACCCCGGTGGCTACATAGCTGGGTATGGCCTGAGCCCTTACAACAAACTGAAGGGAGGGGTTGTCCCGCCCCTGGAGGAGCTTTACGAGATGAACTCGCTCCTGGCCAGGAACATGTACGAGAGCGCGGGAATGGGCCCCAAGGACGTAGATGTTGCCCAGATTTACGACGGGTTCAGCCCTATGGTGTGGACGTGGCTGGAGGTTTTTGGGTTCTGCGGCGTGGGGGAGGCCCACCTGTGGACCCAGGGGGGACGCGTGGCCATAGACGGTGAGATGCCTATCAACACCTTCGGGGGCAGCCTGGGCGAGGGCAGGATCCATGGCATGGGCCACATCACGGAGACTGCCCGGCAGATGATGGGCACGGCGGGGCCCAGTCAGGTGAAGGGCGCCGAGGTGGCCCTCTGCCAGGTGGGCACCTTCTTGGGTGGTGCCAGCTTCATTTGTACCAGGGAGTAGAGGCCGCGACTGGCTGGGGAAAGCGTTGGCTACCCCAGGCACGGGAAAGGAGGCGTGGAGATGGACTTTAGCTTTACGCCGGAGGAGGAGAGCTTTCGCGGGCAGGTGGAGGAGTTCCTGCGCAGGGAACTCCCTGCCGATTGGCAGGAGAAAGAGGGACTCCTCGACTATGAGGAGGCGGATTCGGCTATCTTTGCCAACGAGTTCCGCAAGAAGCTGGCCCACCAGGGTTGGTTGACCATGGCTTGGCCCAAGGAGTATGGCGGCCAGGGCGCGTCCCCCACTAGGCAGCTAGTTTTCAAGGAAGTCACCTCTTATTGGGACGTACCGGCGTCTGACAACGCAGTAAACATGGTGGGCCCCATCCTGATGATGCACGGCTCGGAGGAGCAGAAGAGGGCCTATCTCCCTGGCATATCGCAGGCCCGGTGGCGGTGGGCACAAGGGTACTCGGAGCCGGAGCACGGCTCAGACCTGGCTAGCCTGGAGACCAGGGCGGTGGAGGACGGCGACGACTTTGTCATAAATGGGGCCAAGGTCTGGAACGGGGCCCACGGCGGCGCTGACATGATGTTCCTCCTGGCACGCACCAATACGGAGGTGCGCAAGCACCGGGGCATCTCCTTCTTCCTTCTGGACATGAAGTCCCCCGGCATCACCGTGACCAAAATCCCCATGATGTGGGGCAGGAGCCGGGCCCTGGTGACATTTGACGACGTGCGGGTGCCCAAGGCCAACGTCGTGGGCGAGAAGGACATGGGCTGGTACGTGGGGGCAGCCTTGCTGGACTTTGAGCGCTCCGGGGTCCAGTTCTATGCCCCGGTCAAGCGTATCCTGGACCTGCTCATCAAGTACGGCAAGGAGACCAGGTACGACAACGGAACGGTTCTGGACCGACCGGGGATCCGGCGGGAGCTGGTGGACTGCTACATTGAGTCGGAGGCCCTGAAGCTGGTCTGCTACAACATCGCCTGGATGCAGGGCCAGGGCATGGTGCCCAACAAGGAGGCCTCCGTCTGCAAGATCTTCGGCCCGGAGCTCCGCCAGCGCACCTACAGGCTGGGGTTGAGGATGCTGGGCCCGCTGGCCCAGCTTGAGCCCGGCTCCAAATGGGCGCCCCTGCGCGGCAGGATCGAGAACGGCTATTTGATAGCTTTCGGCGGCTCCATCGGCGGTGGCACCTCAGAGGTCAACCGGAACGTCATCGCCATGCGGGGCCTGGGCCTCCCCAGGGGCTAGGGGCTACTCCGAAATGCTCTGAGGCACCGCCCCCTTTATGGTCATTCTGAAAGTGGCGCGTCGGAGCGAAACAACCTACAGACGATAGCTTCCCTGTGGCCTGATCTGGTGCCCAGGCTGAGGCAACCCTTGGCTGGTCAAGGGGATGGGCCTAGCGGCGAGCCGGGTCTTGATTGACGCTCAGCATGATGGCTGCTATCATGATGCCATGGAACGCACCACTATTTCCATTCCTGACGAATTGCTACAGCGCCTGCGAGTGATCGCCGCAGAGCGGCGCACGTCCATTGCCGCCCTGGTCCGAGAGGCTTTGGAAGAGAAGACCAGGAGTTACCGCCCACGACCGCGAAGTTGGGGTATCGGCGCCTCGGGGCACACAGACACCGCGAGCAAAGCGGGTGACATGCGGCCAGAGCCTCGGTCATGGCGCTAGTCCTGGACACCGGGCCGCTGTACGCGACCCTCGACCGGAACGATGCCCAGTACCGGCGTTGCCTTGATCTTTTGCAGGACACTCTGGAGCCCCTGGTGATCCCCGCACCTGTCCTGGTCGAAGTGGACTGGCTAGTGCACACCAGGCTTCACGCCGGAGTCTTCCTTGCCCTTCTCGATGACATCGTTGCCGGCGCCTACCGTGTGGAGGAGTTGCAGCCCGAGGACTACCGCCGCATCCGCGAACTCTGTGACCGTTACGCTGATGCCGACGTGGGGTTTGTGGACGCCGCGGTCCTTGCACTCGTCGAGCGGCTCAACGAGCCGAAGCTGGCTACACTTGACCACCGCCACTTCCGCGTTCTCCGGCCCCGCCATGTCGACGC
Organism: Chloroflexota bacterium; assembly: GCA_016190445.1. Lineage (GTDB taxonomy): Bacteria > Chloroflexota > Dehalococcoidia > Lucifugimonadales > JACPQL01 > JACPQL01. The sequence continues at coordinate 22,496 of JACPQL010000016.1, forward strand.
CCTGCGGCTCCTTCCGGAAGAGCAGGCGTGACGGGTGGATTGGGGTGGGAGGAAGAAGCGCAGAGTGGGCCACCCCGGACAGCACTCGAACCTTCTCCGGCCTGGGCTGATGCCCAGGCTGAGGCAACTGCTGGCCCAGCTCGACTATTTGCTGCGTCCATCGCGCTAGATATTTCAGGCGCATCACAGAGAGCTAGTGTAGTGTCTCGTATATGATCTTACAACGGGCGACCTCACGATGCGCTGGCGGCGAAGCCGATTGATTGTCAATCTGTTTGAGAGACACTACACTAGCATAGTCCTCAAGGACTTTCACTAAGCATCTTGCCAGTGTTCTACCAAAGTGGGCATAGGACAAGATTTCGTCAGGCCCGAGCGCGGTACCCCCCACCCTGTGCGCAATTCGGTTGCGATTGTCAATCAGTTCATTTAGACGACTCTGGGCACGAGATTTCGCTGTCTTGGCCCCACCCGGTCCCGACCACCTCTGGAGAGTCCGAGTGGCACCAATCTCAGTCCACACGTCTTTTATGCCGAGACGGCCAAACAGTTCTCGCAAAGTGTTTGCCTTCAGATTGCGGTCGTTGAGGGCTATGGCCTCACCATTGAGGGTATAAGGAGTGGCTCCCGTGAGGCAATCTCGAAGGTTGCTCACGAACCTCCGCAATTCGTAATCTGCGAACCTGCTCCGACTACGGTCGAGCGCCTCCCCAGTGTACCTCTCATTTGCTGACTTCACGGCTTTGGGTAAGTGATCGTACGAAGCAACTTTCCCAGGCAAGTCGGCCGAGAATGCTATAAGCAGATCTGAGACGAATTGTTCAAACGCAGCCGAGATCAAGAGAACAGCGCCATCAAGCCCCGGCTGCATGCCAGCTTGTCCAATCTGCCTCGCAGATTGGTGAAGCACAACCGCCGCTCGGTTCGAATTCAACCATATCGCTGCCTCCACTACGCAGGAGTGCGTCGTGTTATGATAACGCGCTGCTTTTCTCCGGTAGGCAACAGCCGACAGTGCAGTGCTAATTGTGAAACGAACAGGAAACAAATGCAAGCGAAGCCAGAGGGACTCGAACCCGGATGCCAGTTGTCCCCCAAGTTCGAGTGTAGTTGCTGGGCTCTGTGGATTCGAACTCGCCTCCTACCGGGCTGTCGCCATGCGCCTCCATCCCTTTGCCCAGCAGCTTCGCCAGCTCAGCCATGTCCTCTGGACGTTGCTGCTGGCGGCGGTCGCCCGCTCATGGTGGGCCTGTGGAGCCTCTGGGCGCCCATTGCCGGCACTACATCTGGTCCAAAGGTTTGCCTTCGGGGCGACACTGAGGCTCGAAGGTCAGTGGTGGGCCGACTTGGCTGACGGCAGGAAGATTGGCAGCTTGCCAGCACATCTCGATGAGCATCCCGCTAGAGAACGGTGAGTAGCAGCTTGCCAGCAGCTATCACGAGGACGATGGCAAGGGTGCGGCGGATGGTGAGCCCGGAGAACCTCCGCGCTCCTAGCTGGGACCCCAGGAGGCCCCCCAGGAAGGCAGGCGCCACCATGATGGCCAGCGGCCCCGTCGCAAACGTCCCGGCGGAGAGACGTCCCAGGAGACCACTCACGGAGTTGATCCAGATAAAGCCTGCCGAGCTGGCGGCTGTCTGTTTCGGGTCCGCCCATCGAAAAAGCACCAAGAGGGGGCTCAGGAAAATGCCGCCTCCTACTCCTACAATACCCGACAATAGCCCGATGGCTGCACCTATGAGAAGAGCCAGGCCCAGGGGGACTGGTCGCCTTGCCCCGGTGGAGGCTGGACTGGGAAGGGAGAGACGCACAGCGGCAAAGACCAGGGCGCCAGCCAGCACGAAGCCATAAGTTGTGGCTGGCACATGGAGTCGGCCCCCCAGAAAGGCGGTGGGAATGGAGGCGATGAGGAAGGGCAAGAGGAGTCTCGCCCTGAAATGTCCCGCTCGCCAGTAAGCCAGGCCTGCCAGGCCCGCCACCAGAAGGTTTAGGATCAAAGCCGTGGTGGACATCTGCCTGGGAGCAAGGGTGGTTAGCAAGAGCGACATTACAGCCAGGTACCCTGATGCGCCGCCGTGGCCCACGGAGGAGTAGAGGAAGGCGACTACCAGGATGAGGGGGCTGAGCAGGAGGGCCTGTGGTAGGTCCATCTACGGGCGTCTCCTCACCCTGGGCGCTACGACTGCTACCACCAGGTTGCGCCCCAGCGTTCTGGCACGGACCTCAACATAGCAGGTGCCTGGTGTTTCACTGCTTGAGCTACGAGGTCTCGCATAGAGCAACTTGTGAAGAGGCGACTATAGGTGCAAGTAGTATAGCAATACCCCCTGCTGTAAACTAGCAACTGCTAAGGGATAACGGGCAGAGCCGATTATACTCGAATCTCTCCACTGCCAGAACCATGGCCGGAATTCGTACCACGCCCATAGGGATGTGCTAAAATCCTATACGGGGCATGTCTGCTCTCCCGACTGTGGTCTCTATGACGGAGCGGCGTGCCGGAACGCGGGCCCCGGCTGGGCCGGGCGTGTCAGGAGCGGGCCTTTGGTAGCTGTGTGGCTGAGGCGAGCAGTGCTGTCTCTCTCCCTGCTGGCGCTGGCGGTGGGCGCCACGGCTCAGGCCGCCAGCCACCGGGACCATGCTGTCTTCATCGAGGTCCGGGGGGCCATCAACTCCGCCACGCAGCGGTACGTGTCCAGGGCCTTTGCGGAGGCGGAGCGCGGCGGTGCCAGGCTGGTCATCGTGCGCCTGGACACTCCCGGAGGGCTTCTGGATGCCACCCGCGCCATAGTCGAGGTTCTGCTGAGTTCGCCGATACCCTCGGTGGTGTACGTAGCCCCCAGCGGGGCGCAGGCCGCCTCGGCCGGCACCTTCATCGCCGCCGCCGCCAACTTCGCCGTGATGGCGCCTGGCACCAACATCGGGGCGGCAACCCCGGTGAGCGGGGGTGGTGGGGAGTTGCCTCCCACTCTGGCGAACAAGGCAACCAACGATGCCGCCGCACTCATGCGGGCCATCGCCCAGGAGCGCGGCAGGAACGCCGAGAAGCTGGACGCCACGGTGCGGCAGGCGCTCTCCTTTTCCGCCACCGAGGCGGTCTCTCTGGGTGTGGTGGACTTTGTGGCCAACGACCTCCAGGACATGCTGGACCGCCTGGACGGCAAGTCTGCCTCCACCCGTGCGGGAGTGGTTGTCCTGAGCACACGTGACCTGGAGGTGCGCTCTTTGGATGTGGGCGCACTTGAAAGGTTCCTGGGTTTCCTTGCCCACCCCAACGTTGCCTACCTGCTCCTGGCTCTGGGAGGGCTGGGTCTCGTGATAGAGCTAATAAACCCAGGTCTGATTGTGCCAGGGGTGGTGGGTGCCATTCTTCTTCTGCTGGCGTTCTTGGGTTTCGGCAATCTGCCGGTGAACTGGGCAGGCGTCGGCTTCATCCTGCTGGCCATGGTCCTTTTCGTGCTGGAGGTCCACGTAGGAGGGTTCGGTGCCCTGGGGGTGGGGGCCATCGTGAGTTTCCTGGTGGGGAGTTTCCTACTTTTCTTCCACTTGGGAGGGGCCTCGCCCACGGCGCAGGCAGTGCGCGTGAGCCTGTGGGTTGTGGGTTCCACTGCGGGGGCCATGACAGGACTGGGTGGGCTGTTGCTGTGGACCCTGGTCAGGTCGCGCAGCGTCACCGTCGCCTCGGGGGGGAGTTCGGTGCGCCTCGTGGGGGCCCTGGGGTATGCCGTAACAGATATAGCTCCCAGAGGTGAGGTGCAGGTGGAGAGCGAGCGGTGGTCCGCGGTGAGCAGTGGCGGTATACCTATCCCTGCCGGGGAGAGAGTGAGGGTGGTGGCGGTGGACGGTCTGACTTTGCATGTGGCTCGGACGGATTCCCTGGGTGCAGGCGACGCTGAGGCCCGGAGAACCGAGAGCCACCACTCTGGACACCGGTGACCCGAGGAAAGGAGGGAAGGCATGGCTCTGAACATTGTTAGGCAGTACCAGCGGCTAGTGGTGCTCCGGTGGGGCCGTTTCATGGAACTCAGAGGGCCAGGTGCGCGCTGGACATGGCCTGTTGTGGACCATCCCATCAGAGTGGACCTTCGCGAGAGCTTCCTGAACATCGAGCGGCAGACCTGTATTACCAGGGATAATGCGCCCATTGCTATAGACTTCCTCATCTACTGGAAGGTCATGGAGGAGCAGGCGGAGCGGACAGTGCTGGAGGTGGCCAATTTCGTGGGGGCGGCGGCGGGTATAGCCACCACCACCCTGCGCGCCGTCATCGGCGACATCTCGCTGGACGACGTCCTGGCCAAGCGGGAAGATATCAATCAGGTGCTTAGGGTCAAACTTGACGAAGTCACGGCGCGCTGGGGCGTGAAGGTGACCGCGGTGGAGATCCGGGAGATAGAGCCCCCCAAGGAAGTCCAGGACGCCATGAACAGGCAGATGGCGGCGGAGCGGATCCGCCGGGCCACCATCACCGAGTCCGAAGGGCTGCGCCAGGCTGCCATCAACAAGGCCGAGGGTGAGAAGCAGGCAGCCATTCTGCGCGCGGAAGGAAACAGGCAGGCCGCCATTCTGGAGGCGGAAGGAAACAGGCAGGCGGCCATCCTGAACGCCGAGGGGTTTAGCCAGGCGCTGAACCTGGTCTACCAGGTGGCCAGCACAGTGGATGCCAAGACCATGAGCCTCCAGTACTTTGATACTCTGAAACACCTAGGGGGGAGCCCCGCCACCAAGTTCATCTTCCCCATGGAGTTCACCAGTATGCTGCGGCCCTTCCTGAACCTGGGCGACCACGGGGAGCAGCAGGGTAGGGGCTCCGGCTAGAGGCCGCTGGGGGCGTTGTAGCCGTCATCCGCTCATGGTGAGTTCCGACCCCGACTCTCGTCGGGGTAGAGAGTGCCGAGTCCCTCGTGCATGCTCGACAAAGTCGGCATCTCGACTGCGTCGGACCTGTCGAACCATGAGCGTGCCAAGACCTGCGTTACTGCCGGGAGCGGTAGCATGGATGGCGGGCCTAAGAGGGAGCAGGCCAGACGATACCTCCACAACTGGTTTCGAGTGCCTGTTGGTGGGGCTCAGCGGACAGTACTCGAACGTTGTGCGGCCGGACCTGGTGGCGAGGCTGAGGCAACTGTGGGCAAGGGCTGACATGTTTGGTTGACTCTCAAATGGTGCCAGATGCCCAGTGCCCCCAGCTCTTGCCAGGAAACTACTGCCTAATAACTATTGCCTAATCCAGAGGTCCCTGGGGCTCAGCCTGGAACTTGTAGTGGCATAGCTGAGGCAGAAATAGAAGGTCTTGCCGTCGTATTCTATCTTCGCGGCGGCCTTTTCTGGATCCACGTCCATTCCGCAGACGGGATCCTCGACCATTGTTGCCATGTCCTCCTCCTTGGTCGTGGATTCGTTTACCTAGACCTTCGACTCTACCCGCATGCTGGCCTGGTCCACCTTTGGCAGGAGAGGCCGTTTGTAGGCCCTCAGCCGGTTGGCATTGGTGACTACCGACAGCGAGCTTAGAGCCATGGCTGCCGCCGCAACAATAGGGCTGAGCAGGACGCCGAAGAAGGGGTACAGCACCCCCACCGCGATGGGTATGCCGACGGTGTTGTATCCAAAGGCGAACACCAGGTTCTGGTAGATGTTCCGCATGGTGGATCGGCTCAGCGTGATGGCAGTCACCACTCCACGAAGCTCACCGGAGATCAGCGTGATGTCCGACGACTCTATGGCAACGTCGGTGCCGGTGCCGATGGCCAGACCAACGTCCGCCTGGGCCAGGGCTGGCGCGTCGTTGATGCCGTCGCCAACCATGCCTACCAGCTTGTTCTCGCCCTGGAGCCGCTTCACCTCTAGGGCCTTGTCCTCGGGTAGCACCTCTGCCAGGACACGGGTGATGCCCACCTGCCGAGCGATGGCCTCGGCGGTGCGCCGGTTGTCACCGGTCATCATCACAACCTCCAAGCCAAGCCGTTGGAGGGCTGCCACGGCAACAACAGAGTCCTCCTTGACAGTGTCCGCCACGGCCACAAGGCCTGCCGGCTTTCCGTCCATGGCCACGAACATAGGCGTCTTGCCCTGGGCTGCCAACTCCTCCGCCTGCTTCTCAAGCTCCGATGTGTCAAGCCCAGCGTCGGCTAGCAGGCGACGGTTCCCCACCATCACCTCTCGCCCGTCAACGTTTACCTTTATCCCCTTGCCAGTGACCGACTGGGAGTCCTTGGGCTCGGCCAGCTCCAGACCGCGCTGTTGGGCCCCTTCCACAATAGCCTGCCCCAGGGGATGCTCTGAGGCACGCTCCGCGGAGGCCACCAACCGCAGCAGGTCGTCCTCGGAAGGAGATCCCACGAGGACCACGTCGGTGAGTACGGGCTTGCCCTTGGTGATGGTGCCCGTCTTGTCCAGGATAATCGTGTCCAGCTTGTGGGCCGTCTCCAAGGCCTCCGCCGAGCGTATGAGTATGCCGTTCTCGGCGCCCTTGCCAGTGCTCACCATGATGGACATGGGCGTGGCAAGGCCCAGGGCGCAGGGGCAGGCTATGATGAGCACAGCCACGGCGTTCACCAGGGCAAAGATGAAGGCTGGCTCTGGCCCGAAGTCGAACCAGATGACGAAGGTGCCGATGGCGATGAATATGACTGCGGGTACGAAGTAGCTGGCCGCGAGATCGGCCAGGCGCTGCACAGGGGCCTTGGATGCCTGGGCCTGCTCCACCAGCCGGATGATCTGGGAAAGCATGGTGTCCTTGCCCACCTTGGTGGCCTGGAAGCGGAAAGAGCCCGTCTGGTTGATAGTGGCCCCAATGACAGTCTCACCTTCGCTCTTGGTCACCGGGATGCTCTCGCCGGTGACCATGGACTCGTCCAGGGTGGAACGGCCCTCGGTGATCTCGCCGTCCACTGGGACCTTCTCGCCAGGTCGAACGATGATGACGTCTCCGATCTGGACATCCTCTACCGGTACGTCAAGTTCCTGGCCGCCCCGCACCACGCGGGCCGTCCTGGCCTGGAGGCCAATGAGCTTGCGGATGGCCTCGTTGGTACCGCTCTTGGCGATTGCCTCCAGCATCCGGCCCAAGAGTATCAGGGTGAGAATGACCCCGACAGCCTCGTAGTAGACCTCCTGGAGCTGCTCAGGAAGGATGTCTGGAGCAATGGTGACGACCAGGCTATAGAAGAAGGCCGCCATGGTACCGATGGTGATAAGTGTGTTCATGTCGGCGGTGCGGTGCATGAGAGTCAGCCATCCCGTGCGGTGGATGGGCCAGCCAGTGTAAAACATCACCGGCGTGATAAGGCCAAGCTGGAACCAGCGGTTGAGGAGTATATCTGGCATCCAGGCCGCGTTGAAGAACTCATGGACCATGACGGCGAGAACCACAGGCGTGGACAGCACCGCTCCCAGGATCACGCGGCGCCGCAGGTCTTTGATTTCAGCCCTGCGGGAGGCAGCCTCTTCGTCCTCTGTCTCCTGGCTGCCGGGGTCCTTACGGCGCCGCACCTTGTAGCCCGCCTCTTCAATGACCCGCTGCATCTGCTCCACGGAGACTTGAGCCGGGTCGTACTGTACGGACACTCGCTCAGCCCCAAAACTGACGTGCACCTCGTCCACGCCCGTCGTTTCTTTCAGGAACGCCTCGATGTTCACAACGCATGTGGGGCAATTGACACCACCACCCATGATGGCGAACTCTGCTTGGGCGAGTTCGCCCCTTGACTCAACCCTGGGGCCTACACCTACCGCCTGTGCATATTCCCTTTTTTCGGCCTCTCCCTGTGTTTCCTCGTCCTGGCCCACGATAAGGGTGCCGTGGATCATGTTCATACCGCAGGCAAAGCCGAAGGTGCCGGACCTGTCCGGCGTAAACTCCAGTGTCGTCGTGCCAAAGGCAGGCAGGCTCTTGCTGACCTGAAAGTCAGAGAAGACAACCCGCGAGGTGCAGTCGCTGGCCTCCTGCCGGTCGAACACCAGGCGCAGAGGTACCCCTTCTCTGACACGGATGACATTCGGCGAGTAGCCGCCTTTGACTGTAATGCGCACCTCCTGTACTCCACCCTTGACCTCTGCCTGACGGGCCTTCTTGGGTCCAAAAAAGAACCAGGCCAGGGCAGTGATGACCACCAGGCTTCCAATTGTGATAGCAATCTCTATACCTATCATGGACTCTACCCTCGAGGGCGGTTGTCGTTAAACGCATTATTCCTGGAGCGGTGAAGCGGTCGGCAGCGTTAAGGTCCCCACCTTTCACAATAACATAAGGCGGGAGGCTTAAGATTACAAGGTGGGTGATGAGTTCGAATTTCGTTGGGGGGGGCTCAGCGGACAGTACTCGAACTTTTTGCGGCCTGACCTGGTGCCCAGGCTGAGGCATTTGCTCGCCCGTCAAACCCTCAAGAGCGAGAGCGGCTAGTTTCGGAGCATCTTGTCCCCTCTGGCCTATCTTATAGTGTTGACAATCATTGAGTAACACTCTATACTACTCTACGGTACTCCATGGTCCACCGGGGTGTGGTTGAGAATGGCAAGACAGAAGAAGTTCATGCGCATGAGTGAACTGGCCAGCGCCGCGGGAGTCTCGGCCCAGACCATCCACTTCTACTTACGGGAGGGTCTGCTGCCGCCGCCTGTGAGGACAGCGCCCAACATGGCCTACTACGGCCCAGAGTACGTTGAGGACATCCGGCTGATCAAAGAGCTCCAGGAAAAGCGCTACCTGCCGCTGTCCGTGATCAGGCACATCCTCGAGGCCAAGCGGCGGGGGAAGGACGTAGGCCAGTTGCAGGACATGCTGCTGAGTCTAGAAGCGACTTTCCGCCCGTTGGGTCCCGAAGAGGAGATGGAGCCGGTATCGGCGGTGCAACTAATCGCTATGGCCGGGCTGGCCCTTGGCGATGTGGAGGCGCTGGAGCGGATGGGGCTGTTGGCGCCCACCGGCACAGCCGAGGAAAAGCGATACGACGGTCTGGATGTCCGCGTCGCCCGCTCTATCAAGAAACTGCTGGACTTGGGGCTCAATAGCTCCGACCTGGCCTTCTATACCCGATACGTTGACGCACTGCGCGAGGAGAAGCGGGTTGTGGGAGAGAAGTTCTTCTCCGGCCCCGGCGGGCAGCCCGCGGCCTCTGGCACGGAGATAATTCAGGCCCTGGAGACCATCAAGGCTGCCCTGGCGGCCAGGGTATACCGCGAGGCCGTGGTCTCCCATCAGCGGGAGACATAGGCAAGACACATCCTTTATATGGACAGACCCATAGGAGGGAGTATGTTTCGAGTACAGGTGGACCCGGCCCGTTGTGAGAACAAACGGGACTGCCTGGAGGCATGTCCGGCGAACGTATTAGAAATGGCCAGGCCCCAGGGGGTGCGCAACCCGCTCATCCAGCTCAAGGTCCGTTTCCACGGTGGCCTCGTCGCCGTCCCGGTCCGGGAGGCAGACTGCGTGGGCTGTAATAAATGCATGGAGGCCTGTCCGAAGGGCGCCATCAAGGTCACTGTCCTGGAGTCCTGAGCCAGCTTCCCGTAGCGCACATACCCACTTCCCGGGTGACCCCGTCGCCCACTGGCGATGGGTAGCCCGGAGACAGACGAGAGGTGAAAACTTGAACAGGACATCTGTAAGCGCCCTTGAGGAAAACGGCCTGTTGGCGCGCTGGGCGCGCCTCGCCGTGCGCCGCCGCCGGTGGGTGCTCGTCTCCTGGCTCGTGGCGCTGGCGATGGTCATAGTGCTGTGGCGGAGCTTCGGCGGCGAGTTCTCTGCGTCGTTCGATATCCCCGGCAGCGAGTCGCAGCGCGCTTTCGACCTGCTGAAAGAAAGATTCCCTCAGCAAGCCGGAGACACAGCGGTGCTGGTATTCGAAAGTCGGGATGGCGTGGTTTCGCAGACTGCCCGGCAACGGGTGGAACAAGTATTGGAGCGAGCAAGGGGTCTTCCGGGCGTGGCGGCGGTTAGCTCGCCGTTTGAGCCAGGCCGCGGCGGGGTCTCTGGCGACGGCCGCATCGGCTACGCCACCATCCAGTACGGCGAGCAGGCGATGTCTGTCCCCAGGTCTCATGTGGAAGCATTGTTCGCGCTGGCCGACAGCGCGACGGGCGATGGGCTTCGACTTGAAGTGGGCGGGCGAGTGGCACAGGCGGCCGAGCGCCAGGTCCCCGGAGCGTCCGAAGCTATCGGCCTGGTTGCCGCGATGGTCATCCTCTTGATCGCCTTCGGCTCCGTGGTGGCCATGGGCCTTCCCCTGGCGACGGCCTTGCTTGGGCTGGCGGCCAGCTTCGCCCTCATCGGGCTGGCCGCGAACTTCCTGGAGTTGCCCAACGGCGCCACCAGTCTCGCCAGCATGATCGGCATAGGGGTTGGCATTGACTACGCGCTTTTCGTGGTCACTCGTTTTCGAGAGGAACTGCGGGCCGGACAGGGAGTGGAAGATGCCGTGGCACGGGCCATGACCACCGCGGGGCGGTCCGTGGCTTTCGCCGGGATGGTCGTGGCCATCGCCCTCGGAGGGCTGGCGGCCATAGGAACGGCTGCCGACAGCAGCCTGGCCGTGGCGATGGCCATCGTGGTGGCGCTGGCGGTACTGACCGCCCTCACGGTGTTGCCGGCTCTGCTGGGCATCACCGGGCATCGGATAGACCGCTGGGCGTTTCCCCTTTGGCGCGGCACTGGCAACGGGGAGCGCACAACCGTGTGGTACAGGTTAGCCCTGATGATACAGCGACGCCCTGTGGTCTGGCTTGTCACCTCCCTGGCCTTGCTCCTGCTCTTGGCGACCCCGCTGCTCAGCATGCGACTGGGGAGCTCGGATGCCGGGAACGCGTCCCCATCGCAGCATTCGCGCCGGGCCTACGACCTCCTGGCCCAGGCATTTGGGCCCGGCTTCAACGGCCCCTTGACCATCGTCGTGGACCTGGCGGATGCGGAGCCGCGTGAAAGGCAAACCTACCTGCGAGAGATGACCACGAGCCTGGCCGCGTCCGCCGGCGTTGCCTGGGTCTTGCCGCCCACGATGAACAGGAGCGGAGATACGGCGGTGCTGACCGTGCTCTCCGAAGCCGCGCCCCAGGACGCCGCCACGCAGGACCTGGTGCACCGCCTTCGCAACCAGCTTCTTCCCGCGGTAGGGGCAGACTCAGAGGCCCATGCCTACGTCACCGGGCCGACAGCGGCTTTCATTGATGTCGCGGACCGCATCTCCAGCCGCATGCCCTACTTCTTTGCGGCCGTCCTCGGGTTGAGCTTCCTGCTCCTGACGCTGGTCTTTCGCTCTCTGCTTGTTCCCCTCAAGGCGGCTCTGGTCAACCTGCTTTCCATCGGCGCCGCATACGGGGTGCTGGTGGCGGTTTTCCAGTGGGGCTGGCTGGCCGGGGCCATCGGCGTCAAGCCTGGCCCGATCGAGTCTTTTCTTCCCATGCTGCTGTTTGCCATCCTGTTTGGTCTGAGCATGGACTACGAGGTGTTCCTCATCAGCCGCATCCGCGAGGCCTATCTTCGCACTGGCGACAACAGCGAATCGGTGGCCCATGGGCTGGCAGTGACGGCGCGGGTCATCACGGCGGCCGCGACGGTCATGGTGGCTGTGTTTCTGAGCTTCGTCCTGGGTCCGGACAGACTCGTCAAGGAAGCCGGCCTGGGGCTGGCTGCGGCCATCCTGATCGACGCCACGGTAGTCCGGCTAGTCCTGGTACCTGCTGCGATGCAGCTCATGGGGGACGCTAACTGGTGGCTTCCTCGCCTGCTGGGCCGCCTGCTATCGCGTCTGGCCATGGAGACCGCAGACCACTAGGGTCTTTCCATGCCCTCTAAGGTTCGAGATTCGTTGGTGGGCCACGCCGGATTCGAACCTGCGCACCAGAGTTCACCGTATCTAATCCGCAGACACCGGCTGCGCCTGGCGCACCACATTGGGAGGGGGAGCCGCCGCCCGCTGGGGTAGCGACAGGCGCTTACGTCCCTTCGCCCAGCAGCTTCTCCAGCTCGGCCATCTCCTCGGGCGTGAGGCGCCAGTCGGCGGCCTTGACGTTGGCCGCCACCTGCTCCGGCCTGGTGGCACCCGCAATGACGGAGCTCACCACCGGGTTGGCCAGGAGCCACGCGATGGCCAGCTCCCCCACCGTGTGCCCCCGCTCGGTGCCGAACTTCTCCAGCCGCGCCAGTACCGCAAAGTTGCCCTCGGTGAGGAAACGCCCCCTGCTGCGCGGGTTGAGGGCCAGGCGCGTCCCCTCGGGCGGAGGCGCGTCAGGCCGGTACTTGCCCGTCAGGAAGCCGCTGGCCAGGGGGTAGAAGGGGATGACCCCCATGTTGTAGGCCTTGCAGAAGGGGACTAGCTCCCTCTCGGCGCTCCGGTTCAGCAGGTTGTATTCAGGCTGGACGCTAACGAACTGCTCCAGGCGCAACATGCGGGAGGTCCAGACGGCCTCGCACACCTGCCACGCCGCATAGTTAGAGCAGCCAATATAGCGCACCTTGCCATGGCGCACCAAGTCGTCCAGGGTCCGCAGCGTCTCCTCCACAGGCGTGTTGGGGTCGTAGTAGTGCATCTGGTACAGGTCTATGTAGTCCGTTTGAAGGCGTCTTAGACTGGCCTCCACCTCTCTCAGGATGTGGGCCCGCGATGCACCCCGCCGGTTGGGGCCCTCACCCGTGGAGCTGAACACCTTGGTGGCGATAAGGACGTCCTCGCGCCTTCCCTTGACCGCCTTGCCTATGTACTCCTCGGAGAGGCCGCGCCCGTAGCTGTTGGATGTGTCAATGAAGTTGATGCCCAGCTCCGTGGCCTGGTGCACGACCTGCGCCGACTGCCCTTCGTCGAGCCTTCCCCCGAACTGGTTGGTGCCCAGGCCGATGGCGGACACCTGAAGTCCGGAGCCGCCCAGTCTTCGATACTCCATGGCTGCGCTCCTCCTCTTCCTAGTGGTCGTCGGTGTGTGGGCTGGCCCTTCGGCCGCCTGCCTCTGGCGCGCCCAGCCGGCGGGGTCATAGCCCCGCAAGCTCGCACACCAGGCGGGCCAGGGCCTCTTTGTCCTCGTCAGTGCGCATGACTGTGTTGGCGACGGCCACGTCCATGCCCAGCTCGCGAATGCGCTGCGCCTGGTGGCGGTCGGTTTCGTCTATGACCATCACGTCGCAGAGGCCGGCGTAGCGCCTGGCCACTCCCACGCAGCTCGCCTCCTCGCCCAGCTCCGCCAGCATCCTGGCGGCGGGGCCACGCAGCGCCTGGCCTCCGACGATGGGGCTGACGGCCAGCCTGGGGCCTCGGAAGGTGGCTATGGCTTTGCGCACACCGCCCACGGCCAGAATAGGGCCGATGCTGACCACGGGGTTGGAGGGGCAGAAGACGACGGCCTCGGCACCTGCAAGCGCCTCCCGAAACTGCGGGGAGGGTGCCGCCTGGGGTGCGCCTTCGAAGCGGACACCCCTGATGCGCGGCTGGCTGCCCCTGCGGACGAAGTACTCCTGGAAAGCCATCTCCCTCTCCTCGGTCACCACTACAGTCCGCACCGGCTGGTCGGTCATGGGGGCTACTCTTTGCTTCACCCCCAGGCGTCGGCATAACTCCTGGGTTATCTGGGAGAGAGCCCACTCTTGCCGGAGAAGCTCCGTGCGCCGGATGTGGGTGGCCAGGTCCAGGTCGCCCAGCTTGAACCAGGTAGGAGCGCCGTAGCGGCCAAGGGCCTCCAGTGTCCAGAAAGTGTCCCCTGCGATGCCCCAGCCCCGCTCCGGGTCGGCCAGGCCCGCCAGGGTGTACATCACCGTGTCCAGGTCAGGGCAGACGTGCAGGCCGTGGAAGGTGTCGTCGTCGCCCGTGTTCACCACCACAGTCAGCCGCTCCGGGGGAAGGACGCGGGCCAGGCCCAGGGCGAGCTTTGCCCCACCCACTCCGCCAGCCAGGGCCAGGACCTTTTTGGGAGCAGGGGACATGAAAGGCTACTTGGTCGCTACCACTGGGACGACTGTTTGCTGGCCCGTGTATCGGAAGCGCGTGTCTCTCAGGATGTCCTGGTATGAGCCGAAGCGGCCTGCACCCTCCTGGGCTGCCAGGTCCAGGGGCTCCACCGGGTCGTCGCCGTCGGCGAAGAGGCGGCGTGTCTGATAGGTGGTGCCGCGCTCCGCCGGGGTCCGGCCCAGGTCGCGGATGAGACGGCGCAGCTCCCTGGGGGGGACCAGTTGTCCGTAGCTGGCGCCCGCTGCCGTGGATATGCTCTCGTTGATGAGCGTGCCGCCCAGGTCGTTGCATCCGGCGGCGAGGAGCACCTGGGCCATGCGGGGCCCCTCCTTCACCCAGGAGCACTGGATGTTGGGGACGTGGCCATGAAGCATGATGCGGGCGATGGCGTGCATCCTGATGACGTCGGCGCCGGTGGGGCCGGGCTGCACCCCCTGGATGAGGCACTTCCGGTACATGGGTGCCTCCCAGTAGACGAAGCTCAGGGGGACGAACTCGGTGAAGCCGCCTGTGGCCTTCTGGATGTCCCGGATGAGCGCCAGGTGCCGGGTGCGGTCCAGGGGCTCCTCCACATGACCGAACATGATGGTGGAGGTGGTGGGTATGCCCAGCCTGTGGGCGGTAGTGATCACCTCCACCCATTGCTGGGTGCTGATTCGGCCTGGGGAGATGCGCTCCCGGATGCGGTCGTCCAGGACCTCGGCGGAGGTGCCTGGCAGGCTGCCCACGCCTGCCTCCCTCAGCTCTCGTAGATAGTCCTCCACAGTACACCTGGAGCGGACCGCGCCGTAGAGGACCTCCTCCGGCGAGAAGCCGTGGATGTGGATGTCCGGCAGCTCCTGCTTGATGGCCCGGCACAGGTCTATGTAAAGGGAGCCCTCCATCTTGGGCGGCAGGCCTGCCTGGATGCACACCTCACTGGCGCCCAGCTCCCAGGCCTCGCGAGCGCGCCGCAAGACCTCCTCCATTGGAAGGAAGTAACCCTCCTCCTCCCGGTGGTCCCGGCTGAAGGCGCAGAAGCCGCACCGCTTGATGCACACGTTGGTGAAGTTGATGTTGCGGTTCACCACATAGGTGACCACGTCTCCCACGGCCTGCCGGCGCAGCGCGTCAGCGGCCAGCATCACGGCCGTCAGGGCAGGGCCCTGGGCCTGGAAGAGCAGGGCCCCCTCCTCGGCTGACACCTCCCGCTCCGCCAGCGCCTTGTCCAGCACCCGTGCTGTGGCCACGTCCACGCTGGACAGCAGGCCCTCCAGGGTGGCTTGCAGACCGCCAGGCCGGGACCCGTTGTTCACCATGCCTCAAGCTCCTTCCTCACGTACCCCTCTTCGTCGGAAAGCTCCCTGACCCGGCGCCCCAGGGCCGGGGCCAACTCCCAGGCGCTGTTGCGAACGTACTCCGGGTAAAGTGCCAGGCGCTCGTGAAGGGCCTGGCCCGTCTCCTGGGTAAGCTGGCGAAGGCGGGCCACCTCGGGCCAGGGCGCCTCCGGGTTGATGTAATCGCGGGTAACGGGCGATACGCCGCCCCAGTCGTTGATGCCCGCCAGCAGGTACACCTGGCAGCCATCGGCGTTCAGGTTGGGCGGCGCCTGGATGTTCATGTCTGGCCCCAGGAGGAGCCGGGCCATCGCCACCGTCCTGGCCATGTCCAGGGTGGTGGGCTCCGCCATGCCAGCCATGCGCGTCCTGGGCTTGGCCCGGAAGTTCTGTATTATGACCTCCTGGATGTGGCCGTACCGGCGGTGAAGCTCCCGGATGGCGATCAGCGAGTCCACCCGCTCCTGGTATGTCTCCCCGATGCCGATGAGGATGCCGGTGGTCATGGCTATGCCCAGCTCGCCAGCGCGGGTCAGTGTCTCCAGCCGGACGCGGGGGTCCTTGGTCTCGCAGCCGAAATGGGGGCCGCCTCGCTCCAGCAGCCTGGGGCTCACATTCTCCAGCATGAGGCCCATGCTGACGTTCACCCCTCTCAGCAGGAGGAGTTCGTCTGCGCTGAGCACGCCGCAGTTGGTGTGAGGGAGAAGGCCGGTCTCCTCCAGCACCAGCCTGCACATGGCGGCCACGTACTCCGGCGTGCTTTCGTACCCCAGGGCGCGGAGCTGCCGAAGGGCCTCAGGATAACGCCACTCCGGGTGGTCACCCAGGCTGAAGAGTGCCTCCTTGCAGCCGCACCTCGCGCCCTCTCGGGCCACTGCCAGCACCTCGTCGGGGGTCATGGTGTGGGCATCCGTCTCTCCTGGGGCTTTGACGAAGGTGCAGTACCCGCAGCGGTCTCGGCAGAGGTTGGTCAAGGGAAGGAACACCTTCCGGGAGTAGGTCACTCGTTCGCCGCGCCCCGTATCGCGGAGCGCCGCGGCCACCAGCATGAGGGCTGTCAGGTCCGTGCCCGTGGCCTCCATGAGGGCGTACCCCTGCGCAGCGCCCAGGGCCTCGCCAGCTAGCGCCTGCTCCAGGGCATGGCGCAGTCCTTCGACTGAAGGGCGCAGCGGCGAGGCCGGTGTCGCTCTATCTAGTACCTGGCGCCAGGCTGCGGTGAGGGTCAAACTGCCTCTCCGGGGCCGGGGATAGTTGTACCGATGTTAGCACCAGGTAGGTCCCCCAGCAAGCCGCAGGTTGGGGCGCACCCACTCGCGTCAATGTCGGTATAATGGCCTGGGAGCGAAAGCTTTGGAAAAACCAGTACAAGCCACAGGTGCAGGAGGTCCTCATGCCCGTCTACCTGGAGCCTCAGGAACTAGACTCCTTCCTCAAAGAGGGGCACACGGTCATCTTCACGACGTTGGACCGAGATGGCTATCCCCACTCGACTCCCCTCTGGTACGTGTACCTGGACGGCCACATCTACACCCGGACCATGCGCAACAGCCACAAGGCCAGGAACGCGGCCCGCGACCATAAGGTGTGCTGCCTGGTGGAGACCGGGGAGCACTGGCGAGACCTGAAGGCGGTGGTCATCCGTGGCAGGGCAGAGGAGGTTGCGGACCAGGCGGAGAGGGAGCGCGTATTCGCGGCGCTGGCGGAGAAGTACGCCGCCTTCCGCCAGGACCAGGGCCAGTTGCCCGGCCGGGTGCAGCAGCACTACTCCCAGGAACGGGTGGTGTACAGGGTGGTCCCGGAGAAAAAGGTGCTTTCCTGGGACAACCGCAAGGTCCGGCTGCGGCAGGGCTAGTGTCCTGTCCCAGAGATTCGCGTACAAACTGTCATTGCGAGGAGTCCCGATGACATCGGGATGACGAAGCAATCGGCCCTGCCCCGATACAATCGGGGCGCCACAGGGGGATGTAGATGCTCCGACTCTGTCGCGAGTCCTCGACGGAGTCGGGACTTCGTCGGCAGAAGAATGTTGAAGGCAGATGAGTTCAACCGACTCCTCAGCATGACAGCCCCTCCCCCAAGACCTATTTTCACGCCAATCTGGAGGAGGGGTGGGCCCC
>JACPQL010000020.1 GCA_016190445.1 Chloroflexota bacterium
GAACTCATCTGCCTTCAACATTCTTCTGCCGACGAAGTCCCGACTCCGTCGAGGACTCGCGACAGAGTCGGAGCATCTAGGGGGTTTCCCATCCCCCGGTGGCGCCCCGATTGTATCGGGGCATGACCGATTGCTTCGTCGTCCCGATGTCATCGGGACTCCTCGCAACGACAGCTTGTACGCGAATCTCTGGGACAGGACCCTAGCGCGGTCCTCAGCGCAGTTGCGTCTTCCGACGGCCTTTTGTAGACTTGATACATCAACAATTTTCTGATAGCGGAGGTCTTGTATGTCTCTTCTGAACAGCGCCTTTGCTCTGGCAGATCGTGTACTCCCGGCGAAGGTGGTCCACGCCCACTGCGATATCCCCTGCGGTATCTACGATCCCCATATGGCGCAGGTGGCGGCACTGACAGTCATCCGGATGAACCAGCTCATCGCAGACCTGAAGAAGCCCGCCGCCAACGCCTCGCCCGAGGAGAACGCGGCATACTCGGCCCAACTCGCTCGCCTGGTGGCCACCAAAGAGGAGCACGCCGAGCTTTGCAAGAGAGAGCTGCGCGTCCTGTGGGGCGACTATTTTCGGCCTGAACACGCCCAGCAGTACCCGGAGCTTCACGACAAGTTCTGGAAGGCCATGAAGACGGCCTCCGCCGCCAGGCAGAAGAATGACATGAAGGCGGCCCAGGACCTGCTAGCCGCCACCCAGGACATCGCCGAGGTCTTCTGGAAGACCAAGGGGGCCAAGCCCGTGCGCCAGCCCTCGCGCCAGACCGTGGGCGGCGAGCTGGTCTACCCCAGCTAGCAGGGCTCGCCCCGACACGTCGGGGCACCCACGCTCTCCCAGCGCAGGTTGCGGAACGATCCAATGCCTGAACCGTGGGGTGCGGCTCCGGGCACTGCCCGCCTGGGGGTGCCCCCCAGAAGACCTTTCAAGGGCGGGCGGGTGGGAAGAAGCCAGTCGTCTCTAAAGAAGTTCACGAACCATATGGCTTTTTGAGACCCCAGGCAGCCCGCGCTGCTCTACCTCAGAGCGGCGCGGGCCTTCTCTACCGTCTGTTCGATGTCCGCTTCCGTGTGGGCCAAAGATACAAAAGCGGCCTCGAACTGAGACGGGGCAAAGTACACGCCCCGCTCCAGCATGGCGTGGAAGAAGCGGGCGTAGGCCCTGGTGTCGGCCCGCGATGCGTCCGTCCAGCCCGCCACGGAGTCAACCCCAAAGAAGCCCGTCAGCATGGAGCCCACCCGGTTGATGCTAACTGGCCTCTCGGCACGCTTGGCCGCTGCCCTCAGCCCCTCCTCCAGTTGGGTGGCCCGCGCCTCCAGCTCGGCGTAGATGCCCGGGCGCTGGAGGGCGCGCAGGCAGGCGATGCCCGCCGACACCGCCAGGGGGTTCCCAGATAGCGTGCCTGCCTGGTACATGGGGCCCAGGGGCGCCACCACCTGCATGATGTCGCCCCGGCCACCGTATGCCCCCACGGGCAGCCCACCGCCGATGATCTTGCCCAGGCAAGTGATATCCGCGGCCACTCCGTAGAGCGCCTGGGCGCCGCCGTAGGCCACCCGGAACCCCGTGATCACTTCGTCGAAGACGAGCAGCGAGCCGCTGTCGCTGGTGAGGCGCCGCAGCCCCTCCAGGAACCCCTCCCGAGGCGGCACCACCCCCATGTTCCCCGCCACCGGCTCCACCAGCACCGCCGCTATCTCCCTTGGGTACGCCCGGAAGAGCGCCTCCACCGACTCCAGGTCGTTGTACTCGGCCACCAGCGTCTCGGCGGCGTAGGCGGCGGGGACCCCGGCGCTGGTGGGAACGCCGTGGGTGGCGGCGCCGGAGCCCGCCTTCACCAGGAGACCGTCGGCATGGCCGTGATAGCAGCCGGCGAACTTCACGATCTTGCTGCGGCCAGTGAAGGCCCTAGCGGCGCGGATGGCGCTCATGGCCGCCTCGGTGCCGGAGTTCACCAGCCGCACCATCTCCATGGAGGGCACGGCCTGGGTGATGAGTTTTGCCAGTTCCACCTCCCCCTCGGTGGGAGCGCCGAAGCTGGTCCCGCGCTCCGCCGCCTCCTTCACCGCCGCCACCACATCCGGGTGGGCGTGGCCCAGTATCAGGGGCCCCCAGGAGCAGACGTAGTCAATGTACTCGTTCCCGTCCACGTCCCATATGCGGGCCCCCTGGCCCCGTGCGATGAACACCGGCTGCCCCCCCACGCCACCGAAGGAGCGCACGGGGCTGTTCACCCCGCCTGGGATGAGGCGCTGGGCGTCGGAGAAGAGGGCACGGGAACGGACGTTGTTCATCGTGGTGACGGTACTCCTAGGTCACGGCATATCTTGACGGCCAGGAAGTCGTTCACCTCCCTGTGCCGAGGCACCGAGGAAACTTGCCCGGTAGATGGATTCACAATAACCGTGTGTTTGGCACCTTCTCGCCAGACCGTACAGCCATGCTGGCGCAAATGCTTGAGAAGGTCGGCCCGCTTCAACCCTGGCCTTCTACCACAATGGTCTTTTTGTAGGTCTTCGCGGGGGCGCCCAACTCCTTGTTGGCCTCCAACACCAGGAGGAGGGCCTCTTTCAGGTTTTCAGTCACCTCTCTGAGGGTGCGGCCTTGGGTGTTGACGCCGGGCACTTCAGGCACGTAGCCGATGTACCACCTGCCCCGTTTCTCGATGGTGGCCGAAAACCTCTTCTTCATGCTCCTGCCCGCTTGTGCTGGTAGGTTGGACTCAGTTTAGCTGATGGCGCCTACGGGGGCAACGCCTGGCAGCGAGACAAACACCAGCACGTTCACCCCGCCGGGCATGAGCCCTTGGGCCTGGGAGAAGAGGTCATGGGAGCGCGAATAGTCTACAGATGACATACGTGCGGTACTCCCACGGTCCACTTTTAGATATCCAATTGGCGAAGTAAATCGTATTTCGTGATGATTCCGATGGGCATGCCTTCATGCAATATTAGGAACGCCGGCGACGACCCCCCCAAAAACCTTTTCTTAACTTCGTCCAAGGTAGCATCAGGAGGAATTGAGGGCAGAGAGACTTTGTCCATGATATCCCTCACAGGAGTTTCAGGGTCCAGCATCCCTTCACCCTTTTCCCATGCATCTAGGACTTGTGACTCGAGGACGGTTCCCACCACTGCCCCACTTTCAACCACCGGGAACTGAGATATACCATCTTCGACTATAGACCTGACGACTTCCCCCACAGGTTGGTCAGGGCTGACTGTTTTCACTGGCTTCGCCATCACGTCAGATACGGTCTTCCCAAAGGGTGCACAAAGTTGTCCAACACGCGATATCGTGCTCTCGGCTTCTTTGAGGGATGGCTCAAAGCCGTACTTGTGAACGACAACGTTGCGCGCTAGTCTCAGATAGTCAGCCAGCAAGAATTGTTCCTCAGTAATATGTTGCTTGACACGCAGGAATTTGATAATTTCCATGAAGCTGTTGTTCGCATTCTTTTGCTGGGGCCACCCACGCTCACGGGCTGCAATCGTATAGCACGCTTCCAAGGCACCAAATGCCTTCCGAAACGCCTCAGCAGTGTTGCCCTGACTTCGAGCCTCCTCAGCTTCGGTCAATTGGTCCCGCCATGTCATTTCAGGTCTCCCTATGGCCAGCTAACCACTTGCCCCTGCCTCTCCCCCACCAGCAACCGGGCCGCCTCCTTGGGCCGGCGCTCTGCGCCGCGGCTAACGGCGCTTTCCAGCCAAGTGCAACGGCATACGGATGTCCACTTTGCACAGATCCTCTGGAGAGAAGCGGGAGCTGGCCTCCAGAATCTCGATTCCAAGGAGGGCGCCGTTAGCGCCAAGGTCCAGGATGACGCCCTGCTCGACCTCTTTGTTTCGCGCAAACTTGCCGTCCTTCAGCTTGATGTACAGGGCATCAGCCTCGGTATCGTAGGTGATTTGCATTCCCCTACCTCTCCCCCCGCAGCAACCGGGCCGCCTCCTTGGCATGGTAGCTGATGATGATCTCCGCGCCCGCCCGCTTGATGGCGGTGAGCACCTCCATCATCGCCCTGTTCCCATCCACCCAGCCAAGCTGAGAGGCCGCCTTCACCATTGAGTACTCGCCGCTGACGTTGTAGGCCGCCAGGGGCAGGTTGAACTGCTGCCGCGCCCTGGCTATCACGTCCAGGTAGGCCAGGGCCGGCTTCACCATTATGATGTCCGCCCCCTCCTGGACGTCCAGCTCTATCTCCCGCATGGCCTCGCGCACGTTGGCCGGGTCCATCTGGTAGGCCCGGCGGTCTCCGAACTGGGGCGCCGACTCCGCGGCCACGCGGAAGGGGCCGAAGAAGGCGGAGGCGTACTTGGCGGCGTAGGCCATGAGGAGGGTCTCCTGGTGCCCGCTGCCGTCCAGGGCCTGGCGGATGGCCCGCACCTGGCCGTCCATCATCGCGGAAGGCGCCACCACGTCGGCCCCGGCATCCGCCTGGGAGACCGCCGTCTTCGCCAGCAGCTCCAGCGTCCGGTCGTTGTCCACCCGCTCCCCCACCACCACGCCGCAGTGGCCGTGGTCGGTGTACTCGCAGAGGCACACGTCGGTGACGACGACGATCTGGGGTGCTGCCTTCTTTATGGCCCGCACCGCCTCCTGGACAATGCCGCGCTCGGCGTAGGCCTCGGAGCCCACCGCGTCCTTAGCCGAGGGGATGCCGAAAAGCAGCACCGCGGGTATGCCCAGCTCCGCCACCTCGTCCACCTCGGGGCACAGCCGGTCCAGGGAGAGCTGGTAGCAGCCTGGCATGGGCCCTATGGGCTGGCGGATGTCCCGCCCCTCAACCACGAAAAGGGGGTAGACGAAGTCGGCGATGGCCAGGGCCGTCTCCCGCGCCATCCGCCGCACCGTCTCCGTGACCCGGAGTCGCCGGAGCCGCGTCGTAGGAAAGTAGCTCATATCACCTGCCCCCGCTCTCAAAGTGCTCAGCCAGCGCCTCCACCAGCCCCTGGATGGTGTGCACCTTGGCCTCCACATCCACCCGCAGGCCCAGCTTCCGGGCCGTTCTTGCGGTCACGGGGCCGATGCAGGCCACAGTGACACCCTGGAGTGGCGAGGCGTCGCCGGCCAGCAGGTCCAACAGATTGCGAACGGTGGAGGAGCTGGTGAAGGTGGCCACGTCTATCTTGCCACCGGCCAACAGCTCCCGCGCACGCCCTGCCGACTCCGCAGGTGTAGCGGTGCGGTAGGCCACCGCCTGCTCCGCCTGCGCCCCCAGGCGGGCCAACCCCTCGGCCAGGGGCTCACCCTCGATGTCCGTGCGCAGCAAGAGTACCCTTTCGCCGTTCAGTCCACGGCTGCCCAGCCCGGCGGCCACGGCCTCCGAGGTGTACTGCTCCGGGACGTAGTCGGCACGCACTCCATAGCCACGGAGCGCCTGCGCCGTGGCGGGCCCGATGGCGCACACCCTGGCCTGACCGAAGGCGCGGGCGTCCTTCCCCAAGGCCGCCAGCCGGTTGAAGGCCGCCTCCACGCCGTTGGCGCTGGTGAACACCACCCAACAGTACTGGCCCAACCTGCCCAGGGCCGCGTCCAGTGGCGAGGCGTCTTCCAACGGGCGTACCTCGATGGTGGAAAGCTCCACGGGCTCGGCCCCCAGGCCGATCAGCATCTCGGAGAGGGCGCTGGCCTGGACGCGGGAGCGGGTCACCAGAACTCGCTTGCCAAAGAGGGGACTGGTGTCGAACCACCGGAACCGCTGGCGGAACCGGG
The DNA here is from genome assembly GCA_016190445.1 of Chloroflexota bacterium. Lineage (GTDB taxonomy): Bacteria > Chloroflexota > Dehalococcoidia > Lucifugimonadales > JACPQL01 > JACPQL01. The sequence goes on from JACPQL010000020.1 coordinate 5,723, forward strand.
CCACCTCGCCGATGACCGCCACCACGGGAGGAACGAGTCCCTCCTCCCTGGCCCGCGCCACTATGTCCGCCAGAGTGCCGGTCACGGTGCGCTGGCAGGGGCCAGTGCCGTCCTGCACCAGGGCCACCGGAGTGTCCGGCGCCTTGCCGTGCCTCACAAGAGTCTCCACTATCTGGGGGAGGCTCTCCCACCCCATTAGCACCACCAATGTGCCAGAGCCGGAGGCCAGGGCGCCCCAGTCTATGGCCGACTCCGGCTTGGAGGGGTCCTCGCTGCCGCTCACCACGGTGAAGGAGGAGGCCACCTTACGATGGGTCAGGGGGATGCCCGCATAGGCCGGCACCGCGATGGCCGATGTCACGCCCGGCACCACCTCGAAGGGGATGCCCGCCTCCACCAGCGCCTCCACCTCCTCCCCTCCCCTGCCGAAGACGAACGGGTCTCCACCCTTCAGGCGCACCACCCGCTTCCCTTCGCGGCCTTTGGCCACCAGGACCTGGTTGATCTCCTCCTGGGAAAGGGCATCGCGCCGGGGCCACTTGCCCACGTAGATGCGCTCCGCCTCTGGCGGCGCCTCCCCCACCAGGCGCTCGTTCACCAGACGGTCGTACACCACCACCTGGGCCTGCCGGAGCAGCCGCAGCCCCTTGGCCGTGATCAGGCCGGGGTCCCCCGGGCCCGCGCCCACCAGAAAGACCTTCCCCGGTGCGCTCACCCCTGCTCCTTCACGCCCAGCATCTCTCCGGCGCCCATCTCCAGAAGCCGTCGGTACAGCTCCCGGCCCGCGCCCTGCGGGTCCCTGGCGCTCCAGCGCACCGAGGCCTTGTGCATCTCTCTGCCGGACTCGGTGGACACCATGCCGGTCAGCTCCAGGCTCTCCCCTTCGAGCCGAGCATAGGCGGCCACAGGCACCCGGCAACCACCCCCCAGGGCCCGTAGAAAGCCGCGCTCCGCCTCCACCGCCACCCGCGTGGGTGTGTGCTCAATGAAGCGCAGGAGAGCGATAAGTTCGCTGTCGCCGGAGCGGGCCTCCACGGCCAGAGCCCCCTGCCCTGGCGCGGGGAGGCACACGTCGAGCGGAAGGTACTCCGCCACGTGCTCCAGAAGCCCCGCCCGGGCCAGCCCGGCCACCGCCAGCACCACACCATCGTAATCGGGGCCGACTGCCTTGCGCAGCCGGGTGTCCACGTTGCCCCGGATGGGAGGCACCTGTATGTCGGGACGCAGCGCAAGGAGCTGGGCCGCCCGGCGCGGGCTGCTGCTCCCAATGCGCACCCCAGGTGGCAACTCTCTGAGCGGGAGCCGCCAGCGGTCCACCAGAGCATCTCGAGGGTCGGCGCGCTCGGTCACCGCCGCCACCACCAGCCCCGGCGGTTGCTCGGTAGGCAGGTCCTTGAGGCTATGCACCACCAAGTCCACCTCCCCACGAAGCAGTGCTTGCTCCAGCTCCTGAACAAACGCACCTCGCCCCAGGACATCCAGCGGTGCATTGGCACGCCGGTCTCCGCTGCTCCGGATGACCCGGACATGCAAGTCCAGAGAGGAATGCACCCTCTGGAGGCGCTCCACCACCTCCTGCGTCTGCCGCAGGGCCAGGGCGCTTCCACGAGTGCCCACGATGATGGTGGCGGTGGTCATGGTCTGCCCCTCGGTGGGCTCTCCAGCAAGCAGCGGGCCTCGCGGAGCCAAGGCCGGGGCCACTTCATTTTGGCCTGCCGTCCAGACCAAACAGCTCCCGCACCGCCTGGGTGTGCCCCGGTTGCATGCGCTGTCGGAGCACGGCGGTGGGCTTGTGGAGCAGCTTCTTGACTATGGCCCGGCTCATGGCCTCGACGCGCGCTCTCTCCTCCTCGCCCAGTCCATTGAGGCGGCGCAGCGTCCTGGCCAGCTCCGCCTGCCGGATGGCCTCGGCCTGCCGGCGCAAGGCTCCGATGGTGGGGACTACCGCCAGGGAGCGCCACCACTCCATGAAGGCGTCCACCTCCTCCTCAACAATGGCCTCCACCTTGTTGGCCTCCTGGGCCCGCTGCATCCGGTTCGCCTCAGAGACCAGAAGCAGGTCATCAATGTTGTAAAGGTAAACGTTGTCCAACCGGCGCGCCCTGGGGTCTATGTCCCGGGGGACAGCGATGTCCATAAGGAACAGAGGGCGCGAGTCCCGATTGAGCGTGGCCTGCTGGACCATCTCCAGAGTGAGCACGTGCCCAGGAGAGCCGGTGGTGCTGACGACGATGTCCGCCTCCCCAAGAAGTTGCGGAAGCTGGCTAAAGGGAGATGCCTCGCCTCCCAGCTCTTGCGCCAGCTCCTCCGCCCGTTCGTAGGTGCGATTGGTCACCGTGATCTGCTCCGCACCACTGTCGCGGAGGGCATGTGTCGCCAGCTTCCCCGCCTCGCCCACCCCCACCACACCACCCA
>JACPQL010000018.1 GCA_016190445.1 Chloroflexota bacterium
GCCCAGGGGGAGGTTTGCCCTAAAGGCTACCACGGGGCTTGGAGAAGCCCGACAGGGCCGCTTACACGGTCCTTCAGCCGAAGGACATGGCCCCTGAGAGCGCCGCGAGGCACTTCTTAGCTCCATGTCCGACCACCGCACGACCATCACCCGGTCACAACCAGCCATTCTTCATCATCCTGCTAGAAGGAGCACATGAATGCCAAGCACTGACCAGCCACGGGGCCTCAAGGCCAAGTCCGTCATGAGAACCACCAAGCAGGCCGCAAAGAACGCGGATGGGGAGAGAGCCGTGCTCGCGAAGATTGCTGGGATGTCGGAAGCGGATCGGGCCATTGGCGAGCGGCTTCACGCGATCATCAAAGCCAACGCACCGGCCCTTTCGCCTAGGCTATGGTACGGGATGCCAGCGTATGCCAAGGACGGCAAGGTCGTCTGCTTCTTCAGGGAGTCTCACACGCGGCCGGCTACCGGGCGCGTACCGTCCGTGGGAGCCATGAGATATGCCACGTTCGGATTCTACGACGCGGCGAACCTCGACGAAGGTACTTTGTGGCCTGTCGCCTTTGCGGTGACGGAGTTGACTGCCGTAGAAGAGGCAAGTATCGGTGAGCTTGTGAAGAAGGCGGTAAGCTGAGGACTAAGTTCGACCGAATTTACGGATGCGAAACAGGGTTGATGTCTGGGCTGGAGGTTGAACGCGCCCTGGTACGGTGCAGGCCCTGTGGAGTCAAGGGTGAGCCAGAAGCTGCCTCAGCCTTGGCACTAAGTCAGGCCGCAGTAAGTTCGAGTGCTGTCCACGGAGCCCCACCAATGGGGACTCGAACGTGGAGCCTTGGACGGCTAGCTGAAGCCGAAGCTCAAAAGGTGGGCTGGGTTCTTGCTATTGTCCCCGACGGCCCACCATGCAGGGTTCGAGCTTGACAGCGGGCGCTGCTGTTCGCTCCGGGCATGGCACAGCGTCCTCTTTTCAACACCCGAACAGGTGGGCCAGGCAGCCTGATGCCCGGTATCAGCCGGTGCCCTGCTCCTCGGAGGAGAGCTGCTGCTGGATGCGTGCCGCCAGGTCGCGCAGGGGTCTGCTCAGCTCCACGGGGTACGTATCCGGGCCCGCCAGCCGCTTGCAGCCCTCGTCCAGGCAGGCGAACTCCTCTCGAAAGCGGTCGCGCATCTCCGCCAGGGAAGGGAGCCTGCCCTGGATGCGACCATCGTGCATCACCCGGTCCAGCAGGTCCTCGGCGCGGCCGTCGTCTTGGGCCTCCTGCCGCAGGGCGATGACATCGTGGTGTAGCTTCCTACCCTCCCGGTAACGCAGCACCTGCTTCTCGTCTGGGAGGGTGGCCTTGCCCGTGCTCAGCTTCAGCACAGGGCGGCCGCCGTACTTGACCAGCTTGTAGGCCATGTCCGTGGATGGGGCGTCGCCGGAGACCCCCATCTGTGTGCCCACGCCAAAGGCGTCGCAGGGGGAGCCCGCTTCCACCACCTCCGCCACCTGGTACTCGTCCAGGCCACCGGAGGCCAGTATGCGGACGTAGGGAAGCCCCGCCTCGTCCAGCACCCACCTCACCTCAAAGGCCAGGGCCTTCAGGTCGCCGCTGTCTATGCGCACCCCAGCAAGGCGGTGGCCCAGGGCCTCCATCTCCCGCGCCACCGTTACCGCCTTCCTGGCCCCCTCCACCGTGTCGTAGGTGTCAATGAGCAGGACGGTGTTCTTGGGGAAGCTGCGGGCGAAGGCGCGGAAAGAGTCTATCTCGCGGTCGAAGCTGGTGACGAAGGAGTGGGCCATGGTGCCTGATATGGGAATGCCGTAGCGACGCCCGGCCAGCACGTTGCTGGTGGCATCACAGCCCACCATGTAGGCGACTCGGGCCGCCTTCATGCCGGCGTCCATGCCGTGGGTGCGGCGCAGGCCGAACTCTACCACGCTGCGCCCTTTGGCCGCCCACACGGTCCGGGCCGCCTTGGTGGCGATGAGGCTCTGGAGATTCACCTGGTTGATGATGAAGGTCTCCACCAGTTGGGCTTCAATGACGGGGGCGGTCACCTCCACCAGAGGCTCGTTGGCAAAGAAGAGGCGCCCTTCGGGTATGGCCCACACGTCGCCGGTGAACCGCAGCTTCGAGAGGTAGTCCAGGAAGTCGCCTGCAAACAGCCCGGTGCCGTGGAGGTAGTCAATATCCCCGGAGGTGAAGCGGAGCCCCTCCAGAAAGCGCAGCACGTCCTCCAGCCCCGCCGCCACCATGTAGCCCCGGTTGGGAGGCAGACGCCGCACGAACAGGCTGAAGGTGGCCGGCGCGAACATGCCATGCTGGAAATAGGCCTGGGCCATGGTCAGCTCGTACAGGTCAGTGAACAGGCCCAGGTCCTCCGGCACCGCCAAGGTCACCTCCCAAGACGCTGTTGGACTCTATTGATATCATCCGCTCGCCCTGAGCTCCGACTTCATCGGAGTCTCGACACAGTCGGACCCGTCGAAGGGCGAGCGATGGGACACAAGCCCGCTCATGGTCCGACTGCGTCACCATGAGCGGGCCAAAGTGGCGGGCTACCACCCAAGTCTAGCTGTTGCAAAGCGGACTTCGAAACAGCTTCTACACTACCGGCCGTGGAACACCGGCTTGCGCTTCTCCGCAAAGGCCCGGGCGGCCTCCTTGTGGTCCTCGGTCTTGCTGAGCATGGCCCCCATGTCCGAGCGCACCTTCCGCAGACTCTCCCAGCCCGCCAGGTCCACCAGCAGATTGGTCATGCGCTTGTTGGCGGCCATGCCCAGGGGGGGCAGCTCGCGCAGCATGTCCAGGTACTCCTGGGTCACCTTGTCCATCTCCTTCAGGTCTGCCACCGACCGGGTGAACATGCCCCAACGCTCCCCATCCTCGCCGGTAAAGGGGCGGCCTGTGAGCGTCAGCTCCATGGCCCTGGCGCGACCGATGTCGAAGAGGAACGTGCCTCCAGCCTCCAGGCCCACGTTCACCTCACGAATGGCGAACTGGGAACTCTTCAGCACCACGGTGATATCGAAGGCGCCCAGCATGTTGACTCCTGCTCCGTAGGCGCCCCCGTTCACCCGCCCCACTACGGGCTTCTTGCACCAGCGGATGTTCTCCCGGAACCCGAAGTTCAGCTTGCCAAAGCGGCGCCGCTGCTCCGGCGTGTCCTCCGCCGCCATGCGCAGGTCCAGCCCGGCGCAGAACACCGACCCCTCCCCGGTGATAGCGACGGCCCGCACCGAGTCGTCCTGCTCCGCCTCCTCCAGCGCCGCGATGGAGTCCTCCAGGAGCTGGGTGTTGATGGCGTTTCGCCGCTCGGGCCGGTTGAACCGGATCCAGCCCACCTGGTCCTTCACCTCGTAGATGACGGTCTTGTATGTAGCCATGAACGTCCTCCTTCGGAGCTTGATTCTCGCCTCTGCGGCTAGAAGCTGTTCGGCTCTGTTGATTTCCTCAGAGACAATCGAGTTCTTCCCACCCACCCGCCCTTGAGAGGTCTTCTGAGGGACACCCCCAGACCCCCGGCAGAAGGGGCTCCGCCCCTCTGCACTCCTCAGACTCCCGGTAGGTTCTACTTCTTGGCGCCCGCCTTGACCCCGGCGGCGAAGTCCAGCCAGACTCGGGCGCACTCCTCGGGCAAGATGTGCTGGATGAAGCCGGAGACGCCGGGGAAGACCACCCGACGGCTGTTGGGCAGATAGCGAGTGGAATCTCGGAAGTCCCCCAGGCCCTCGCCTGCCAAGCGCTCAGCGGCCAGGATCAGGGCAGGCGTCTTCACATTGGGCAGAAGGGGCCGCAGGTCCACATTGACTGCACTGCGCAGAAAGGTGACAGGTACGTGGGCGGCGGTGGCCTTCATCTGGGAGGCGTACCAATGCGCATAGGCCGGGTCAACTATCTGGGGGTCCAGGCGCATGCTGGTGGTGCGGTTTATCCAGCCCTCTACCCCCTCCTTCTCGATGATCTCGTAGCCCTTGTGGGGCGGGTCCACGAACTGGATGGGCGAGGTGCACGTGGTGATGGTGTGCAGCCGCTCCTGGTGGAGAGTGGCGAACCGGAGGCTGATGGTGCCGCCCACGGTCTCACCGATAAGGTGCACCTGCTTCAGCTCCAGCTTGTCCAGCACCTGGAGCAGGTCGTTGGCAAAGCCGTCCAGGGAGAATGGGTAGCCCGGCTTGGGCACATCGGACTGGCCCATGCCCCGGTTGTCGAAGCGCACCACGCGGTAGTGGCGGGCCAGCAGGGGGACCCACCGGTACCAGAAGCGGTGGCTCTTGGCCATGCCGTGGTGGAGCACCACCGTCTCAGGCTTCACCCAGGGGTCGGTGTAGTCATCTATGGTGTAGAACAGCTCAACCCCATCGTCCAGTCGAAGCTTCACGCTCTACCTCCTTCTAATTTCTCGCCCGGCGTAGCTGCCGGTATTCGTCAGGCTCCCAGCTTGTTCAGGTACACCCTACCCTCCCGCATCACCATGGCTACACGGCTCTGAAGAAGAGTGATGTCCTCCAGGGGGTTCCTCTCAATGACCACGATGTCGGCCAGCTTCCCCGGCTCCAGGGTGCCAATCAGATGGTCCAGCCGCAGCAGGCGGGCGGCGTTCCTGGCGCCGGCCACAATGGCGTCCATGGAGCCCATCCCAGCCTCCACCATTAGCTGGTACTCCAGGGCGTTCTCACCGTTCTTGAAACGCGAGGGGGCCCCGCAGTCGCAGCCGAAGGCGATGGGCACCTTCTTCTCCATGGCCAGGCGAAAGCTGGCCTTGTGGGGCTCCATGAGACGGAGGGCCCGCTGCCAGCGCCACGGCTCGGCCACGCGCCGCACCGCATAGTAGTAGAAGGGCCCGAAGGTGGGCACCAGGAAGATGCCCCGCCGGGCCATCTTCTCACACACCTCCTCGTCCAGGAAGATGCCGTGGTCAATAGAGTTCACTCCAGCCTCCACGGCGTTCTTGATGCCCGGCAGCCCGATAGCGTGGGTCTGGTTGAGCTTGCCGGCCTTGCGCGACTCCTCCACCGCGGCGCGGATCTCCTCCACGGTGAACTGCTCCGCATCCTCGTTGGTACCCGAGGCCACCCCGCCGGAGATACCGAAGATTTTGATGCTGTCGGCGCCCCGCTTGATCTGGACGCGTGCCTCCCGCCGCACCGCGTCCACGCCATCCACCTCTGCGGCGGAGCCCACGCCGTGGCCCCCGGTCATGGTCACGCCCCGCCCGCTGGCTATCACCCTGGGCCCGGGTATGATGCCGCAGGCGATGGCGTCCCGGGCGTCTACGTCCACATAGTCGCGGGCGCCGGCACTGCGGACCGTGGTGAAGCCCGCACGCAGCGTCCGCTCCAGAGCCTCGTAGGTGTGGAGAGCGGCCAGTCCCACCGAGTCCTTCTCTCGGTCAGGGTCGTAGTCGCCTGCGCCGGGGTGACAGTGCGTGTCAATCATGCCGGGCATGAGGGTGCGGCCCTCAAGGTCTATGACGGCATCGGCATCGCCAAGGCGGTCCGAGACCTCCTTCCCCACGGCGGCGATGCGCTGGTCCTCCACCAGAAGGCCACCGCGCTCCAGGTAGCCGCCTGCGCCGTCAATCAGAAAGCCGTTGGCGAACAGGACCTTCACGCTCTCGCCTCCGCGCCTCGGCATCCCAGGCACCGACTGCATCTGGCAACGCGGCAGCTAGGACTTCAGGTCCCGGATGATGCGCTTCAGGTGCGTCTCTGCGTCGGCGCCCTTCACCGGCATGTTGAAGCTGAGTTCCTGGACTATGCCGCCGAAGCGCTCCTTGATCTTGCCCGCCACGTCATCGTACTCGCCGATGACCGCGAACTCGTTGAGCATCTCGTCGGTGATCTCGTTGGCCATCTCGCGCCACTTGCCCTCCAGGGACATGGCATGAAGCCGCCCGCACTTCTCACCCCAGCCATGGGCGTCCAGCACCACCTTGTAGGTGCGGGTAGAGGCGTAGAAGGCGGCCTGCTGGCGCACCTGTGGCTTTATCTCGTCTATGGCCTGCCGGTTGGGACCGGTGATGACGAACCCACCTCCGTTGATCTTGACGTCGGCTGGGTTGCGGCCAGCAGCCTTGGCGCCTTCCGCAACATGGGGCAGGATAGCCTTGCGCACGTAGGTGGCCGTGTTCAGGCTGTGGAGCATGAGGCCGTCGGCCACCTCTCCTGCAACGCGGCAGTTATAGGGGTTGACTCCCGCCAGGTATACCTTCGGGCGTGGCTGCTTGATCGGCCCCGGGTTGAACATGGGGTTCATCAGCGTGAAGGTATAGTAGTCGCCCTTGAAGTCCAGCTTCTTGTTATCCTGCCAGTTGTCCCAGATGGCGTGCAGCGCCTTCACGTACTCCCGCATGCGCGGGCCGGGGGGAAGCCATTTGACCGAGAAGCGCCGCTCGTTGTGGCCCTTCACCTGAGGGCCCAGCCCCAGCTTGAAGCGGCCATCGGAGGCCGCCTGGAGGTCCCAGGCGGCGTAGGCCACCACCATGGGGGAGCGGGGAAAGGCAATAGCCACCCTCGTCTCCAGGGTGGGGCGCCTGGTAGCCGTGGCCGCCAGCGCCAGCGGCATGAAGGGGTCGTGGGCGCTCTCGTTAGAGGAGACGCCATCGTACCCCACGGACTCGGCCCACTTTGCCTCCTCCGCTACCGTCTTCAGGTCTTTGTTCGCCAGCCGGTAGATGACCTCCATGGCACCCTCCTCTCTCCTTCGCTATTCCGGCGTCACCAGTGACTCGGGCGTCTTGCCCTCCAGGACACGGCGTATGTTGTGGAAGGCAAAGGCGGCACCCCGGGTATTGCTCTCGACGCTGCTGCCCGCCATATGCGGGGTTATCACCGCGTTGTCCAGGTCGAACAGCGGGTTGTCCTTGGGGGTGGGCTCCACCTCCAGCACATCCAGGCCCGCCGCCTTGATCTTGCCCGCCTTGAGGGTCTCATACAGCGCCTTCTCGTCCACCACGGGCCCCCGGCAGGTGCTGATAAGGATGGCGGTGGGCTTCATCATGGCCAGCTCCCGCCTGCCTATCATGTGGCGGGTGCTGCGGTTCAGCGGCACGTGCAGGGTTACGAAGTCAGAGGTGCGCAGCAGGTGGTCGAGAGGCACGGGACGAGCGTTGAACACCGTATTGACCTCTTCAGGGAAGCTGAGGACATCGTAGTAGACGACGTTGCAGTCGAACCCTCTCAGGCGCTTGGCCACCTGCCGCCCAATGCGCCCCAGCCCCACGATACCCACGGTCTTCCCGGAGATCTCGTGGGCCTCCAGGTTTTGCACCTCTTCCCGCCAGCGCCTGTTCTTGGCGCTCTGCCAGTGGCGGACGAAGTGCTTGGATGTGGCTATCATGAGGGCAATTGTCTGCTCCGCCACGGAGATGGCATTGGAGCCGCCGTTGTTGGCCACCGGAATCCCCATCTCACCGATGGCCTTGAGGTCCAGGCGGTCGTACCCTGCGCTGAGGGTCTGGATCAGCTTCACCTTGGGACAGGCCCGCAGGACGTTCACGGAGAGGTCTGCCGGGACCACGATTATGGCGTCGGCATCCTTGCACAGCGGTATCTTCTGGCTGTCAGGCAACGTGTTATCTATGGCCACCACCTCCATGTCGGGTGGGGCCATCTCGACAAGTTCCTTGCCGCGGATGGTCGGCAACGAGCTGAGGAACACAACCTTGGCTTTGGGCATAGCGGCCTCCTGTCGTGGATGTTGGCGCAGCGGGTGGTAGTATAGCGCATCCCTCTCCAGGATGGCAGTGCTCCCACCTGCCCTCCAGGGTCGTTCAACATTGCTGATTCGACCCCCATCCTGACCTTCCCCCGCAAGCGGGGGAAGGAATACATTCTCTCCCCCTTCCGCGGAAGAGGGAGATCAGAGAGGGAGCGGGAACTGAAAGACCCTACCCTGCCCTTGTCAACCACGGAGGTGGCCTGCCAGCGGGAGCTTTTCTTGTGCCGCCATCCGTTGTAACCTCCTCTCACGCCCAAGCCCAGCCCGCGGAGGAGCACCATGGCAAGCACACGAGTACCCCCTATTCGGCGAAAGCTGACGAGCCAAGTGAGGCGTATCTTCATAGCTGGGTTGATCATCGTCGTGCCGGTGGTGATCACCTACATGGTCCTCCAGCTCGTGTTCAACGTTATTGATGGCGTGTTGCAACCCCCGCTCGAAGCTGCGCTGAACAGAAGGGTCCCCGGCCTCGGCATTGTGGGGATAGTCCTGCTGGTATTCCTCGTTGGGCTCGTTGGGATCAATCTCCAGGGCCAGCACCTCATACACCAGGTCCAGAAGGAGCTGTCCAGGCTGCCCATTGTGGGCACGGTGTATTCGGCTTCAGAGCACCTGGTGGAGTCCTTCTCTGGGAGCTCGGCCACGGGCTTCAAGAGGGTGGTGAGCATCGAGTACCCCAGGAAGGGGATGTGGACCATCGGGTTCCTCACTGGGGTCATGAGAGACGAGAGCGACAAGCAGATGGCCCTCATCTACATCCCCACAGCCCCCACGCCCAACTCCGGGTGGGTCGCGGTGGTGCCTGTCGAAGACACGTACGACACTGATTTCTCCGTGCAGGACGCATTAAAGCTGGTGCTTTCGGGGGGAATACTGGCCCCGGCCAGGTTCACGAGGAAGGCCCTCACACTGTAGAACGTGAGGTGGCTCTGGGCCGCCGGTCCGGCGTATGCCCGCAACACGGGGTTGAAAGGGCTGGCGGCGAGCAACAGTTGCGGATACCAGAAGAAGGGAAGCTGGCGACCCGGAGCGGATTCGAACCGCCGATCTCCTCCTTGACAGGGAGGTGTGTTAAACCAGGCTACACCACCGGGCCGGGTCGCTCGTGCACAAGGTCACTATACCACGGAGCCAGGGGCCGCGACTACCTGCTTACTGGCCCAGCCTCATCTGCTCCCGCTGCCAGTCGTAGTCTACGTCGCCATCGTAAAAGCGCTCCGGGTGCTCCACCGCCCATATCTGCTTGCGGATGACGAAGTTGTCCGGCTCCAGGTCGCGGCCAAGACGCCATTGGGCCAGCGCCTCCTGCACTCGCCCCTGGCGGTACAACTCAAGGCCGTGCTGGAAGTGGGCGATGGCCCGGGCGTGCTCTGCACCGCCCACCTTGTCCTCGGCCATCCGCTCCAACCGCCACTCCGGGGATGCCCCACTGGCCCAGGCCTCCACCAGGAGAGCGTACTCCTGCTTCCTGATGTCGAACCCGCCGAACTTGCGGTAGTCCAGCAGGCCGCGCTCATCTATCAGCAGGCCATTGGGAATGGCCTTGAATCCGAAGAGCAGGCCCAGGTGGTTGCCCTGGTCCACCAGGGTGGTGAAAGTGGCGCCCGCTCTCTCCACGTAGGGCCGGGCCTTCTCGGAGCCCTGGACATCCATGGCCACCGAGACCACCTCCACTCCCTCGCCCCGGTGCCGTTGGTAGAACTCCTGCCAGACTGGCAGTTGCTCTCGGCAGACTCACCAGGAGCCCCACATGAACAGGGCCACCCGCTTGCCGCGCAGCTCCGAGAGCCGCCAGGGTGAACCGTCCAGCCTGGGCAGTGAGAAGTCAGGCACCGGAGTGCCAATGGCTATGGCATGGGTGGTGGTCATGGGCGTTTCCTTCCTGCTTGTGGCGAGTTTGGCGGGCCAACGGCCCCCGACGGCTAGAAGCTTCAGCCCACTCCCATGTAGCCCACAATAACCTGTGCGCCCTCAACAATCACGGGGGTGATGCGCTCCCCACCCGTCAGCCGCTCCAGCTCTTTTGCCGCCTCCGGGTCCTGGCTCACATCTATCTCGCGGTACGCTATCCCCTGGCGGTCGAAATCGTCCTTGGCCGCAGCGGAATAGGGGCAATCGGGATGGGTGTAGATTGTGAGAGTGGCTTCGCTAGACAATCCTTACGCCTCCAGACAATGTGTCCGTGTACTGATTCTACTCCAGGTACGAGAGCAGAAGCAAAACCCTCTGCCGCATCACCGGACGGCGGGGAACTCCATCTCCAGCTCGTGGGCGATCTCCTGAAGCTCCCGCAGCAGGTTCTCGTGGACTGGGATACCGTTGCACCGGCGCCCCTCCACCCGGTTCCACTCGATCTCACCAGGGACGAATATCTCCTCGAACCCCGGTCGTTTGGGCGAGTTCTTGAACTCCTCAATGATGCTGTCAATGTTGGCCTTGAACTCGGCCACGTCGGTAAAGGTACCGATGTCCACCGCCAGCAGAAGGTGGCCTATACCCCAGGGGTTCTGGTCGCGCTGGGCGAAGGTACCTTTGCCGATGCGGGTGGTGAGCGAGGCGCCAGAGAGCACGCCCGCCAGCACCTCCAGGCCATCCGCACCCTCGCCAACCACGGAGCACTCGCCGATGGCCCGCAGTGCTTCCTTCATCGCCTCTCGCATTGGGGCTGAGTCGTCCACCACCAGGGCCTTGAGTGGCACCATTGGGTCCCCCCCTTGGACATCGAAGGCGTGGTCTTTGCCCGACGCCTGTTGGGTCCTGGCCAGGTGTCACCACCCGGACTGCACACATAACATAGGCGCGGAGTCACCGCAGCGCTGTCATCTAGTAAGGGATTTCACGAGGCGGCTGTAGGTGACAGGACTGTCCTATGAAGATGGGACAAAGACGTCCCTCATGGCAGGGACAGGCGGAGGTCTGAGACGAGGGTGGCGGACCAGAAAACAGCTACAAATGTCACGCCCAGCCGTTGTCAGCCCTTCTCAGAGGGGCCAGACCCACAGCAACAAGGGCATCCCCACCACCACCACCACCAGCTCCAGGGGCAGACCCATTCTCCAATAGTCGCCAAAGCGATAGCCCCCAGGCCCCATCACCAGCGTGTTGGACTGGTGTCCGATGGGTGTGAGGAAGGCACAGGAGGCCCCGATGGCCACTGCCATCAGGAACGGGTCTGCCGAGGTGCCCAACCCGTGGGCTATCCCCAAGGCGATGGGTGCCATCAGCACCGCAGTGGCAGCGTTGTTGAGGACGTCCGAGAGGGTCATGGTGGCCACCAGGACAAGCGCCAGGGTGGCCTCTGGGGGCAGCGCTGTGCCCACGTGGAGGACGCCGTCTGCGATGAGCTGGGCGCCTCCCGTCTCCTGAAGCGCCCTCCCCACGGGGATCAGGGCACCCAGGAGCACCAGAATAGGCCAGTCAATGCTGGCATAGGCCTCGCGCAGCGTGAGGACCCTCAGTAGCAGCATGACGGCGGCGGCTAGGACCAGGGCGACCGGTGCGGAGAGCACGCCAGTGGCGGCGAGGGCCACCGCCCCTGCAAACACCCCCACGGCTAGGGCTACCCCCCGGGGACGACCGAGCTTCAGCTCTCGTTCCCACAGGGGCAGGCATCCCAGGTAGGCCAGCGTCTCGGGGAGCGATCCGGTACGGCCCTGGAGCAGCAGGATATCACCCGCCCGGAATGGAGTCCGGCTGAGCCGCTCCTGGAGCACCGCCCCTCGTCGGGCGACGGCGAGGAGGTTCACCCCATACCAACGGCGGAGGTTAAGATTGTCTGCCGTGCGGCCTACCATAAGGGAGTCGGGAATGACCACCACCTCCATGAGGCCCACGTCGTCTGAGGTAAGTGACTTCTCCCCCAGTTCTTTGCTCTCCGCAAGCTCCATCTTGGTGCTGTCCAGGAACTGCCTCAAGGCATCGGGGCCAGCCTCGATCACCAGCACGTCGTTGGACTGAATTGAGCTGTACCCAGCGAAAATGGGGATTCGGCGCTGATCGCGGATCAGGGCCAGGACCTGGAGATCGCCTCCTCCAGCCTGCTCCACCTCCTGCACCAGCTTTCCGATCCATCCCGAATCCCCTGGGACCCGCACCTCGGTGATGTAGTTTTGAATTTGGAAGACCTCCTGTGGCGATGCGGGTGCCGTGCGCCTCGGCAGGAGCCTCCAGCCGACCATGGAGACAAAAGCCACGCCTGCCAGTGCCACCCCCACCCCCACCGGGGTAAAGGCAAACAAGCCAAAGGGTTCCCCTCCGCTCTGGGCTCGGAAGTTAGCGATGATGATGTTGGGCGGTGTCCCGATAAGGGTGGTCATGCCGCCCAGCAGAGAGCCGAAGGCCAGTGGCATGAGGAGGCGTGAGAGGGGGATGTTGCTCTTGGTGGCCACTCGCACGGCCACGGGCATCAGGAGGGCCAGGGCCCCCACGTTGTTCATGAAGGCGGATAGGACCGCAATGAGCAGGGTGAGCACACCCACTTGGAGTACAGTGCGGCCCCCTGGCACCAGCACCCATCGGGACACCATGTCCACCAGCCCGGCGTTCTGGAGCCCTCGGCCGACGACCAGCACGGCGGCAACGGTTATGACGGCAGGCTCGCCGAACCCCGAGAAGGCTTTCTCCGGCTTTATGGTCCCAGCGATGACCAACACCAGGAGGGCCGTGACGGCTACCAGGTCAAAACGCCACCGCCCATGGACAAAGAGCATGAGGGTGACCGCTAGCACGCTGAAGAGGATGACCAGGTCCATCGCGACACCTGGGCAGACTGTTTACGTACACGCCTATCATACCAGGTGCAGTCGCCAGGGGACTGCGGCCAACGGTAGCAAAAGGGCGTGAGGGTGTCAACGGGAGCCCACCCCGCGGGCCCCTGCCCTGCCGGACCACCACTACAGCAACTTGCGGACCTCCAGCAGCAACGCCACCAGGCTGGCCCTGGTAAGCCTGCCGGTGTTGGTGTTGCGCGGGCTTGGGTGGTAGGAGGCAAAAAGGGTGGGGAGAGAGGGCGAGAAGGAATGGCTGGCGCCGTGGGCGAAGGTGGCCTCCAGCCGCCGTCCCGCCCGCTGCTCCAGGGCGCGGAGGCAGGCCCTGAAGGCGAAACGTCCCAAGGCCAGGACCACTTTGATGTTGGACAGTAGCTCCAGCTCCGACACCAGGTAGGGCAGGCAGTTTCGCAGCTCCTCAGGGGCTGGCCTGTCGTGCGGAGGCACGCAGCGCACCGCGGCACAGATGTAGGTGTTGTACAGCTCCAGGCCGTCGCTTGCGTGCTCGGAGGTGGCCTGGCTAGCAAGCCCGGCCTCGTGAAGGGCTGACATTAGAAACCTGGCTGAGGAGTCCCCCGTGAACACGCGGCCGGTGCGGTTCCCTCCGTGGGCAGCGGGCGCCAGCCCCACGATGAGTAGCGCTGCCAAGGGGTCGCCAAAGCCAGGCACAGGACGTGACCAATAGTCCCAGTGGGCGAAGGCTGGCTTCTTGGTCCGCCCCACCTTCTCGCGGTATGCCACCAGCCGCGGGCAGAGGCGACAGGCGATGACCTGCTGGTTCAGGACAGCGAGACGTTCCCCGGCTCCCTCCATGCGATCGTCACACGCCCATGATGTGGTACCCCGCGTCCACAGGCACCACCGCACCCGTCACCCCGCTGGACATGTCGCTACACAAGAAGAGGGCAGTTCTCGCCACCTCCTCCTGGGTGACGTTGCGCTTGAGAGGGGCCCGCTCGGCGTGGACGCGGCGCATCTCGGTAAAGCCGTGGATGCCTCGGGCTGCCAGCGTGTTCACCGGCCCTGGGGAGACGGCATTCACCCTGATATTCTGCGGGCCCAGCTCCGCCGCCAGCAGCCGTACCTCGTTCTCCAGCGCCGCCTTGGCCACGCCCATGACGTTGTAGCCCGGGTACACCCGCTCCGACGCCTGGAAGGTGATGGTGATGATGCTGCCCCCTTCGACCATAAGGGGCGCAGCATATCGAGCTATGGGCACGAGGGAGTAGGCGCTGGTCTCCAGGGCGATGCGGAACCCTTCGCGCCCCGTGTCCACAAACCGCCCCTCCATGTCCTCCCTCTGAGCAAAGGCTATGCTGTGGACCACCACGCCCAAGCTGCCCATGCGCTCCTTCGCTTGCGAGAACGTGGCCGCCACATTCTCGTCGCTGCTGACGTCGCACTCCAGAAGGAGGACATCCCCCAGGGTCTTGGCCAGGCCTTCCACAGCGTCCCGCAGTCGCTCGTTCTGGTAGGCGATGGCGAGTCGTGCCCCCGCCTGGTGCAGTTGCTGGGCGATGGCCCAGGCAATGCTGCGGTGGTTGGCCACCCCGAAGACGATGGCGCTCTTGCCCGAAAGGTCAATGGTGTACATGCTACGTTCTCCTCCCAGGGTGCGCTGGTATGCAGACCGACCGCTGCGCTAGGATGTGGCGGCCCGCACACCAAGCCGGGCCTGCCGCGGGGGCCCCGCCAGCATCAAGGCCACTATGCACAGAAGAGGGATGAAGGCCATGATGGCCATCACCTCTGTGTAGCCTCCCAGGGTGTCGTAGGCGATGCCAGCCACCAGCGGCCCCACGGCGGACGCCCCGACCCGGAAGGTCATGGTGATGCCGCGAATGCGTCCCAGGTGTCCCCGCCCGTAGTAGTTGGCCCACAGCACCGGCTCCAGCGCCGAGCCGGCGCCCAGGGCCAGGCCAAAGGCGAGACCAAAGGCCAGGGCCATGAGGATGTTGACCGTGGTCACCAGTATCACCACGGAGCCGGTGAGCAACAGGAGTTGGCCCATCATGGCGAAGCGCACCGGGACTCGCTCCACCACCATCCCACTCAGCATGGCCCCCCCAGCGAAGCACAAGGCATAGACGCTGAGCACCCGGGCCGCCGCTTGAGGGCTGAGGCCGCGCTCCACGAGAAGTGGAAGCTGATGGAAGTTGATGGCAACAACAAGGACGCTGGAGGCGGCGGTGGCCACTACCAGGAGCCAGAAGGTGCGACTGCGGGTGGCCTGTGTCGTGCTCCACTCCGGCTCCAGGGGTGCCGCTGGTCCGGGCCGGTCAGGGCCCGCCTTTGACCCCGTCTGGCTGGCGCCATCCGGCACCAGTCCCATGTCCTCCGGCTGTCGGCGGAAGAAAAGCAGCGCTGGCACCAGCATCAGCCCCCACACCAGGAATCCCATGACCAGGTACGCTGTGCGCCAGTCCGTGGCATCTATGATCCCCTGGAGCAACGGTGGGAACACTCCCAGCCCAGCGGCCATACCTACGGCGGTCAGTGCCGAGGCACGCCCGCGCTTGCGTATGAACCATCGGGCCACGGTAGTGGTACAGCAGAGGCTCATCACCCCTAGGGCAAAGACCCGCAGCAGCACGAAGCCGACGTACAGCCCAAGTGGCGTGGAGATGCGGCTCATCCATATGCACGCCGCGCCGACTATCAGTGTCACACCCACCACCAGCAACCTGGGGCCTACCCGGTCCAGCAGGTGCCCCCATAAGGGCATCGTGAGGCCCGAAATCACGGTTGCCACGGTCACAGCGCCGGAGAGCAGGGTGCGAGACCAGTGCAATTCCTCGGAGATGGGGGCCAGGAACATGGACATTATGGAGCCCTGGCCTGGAGCAGAGGTGAACATACCCAGCACGGCCACTGCCACCACTACCCACCCGTAGAAAAATGGCAGGCGCCGCGCCAACTCGCTGACGTTGCCTTCTGGTGTGCTCTTCACGCACGGTGCTCCGCAGAGACGTGGCCCCATTATACAGGCCGTTGCAAAACTAGGTTTGCAACTGGGTCCCCTGCTCCCCCCAAGGGACGCGATATCTGTTACCAAAGTCCTGGGGACGTTGGCAACAGTTTCTAGCCGAGGCCACCCTCGGAGCAACGGCCAGGCAGGGCCAGTGGGCCCACCGCAACGCAAACCGACGCAAAGAGAAGGCCCCAGCTCCGCTGGAGCTGGGGCCTTGGTCCTTGGAGATCACTGGCGTCCCCGCAGTCCCGGTCGCTTAGACCGGAGGGACTGCCTGTGGCATAGCCCTCCTACTTTCGGCGCGAGGTTGCCAGCTTCCGCACCCCCGCCGGCCTGCCCTCAGTGGCTAGACCACTCCACTGGGGGAGTATGCCGCCGACGGGGCCGCACTTGGGAAAGTGCCATGCATGGTTGAGAACAAATTCTCTTACCATGACGCAACCTCCCTCTTCCGTCGTCCCATCCCCACCTCCTCCAGTGATAGCGTAACTCACCACGCCAGGAATGTCAAGCCTCGCAGATAGAAGCCCCAGAATGGCAGGGAAAGGCAGCCAGGGCTTCCACCCTGTCATGCGCCAGTAATATACTTGTGTCCCAACGTCGAGTCCCAGGAGGCTCCCAGTGCAGATCACTCCCCACATACATGCAGTGCACGTTGACGACAAAGCGGTGTCGCACCCGGGCGGCTCCAACAACTACTTTGTAGGCGACCCGTCCGAGGGGATGGTCATCATTGACACGGGCGACCACGACCGCCAGTGGACGGGGCAGATCCTCAAGGCCTATGAAGAGCTTGGTCATCCCCCTATCACCGCCATCGCCATCACCCACGGGCACAGAGACCACGTGGGTGGCCTGGACCGGGTCTTCGATGCGGTGCGAGCGCCGGTGCGCTGCCACCCAAAGCTGGTAGAGCGACTGGCCGCCGTCGTCGGCAAGGAGAACGTCGTCAGGCTGCGGTCAAACGAGCGCATCCGGACCGGTGGGGGGGTCTCCCTCGCGGCCATCTTCACTCCGGGCCACGAGGAGGACCACATCTGCTACTACCTGGCCCGGGGCAAGGTCCTGTTTACCGGGGACACGGTGCTAGGTAGCTCGTCCAGCACCGTGCGAGACCTGGCCGACTACATGAGGTCGCTACAGAAGCTGGCCCGCCTGCGGGTGGAGGTCATCTGTCCGGCCCACGGACCTGTCGTGCCCAACCCCAGGGCATCCCGCCTCGTTACCTGGTACATCAACCACCGCAACCAGCGAGAGCAGCAGGTGCTGGCCACTCTTCGGAAGGGGATTGGCGACGTGGATGGCATGGTGCACGATATCTACCCCCGCAACCTGAAGAAGGGGCTGCGGCAGTCGGCGGCGAGGAACGTCCGCACTCACCTGGCCAAGCTGGTCAAAGAGGGAGTGGTGGAAGAGGTCCCTGCCCGGTACAGGCTGAAGAAGGGTGGCTAGCGCCCTGTCTCGGAAGTTCGCCACGAAACCCACTCGGCCTTGGCAGTCCGCCCGTGGTTCGGCAAGCATTTCCAGAGATCCAATGTATCGAGAGTCTCGACGTCCCGACCATGTCAAGGACCCTCGATGGAATCGGAGGAGTCGGACCTGCCGAAGGGCTCACCACGAGCGGGGAAACTCTTTCCTCCCGCTCATCCTGAGAGCCTGTCGAAGGATGAGCGCACTACGCCAAGCATTTCAGACTCAGGACACTAGACGCTGGAAGCGGCTACGGGCTCCGGCCACCGGGCCGGGCCGTCTCAAACTGGCGAAGCAGCGACCCCAAGTTCCGCACCCTTGGGTTGACCAGCGCGGGCCCCAGGGCGAAGGCAGCCACCGCAAGTCCGCCAATGGCGATAGCAAAGGGGGCCCCGATGATGCTGGCCACGGCTCCCGCCTGCATCCCTCCCAGGGGCATTATGCTCCAGGTCATTCCATATACCCCCATGACGCGCCCTCGCATGCCGTCGGGCACCATGGTCTGGAGCGAGGTCATTATGGAGATCATATACACGGAGGTGAAAACGCCTATGAGGGGCATCAGGGCCAGGGCGAGGGGGTAGGAGCGAATGAACTGGGAGGTGAGCCCAAACGCGGCCACCGAAAGCCCCGCCATGGTAGCACCCCCTATGAGCAACAGCCCTTTTCTGGGGACGTTGCCCAGAGAGGCCATCCACAGGGTGCTCAGCAGCGCGCCGATCCCGCTGGCACTGAGAAGCACCCCCTGGCCCTCGGCGCCAACTTTCAGGATGTCCACGGCGAAAACAGGCATCAACATGATGTAGGCCAGGCCGAAGAAGCTGTTGAAGAAGGTCATCCCGATCAAGAATGAGAAAACCGAGTTCCTCTTGATGAACTGGAGCCCGTCCAGCAGCTCCCTGCCAGCGTTGGCTGGGGCGCGCCGCTCCACGCGTGGCACCTTGAGAAGATACATGACCCCAGCCATGGTCAGGAACCCCAGGCAGGTGGCGTAGAAAGCGGCCTCCGTCCCCACCAGCGAGATGATCACCCCAGCCGCCGCTGGCGCCACGATCCTGGTGCCCTGCCATATGGCGGAGTTCAACGCCACGGCGTTCATCAACGCCTTGCGCTCAATAAGCTGAGGGAAAAGTGCCTGGCGTGCCGGCTGGTCGAAGGCCTGCACCGCGCCCGTGAACAGGGCGATGATAAGCACGTGCTCCACGCGCACTTTGCCCATTAGGGTGAGGGTGGCCAGCAAGAAGGTGAGGGCGGCAGATGTGGTCTGGGTGACGATGATGAGGCGGCGTTTGTCCAACCGGTCGGCGAAGAGGCCCCCGAAGAGGCTGAGCACTATTGCAGGGAGAGCGTTGGCAACGCCTACGTACCCAAGAAACAGGGGTGAAGGCTCTAGCTGGTGGACCAGCCAGAGCTGGCCGAACTGGAGGACCTGGAACCCGCTGACCGAGGCCAGGCTGCCCAGCCAGAACGCCCTGTATGCTGGGTAGCGGAACGCGGGCGGCAGCCCCAATCTGAGCCGACTTGCGCGGTTCTTCATGGCCGTGGGTCCTTCCGCCTCCACACCCTGCGACCAGGGCTTTGCCTCAAAAGCGCCTTTAATGTCTGGGGTCGAGGGTGAGTCAAGTATAAACTGGCACCCCGCCCAGATTCTTCACTTCGCTCAGAATCCACCATGCCAGCATCCACTGGCACCACGGTCCATGAAAATCCTGCCCCTTCCCCCGTCTTCGGGGGAAGGTTGGGATGGGGACGACCCCCACCTCAATCCTCCCCCGCAAGCAGGGGAGGAACGGAGCCTGCCCCAACATCTTCATAACAATGATTTTTGAGACAAGGCCCCGTGACCAACGTTACAAGAATACCCTAAAACGCAGGTGCTCTGGGGCCCCCGAGCCCCAGAGCACCTCTTCTGGCAACGCTGTCTTGTGTGCGCCGACCCTACCGGCGCAGGATGAGGGAGTTGCCCGCACCCGGGCTGCCCCAGCCCATGAACATGCCAATCTCCGGGTCCTTCACCGCCCGGCAGTGGCCCTCGGAGTAGTCGTAGGTGTGCTTGCCCTCCCGCCAGCCCGGGCAGTAGTCATCCACCTGTCCCCGCAACTGGCGCGTCAGCTCGATTACCAGGTTGATGCCGTGGGTGTACCCCTCGCAGAGCTGGCCCCCGCTGGTGTTATTGGGGCGCTTGCCCCCCAGCTCGATGATGCCGCTGCTTACGTAGTCCCCGCCCTCACCCTTCTTGCAGAAGCCGTAGTCCTCCAACTGGAGAAGAGTCGTCCAGGTGAAGGCATCGTAGGAGCCGGTGACGTCAATGTCCTCTGGGGTGACACCGGCCATGGGGAAGACGATGTCTTTGACATAGTACCCCTGCACCCTGGTGATGGGGCCGTGCTGGTAGTGCAGATCCTGGCCCCCCAGCTTGTTCACAGGGCCTGACCCGCCCATGATGTAGATGGGCTTCTGTCTCAGGCTCCGGGCACGCTCCGCCGGTGCGACTATAATGCAGGTGGCGTTGTCCGTCTCCAGACAGCAGTCCAGCAGGTGGACCGGCTTCACGATCCACCGGGAGTTGAGCACCTCGTCCACCGTCACCCGCTTCTTCAGGAAGGCCTTGGGGTTGTTGGAGGCGTGCCTGGTATGCACCACCTTCACCATGGCCACCTGAGAGGGCTTGGTGCCAAACTCGTACAGGTGGCGCATGAAGGTGAAGGCAAAGCTCTGGGCAGGGGACATGTAGCCGTAAGGACGGGTCATCACCCCTTCCCCGGTGATGGGTGCCGCCGCCCTCGGTCCCGTGCCCCCAATGCGCGTCTGACTGTAGCCATTCATGGAGCGGAACACCGCCACGGTCTTGCACAGCCCTGCCTCCATGGCCGCCAGGGCCGTGGTCACCAGCCCGCCCGAGGTCCCGCCGCCGCCCGTCACGTCCAGGTAGAAGTTGGGCCGGATGCCCAGTGTCCCCGCTATCAGCGTGGTAGGCGTAGAGTCGTTGCTGTGGTAGCAGACGATGCCATCCACGTCGGAGGCCTTGAGGCCGGCATCGTCCATGGCCTTCTTCACCACCTCCACGCCCATGGCGCGGGTGGTGCGGCCAGACGCCTGGGAGTACTCCGTCTCCCCTACACCCACAATGCAGTACTTCTCCTTCAGGCTGGTGGGCATCTCGTCTCCTTTCCTTCAGCGTGGCTGGAAGGCAACGTCGGCGTGCAGCGCGCCGGCACGCCCGTGCATTGTAGTGATGGTGGCACGACACCGTCAAGGGCAATGCCCTTCACACCCTCTCTCTGACTGCCCTGAGCTCCGACTCCGTCGAGAGTCGCGACCCCGACTCGTCGGGGTCGGACTTGCCGAAGGGATGCGGGTCGAATCAGCAGCTTTGAAAGACCGTGCCTTCAGAGCCTATCAACCAGGTCCTTATGCAATCTGGGTGATCTTCCCGTCCTCCACCAGCACCGTAATCACCTTGTCCATGTTCTCGGCTATCCAGGGCAGAGCGACGCTCACGACCAGGGGTAACTGCCGCTCCTGGCCACGCACCTCCAGGACCATCGCAGGGCCATCCACCACCGCAACCAGCTTGCCTCTCAACAGTTGTCCTCGCATCCAGCCCTCCTCGCCTGAACTATGGACCTTCTCCTACCCGTCAATGCGCGAATGTATTGGGTGGCGTGCCCACTGTCAAGCGGGGGGCTACGTGGTAGAATCACGGCAACCTCACTACCAGGAGGGCATATGGACGCCGCTGCTTTCACCAGGTTTGCTGAGAAGTACAAGAACTGGGGGCGCTGGGGCCAGGACGACGAGGTCGGCACGCTGAACTTCGTCACGCCGGAGCACATCGTCCAGGCGGCCCGGCTGATCCGAAAGGGGAAGGTCTTCAGCCTGGCTATACCCTTCGACAGCAAAGGCCCGCAGAGGGCGCGCGAGGACAGCAGCCGATTCAATCCCATCCACACCATGCTCAGGACTGGCGCTGACCTGGGGCCGAAAGCTCCCATCCGGCACTCTACCGACGACATGGTGGTGATGCCCCTTCAGTGCGCCACCCAGTGGGACTCCCTGGCCCACGTCATCTTCCATGGCAAGATGTACAACAACCGCCCCGCTAGCCTGGTGACAAGCGCCGGGGCAGAGAAGAACAGCATAGACAAGATAAGGAGCCGCCCGGTGGGCCGAGGCGTGCTGCTGGACATTCCCAGGTACAAGGGTGTGCCCTGGCTGGAGCCTGGGCACTCCATCACCACTGAGGACCTGGAGGGGTGCGCCGCCAAGGAAAAGGTGGCGGTACAGGAGGGCGACTTCCTTCTGGTGCGGACTGGCCACGTGACTATGTGCAAGAGCCAGAGAGACTGGGGCACCTATGCTGGCGGCGACAGGCCGGGCCTCTCTATGCACACCATACCCTGGCTCTACGAGAAGAAGGTGGCCTCGGTGGCGTCGGACAACTACGGCGTGGAGGTCATGCCCACTGAGACCGAGGGGTTCCGATCGCCCCTGCACCTGGCGGGGATAGCATGCATGGGGCTGCTGCTGGGCGAGATATTCGACCTGGACGAGCTGGCGGCGGACTGCGCCCAGGACAGCATCTACGAGTTCTTCTTTGTGGCGCCCCCTCTGCCCATCACAGGCGCGGTGGGGTCGCCCATCAACCCGTTCGCCATCAAGTAAGGGGGAGCACATGCCTTACCAGGACATCAAGGTCGAGCAGAAGGGGCACATCGGGACCATAAGGCTGAACCGGCCCGACAAGCTGAACGCTGTGAGTGGCCTGATGCGGGACGAGATGGCGGTGGCCCTCAAGGAGCTGCACGCCTCGGGGGCCCGCGTCATCGTCATCACGGGCGAGGGGCGTGGCTTCTGCGCCGGCGTGGACGTCACCACCATGGGCCAGCGCGGGCAGCAGACCGAGGAGGAGGCCAAGCTGGCGGAGGTCCGGCGCCAGGTGCAGCCCCTGCCGGGGGCATGGGCCCTGGGCGTGCGGAACATCCCCGTTCCCACCATAGCCGCGGTCAACGGCGTGGCTGTGGGCATGGGACTCTCCATTGCACTGGCCTCCGACATCCGCATCGCGGCGGAGAGCGCCCGCTTCTCGTCCATTTTCATCAAGCGGGGCATAGTACCAGACAACGGCGCCTGCTGGCTGCTGCCACGCATCGTGGGGGTGTCCAAAGCCTTCGAGATGATGTACACCGCCAGGATGGTGGGCGCCCAGGAGGCGCTGGCAATAGGCCTGGTGAGCCGGGTCGTCCCCGACGCCGAACTCATGAGCGCGGCCATGGAGCTAGCGCAGGAGATCGCCAAGGGGCCGCCCATTGCGCTCTCTCTCACCAAGCGCGCCGTCTGGCGGGGCCTGGAGGACACTCTGGAGAACATCGCCATGGCGGAGGAGCGCGATAACGACCGGCTCCGCATCACCGAGGACCGCGCCGAGGGCTTCCGTTCCTTTTTGGAGAAGCGGGAGCCGGTGTTCAAGGGGCGGTAGGCCAGTGCTTTACAGGGCTGCGCTGGCAGGGCGCGGGTGCTCTGCCTAGTGTAGTGTCCCTGAAGTTCGCAGCCAATGTATCTATGTCGTTGCGAGGCCCGATGGTTCGAGGTCCTCGCCACAGGCTCCGGAGGGCCGTGGCAATCCGGTGGCGGGGTCCACCCCTCCAGATTGCTTCGTCGTCCCGATGACATCGGGACTCCTCGCAACGACATTTGTACACGAATCTCGGGCACACGACCCTAGAACGCGGCCACCAGCAGCCGCGCTGCTGCGGCCACCATCATCACCGCGAGGAGGCGAAGCAGCACCCGCGAGGAGACCCGGCTGGCCAGGCGTGCCCCCACCTGGGCGCCCACCACGCCGCTGGCGCCCAGCAGGAGGGCTCGCAGCCAGATGGTGGCCAGCCCAACGTGGGCCGTCTGGGTGGCGGCGCCTGCCACGGCGTTGAACGCGACTGCGAACGTAGAGGTGGCCATGGCAATCTGGGCAGGAAGGCCAACAAATGTCACCAGCGCAGGAACGAGCAAGACACCTCCACCCACGCCCACCATGGTCCCGAAGAAAGGTGCCAGGAAACCCGCGACCACGGCCCGGGTCCTATGGAACTGGTACACATAGGTCAGGTTTCGATTGTCTGTGAGTGCCCGCATCCCTGAGCGAGGGGGAGCATCGGGAGCAGGGTTGTTGCCTTGCACGCGCCTGCCTTTCATGGCCAGCACCATGTAGATGGCCATGACTATGAGCAGCACGGCGAAGACCGACTCGAACACCCGGCGCCCCATCACGCCAGTGACAAAGGCACCCGCAATGGCACCGGGAATCCCCGCGACCGCCAGGGTGATGCCTGCGTGGTAGTCAACGCGGTGCAGCCGATGGTACGCCAGGTACCCTGACATGGCAGTGACAGCCACCGCCACCAGGGAGGTGGCGGCTACAGCCTGGGGAGGGTCATCTGGGAAGAGCAGGAGCAGGGCGACGACGTAAAGGAAGCCGCTTCCCAGCCCCACGGCGGCGCCGTAGCCCCCCAGAAAGAAGCCCAGGAACGGCAACAATATCAGAGCTGCCGTGGGGTTCACAGACGCCCACCCCGCGGCGTTGGTGCACAGTCGCTACAGCAGTCGTCGTCCATCCTGAGCGCATCCCGCGGCCAAAAGCAGCGCCGCCTGGTACTCCTCCGGGGTGTTGATGTTGACGGTTACCAGAGGACAGTCGGATTCTACCACAAGCCGCTGCGCCCGGTAGCGTTCCACCACCTCTCTCAGCCCCTCTCGCTCCTCGGAGATGCGCATCAGCTCTGGCAGCAGGCCCGCCGAGAAGAGGACAGGGTGCCCTCTCCGCCCACGGTAGGCTGGCACCACCAGGGGCGCCCCGCTCTGCCGGAAGGCCGCCAGCAGTTGCGCCACCAGCTCTGGAGGACGGGGCTGGTCCACCCCGACGATGAGCACCCCCTCGGCGGCGCGGTCTATTCCGCGAAGGCCTGCCCTGATGGAGGCGGTCTTTCCCTGGCGGTACCGCCGGTTCAGCACCGAGCGGACCCGGGGGTCATCGAGTACGTGGGGACGAAGCCTGGCGCTCTGGAAGCCCAGGACCACCACCACTTCCGTGCACCCGCCGTCCAGGAGAGAGCGGGCCTGGTACTCAAGAAGAGTGGTACCCTGCCACGGCAAAAGGGCCTTGTGGTCGCCCATCCTGGTGGACTCCCCGGCAGCCAGCAGCACCGCCGACACGCCCGCCACGGATCACCTGGAGGCAGGTTGGGAGGAGGCGCTTTGCCTGCCGCCTCGCTGCACCTTCTGGTACAGCCTCTCGATGCGCTCTTCATCCAGCTTCATGGGCCGTCCCGTGCCGCCGCGCCAGAACTGCACCAGCTCGGCCACGATGCTGACAGCAATCTCCTCCGGGCTCCGCCCGCCTATGTCCAGGCCGATGGGCGCGTGGACCTCCTTGATTCGCTCCAGGGGCACCCCACGCTTCAGGAGTTGTTCGAATATGAGGATGGTCTTGCGCTTGCTGCCGATGAGCCCCACGTAGCGGGCAGGGGAGCGCGCCGCCGCCTCCAGCGCCAGGTCGTCGTAGCGGTGGCCCCGGGTGGCCACGACGATGGCCGTGTTAGTCGAAATCTGGAACGACTCCAGACCACGGTCGTATGGTGCCACCGCCACCTGCTCCGCCATGGGGTACCTCTCCCTGCTGGCGAACTCCGGGCGATCGTCCTGCACCATGACGCGGAAGCCGATAGTCTGCGCTATCTGAGCGACGGCCTTGTTCACGTGGCCACCACCCATCAGCACCAGAGTCGGTGGCGAGGTGTACCCTTCGATAAAGACCTCGTCGCCCGAGGCCGTCATCAGGTGACGGTTGTGGCCCAGGGGCATCAGCTCCAGGCCCGCCTCTATCGCCATCTGGTCCAGGTCTGAGCTGCCGAGGGTGCCCACAGTGGTGCCGTCTTGACGCACCAGCAGCCTGCTGCCCATCTTCGCTCCGCCCCCTGCGTTGACCACCGTGGCCAGGGCCACCGGCGGCCCACCCCGATAGGCCGCCACAACCTCCTTGACAGTAGAGAGGAGATCTTCCGGGTTGCGGACCGGTTCGATGAAAAAGTACATGGAGCCGCCGCACACCAGGCCGTCGCGGGCGGCGATCTCCTCGTTCAGGTAGTAGTCCCGGAACACGGGGCCGTCACCCTCGCGGAGCAGCTCGCGCGCAGCGAACCAGATATCGCCCTCAACGCACCCACCCCCCAGGGTGCCCACCGCGGAGCCGTCCTGCCTCACCAGCAGCTTGGCGCCCGGACCCTGGGGCGTGGAGCCGCGGGTGTGCACCACCGTCGCCAGGGCGATGGGCTGGCCCGCTTCCAGCATTCTCAGCGCTTCTTCAAAAACCGCCTTCATCCCTTATCTCTCCAGTCATTCGAGTACTTTCTTACGTAAGTCAGCGCACACCAAGCATACCGGAAGTCCCCGCTCATGTCCTTCGACAGGCTCAGAGCCTGTGATTTTTTGATGTGGTCGGAGAGCAATTGTCCCAACGGTAGGAATGGGTACAATAGCTTCAAGTATTTCTTCTGGGAGGCAACATGAGCCAGCAATCCACCTTCCCTGGTATACCCGAGCCCGTCGAGC
>JACPQL010000019.1 GCA_016190445.1 Chloroflexota bacterium
GGGACCACTTCCTCCGGCGTCAGGATGGACAGCATCATCGCCTGGCGTTCGGCCTTCCCTCGCATGGACCCTCCTCCAACAGCTTTGCCCTATTCTATTCCATGCGAGGCCGTCAGGGGCGTTTTTCAGCACCCTGCTAGGCTACTCTACCATGGCACAGCAGTCCGGCTCAAAGGTCAAGGGCGCACCGTTGAGAGCTGCGCGGCGTCGGGATCCAAAGCTAAACCGTATGCCCTGCTTGTGGTTACCCAAGCTCTCACCACGCTCGGGCGGCGAAAGCCGCTGACCATGACCCGCCGAAGGGTCGCCCTGAGCTTGCAGAAAAGCCAGCCTGTTACTTCTCCGCCTTCCCCCATCCCCCTCCCCCAGGGGTGCGGATGCTCAGCACATCGCCGGGCTCTGCGTCAAAGGTGGCCTTGGCCTGAATGCGCACCTCCTCCACACCCCCATGGTACAGCACGTTCTCGCCATGCGCGCCGGGGTGGCCGCCGTGCAAGCCGTAGGGGGCCCGGCGGCGCCGCTCCGACAGGATGGTGACGCGGGCTTTTGCCAGGAACTCCATCTCCCGCACCAGGCCATCTCCGCCGTGGTGCCGGCCATCTCCTCCCGAGCCGTGCCGGATGGCGTACCGCGCCACCCGCATGGGGAACTGGAACTCCAGGGCCTCGATGGGGGTGTTCATGGTGTTGGTCATGTGGCTGTGTACCCCTGACGCCCCCTCCCCGTGGGGGCCCGCCCCCATGCCGCCCGCGATGGTCTCGTAGTAGACGAAGGGGCGCCCCGTCTCCGGGTGGTGGCCGCCCACCAGCAGGTTGTTCATTGTCCCCTGGCTGGCGGCGGAGATGGCGTCGGGAAGGGCCTGGGCCAGGCACCCCAGGAGCACGTCGGTGATGCGCTGGGATGTCTCCACGTTGCCTCCGGCCACGGCGTGCTGGGGGTCCGGGTTCACCAGGCACCCCCTTGGCGCCACCACACGTATGGGGCGCCGAACGCCATCGTTGGCCGGGACACGGCCCCCTGTAATGCACATTACAACGTACAGGGCCACCGATTCCACGATGGCGAATGGGGCGTTGATGCAGCCGTCGGTCTGAGGGGCGGTGCCGGTGAAGTCGAAGGTGATGCTGTCCTCTTTGACCGTAGTGGTGCATCGAATTGGCAGGGGCTCTGGAGTGAGGCCGTCGTCGTCCATATAGTCCAGGAAGGTGTAGGAGCCCCCCGGGATGCGGCTGATGGCGGCGCGGGTGAGGCGCTCCGAGTAGTCCAGCAACGCCTCCATGTGCTCCTGGACCAGGAGGAGGCCGTAGCGCGCCACTACCTCCTGGAGACGCCGCTCCCCCGTCCTGGCGGCGGCAAGCTGGGCCGCGAAGTCGCCCCGGCGCTCCTGGGGCGTCCGGGTGTTGCGGCAGATGAGCTCCAAGAGGGAGTGGTTGAGCCTGCCCCGCTCCGCCAGCTTGAGGGGCGGGATGATGACCCCCTCCTGGTATAGCTCTCGTGAGAGGGGAAGGGAGCCCGGGGTCATGCCCCCTATGTCGGCGTGATGGCCCCTGTTGGCGACGAAGCCGACAAGCTGACGGCGCTCCCAGGGCAGGAAAACAGGCGCCACGATGGTCACGTCGGGCAGGTGGGTGCCTCCCAGGTAAGGGTCATTGAGGATGACCACGTCCCCACGCTCCAGGGTGAAGCCCTCGATAGCGGCCTTCACCGAAGCGGGCATGGAGCCCAGGTGCACAGGGATGTGGGCCGCCTGGGCCACCATCCGTCCCTGGGCGTCGAAGAGGGCACAGGAGTAGTCACGGCGCTCCTTGATGTTGGGGGAGTAGGCGGTGCGGCCCAGGGCCACCCCCATCTCCTCCGCCACGGAGACGAAGAGGTTCTTGAACACCTCCAGGGATACCGGGTCTACGGCCATGCTACGGCTCCTGTCCTCGAGATGCGTGGAATACTGCGCTCATCCTTCGACAGGCTCAGAGCCTGTGATTTTTTGATGTGGTCGGAGAGCAATTGTCCCAACGGTAGGAATGGGTACAATAGCTTCAAGTATTTCTTCTGGGAGGCAACATGAGCCAGCAA
>JACPQL010000017.1 GCA_016190445.1 Chloroflexota bacterium
CAAAAATAGACGCTCCCCTACCGGAGAGGACACCCTCTTTGGTGGCATATACCTTAACCCCTTGCCCCCTCTCCTGCAAGGAGAGGTGGGAGGAGAGGAAATCTGGGGGACACCCCCAGACCCCCGGCAGGGGGGCGCAGCCCCTGCACCCGCACGAGCCCTGATTCTTTCAACGGATTTCAGGAACGGGACACTAGACTATGCCGTTGGCTTTGAGGGCCTCCAGGTGCTGCTCCGTGAGGCCCAGCTCCTGGCAGTACACCTCACGGTTGTGCTCTCCCACCAGGGGCGCCCGCCGGTGGATGGTGGCCGGGCTCTCCGCCAGGCGGTAGGGCACACCGGGGTAGACGATCTCGTCTCCCAGCTCCGGGTAGGATACGGGGATGAAGTACTGGCGGTCCACCAGTTGTGGGTCGCTGTAGATATTTTGCACGCTGTTCACGGGGAGTGCCCAGATGCGGCGCTTCTGCGCCTCCCGGCAGACGTCCGTCATACTCTTGATCTGCACGAAGCGCTGGAAGACGTCGTCTATGTGGCGACGTTGCTCGTTCCGGTAGGCCTCCTCCTGGTACCGGGGGTCGGCCAGGTCATCCGCGGCCTCCTCTTCCAATAGCCACTGGACAAACTCGCTCCACCGGTCCCTGAGGGTCACGTACATCCAGCCATCGCGACACTTGAAGTGGCGGTAGATGGGGTACTGGCTGTCCATGCCGATCCGCACCATGTTCTTGCCCGTGGCGGCGTAGGTCAGCATTATGCGCTGCATGAAGATGGGAATGCACTGGTGGATGGCCACGTCCACCTGCTGCCCCTCTCCCGTCATCTCCGCGTGGTGCAGGGCGATGAGGGTGGCCACGGAGGCGTGGACGCTGGCCATGTGATAGGCCTGGTCGCCGCCGCCCACTATCACGGGCGGGGTGTCCGGGTACCCCATGACGTACAGCAGCCCGCCCATGGCCTGGGAGACCAGGTCGGTGGACTTGTAGTCGCGGTAGGGGCCGGTGAGGCCAAAGGGGGTGATGGAGGTCATGACCAACCGTGGGTTGATCTTGTTCAGCGCCTCATAACCGATGCCCAGGCCATCCAGGTAGCCGGGGCGCGTGGTCTCCACCAGGATGTCCCGGGATGCCACCAGTCGCCGGAACATCTCCCGGCCCTCGGAGGTCTCCAGGTTGAGGGTGATGCTCTTCTTGTCCACGTTGTAGTAGAAGAAATGAAGACTCTTGTCCGGGTGTGGCTCGCCGTGGTAGAAGGGGCCCAGGTTGCGCTCCGCCGAGCCCCCCGGCGGCTCCACCTTGAGCACGTCGGCGCCCAGGTTGGCCAATAGCCTGGTGCAGTAGACGCCTTCTACCCCCGCAAGTTCCAGCACCCTAGCCCCGGCAAGGGCCTCCTGAGTCATTCCTCACCTCTTGTTCCTTTAGGGCAGTTTCCCTTTGGCGCCCTTGGTGGACTGCCAAGGCCACCCTACTATGACGTCCAAAAGGTCCAGAGACGACGTCATTGCGAGCCCCGATGCAATCGGGGCTCGCAATCTGGAGGAGGGGTGACCCCACCGCCAGGTTGCTTCGTCGTCCCGATGTCATCGGGACTCCTCGCAACGACAGCTTGTACGCCAATCTCTGGGACAGGACACTATCGGGCCCGCCACACCGGCTTCCGCTTCTCCACGAAGGCGCGAATGCCCTCTTTCAGGTCTTCCGACTGCCGGACATGGCCCCCCACGTCTATATTGATGGCCTGCTGGAGGGGTATGCCGTCCTGGAGCCTGGCCTTCTTCTTGGCGGCGCGCTGGGCCAGGGGCGCTGCGTCCAGCACCCGGTTGGCCATCTTGAGGGCGGCCTCCATAAGCTGCTCCCGCGGGACCACCTGGTTGACCGCGCCCCACCGGTAGGCGTCCTGGGCGGTGATGTTGTCGCCAGTGACGTTCATGTCCATGGCAACCTTGTAAGGCAGGGACCGGAAGACCCGCACCAGGACATTGGTGGGGGGTAGGCCTCGCTTCACCTCGGCCACGCCGAACTGGGCGTCCTCCGCCGCCACCACCATGTCGCATTGTAGCGCTGTTATCAGCCCCGCGCCCAGGCAGTAGCCGTGCACCGCCGCTATGATGGGCTTGGTGAAGGGGTAGTCTCCCGCCGTCTTGCCCGACGCGTGGAGTTGGTCACGCTTCTTGCGGTCCTCCGGCGTCACGCCGCGGCTCATCTCCTTCACGTCGGCGCCCGCCGAGAAGCAGCGCCCCTCGCCCTTGATAATCGCCACCCACAGGTCGTCGTCAGCCTCGAACTCGTCGAAGGCGTGGGAGAGGTCCCACTCCTCCTGCGTGTTGAAGGCGTTCAGTGCCTGGGGCCGGTTCAGGGTGATGATTGCGATGCGCCCCTGCCGTTCGAACTTGACCGTCTCGTAGTCCATGTCTCCCTCCTTCTTTCTTTGGCCTTTAGCGCGTTCTATGGCTCGGTAGCAAGCGACTCTTTCCCTATCACCTGGTCGCGGGCCAGCTCCTCCATGACCCTCTGGGGCAGCCCCAGCACCTCGCCCAAGACCAGCTCATTGTGCTCTCCCAGGGTAGGGGCTGGCTTGCTGGGCTGGCGCTCCCTGTGGAGCACACGCATGGGCGACACGGGGTAGACGATTCTCCCCACGTAGGCCCGCTCCACCTCCTCAAACACGCCCCTGGCACGAAGCTGCGGGTCCTCCAGGATGCTGCGTGTGGAGTGCACGGTGCCCGCCGCCACGCCGTGTGCCTGGAGCACCACGGTAGCCTCTCCAGGCTCGTGCTGGGCAGTCCACTGGGCCACCAGAGCGTCCAGCTCGGTCCGGTTGCTCCATCGGTCCGGGCCCGTGGAGAACCGACGGTCATGAAGTAACTCCTCCCGCCCCATGGCGCGGCACAGCCCCTGGAACTCATCGTCGCTGAACACGGCGATGGCCACCCAGGTGTCGGACTCGCGGCAGGGGTAGGCGCCGTGGGGTGCGGCAAAGGGGTGGGCGTTGCCCCGGCGGGTCTGGTTGCGCCCGTTCACCGAATAGTCGGCCACCACGTCTCCGGTAAGGGTGGTAGCCGCCTCCATCTGGGCGTAGTCTATGTGAATCCCCTTGCCCGTCCGCTGGCGGTACTGGAGGGCCGTCATGAGGGCGAAGCCCCCCAGGATTCCGGTGACGGGGTCCAACCCGCCGATGCTGATGTTGCAGGTGTCCCCTCCGGGCTCGCCGGTCAGCTCGTAGAGTCCGGCGAACTGGGCCATGGGGGAGGCGAAGGAGTGATAGGTGCGCCATGGCCCCACTTGTCCGAAGGCGGCCATGGAGATGAGAACGATGGTAGGGTTCAGCGCCCGCAGCGCCTCGTACCCCAGCCCGAACCGCTCCATTAGCCCGGCGGGGAAGTTGTCAATGACAACATCGCTGATCTTCACCAACTGCCTGGCTATGGTGGCGCCCTGGGGGTCCTGAAGGTTCAGGGTGATGCCCAGTTTGTTGCGGTTGAAGTGATTGTAGGTGGGAGAGTACTCGTAGTGGTGGTCGGGCCCTATCCCACGAGCGCGGGCGCCGTCGTAGTGCTGGATGGACTCAACCTTGATGACCTGAGCGCCCAGCTCGGCGGCATGGGCCGTGGCTGCCGGCCCCGCCAGCCAGTGGGTGAAGTCCAGAATGCGCACCCCCTCCAGAGGTCTCCCCTCCATTCTAGATAACCCCCGCCTGCCGCAGGTCCGTCAACCCAGCCGGGCTGTATTTCAGCATCTCGCCAAACACCTCGGCGTTGTGCTGCCCCAGGAGAGGGGCCGGGCGCCACTGGGGAGAGCGGTACTGGTCATTCTCCAGCACCCGGAACAGGTACCCCGGCGTGACCATCTTGCCTATGACAGGGTGCTCCACCTGGGCCAGGAAGCGGCGCTCCCGGTGAACGGGCAGCTCCGTGACATCCTGGGGTGTGCTGATGGTGGCCACGGTACAGCCCATCTCCAGGCCCCTGTGGATAATATCCTGCTTGGTGCGGTCCTTTGCCCACTCCGTCGCCCGCACCCGTATCATCTTGGCGTGCTCGATGCGGCCCTGGCCGGTGTTCAGTCGCGGGTCCTGGAGCAGGTCTTCGGTGTCCATCAACTGGCAGAGGCGCTGCCAGTTGCGCAGGCTGAGAGCCTGGAGCCCCACCCAGCCATCCTTGCACCGGGTGGGCCCGGGCACCACCTGAGTGCTACGCCGGGGACGCGGCTGGCCGGTGGAGGTGTAGTCCACAATGTCGTAGGCCACCGTCTCCACCATGGCCTCCTGGCCCGAAATGTCCACGTGCTGCCCCCGGCCCGTGGCGTCCCGCACCAAAAGGGCGGCCATTGTGGCCATGGCCGCGGTGGCGCCGATGACGTAGTGGCTGATCCACCCCGCCGACTGTAGGGGCGGGCCCTCCGGGTTTCCCAGCCCGTGCATCCAGCACCCGGTGGCGCAGAACACGATGTGGGACGCCTTGTAGTCTTTGTAGGGGCCTGTCTGCCCAAAGTTGGTGATGGAGGTCAGTACCAGGCCGGGCCTGTGCCGGGCCAACTCCTCGTATCTCAGGCCCCAGCTCTTCATCGTGCCCGGCGCAAAGCTCTCCACCACTATGTCAAACTGTCGGGCCATCTCCATGAGGATGGCCCGGCCCCGGGTGGTGTGCAGGTCAAGGGTGATGCCCCGCTTGTTGGCGTTCAGATAGGCGAAGGTCAGGCCGCGCTCATCCCCTGGCGCGTCGGAGGCGAAAGGCCCCAGGCGCCGGGCAGGGTCTCCCACGCCCGGCGCCTCTACCTTCACAACGTCGGCACCGTAGTCAGCCAGGAGCTTGGTACAGAAAGGGCCCGCCAGATACCAGCTCAGGTCCAGGACCCGGATGCCTGAAAGCAGCCTGGCCTCCGGGCTGGTGGAGGCTGTCATCCTTCCAGGTTTCCTCTCTGGAGGGGCTCGCGAAGATCAGAAGTGGCCTCTGCCCCCCCTGCCTAGTCTGGGATGGTGGCCCTGCCCACCACCACATCGTTGCCGCGAGTATTGCGGCACCACACGTCCACGCCAAGGTTGCCGTTCTCGCGCAGCACCACCTTGCCGCCTGCGGTGATCTCCTCATCGGCGCACACCACGCCGATGTAGCTCACCTGAAGCTTGCCGCCTTTGAGCCACTGCTCCCCGAAGGCGTTCAGGAGCATGTCCTCTACCAGAGCAGAGAGCTGGCAGCCCTGGACGATGGCCGCGGGGCGCCCCAACCGGCGAGCTATCCGGTGGTCGGTGTGCTGGTTCAGCAGGGTGCGCCCGAAGCGCTCCTTCCCCGGCCACGCGGAGAACATGCGCATCCTGTCCAGGGTAAACATCACGGCCCTCGCTGGCAGTTCCGAGCCTACATCAAAGACCTTTCCTGTAGCCACGTGCCTCCTCCTTTGCCAGACTGACCTGCCCCAGGCCGGCTACCGCACCCGCGCCGCCGTGCCCGCAGGCAGTGAAACGTTGGTGTGTACTCCGCGCACCAGGACGTTGCCCTGCCCATCCCGGGCCACGAACTGGTACTCGAAGTAGTACTTCTCCCGCCGGATGTACTTGTCCACCAGCGTCCCCTGGATGCTCACCTTTTGCCCCACCAGTGGGGGCTGGAGCACCTCCACCGAGGTCTTGGCGTGAACACCTCCCCCCTCGGCTTTGATGCGGAACTCCTTGCCCAGCAGACCCAGCGCCAGGTCCTCCACGACGATCACGGGCGCGATGGGTCCTCCGAACGGAGAGTTCCCCAGGTACCAGGGGTGGTGGGCCGCATCTACGGAGCCGGCGTAGCTCTGGACCAGCTCCGGCGTGATGGTCACCTCAAAGGTGCCCAGGTCGGTGCCCACCTTCACATCTTCAAAGCTTACTTCCTTCACCACAGCCGGTCCCCCTTTCTACCCCGAAGGGCGCTGGTACTTCTAACAGGGTGATAAAAAGTCCTTCGACCATCTCCCCGGCCCCCTTTCCTTCGGCTTCGCTCAGGACATGCCTGTCCAGGAAGGGGGTGAAAATTGTGTCTGGGGGACACCCCCAGACCCCCGGCAAAGGGATTCCCAGCTTCGCTGGGAGCCCTCCCCTCTGCACTCCCCTTTTTCCACGACCTTCTAGAAGCCGTGTGCCCGGGCGTAGGCGTCGTAGTGGACCCGGGCCTGGCCTAGCTTCAACTCCTGCGCCTTGGCGCGGCGCAGCCATAGCTGGTGGTCGAACTCCTTCATGTAGGCGATGCCGCCGTGCATCTGATTGCTGGTGGTGGTGACGTTCCGGTAGGCCTCGGCAGCCCACGCCTTGGCTGCGGCCACCTCCTTCTCTCCACTCATCCCCTGGTCCAGCGTCCAGAGGGCTTCGTAGGTCAGGAGCTGGAGAGAGTCCACCCACACCACCATGTCTGCGGCCATGTGCTGGAGCACCTGGAAGGTGCCGATGGGGCGTCCGAACTGCACGCGGCTCTTCAGGTAGGCGACCGCCATCTCCAGCACCTTCCTGGCCCCGCCGGCCATGTCGGCACACTGCAAGGCAGTCGCCTTGCGCAACGCCTGCTGCACCTGGGGCCAGGCACCGTTCACAGTACCCAGGGTCTGCTTCGCGGGCACGACGACCCCGTTGAAGGTCACCTCAGACTGCTTGTCGCCTCCCCCCACCTTGAGGGGCGTCAGCACCACCCCTGGCTGATGGGGGTCCAGAAGCAAGATGCTGAAGCCGTCCTCCGGCGAGCGCCCCTGCCCAGTCCGCGCCACCACCAGCATCACGTTGGCCAGGTGAGCGTTGTCCACAAAGAGCTTGGTCCCCTCCAGGCGAAAGCCATCCCCGCTGGGGGTGGCCCGCACCGTGAGGTCCTGGGCCGCGTAGCTGCCCGATGGCTCGGTGATGGCCATGGTCATCAGAAGCTCGCCCCTGGCAAGCTTGGGCAGCAGCTCTCCCCTCTGGGCTGCGGTGCCAAAGTCCAGCACCGGCAGGCCGCCCAGGGCCACTGTGCTGAAAAAAGGTCCAGGAAAGAGCGCACGGCCCATCTCCTCCAAAAGCAACCCCAGGTCCAGCAGCCCTCCCCCCGTCCCCTCATACTTCTCGGGGAAGGGGATGCCCAGCCACCCCAGCTCCGCAATCTTGGACCAGAGCTCCGGCACATAGCCGCGTTCGTCCTCCTCCATAGCCCGCACCAGGGAGGTGGGACACTGCTGCTCCAGGAACTCGCGGGCCGAGCTCTTCAGCATGGTCTGGGCTTCGGAGAGGCTCAAGTCCATGGTCTGCCCTACCTTTCATCTCCCAATGTGGTGTCAAGAAAAGAAGGCACGTCCCCTGCTTGCGCAGTCAAGGGGACGGTCACGCCCCTAGAAGGACGCCGGCCGTGTGCTCTCGGTGAAGGAAGGAGTTCCCCAACTTGAGCTCCCACCCCTTCATCCGCCGGAACCAGAGCTGGAGGTCGAACTCCAGCATGTACCCTATGCCACCATGGATCTGCTGGGCGTGGGCCGTTAGCTGGCGGAGCCTCTCATTGCAGAACCCCTTGGCCATGGAGACCGCCTGAGCGGCAGGCAGGCCTTCGTCCACCTTCCAGAGCGCCTCGTAGGTCAGCAACTCGGCCCCGTCTGCCCAGGTCACCATGTCGGCACACATATGCTGGATAGCCTGGAAGCTGCCTATGGGCCGCCCGAAGGCGAGCCGCGACTTGGCATAGTCCAGGGTTATCTCCAGGACCCTGCGAGCGGCACCCACCATCTGGGCACAGGTCAGGAGCGTGGCGCGCTGGAGGGTGTGCTCCACCACCGGCCACCCCTCGTTCACGGGGCCCAGCAGGCTGTCCGCGGGGACCTCCACGTTGCGGAACACCACCTCGCTCTGCTTGTCAGCGGCGATGGTCTTGAGCGGGGTCTGGGAGATGCCGGGGGAGCGGGCGTCCACCAGGAAGAGGGAGACGCCCTGGCCAGTGCGCGACCTGCCTGCTGGCGATGTACGGGCTGCCACCACCATCAGGTCCGCTACGTTGGCGAACTCCACGAACATCTTGGTGCCGCTCAGGACGAAGCCACGAGGGGACTGCCG
The DNA here is from genome assembly GCA_016190445.1 of Chloroflexota bacterium. GTDB lineage: Bacteria > Chloroflexota > Dehalococcoidia > Lucifugimonadales > JACPQL01 > JACPQL01. Next base: position 8,029 of record JACPQL010000017.1, read on the forward strand.
CGCTTCCAGCTTGATGCCATCGGGTCCGAAGGTTCCCTCTGGCTCCACGAGGGCCATGGTGGCGATCAGGTCGCCTGCCGCGATGCTGTTGAGGTATTTCCGTCTCTGAGTCGTGTTCCCTGCTTCCAGTATAGGTACGCCACCCAGGGCCACGGTCTGGAACAGGGGTATCGGGGCCATGGCCCGGCCTATCTCCTGGAACAGCACTCCGGCGTCCACGTAGCCCAGGCCGAGGCCACCGTTTTCGTCGGGGAAGAGTATGCCCGGCCACCCCAGCTCCGCCACTCCGCGCCACAGGGTGGGTGGGTAGCCCCCTTCGTCCTGCTCCATGGCGCGAACCAGGGCGGTGGGGCACTCCCGCTCCAGGAACTCGCGTGTAGTCCGGTGCAGCATCTCCTGCTGCTCGCTGAGGCCGAGGTCCATCGTCAGGCACCTCCTTAGGGGTGCGCCTTGAGCATCGCCTCCTGCTCCCGCTTAGATGGCGCCCCGCAGGCGCGGGTCCAGCACGTCGCGCAGGGCGTCACCCAGCAGGTTGAACGCCAGCACCAGCAGGAAGATGGCAATGCCTGGCGCGAAGGCCAGCCACGGCGCTATGTCCATGGTGTTGAAGGCGAACTTGAGCATGCCTCCCCAGCTAGGTGTGGGAGGCCGGATGCCCACTCCCAGGAAGCTGAGGGAGGCCTCGATGATGACAGCGTACCCCATGGTGATGCTGGTCTGCACGATCACCGGCTGCATGCTGTTGGGCGTGACGTGGCGCAGCATGATGCGGCCGTCCCCCGCGCCGATGGCGCGGGCGGCCAGGACGTAGTCCCGTTCACGCTCCCTAAGCACCTGGCTCCGCACCACGCGGGCCATGAAAGGTATGTGGGTCACCCCAATGGCTATGATGACGCTCTGTAACCCTATCCCCATGACAGCCACCAGGGCTAGCGAGAGCACCAGGGAGGGGAACGCGGCCACGGCGTCCACTAGGCGCATGAAGACGTCGTCAACGATGCCCCCCAGGTACCCCCCTACAACGCCCATGACCATGCCCAGGCCCACGGAGATGACCACCGAGGTTATGGCCACCGCCAGTGAGATGCGGGCCCCGTATAGCAGCCTGGTTAGCTGGTCCCTCCCCAGGCGGTCCGTGCCCAGCCAGTTGTGGGCCGAGGGCGGGGCCAGAGAGTCTCTAGGATTGACCTTGTTGGGCTCGTAGGGGGCTACCACGCCCGCCAGGGTGGCCATCAGCACCGTAGCGAGAATGACCGCAATGGCGAACCCCGCCAGCCTGACCCGCAGCACCCGACGTGTCAGGTCCACGATCGGAAGATGGAGGAGCCGGGTCCTCAGCCCCGTCCGTTCCAGAACAATGCCTGTCTCTGTCTGCATGCCAATACCCCCCGCCACAGCTACAAGGGCTCCCGTTTTTGTCTAGCCATACCGGATCCGGGGGTCCAGGTAGGCATAGGTCAGGTCGGTGACGAGGTTGGCAATCAGCACCGCCAGCCCCATCACCATGACCGACATCTGCACCATTGTGTAGTCACGTCCCAGGACTGATTCCACCGCCAGCCGCCCCACCCCCGGCAGGCTGAAGATGGTCTCGGTTATCACCGCGCCGCCGAATATCCGCCCAAACTGGAGCCCAGCAACGGTGACCACGGGCAAGAGTGCGTTCTTGATGGCGTGAATCCAGATGACCGCCCGCTCCTGGAGTCCCTTAGCCCTGGCGGTGCGGATGTAGTCCTCTCGCAGCACCTCCAGCATGGCCGAGCGCGTCTGGCGCATGTTGATAGCCGCCAGCCCGAGGCCCAGGGTGATAATGGGCAGGACCAGGTGTCGCAGCCCCTGAGCAGGATTGTCCAGCAGGCTTACCGCCCCATGGGTGGGCAAGATAGGCCAGAAAACGCCAAAAGTGAGGATCAGCATCATTCCCAACCAGAAGTGGGGGACCGCTATCCCAACGATGGATATGAGGGTGACAACGATATCCGCAGGAGAGTTGCGTTTGACCGCCGATATCACGCCCGCAGGCAGGGCGATGACCAGTGAGAAGACCCATGCCAGGATCCCCAGTTGGAAGGTAAAGGCGAGCCGGTTGAACACCTCGCTAGAGACTGGGCGTTTGGTCAGCATGGAGCGCCCCCAGTCGCCCTGGAACACGTCCCCCAGCCACAGGGCGTACTGCACGGGCACGGGGCGGTCCAACCCAAGCTGGTGCCGCAACTGTGTCTTCAGTTCAGGGGTTAGCCCTTCTGATTCCTCGCCGATGAGAGCGAATATGGGGTCACCGGGAAGGAGGCGCAGCAAAGAGAACACTATCATGCTGAGGAGCAGCATCACCGGGATCATATGAAGCAGTCGCCGGATGATGTACTTCTTCACGTCTTCCTACCTCCCCCCTGACTTCACCTACGACCTGGGCGTGTGCCCTGGTTGCCAGAGGAATGTACACCATCATAAACATGCCTGGCAAGATGTAAAGCCCCCACCCGGCGAGGGCAGCGGCGGGGCACCTACCCGACCTGCGCTCTCGCGGCTTGCGCCCTCCGCCACCGGCTGCTACCATGGGAGCGTCGCCGTTCCTCTCTCTTTCCCCGATAGCTCAGCGGTAGAGCGGGCGGCTGTTAACCGCTAGGTCGCAGGTTCGAATCCTGCTCGGGGAGCCACACCTATCCCAATTGGCTGAAATCCGAAACTTTGGCTGTACTCGGATGGTTCCAGGGCCATCGTGGCCAGGTGCGCGAACAATTTTTGCTGGCTCCGACAACGCCGAGCCTCTGCGCTCACTGCTAAGCCCGATTCGAATCCCATTTGGCCCACCATACAATATCGAACCAAGAACTCTTGGCTCGCTCTGGGCCTATTGGCATGGCACTTGACCCGCTGGCATTTGAATTGTTGGGGAGGGGCTAGCATAATAAAATCGCGGCAATTTTCTGTGGCAAGATTGGCTCAGTAGAGGATAGAGTGCACCGAGTCTTACTGACAACCGTCGGTTTTCTCCTCCTGGCCTTCCTGTCGGCCTGTGGCGGCGCTGCCCCGGAGTCGGATGGGCGTACGTCGGCGACCCCTGATGAAACAAGGCTGGCTACGACTATTCCGAACTGCAGCCTCCGTGGGAGCTATCCCCTTGAGAAGTACCTTGGCGGTAGCTACATCTATCCTGCTGACTGGCCCTCTTGTTTGGTCCAATGGGACAACAAAGGAGCGCCTGATTTTGACATCTTGGTTACTATGGGTACTTACTCCAGATCGCTCAGTGAATGGCCGGACTACCGTTACGAGGCCGTTTTCCCCGTGATGCCACCGGGGGAGCACACCCTCCTGGTTCAAGTAGAGGACGCGGCGGGCGCCCGTGGTGAGGACTCGGTGACGGTGCTTTTCGGTTGGGAAACAGCTGGACCTACTGACCGCGGTCTCACGGTCTCTTTTGGCACTCTTGCAGGGGATGCGCTCGTCCTGCAAGCAGGTGAACGTTTAGAGATGGTTGCTACAGCCAAAGCCATTGGGTTCTCCCACTATACAGTGGAATCCTATTCTGCGGAAAAGGAAGGAGGGATAACCTCCCTTCTCAAAGAGCTGCTTGCAGGGAGAGTCACCGCGGTCTGGGACTTCGGAGATGGAACAAAAACAACAGATCCTATCTCTATGGACGCCAAGGGGGCCTTTGAAACCACCCTGGCCCAACCCCATGCCTATAACAAGCCCGGCACCTACGAGGTCATCCTTACCGTCACCGACTCCCACTGGGACCGTGTCGGCATCGCCAAGCGGGTGGTCAGCGTTCTAGAGCCGGCAGCAGCCTCTACGCCGACCCCGGCCGCGCCATTGAGACCCCGCTGGGTGCTTGTGGAAACACGCATCAATCCCAACGGCCTGCCCCTGGAAACAATGTCTTCCAATCAGAACCCCTTTACCGGGTCCCGCACCGATATACACTATACAATCATCCTGAGTGAAGAGGGTATATCCTGCACTGACCGTTGGGTGACTGTGAGTAGCGCCGGGGAGACCCTTGACGAGAAGTGGAAGGTTATCGCCTTTACATTTGACCCCTTGCCGAGCCAATATGTGTCCGGTTCTGGAAGCGTTCCTCTGCGCGTAACCGGCAGCTACTCGTCCGGCAATTGGGACGACACTGGAAGTGGGACCTTCGAATTTCGTTGGCAGAATAGTCTCTTGCTCGAACTAAGGGTCTCACAACAAGAGCCTGAAGCCAGCACCATTTTGAATTTTCGTCTGCCCCCTGGAGACGAAGCCAAATTCGTTGCCACTGTGTCAGGATGTAAACAATACGCCATCGAGTGGATTTACCAGCGCCAGTCGTAGATGGCGAATGTCTGGCGGCTAGGTCATACGTGAGATGCAGAGCCACTTAAGAGTTCTGGTTCTCGCCTTCCGTACCCCACCATCGGGAATTCGAACCCAGAGTGCCTTTCGTCTCCATGCTATCTCTAACCTCTGCACCTGATTCCGTTGAGAAGAGTGTGGATGCCAGCTCGCTTTCCTTGGATAGGATCGCCCAGAAACCTGATTGCCTGCAGTTTGTCCGGAGGAAGAAGCAGTATTCTAAGCACCTGCGTCACATGGGCGCGGCTCACACCTAGTTGGCGGGCGAGCGCAGCACGGGAGGGCACCTCACCGCTCTCGAGGATGGCCTGCCACTCCCTCGCTAGGGCTACGGGGTTGCGGTGCTTGTAACCTGTCTTGGTTGCCTCACAGAGGTCCGCGAGGGCGTCCTCGGCTGAACGCTGGACAAGGAAACGGTACGAGGTCTCAGGAGCCAGCTTGGTGTAGAATCTCACCCTCACCAAGACCGTGAAGTGGAGAAAAGGTCGGATTTTCCCCGTGCTCGGGGAGCCAGCGCTTACAAAAATCACACTTCAATGTGGCAAGAACAGGCTCTCCTAGCAGGGTGATGAAAAACCCTTTCGACCATCCCCCTGACCCCCTTCCTGGCCAGGAAGGGGGCGAAAATTGTATCTGGGGGACACCCCCAGACCCCCGCCAAAGGGGCTTCGCCCCTCTGGACACCCCTTCTTCATCA
>JACPQL010000021.1 GCA_016190445.1 Chloroflexota bacterium
CTGTACCGGAAGGTGCGGCTGGATCACCTCCTTTCTAGGGAGCATATCCCTGATGTCGAGCCAGGGGGCCGGGGCAAGCACGGTGTGGCCCGTTCGGTGAGCATGAGCTCCCAGGGCTTCACACCCGTGGCCTCGGACCAAGACCCCTGGCGGCGCCTTCCACCCTGCTCTTCTCTCGTTAAGGCCACCGACATACCTGCGGCCCCCGATACCATCGGGGGCCGCTCCTTTTTCCGCTTAGCGGCACGTCAAGGTCTACCCTGACATCGCACCCACTTTTTCGTTTATAGTCTTTGAGCCTTTGCACACATCCTCGAAGCAAGGAGCGGGCACAGCCATGAGAAGCCTTCTCGGCAGCACCATTGGCCGCTGGCTAACGGTGGCAGTCCTGGTGGTGGCAGCCTCCGGTGGAGGCGCCTACGTCGTCTATGCCCGGGTCAGCGGGTCCGGCCAGGACAGCCTGGGTAAGGACCGGCAGCTTGTACCCGTCAGCAGGGGGGCCCTGGTGAACCAGGTGTCCACCAGCGGCAGCTTGGTTTTCGCCAGCCGGGCCACACTGACCTTCGGCAGCCAGGGCACCGTGGACAATGTCCTGGTGCAGGAGGGGCAGCAGGTGAAGAAGGGCCAAGTGCTCGCCAGCCTGGACAAGGCCACCATCGCCTCCCTGGAAAAGGCAGTGGCCCAGGCCAAGGTGTCAGTCCGCAACGCCCAAGACGCCCTGGACCAGGCGCAGGCACCCCGTTCGGCGCTGGAGCTTGCTCAGGCGGAGGCGGCGGTAGCCACCGCCAGGCTCAACTTGCAGAAGGCACAGAAGGCCCGGGACGAGCTGGCGGCGGGCCCGGACGCCGACGTCCTGGCGCGGGCCTATTCCCAGATAGACTCGACCAAAGTAAGCCTGGACAACGCCAGGCGAGACCTGGAGCTTCAGCAGACACAGTGGGATGCTACGCTCCAGGCCAAGCGAGACCATCTCCAGGAGGCGGCGGATGGGTACAGGACGGTGTTCCGTCGTTTCCTGGGCATGGACCTCACGGACGCGCAACTCCTTCATGACCCGGACTCGCTCCTAAAAGAGTGGGGCGCTGACCTGGACGCCCTATTTGGCAGCGCTCAGCGGTTCCAGGACCTGGCCCAGGGCTATTGGGCCGCCGGTGTGCCGCCCGACGACCCCATGACTCCCTGGAACGAGACCACGGTCTACGGCTGGGTGAACCTCTTCCCCGGCAAGCTGGTACCAGGCACTGGGGGAGAGACCTCCGCCGCTCAAGTGGTCTCGGTCAAGGGCGACGTGGATGCGGCGTGGGAGGCCTTGAAGGCGGCCCGAGACGACCTGTCCACCGCCGAGCTCCAGGCAGCCAAGGCGTTGGCCAGCGGGGAGAGCGGCGTGAAAAGGGCCGAGGAGGCCCTGGAGGAGGCCCAGACCGCCCTGGCAGACCTCCAGCAGGAGCCTGACCCTCTGGAGCTGGATGTCAAGGAGAAGCAGGTGGTGGTGTCACAGGCCAGCCTGGACCAGGCGCTGGAGAACCTGGCCAAACTTCAAACGGACCCAGACCCACTGGACATGGCGCTCGCTCAGACCCAGCTCGACTCGGCCCAAGCAGACCTGGAGCGCGCTGAGGAGCGCCTGGCACTTGCCGTGCTCCAGGCGCCCATGGCGGGGGTTATCTCCGCAGTGGGTGTGGAGGCAGGACAGGCGGTCAACGCCAGCACGGCCATCGTTGAGATTGTAGACCCCACCATCGTGGAGATAGACGGCGTCGTGGACGAAGTAGATGTCCTCTTTGTCAGGGAGGGGGCCCGGGCGGACGTCACCATGGACGCCCTGCGGGGCAGTGTGCTGGCGGGTACGGTGTCCACTATCGCTTCGGGCGCGCGCAGCCAGCAAGGCGTAGTGAGCTATCCCATCAGCATCCTCGTCCAGGTCCCGGAAGGAGTGCAGCTAAGGGAGGGCCTCAGCGCCACCGCCAGCATCGTGATCCGGGAGGAGCGCGATGTCATTCTGGTGCCCATCCAGGCCCTTTACGGGAGCTTTGAGCAGCCTGTGGTGCGCGTCATGAACAACGGGCGCGTTGAGGACCGATCCGTGGTGCTGGGCAACAGCGACGACTACTGGGTGGCGGTCCGCCAGGGCCTCGGCGAGGGCGAGCAGGTGGTCATGGAGACCCAGCAGGCGACCACCGGCCAGTTTGGCATGGGCCAAGTCTTCAGGATGCAAGGGCAAGGGATCGTCCCGGGGCTCCCAGGCACCGGCGGCACCCGCCAGAGCACCGGCGGATCATCCAGCCAACGCACACCCGTCCCCCAGAGGCAAGACCACTAATGATTGAGATTGAGAACGTGATCAAGGTCTACCGCATGGGCAAGGTGGAGGTGCGGGCGCTTCAGGGTGTCAGCCTCGCCATCAAGCCTGGGGAGATGGTGGCCATTATGGGCCCCTCCGGCTCAGGCAAGTCCACCATGATGAACGTTATCGGCTGCCTGGACGCGCCCACTTCTGGCCGGTACATACTGGAGGGCCAGGAGGTGGGACGTCTTGGAGACGACCGTCTGGCGGAGATACGCAACCGCAAGATTGGCTTCGTGTTCCAGACGTACAACCTACTGCCGCGGCTGACGGCGCTGGGGAACGTGGAGGTCCCTTTGCTGTACGGCAACGGGCGCGACCGCAGGAGGCGCGCCCTGGAGGCGCTGGAGAGGGTGGGGCTGGGACCCAGGGCACACCACCGCCCGGCGGAGCTCTCCGGGGGCGAGCAGCAACGGGTGGGCATCGCCCGGGCGCTGGTCAAGGACCCCTCCATCCTCATGGCGGACGAACCTACGGGTAACCTGGACAGCCGCTCCAGCTACGAGATCATCGGGATTCTCCAGCGGCTGAACCGGGAGGAGGGGCTCACCGTGGTGATGGTGACCCACGAGCCGGACATCGCCGCCCACACCCGCAGGGTCGTTTCCATGCGGGACGGGCGCTTGGTGAGCGACGAGCCTGTCCGGGAGCCGCGGGACGCCCTTGCACAGAGTGTCGGCAAGGAGGGAACAGCTCCATGAGCCCCTTCACCACCTTTCTTACCGCCCTCTCCTCTCTGGGCGCCAACAAGCTACGCTCCGGGCTAACGCTCCTGGGCATCGTTATCGGTGTGGCGGCCGTCATCTCCCTCATGGCCATCGGCAGAGGTGCCCAGCAGACCATCACCGCCAATATCGCATCGCTGGGGACCAACCTGCTTTTTGTGCGGCCCGGCTCCTCCAGCCAGGGAGGGATTTTCGGCGGGCTGGGGAGCGCCTCCACCCTTACCCTGGACGACGCTTACGCCCTCACAGACCCGGCCTATGCACCGTCGGTGGCGGCGGTGGCGCCGGAGCTGCGCACCACGGGCCAGGTGGTGGCCAGTGGCAAAAACACCTTCACCCAGGTGATTGGGGTAACCCCTGAGTACCAGTTCGTGCGGAATGTCCCCGTTGCCTCGGGCCAGTTCATCACCTGGAGCCAAGTGGACAACGTATCGCAGGTGGTCGTCCTCGGGACCCGAGTAGCTGAGACCCTCTTCGGCTTCCGAGACCCCACAGGCCAAACAGTGAGGATCGGCGGGCGGCAGTTCACCGTCATCGGGGTCCTCAAGAGCATGGGCGGTGGTACGCAAGGGCTCTTCGACGACCAGGTGCTGGTGCCCATCACCACGGCCTACTACCGCCTCGCCTCCCAGCGCACAACCCAGGGCAGCGTCAACGTCCAGACAGTCAACGTGCAGGTGAGAAGCGCCGGTGCCATGAATAACGCAGTCCAGGAGATAGCCACGGTGCTGCGACTGCGACATCGCATTACCACCGACGACGACTTCACCGTCAGCAGCCAGCAGGAGACCATCCAGGCCCTGGAGGAGACAACCAACACCTTTGTGGTCTTCCTGGGAGCCATTGCCGGCATCTCTCTGCTGGTGGGCGGCATAGGCATCATGAACATCATGCTGGTGTCGGTGACGGAGCGGACCAGGGAGATCGGCATCCGCAAGGCCATGGGCGCCAAGCGCCGGGACATTCTGCTCCAGTTCGTCTCGGAGGCAACGCTGCTGAGCCTGGGCGGCGGTGGTCTTGGGGTACTCCTGGGGCTGGTGCTGTCCCGCATCGTGGACGGTCAGAGCCTGGGAAACCAGACCCTCCAGACCGCCTTCAGCGGGGACATCGCCGTGCTGGCCCTGGTGGTGTCGGCCGTCATCGGGCTCTTCTTTGGCATCTATCCCGCGTTCCGGGCCGCCCGGCTCCATCCCATCGAGGCGCTGCGGTACGAGTAGAGAGCCGCATACAGAACAGAGAGGAGAGGAATGAAAACGAAGGGACTTGTGATACTGCTGGTAGCAATAATCGCGCTGGGAGGCGGCCTCGGCGGGGCCTTTGCCTGCGGGATGGCCCTGGGCAAGAGCCAGGGGGAAGAGGCCGCTCGAAGGGCACTGCCGACGCAGTCAACACAGTCAGCACAAGCCTTAAGGCAGCAGTTGCAGAGACAGGGGCAACTCAGCCAGCAGCAGTTCGACCAGTTCCGCCAGCAGTTCCAGGGCCAGCAAGGGGACATGCAGAACATGCAGGGCTTCGGGGGCCGCGGCGGTCTGGCGGGCACCATCGAGAAGATAGAGGGCAATACCGTGACGGTCAACACGCCGCAGGGACCGTTGCAGGCGACTATTGGCGCTGACACGACCGTCCAGATGTTCGCCGAGGGCACCTGGGACGACCTGAAAACGGGACTGAGCGTGACGGTAATGGGCCAGCGAGAAGAGGACGGCACCGTTACTGCCAGGTCCATTGTCATCACGCCCGAGGGCACTGACGGCCTCTTTGGAGGGGGCGGCGCCTTCTCTGGGGACCGCCCGCAGTCACGTTAGGTCCCACGAGCTTCAGACCGAAGAGGCCTAGTGGAACGTAGTAGATAGTAGGTAGAGGAGGGTACAACAATGGAAAAGAGAAGGGCTTCAGTCCTTTCCAGACTGGCCGTTCTGGTCCTCATGATGGCGCTGGTGGGCATTAGTGGAGCGGCTGGTGCCGCGGCCTCCCGCATCTTCTTTGATACGGCGTCGGCGGCCCCAGTGCTTTACAACGAGCAGACAGTGGTGGACCTGTACGAGAAGACCAGCCCCGCAGTGGTGGAGATAAGCGTGGTCGTGCCGACCTCCAGCCGCTTTCGTTTTGCGCCCCCCCAACGCGGGCAGGGCTCGGGTTTTCTGATGGACGCTGAGGGCCACATCCTCACGAACTACCATGTGGTCCAAGGCGCCACTCAGATCCGAGTGACCCTTTCCGACGGGCGGACGCTGGATGCCCAGGTTGCAGGGACGAGTCCCACCGATGACCTGGCCCTTCTAACAGTGGACCCACAGGCTGTGAATGGGATAACACCATTGCCTCTCGGAGACTCAGGTGCGGCGAGGCCGGGCCAGATGGCCATCGCCCTGGGCAGCCCCTTTGGGCTGGAGAACTCCATAACCGTCGGTGTCGTGAGTGGCGTGAACCGGAGCCGCTCCGGTGAACTACGACGCACCATCACCGGGATGATCCAGACCGACGCCTCCATAAACCCGGGTAACTCCGGTGGCCCGCTTCTAAACTCGGCAGGCGAGGTCATAGGCATCAACACCTCTGTCGAGGTGTCTGCTAATGGCGCCACGGGGGTCGGCTTTGCCGTCCCCATCAATAGTGCCAAGACCATCCTGGCGCAACTGTTGGAAAGCACGACTGTAAAGCGGCCCTGGCTCGGCATCAGCGGCATGGCGCTCTCCCCCGACCTGGCCGACCTGCTGGGGCTGACCACTTCCGAGGGAATCTATGTCGTGACGGTGATGCCCGACAGCCCTGCCCAGGCAGCGGGGCTATTGGGAGGCGGTAGCGGCGCGGACGGGGTCCCCGGTATGGGGGGTGACATCATCGCCGCTGTGGACGGGCGACCTGTGAGCTCCGTGGAAGAGATCACCCGCTATTTCAACGACCTCCGACCGGGGGATACGGTGCGCCTGACTCTGTTGAGGGACGGCCAGACTCTCCAGGTCAGCGTGGTGCTGGGGGAGTGGCCGGACACCATGGAAAGCTCACCAGGGTAGGCTTTCTTGGCCTGAAGACCAAGGCCCCGATTGGACGAATACCCCAGGTTCACCCCAGGTAACGGCTCTGGTATACTGAGGAGCGCCCTGGGGATTCGTCTAGCGGTAGGACGGCAGACTCTGGATCTGCAAGCCCTGGTTCGAATCCAGGATCCCCAGCCACTCCAGGTCAGCTACTCCACTGTCACCGACTTGGCCAGGTTGCGCGGCTGGTCCACGTCGCACCCTCGCAGCACGGCGATGTGGTAGGCCAGCAACTGCAAAGGCGGCACGGTGACGATGGGGGAGAGAAGGTAGGGCGTCTCCGGCACCTCGATGACGTAGTCCGCCTTCTGCCGGACCTGGGTGTCACCCTCGGTGACCACGGCCAGCACCACCCCATTCCTCGCCTTCACCTCGTTGACGTTGCCCAGCATCTTCTCATACAGGTGGTCCCGAGGGCAGAGGGCGACCACGGGCATCCCCTCGTCTATAAGGGCGATGGGGCCGTGTTTCATCTCGCCAGCGGCCACCCCCTCGGCGTGGATATAGCTGATCTCCTTCAGCTTCAGTGCCCCTTCCATGGCTATGGGGTACTGCACACCGCGACCAATGTACATGAAGTTGCCGCGCTCAAAATACCGTCGGGCCACCTCCTCGTACTGGCCACCGCTGCGGAGGACTCGCCCCAGCACGTCTGGCACTCGCGCCAACTCGCGGACGTGCTGGCTGGCCCTCTCCTCGCCTATTACGCCCTTCTTCATCCCTACATGCACGGCCAGCATGTATAGACACATGAGGGAGTTCACAAAAGTCTTGGTGGAGGCCACGCCTATCTCCATCCCTGCGTGCATGAGGATGGTCCCCTCCGCCAGCCGTGTGGCCTGACTGTCCTCCACGTTGCATACGGTGAGGCTGCGCGCCCCTCTCCCGATGGCCTCCTCCATGGCGGCCAGGGTGTCCGCCGTCTCCCCTGACTGGCCAACGGACACCACCAGCGTGTGCCTGTCCACCGCCGGGTCGCGATAGCGGAACTCAGCAGCGTTCTCGGCGGTGGCTGGCAGACGCGCCACCTGCTCCATCATCATGGCGCCCGCCATGGCCGCGTGCAGGCTGGTGCCCATGCCCACCAGCACCACCCTGGTCAGGTCGCGGATATCCCGCTCAGAGAGGGAGACCTCGTCCAGGCAGAGGGCCTCAGGCTCGAACCTGAGGCGGCCCCGCAGCGCAGCGGTCGCCGACTCAGGCTGCTCCATAATCTCCTTGAGCATGAAATGCTTGTAGCCGCCCTTGGCCGCGGCCTCCGGGTTGTAGACTATGCGGCGGGGCCGCCTCTCCAGCGGCCTGCCCTCCAGGTCCGTATACTGCACCTGGTCGCGGTGCAACACCGCCACCTCCCCCGGCGCCAGGAACACCACCCTGGTGGTCAGGGGCAGGAGGGCCGCCAGGTCGCTGGCCAGCGCCATCTCTCCATTGCCGTGCCCCACACAGATGCCGCCTGCATTGCCCAGCCGCATGCTCACCAAGGTCTCCGGCTCCTGGCTCCATATGGCTGCAATGGCATGGGCGCCGCGGAGCCTGGAGGCTACGGCGCGGAACGAACTGGCAAAGTCACCTCCCTGGGCCAGTCCCTCTTCGATGAGGTGAGGGATGACCTCCGTGTCCGTTTCTGAGGCGAAGCGATGGCCTTTGGCACGCAACTCTGCCCTGAGTTCCGCGTAGTTCTCAACTATCCCGTTATGGACCACGATGACCCGGCCCTTGCAGTCGGTGTGAGGGTGGGCGTTAAACTCGGTGGGACCCCCATGGGTAGCCCAGCGGGTATGCCCCAGCCCCATGGTGCCCCTGGGCAGGGCTCCCCTCATCTGCTCTTCCAGACGCCGCAGCTTGCCTGGAGCCCGGCGCACCGTCACCTCACCCTCCCCGTCAACTACCGCCACCCCCGCACTGTCGTAGCCACGGTACTCAAGCCGGGCGAGCCCCTCCAGCAGAACAGGCGCCGCCTGGCGCTCACCCAAATACCCGATAATGCCACACATAACGCCAAAAAGAGTAGCGTCAGCCCGCCGCGCCGTCAATCCGGTAGTCGCGGAGAGGAGCGCCTTTGACTATAATGGCTTCGGTTACATACAGTCCCACGTGCCGCCTATGAAACTCCTGTTCATCTCAGAGGTCTTCCCCTACCCGCCTACCAGCGGCCGCCGTATCCCCCTGTACCACACCCTTCGGCTGCTAGGGCGAGAGCACGAGATAACTCTGCTCTGTTTCCGACAACCTGGCGAGCAGATTGGCCCGGAGAAGGTACAACACTTGGCGCAGTACTGCCGCATCGCCGGGGTGTTCCCCATGGTCGGCATCACAGCAGGGACCGCTCTCAGGAACGTCGTGGAGTCATCCCCTCTCTCCTTCCGCCGATATCCCCTCAACCCTCTGGCACAAGCGGTCCGTGAGACCCTGGCAACGACGCCGGTGGAGCTGGTGCACTTCTTCGGCGTAAACATGGCGCAGTTCTGGCACCTGGCCCCACACCTGCCGCGGGTGCTGGCACCCAACGACTGCCCCCACCTGCTCCTGGACCGGATCGCCAGAGACCGCCACACCCCCCTGTACCGGCGCCTCCACTCTATTCTTCAGGCAAGGAAGATGCGGCGGTACGAAGCCTGCATGTTTCCCCGCTTCCCCAGGATATACGTGGTCACGCCAGAGGACCGGGAGTCGCTCTTGCACGTGAACTCCACACTGAATGTGGAGATTATTCCCCTGGGAGTGCGCAAGTTCCCGGCATTCACGGCCAGGCCACCGGGGAATAGTGGGCAACTAATCCTGCTCTTCACCGGCGCCATGGGTTCAAAGGTGAGCGAGGTGGCGAGCATCTTCCTGTGCGAGCAGGTTTTGCCCCGTGTCCGCAGCCAGGTGCCGGACGTACAGTTGTATCTCGTTGGCAACGATCCTCCCCCGCGCGTCAAGGAATTGGCCGGCAGGTACCAGGGAGTGACAGTCACCGGTTACGTGGAGGACCTGGCACCCTACTTTGCCATGGCTGACGTGTACGTGTGCCCGCTCCTGGCGGCCAGCGGCATCCAGAACCGGGTGCTGGAGGCTATGGCGGCGGGAAGGGCGATCGTCTGCACATCCACCGTGGCCGAGCGGCTTGAGGTAAGCCCTGGCGAACACCTTCTGGTGGCGGACGAGCCTCAGCGGTTCGCAGAACATGTGGTGAGACTCTTGCGGAACCCTGACCTCAGAGAGGCGATGGGCAAGGCTGCACGGGCAGTGACACGGGAGAAGTACACATGGGAATCCGTTGCCAGGAGGCTGGTTGCCGTATATGAAGAAGCTGTGGTAGCAACAACGACAGCCGCTCAGGACTGACGAGTTTCCCCATGGTATACTGGGGTGCCGGGTGTCATGACCAAGAACTGCCACGCATATCTCACCGTGGCGATTTGCCTATGGAAGATTCTGCTTACAGGCCAACACCTTCATCTGAGGCTCCGGGAGCCGCCACCACCTATGCGGATACCAGGTGGTTTGGCTCCGCGGTGAAACAGATGGACTTTGAACTCACGCTGTCACGCTTCCTTCATTCCGCCGTCTTCTCACCTTCAGACAGGGTGCTCGAGGTCGGCTGCGGCCCGGGTGTCTGGCTACAACAGGTGGCCCCCATGGTAAGGGAAGTAGTGGGCCTAGACGTATCCAGCAGCATGATCGCGCAGGCCAAGACCCGAGACTTGGGACCCAATGTGACGCTGGTGGTTAGCGACTTCCTCGCCTTCGGACCAGAGACGCAGTTCGACAAGATCTACTCCATCCGATCCATCGAGTATTTCCCCCGGAAAGAGGAGTTCGTGGCCAAGGCCCAGGGATTGCTGACGCATGGAGGGCGTCTACTGGTCATAACGAAGTCCACTCCCTCACTCTGGGTCGGGCGTACCCGGCTCAAGCACCTGGTGCGAAGAGCCCAGAGAAGGGGTGATGAGGCATCCGGCGGGGCAGGTGACTCATCCCTCTGGCAGGTGGACGACCACCAGTTCCGTCAGAGGCGTATCGGCGCCTTCAGACTGGGGCGCATCATGCGCGCAGCCGGGTTCAAGAACATACGCTATGTGCCCATCATCGTTCGGCTGCCCTTGTTCAAGGGTGGGGAAGATGAATACCCAGTGATTCCTGGACGGCTCGAAGGCGCTCTTCTTCCCACCGCCCGCGCCTTTGCCAGGCTCTCATGGAAACTACCCCAGCCTCTCCGGTGGGCTCCCTACCTCATGTCCAACACATATCTGATCGCCGCGGACAGGCCATGAAGATAGCTTTCCTGAGCACCCGGTCCAGCCTGGACCCATTCCGCATAGGCGGCTCCAACAACTACGCCAGGCGGGTGGCCAACGAAGTCCAGGCCAGCCATGGCCACTGCTCCTTTTACCTTTATGGGGCTCCTCAGAAAGAGCGCCGGTTGCTCCCCTCCGGGGTCACCGTGGACTACCTGCGGGACCTGCGAGCAGCACTTCACCAGATTGCTGAGGCGCGGCCAGACATAGTCATCTCCTGGCAATTCTACTCCAGGGACAACCTGGTATTCTTGCGTTTCCGTAGAGCATTCCATCGCAGGATCAGATTCGTACACGTCTATCTGAGCCACACCCCTAACTGGATAAAACGCGGGCTCAAGTACTGGCTCAACAGACCGTATTGCCACAAGACAGTGGCCATCTCTCCCCGGCTCCAGCGCAGCCTGCGCCGCCACGGTGTGGCCTCGGAGCTAGTGTTGCCACCTGTGCCCAGGGAATACTTCCTGGACCCATCCTCCAAGAGAATGGACCCGCCCTACACCGTGACTTACCTTGGACGGGTGGATTCCGACCGGGGCGTGGACCGGCTCATCAGCGCCCTACAATGGGATGACCTGACAAACAGCGGCAGTTTCCGTGTGAAGGTCTACGGCCTTAATAACCCGCTATCCCCAGGGGCAGACAAGCTCCTGGGCTACTTGAGGTCCTGCGACGGCATCGAGTACAGGGAGGCAACCTACGAGGCAGGCCAGAGCGACCCCGACACCGGCGCGCTCAGTGCCTTCAGGGAAACGGACATCCTGCTTTTGCCCTTCCGTGACCTCTCCCAGACCGTGGACACGCCGCTGACACTACTGGAAGGGATGGCCTCCCTGTGCATCCCTGTTTTTGGCGACGTGCCCAATATGACACAGATCAACGGATGCTCCAAATTCAGCCTGAAACAGGGTAGTATTGCATCCGCCCTGGGTGGCATCGAACTGGCGGACCTAGTGGCCGAGCGGAAGCGGCTTGCGGCACGAAGCAGCGAACTGGCCTTTGATACCCAGTCCGTGGTGCAGCGTCTATTGGCGTAACGTAGTACGGCGGTGGCTGGGGCTCTATCCCAAGCCAGATGCACAAACCTAAGGAGGGCAACGGGAGATGTACAAACGGCTCCTGATTGGTAACACATCCTGGAACATGAGGACCGCCACCATTCTCCTGATAATGGCGGTGCTGCCCAACCTGCTGGGGGCACTGGAGTACGTAACGGTGCTGGGCTACCGGGTCCACTTCTTTCAGGGCCCGGTCTTTCTCGCAGCCGCAATGTACGGCCCCCTGGGTGGCGGCCTGGCTGGAGCGGCGGGCTCCGTCTACACCGCCGCCTCCCTGGGTAACCCGTACATAGTGGTGGGCAACCTGCTGCTGGGCGGACTCACGGGGCTCTTCCTGCGCTTCCGCCTCCCGCTGGTGGCAGCCGTCCTCCTGGCCTATCTGGTCCAGCTCCCCTTCCTGTGGGCCACCGACGTATACCTGGTGGGGATGCCAGTGGCGGTGGTGCAGAAAGTCGTCATCGCACTCCTGGTCACGAACATCATCTGGGCCCTGGTAGCGCAACTCCTTATCAGCAGGATGCGGAGGCCCTCACCCAGTGAACGCTAGTGCTAGGCTTGGGGAAATGAGCCTGCTCGTGGAGATGGGCAGCAAAGTGCTCTTCGCATCCTCGGAGCACGGTATCTGGCCCCTGGTCCGCTGCGTCGCCGCGCATAGGGCCCAAATAGCCGGCGCGACCGCTTTTGACAGGGTTGTGGGTAGAGCCGCTGCCAGGCTCTTCGCCCACGCCCAGGTGGCCCGCGTGTACACACCAGTCGCCTCACAGCCGGCCGTGGATGCCCTCAGCGGGGCCGGGACTCGCCTGTTCCCGGAGCGTATTGTCCCAAACATCATGGCCCTGGGCCTCGCCGACCTGTGCGAGATGGAGAGGCTGAGCCAGCAGTTCGACACCGCCGAGTCTCTCTTCCAACACCTGCTCTCCCTTCTACCACCGCTCGGCAGCAATGGGGAGTCAGCCCCCCGCCAGACATGACGGCGCGAGTCTCAGTGGTGCGGCAAGGCCAGGGCCCCCTGCGCGAGCGAGTGCTTGAGGCCCTGGAGTGGATACACTGGCAGGATGCGGTCCAGCCAGGGGCCAGGGTCTTCATCAAGCCTAACCTCACCTGGCATACCCCCATGCCGGGAGTGACCACCTCTCCGGAGGTCATCGAGGCCCTGGTATCCATCCTGCGGGAGAGGACGCCCCACATCACCATAGGGGAGTCCGACGGGGGATACCACGCCTTCCGCGCCGAGGAGGCCTTTGAGAAGCACCGCCTCTACGAAATGGCATCCAAGTACAACGTTCAGGTCGTCTCCCTCAATCGCGTACCCGCCGAGGAGGTGTCGGTCGCCATTGCGGGCAAGACCGTGCAGGTCCTGCTGCCCACGCTGTTAGTCCAGCAGACGGACGTCTTCATCTCCATGCCGGTCCCCAAGGTCCACGCCATGACCCGGGTAAGCCTCGGTTTCAAGAACCAGTGGGGCTGCATCCCTGACACCATGCGCCTGAAGAACCACGCTCTCTTTGACGAGAAGATTGTGGCCATCAACCAGCTCTTGAGGCCGCGGATCGTGCTGTACGATGGCACCTACTTCCTGGACAAGAGCGGCCCAATGACAGGAGAGCCTGTGCCCATGGGTCTGCTCATCGCCGCCAGCGACATAGGGGCAGGCGACTTCGTCTGCTCCACCATCATGGGCGTTTCACCCAAAAGCGTGGAGCACTTCAGAGTGGCACGCAGGGCGGGAATGATGCCCGCGGCGCTCCAGGACATACAGTTGAACGATCCCCTGGACCAGTACATCGTGCGCAGGTTCCGACTTCAACGGTCTCCCCTTAACTACGTGGCGTTGCTGGGCTTTGGCCACTCCTGGCTGACCACGCTGCTGTACGACTCCCCCATCGGGACCTTTCTCCACAAGGTGCTGTACACCATCCGACGCATCCCTCTCATCCGCCGGCTTCTCTACGGGCGGTTCGGCCCCCCGGCAGACCAAAGCGGGGACTCTGAGCAGCGATGAAGGTCATCCACGTGACCATGGCCTGGGCGGCCCACCGACCCGCGCGGAGCGTAGGCACACGTGGGAAGGTATGGCCCGCCCTATAGTGCGACTCTACGAAGAGGTCCTGAAAGGACATCCCTAGCACCCGCTTTCGTAGTCAGCGTACACAAAGGCGTGCCAGAGATTCCCGCTCATCCTGAGCCCTGTCGAAGGACATGAGCGGGAACTCCCGTCCGCTCGTATGGTTCGACAGGTCCGAGAAGGACTCGCGACCCCGATACCATCGGGGCTCACCACGAGCGGACGATGATGACGTGCTTTTTGCAGCCTGGTACTACTGCCTGCGCACCTTGCGCACCGTCCTCCACAGGAAGAAGTGGGCATACGCCAGAGGCGCCAGCAGCAACGCCGTCTTCAGCCTGCCGTGGTACTTGGCAGAGAAGCGGAGTGCATCTTGCAGGTTGATGCGACGCTGCATAAGGGCGCGGCTGGGCGACCCGCTGTGGCTGCCAAGGTGGGCGACCCGGGCGCCAGGGAAATAGCAGACATCCCACCCGGCCCGCCGCAGGCGGATGCAGAGGTCGTCCTCGTTATAGTACAGCAGGAACCGCTCGTCGTAGAGGGCGCCATCGGGGATGGCGCTGCGACGCACCAGCAGGCAAGAGTCCTGGACCACGTCCACAGGCGTGGGACCCTCCAGGGCCACTCCATCGTAGTGGTTCCTCCGCACTAGCCTGTTGCGCAGGGGCCACATGAGCCGCCCCAGCACCGTATAGCGCAGCAGCATCTCCCCGTATCCCATCTCCCGCTTGGCTATGGGCTCCTGCTGTCCGTCGGGGCGGAAGCTGGCGGGAGCTACGGCGCCGACCTTGTGGTTGGCGTCCATGAGAGCCACCAGGCTGGGCAACGTATCGCTCCCCAACTCCACGTCCTGGGTCAGCACCAGGAAATAGCGGCCCGTGGTCTCCCTGAAGCCACGGTTGTAGGGCGTGGTGAAGAACAGGTTGCGCGGGTTGCGCACCAGCCGGATGTCGGGGAAGCGCTCCGCCACCCTCTCCGCCGAGCCATCGGCTGAGGCGTTGTCAATCACCAGCAGCTCGGTGCGCAAACTGCTTGGGCCATGGAGCGCCGAGGCGATGCAGCGCTCCAGCACCTGACCGCCGTTGTAGCCCAGGATGCAGATAGAGACATCGGGAGAGTTAGGCACAGGCTCGCCGTTCAACTCTACGCCAGGCCCCGCGCACCATCGGGCCCCGGCACCTCGCCGTCCAGGAAGATGCGGTTCCACCACTCAAAACACAGGAGCGACCAGATAAGCAGCCGGTGGTTTACCTTACCCTCCAGGTGCTCCTGCACCACCTTGCGGACGTACTCGGGCTGGAAGTACCCGCGGGACAGGGTGCGAGGGTCCAGGAGCACCTCCTGGATGTAGGCCATAGTTGGGCCACGGTACCAGGAGCCGTCGGGCGGGCTGAACCCCTGCTTCTTCTTGGTCACGATGCCTGGCGGCAGCAAGGAGGTCATAGCACGACGGAGCAGGTACTTGCCTTCGCCATTGCGCAGCTTCTGGGAGGCCGGTATCCGCGAGGCGCATTCCACCAGGGCGTCGTCCAGGAAGGGCACTCGCACCTCCAGGGAGTGGGCCATGCTTATCTTGTCCTCCACCATCAGTATCCCATGGAGGAAGGTCTTGACTTCGAAATAAAGGGCACGATTCAAAGGGCTAAGGTGAGCAGCACGGTCCACCACACTCCGGTACACGTCAAAAGTCGGGTAGCCCCTGGCTTGCGCCCAAAGGCCAGGCGAAAAGAACGCGGGCTTGTCTGCATCGGACACGAGCCGACACCAGTAGACGTAGTGGCGCCGGCGGAACTCATCAAGGTCTTCGCAGCCTTCCACCACCTGGTAGCGCCAGGGATAGCCTGCGAACATCTCGTCGCCGCCAACGCCCGCCAGGGCCACCTTGACGAACCTGCCGATCAGGCGGGACGTGTACCAGTTCTGATAGGAGGTGCCGGCCCGCAGGTCCTCCAGGTGCCACACCAGGCGAGGAAGACACCAGGCCATGTCACCCGCATGCAGCACTGTCTCGTAGTGCTCTGTCCCGAAGGTACAGGCAACCACCTCCGCGTCCGCCCTCTCGTCGAAGGCCAGCTCCATGCCGGTCACGGAAGTCAGGTCAAAGCCGGTAGTAAAAGTGGTGAACCTGGGGATATGGCGGCTGGCCACCGCCACCAGGGAGGCGGAGTCCATGCCGCCGCTGAGATAGCAGCCAAGCGGGACGTCGCTCACAAGCTGGCGGGCCACAGCCTGCTCAACGGTTTCCCGAAGCTGGTCCTCTCCCACCTCCCCGCCTTCCTCGTATGCCAGGTCCCAATACTGCCGCTGGTGGACCCCCTCCCGCGTGACTGTCAGCACGTGGCCAACAGGTAGCATGCGCACGCCCGCAAAGAGGGTCCTGTCGGAGAGCACGTTCTGAAAGGTGAAGTACTCGCTCAGCGCCTCGGGGTCCACGGCTGCCTTCACCAGCCCCGAGGCCAGGAGCCCCTTCACCTCCGAGGCGAAGAGGAACCGCCCGTCCCGGAAGGCGTAGTAGAGGGGCTTGATGCCGAACCGGTCCCGGGCCATGAAAAGACGCTGGCGGGGGCCGTCCCAGATGGCGAAGGCGAACATGCCGTTGAGCCGGTGGACGCACTCCTCGCCCCACTCCTCGTAGGCGTGCAGCACCACCTCGGTGTCGGTGCGAGAGCGGAAGACGTGGCCGCAGCCCTGTAGCTCCGGCACCAGGTCCCGGAAGTTGTAGGTCTCGCCGTTGTACACGATCTGGAGGGAGCCGTCCTCGTTGGGCATGGGCTGGTGACCTGCCTCAGACAGGTCAATGATACTCAGGCGGCGGTGCCCCAGGCCTACGTTGCCTTCAACGAACAGCCCGGCGTCATCCGGCCCGCGGTGGCGCTGGGCATCGGCCATGCGCCGCACCGCCGCCGCGTCCACGGGCGCCCCGCTGGTGTTGAATATGCCCGCTATGCCGCACATGCTATGTGCCTACCACCCCGGAGGAGCTTCGCACGCCGGTAAGACGCCCCCGGGCAGTGATGCCCGCCTCCTCAACGTTGAAATGTAGAAGCTCCAGGCCCCTGGCGGAAAACCAGCCTTCTACCTCTTCGGGGGTATGCCGGTGGGCAAAAGCGGGCGTGTACCAGTCCAGATTGGTCACGTTGTTCCGCGTGAAGCTGAAAGTGGGATTCCAGAAGCACTTCATCATGTTCCAGTAGATGAACCGCTGAATGTCTACAGGCCCGGCCTTGATGCCAAGGAGCGGAATGTCCCTGGGAACATTCAGAGTGACGTTCAGCTCTGTCAGAGCGCGGCCCAGCTCCGTGATCGCCTCGCAGACGGCATAGGCCTCCTCGTAGCTGGCCTCCTGGAGCCGGTTCCGGAGGAAGTCATCGGTGAACTCGCGTATGGGCCCCTTCTTACGGTAGACGTAGATGGCGATCTCTCCGCCGGGTCTTAGCAGGCCACACAGGGTACCGAAGGCCGTCTCCGTGTCCTCGGTGTGGTGGAGCACACCCTCGCTGTAAATGAAGTCGAAGGTGCCTGGCCCAAAGGGAGGATGCATGATATCACCCTGCACAACATGCACGTTGGGCAGGTGGCGGGACGCCTGCCATGCCTCCTCCACGCTGTCCGCCACATCAAGCCCAATGATTGTGGCGCGGGGGTTCAGGGAGGCGAACCAGCGGCTGTCCCGACCGAGGCCGCAGCCCGCGTCCAGGATGCGCTCACAGCGCCCGAAGTATTCGCGAAGAGCAGCATCGTCACTCCACCCGTACTTTTGCCTCACCCACCCTATCTTGAACTCAAGAGCTTGCTGGCCAGAAGCCACCTGCTCATCACCTGCCGCCAGATGCTTCCATTTGTGGGAGAAGACGTCCGCAACCTGCCGCGTTGACTGGTCGTGTGCCCGCGTTGAGAGCAGAAGGCGTGGGATACCGGCATGCACCTGGAAACGATGGCCCTCGCTGCACACCAGGGCCCCTTCCTCCAGTGTCGACTGAGAGCCACTCGAAGCCTCAGGTGAGCACGACAGCTCAAGCAGCCCGTGGCAATGCGGGCAGCACAGAACGTTCAGGAGCTCTCGGCGCATGCACACCCTCCTTCCCGTAGCTCGCAGTTCGCTGATGCGACAACTCCGCTATGCCGCACATAGGGCCTAAGGCTACGGTCCAGAAGCGTCGTCCCCCGCCTTTTGGAACCGTCCTGCCAGCCCCTCTTCTGTGATAATGGTGGGCTCGGTGTCCAGGTCACGGAGCATATAGACGTTGTCCATGCGCTCCAGCAGGTCCCACACAGGCGGCTTACCGCCCAGGCCCATCCGGACGAAGGTTGAGGCCATATTCAGCCCCGCCCGGTCAAAAATGGGGGTGATCATAAAGAATCTTCCTGAGTTTATCTCGGTTACGCAAGGGACGCCGTCCTTGTTGCACCTGAAGTCCATGCAGTAGTTCCCGTGGGGCGCGGCATCCACAGCCTTCACCGTTTTCAAGCCTATCTCGAATATGGCCAGGTCTGCACTTCGTTTGGCCACAGCGGGCGTGGATGACGACCCGCTCGGCATGTTTTGGCCGAAGAAGTATGACAACCGCTCGCAGAGCTTTGCCACTACCAGACGTCCCTGAAACCAGGTGCTCTGAAATGCGAAGTCACGCCCGGGCAGATACTCGGACACGGTAAAATCGTCTACCCTGGCGCCTCGCATCTCACACCAGTAGCTAATCCACCACCTGGCGTAGTCGGCAGAGGGCACCGGAATTGAGCCCCGTGAACCCGAGGTCCTCCGCATCCGAACCCAGAGTCGGTCATGACCGTTGAAGTGGGCAAAAATCTTACCGAGGTCTTCCAGAGTGGTCACCGGCATGGTCTCGGCCATTGGGATATCGGCTTTTCGCAGTGCTTCGTAGAGGAGGAACTTGTCCTGGCATATGCGGACCGACTCCTTTGGAGGCAAGAACACGGGACAAGCCAGGTGCTCCCGGTTCTCCGATTGGGCCCTCACCTCCCGGTCGTTGTCAGGAATCGAGAGCTGGACCCGTTCTTTTCGTATCACCCAGTTGAGGGCCTGAATGTAGTCCTTGGACGTGGCAGGTGGGAGAAGATAGTTGACATCTGCCACAGACTTGCCCAGCACGTGAGGGTCCATATTGGCGCCAATTATCCGTACATCCGGGGCACCTAGCCTGATGTCTGTGATGAGGTTGTTTCCTCCACCACCACCCGCACCTGTAACCAGGATGGTCTCCATTGCCGACACCTTCTCGCCAAAATCAGTGTCGCCATCAACGCCGACAGGGATTGCCAGTGGACAGCACGTTAGTCTCGAAGAGCAGCCAGAAACCTCTCCTTGATCTCCGGGGGTGACAGGGGAACGTTGGGCACGTTAGCGTTCCCGGGTGCAGTGATGAAATGAATGAACCTTGGCCCGTCACCACGAACTTGGAGAGCCTCTTGGAGTTCGGCTGCATTGCGGACCTTATGCGTATTCCGGATGCCGCAACTCCTGGCCAGCAACTCCAGGTCGAAATAGTCCAACGTGGGCGTCACCTGGTTGCCGGTTGAGCCCCAGCTAGCGTTGTCAATGGCAAACACTGTCAGGTTGGATCTGCCAAACATGCGCAGGCTGAACAGGGCATTTGGGTTCAACAGCAGCGCTCCATCGCCATCGAGTACCCAGACCTCCCGCTCCTGGCCCATGGAGAGGCCAATGCCTATAGGTGTAGCCAGTCCCAGACTTCCCAGCATATAGAAGTTCAGAGGACGGTCTCGGATGGCGAACAGCTCCTTTGATGGGATACCAGTATGGCCGATGACAATCTGCTGGTCAGCGGCGCCCATGATCAGCTTTATGGCACCATAGCGGGTAAGCTCGTCACCAGTCACCTCGCGCCTGCTCTTCACCGCAACAGTCTGGGGATGCTCATTCTCACGATGCTTGCGGCGTATCTCGTTCGGGG
Organism: Chloroflexota bacterium; assembly: GCA_016190445.1. Lineage (GTDB taxonomy): Bacteria > Chloroflexota > Dehalococcoidia > Lucifugimonadales > JACPQL01 > JACPQL01. Next base: position 19,444 of record JACPQL010000021.1, read on the forward strand.
TGGGAGAAAACGAGCTGCCTTCCCATAATCGGGGAGAGAGCAGGATGGCATGGACGGTCTGATGCCGATAAGCGTCTTCGATGGCCGAAGAGACCAACGGAAGGTCTTCCTCTCGCTCCACGACGGTATGAGGGACCCCGAGGGCCTGGAGCAGGGCCGGTATTTTCTGGCCCAGGTTCTTTTGCACTTCGATGGTCTCTTTGTAAACGCCACGCCAGCTCACGAGCACTGGCAATGGAAGCTGGTAGACCTGGAAGAGTGACGCGATATCTGTGACTGCGTTGCCCAAGCCCGTGTTCTGAATCAACATGGCCGGTCGGCGCCCTGCCAATACCAAGCCCGCACATATCCCAAAGCCGTCGGCCTCGCGGGTCAGTGGGATTTCAGAGAAGTTCTGTGTAACAAGGGCCAGGAATGCCTGGGCTTTATCACAAGGCAGCGTGGCCACGCAGTCTATTTTTTGCTCTTTGAGTATCTGGACCAACCTGTGCTCTGGATCGACCTTCATCATTCTCCTGACGCAGGCGGATGTCCCGGCATCAGAGTATCGGCGCGTAGCCCTAGCCGGAGCGTCTCCAGAGGCAAGACCTCGGATGTGGCAATATTACCCAAATTCACTTCGGGGCCAAAGCGCCTGATGAACCAAACCTGCTGGCTTTTCTGTGGCGCTTCGAATATCCAGTTTTCCGGACCAACCTTGGTGACCACTTCGTCAATCAGGCCGGACCGCACCTCACCACTTTGTCTGTAGATCCCTGCCGTGCCGCTCTCTCTGGCCTCTCCAACCAGTTTCCAGGCCCCTGCCTCCAACTCGGCAATAGCCATTTCTATCCACTTATAAGGAGGCATGATCACCCTATCGTCCTTGCTGCCAATCTCAGACAGCACGGTGAAGTCCTTGCTCAATCGCCTGATGTAGGAGAGCTTCTCCTCATGGGGGAGTGTGATGACACCGTCAGATACTTCCACGTGTGTCAAGCCCAACTCCCTCACCCAGCCTACATACTCATCGAACCTGTTCCGGGAGATGAATACTTCAAGAAGCGTCCCACCCAGACACACAGCTACGCCACGCTCCTGGTAGCGCCTAATCTTCTCACGCAGAATAGGCGTTACCAGAGAGGTACCCCAACCCAACTTCAAGATATCTATGTAGCTTGAGCCGGTCTCCACGAGGTCGTCTACGGCCTTCATGCCCAGACCCTTGTCCAGAACATGGGTAATGCCCGTCCGACGCGGCTTGTGCGACCTCACTGGGAGACCCAGCATCTCGGCGATCTGCGATGTTTCCATTTCGCTCCTCGAATATCACAGCGCCTGTACGCTACCAGCCACCATCCGCCCCCGGCGCCTGGGCGCAGGCCCTCCGGGCCGCCTCCTCCACATCCCCCCCCGCCATACGTGCGCGGACCGCGGCCTCGCCCACCTTCAGCCCGGCGGTGTGCAGGGCGATGACCGGCGTGGGCCCAAGCTCTGCCAGCGTGAACCCCATGAAGCCGGGGCCCGGCTCCTCCAGGGGCGTGTACCGCACACCCTCGGCGCTCAGCGCGCTCCTGTCAATGTACGACGAACCGGAGAGCTGCGCAACCACCGTTCCCGGCGCCAGGCGGGCAAGCTCTTCTGGCACAAGCTCGCCCGTGGCGGAGAGCACATCGGCATGGTGGCCGTGAAGCTGTTCGGAAATGAATCTTGGACCCCCGCCTGAAGGGGGCGGCCCCGACAAGTCGGGGCCCCCGCCTTCAGGCGGGGGTCGCTGAGTGACTTGCCGAACCGCCTCATGTCTGGTGAGCACCACTGCATCCGCTCCCGCCATCTCACGCCTGGCACCCTCCTCCCGCAGCGAGGCCCCGACCCAGGTGGCGCCCACCGGCAGGCGCCACCCTTGGGGCTTGGCCCCCACGACCAGGACGCGGGCCCCAAGCGCGGCCAGGCTCTCGGCGGCGTAGCGGCCAAACTTGCCGGTGCCGTGCACCACCACGGTGCACCCGGTTACCTCCAGCCCTTCCCGCATCAGCACCTTCACCACGAGAGGGCCCACGTAGCGCATGATGGGGAAGCGCGGGTGCTCCTCGTTGGTGCCAAGCACCGGGATGCCCCGCTCGCGGGCAGCCTCCAGGTCCACGTCCTGGGGCCGCAGCTCCCACGGCTCGTACATCAGCGGTATGACCGCGGTGGGCTTCATGTGACCGATGGTCTCGCGGTCAATGGGGCGCACGAAGCCCAGGTTGGTCACTACGTCCGCCTGGGCCAGGGCATCGGGAGCCTTTTGTGACAGTACCGTGACCCTGTCCCATACCCCTGCTTCGGTGGCGACGGCCCTGGTGAGCCGCGTCACCTCCTCCGCGGAGCCGTAGCGGGAGTCGCGGGTCACGGCGAACACATGCTTCGCGCCCGCCAGGGCCGCGATGACCGGCGTGTACACAAAATGCCCCGTGGCGGCCTCGGTGAGGACGGTAAGGCCGGAGAGGTCCAACCCCCACAGGGCGACCTGCTGCCGGACTACGCGGAGGGGCCTGGCAAACTCCCTCTGGTGTGTCTGGGCGGCGGAAGCGGCCACAGCGGAGCGCGCCCTCACACCAGCATCCCCCGGAGAGAGTCTATGACGTATGCCTGCTCCTCATCGGTCATGGCGGGGAAGAGGGGGAGAGCCAGGCTCTGGCAGTGGGCCTGCCACGCCCGAGGGCAGTCCTGGGGCTTCAGGTTGTACTTCTGCCGGTAGTACCCCAGCAGGTGCACGGCATGGGTCCCCTGCCGGGTGGAGATGCCCTTCGCCTGGAGGCGCACCGCCAGGTCGTCCCGAGGCACCTGCGCATCCTCTGTTACCAGCAGCACGTAGCTCTGGTAGGTGTGAGTGTAGCCCTGTGGAACATGGGGCGTGGCAACCCCCGGCACCTCGCCCAGGGCGTCGTCGTAGCGACAGGCCAGATCCCGGCGGCGGGCCAGGATGTAGTCCAGCTTCTTCATCTGCTCCACGCCCACGGCGCCCTGCATGTCGGTCATGCGGTAGTTGTACCCCAGCATAGGGTGGTCGGGCAGGGCGAAGGCCCCCTTCTGGTGTCGCTCCAGGTCCGAGACCACGCCGCCGTGGCTGCGCATGGCCTCCATCCGCCGCCCCAGGTCGGCGTCGCTGGCCAGCACCATGCCCCCCTCGCCGGTGGTGATGATCTTGCGGGCGTGAAAGCTGAGGCACCCCGTATCGCCGAAGGTGCCCACGTGCTGACCATGGTAGGTGGTCCCCAGGGCGCAGGCGGCATCCTCCACCACCCGCAGATTGTGGCGGCGCGCCAGCTCCATCAGCGGGGCCATGTCGGCGCTCAGGCCAAAGAGGTGCACGGGGATGACTGCCCTGGTGCGCGGAGTGATGCGCCGCTCCACCTGGGCCACGTCCAGGTTGAAGGTGGCCAGGTCTATGTCCACGAAGACGGGCCTGGCGCCCTGGTACTCCACCACGTTGGCGGTGGCGACGAAGGTGAAGGAGGGCACGATAACCTCGTCGCCGGGGCCGATGCCCAGGGCAGCCAGCGACAGGTGCAGGGCCGTGGTGCAGGAGGTGGTGGCCAGCGCGATGGGCGCGCCTGTCATGGCGGACACCGCCTGCTCGAACTCACGCACCCGGGGACCCTGGACCACCCACCCCGTCTCCAGGGGCGCGGCGACGGCCCGCCGCTCCTCCTCACCCAGGTAGGGCCTGGTGATGGGTATGTTCACCGCCGTGCCTCCCGGGCCCGCGCGGCCTGCTGGTCCGCCCTGCGCCACTCTATCAGGCGCTGGAGGCCCTCCGGCAGCTCCACCCCTGCCTCGAACCCCAGCTCCTGCCTGGCGCGCTCCGTGCTGCCGATCCTCTGCGTGACGAAGGTCTGGCCCGCGGGCTCATACTGGATGCCCACGTCGGCACCGGTGATCTCGAGGAACAGCTCAGCCAGCTCCTTGATGGAGGTACCCACGCCCCTGCCCACGTTGTAGAAGGAGTCCGACGCCGCCGCCTTCATGGCGCAGACGTTGGCGAGCCCGACGTCGGCCACGTAGATGAAGTCGTAGGTCTGGGAGCCGTCGCCGTACACCACCAGGGGCTGGCCCTGGTCAATGCGGTCCATCATCTTCATCATCACAGCGGTGTAGGCGCCGTGGTAGTCCTGTCGCGGCCCATAGACGTTCATGTAGCGGAGGCCCACGTACTCCAGCCCGTAGCGGTCGTGGAAGGCGCGGCACATGTGCTCCCCCGCGATCTTGGTGGCACCGTAGAAGGTGCGGTTGTTGTAGGGGTGCTCCTCGGTCATGGGCACGACAAGGGCGTCACCGTACACTGAGGCCGAGGAGGAGTAGACCAGCTTCTTGACCTTGTTCCTGACGCAGGCCTCCAGGACATTGAAGGTGCCTTCGACGTTCACCTGGAAGGCGGCGCGAGGGTACTCGTAGCAGTGTAGCAGCCATAGCGCCGCCAGGTGGAACACGTAGTCGGCTCCCCGCAGGGCGGCGTCCAGGACGTCGGTCTGGGTTATGTCCCCGGCGAAGAGAGAGACGCGCCTGTCGGCCAGGGCCCGCTCCAGGTTCCCACGGGTGCCCCGGGTGAGGTTGTCGAAGACGACCACCTCCTTCACCGGCTCCGCCAGCAACTCCTCCACCACGTGGGAGCCGATGAAGCCCGCCCCACCGATGACCACGACCTTGCTTCCTTCCAAGTCCACGTTCCACTCCTACATGCTGATCAGAATCTATCATGCCAGCATCCACTGGCACCACGGTTCATGAAAATCCCGCCCCTTCCCCCGTCTTCGGGGGAAGAGTGGAATGGGGGCGACCCCCACCTCAATCCTCCCCCGCAAGCGGGGGAGGAAGAGGACCTGCCCCAGCATTTTCATAACAATGACTGCTCATGGTTCGACTGGCTCACCATGAGCGGGCAACGCGTACGCTCGCCCTGAGCCTGCCTGCCCTGAGCTTGCCGAAGGGGTCGAAGGGCGAGCTGGCGTTCTGGCACTGCACCTATCTTGCATAGAACTCGCGCACCGCCCCCACCACCGCCTCCTGCTGTGCCAGCGTCAGCTCTGGGTACATGGGGAGGGCCAGGACCTCCGCCGCAGCCTTCTCCGACTGGGGAAAGTCGCCCGGACGATGCCCCAGGTCGCGGAAGCACTCCTGAAGGTGCAGGGACAATGGGTAGTACACCTCCGTGCCCACACCTCTGGCCGCCAGGTGCTCCCGCAGCTCGTCGCGCCGGGGCACCCGCACCACATACTGGTGGTAGATGTGGCGGTTGCCCTCCATCTCCGTGGGGAGGCCCACCGTTTCCGCCAGGCCCGCTTCCATGAACAGCTTATCATAGGTATCGGCCCGCTGGGCCCGCATATCGCTCCACGCCGCCAGGTAGGGGAGCTTCACCCTCAGTATAGCGGCCTGTAGCTCGTCCAGGCGGCTGTTCAGCCCCACGTACCGGTGCACGTACTTGGGCCTGGCACCGTGCACCCGAAGCACGCGCAGCTTTTCCGCCAGGCCGTCGTCGCCGGTGACAACGAGACCACCGTCCCCTGCACCCCCCAGGTTCTTGGTGGGGTAGAAGCTGAAGCACCCCACCTCCGCCATGGTGCCGGCGCGGCGCCCATAGTGGGTGGCACCCAGCGCCTGGGCCGCATCCTCCACCACCGGAATGCCGTGGCGCCCGGCCACCTCCAGAACGGGGCCCATGGTGCAGCACTGGCCGTAAAGGTGCACCACGATGATGGCCCTGGTCCTCTGGCCTACCCGCTCCTCCACAAGAGAGCTGTCAATATTGAACCCTTCGGGCTCGATGTCCACAAACACGGGCTTGGCCCCCAGCCGGGCGATGCAGCCTGCGGTGGCAAAGAAGGTGAAAGGGGTGGTGATCACCTCGTCGCCCTGTCCAATCCCCAGGGCCATGAGAGAGAGCAGGAGAGCATCAGAGCCGGAGGCACAGCCCACCGCGTGCTTGGCGCCGCAGTAGCGGGCCACCTCGGCCTCAAACGCCGCCACCTCGGGGCCCAGGATGAAGTGCTGGCCCTCCAGCACCCGGTCCACCGCCTCTCTCACCTGGGCGCGGATGGTGGCGTACTGGGCCTTCAGGTCGAGGACGGGGACCGACTGGGGACGTCCTGGGGACACTACTCCACCTCCTGGACTGCAATGCCTTGCTTGCGGTAGTCCCGGGAGCAGGCGCGACAGGAGGCCACCACCGCGGCATCACCCTGATCGCGAAAGGCCAGCTTCTCCCCACACATGCACCTCCACCCCACCAGCCTGGCTGGATTTCCCACTACCAGGGCGAATTCGGGCACATCATGGACTACCACCGCCCCGGCTCCGATGAAAGCATAGCGACCGATGGTGGTGCCGCAGACGATGGTGGCATTGGCCCCTATGCTGACGCCCCGGCGCACCAGGGTCTTGACGTAGTTGCCGTGCTTGGGGAACTCGCTACGGGGGTTGAGGTCGTTGGTGAAGACGCACGAGGGGCCGCAGAACACGCCGTCCTCCAGGGTCACGCCCTCGTACACCGACACGTTGTTCTGGAGCTTGACGTTGTCACCGATGGTCACGCCGCGGCCCACGAACACGTTCTGGCCCAGGACGCACTTCCTGCCGATGCGAGCGTGAGGCATGACGTGGCAGAAGTGCCAGATGCGGGTCCCCTCGCCGATCTCGCACGGGTCGTCTATGACCGAGGAAGGATGAACGAAGTAGCCCTGGCCCATACTATTCGGCTGCCTACCGTCGCTGCGCTCTGACAGGCTGCCCATGCAGTGGCACCGGCGCTCCTCCGGCCTCCAGGGAGCGACGTGCCGCCCCCAGGACCCGCAGCACCGCCAGGCCGCTCTCGCCGTCAGTTAGTGGATGCTGGCGACTGACCACGCACTGGACAAAGTGCTCGCACTCCAGCCGCAGGGGCTCCGCGGCCTCCACGGCCACATGGGTCGTGCCCTCCCTTCGTACCTGGGGCACACCCCCCTCCACCTGGGCACCGCAGTCGTGGAGCACCAGCTTGCGGTCGGCGCTCACATCATCAAACACCGCCATCTTGCGGGAACCGACCACCACCAGCCTCTGCTCCTTGAACGGGTGCAACCAGCTCACCATGATGTGCCCCCAAGCCCCGTCCGCGAACTGGAGCGACAGAGAGGCAACATCGCGAATCCCAGGCTGGAGGAAGGCTGCCCCCGAGGCGATGACCTCCTGGGGCGCCTGCCCTGCAAGCCTGAGTATTACAGCGACATCGTGAGGGGCGAAGCTCCAGACCACGTCCTCCTCCTGCCTGACCTTGCCCAGATTGAGGCGGCTGGAAAGGAGATACCGTACATCTCCCAACTCCCCCTCACGGACAAGCCCGTGCAGCTTGCGCACCGCCGGGTGGTACTCCAGGAGATGTCCCACCATCAGGACCCTGTCGCGCTCCCGGGCCACGCGGAGCAGTTCGTCCCCATCCTCTTCGTGCAGGGCCAGGGGCTTCTCCACCAGGACGTCCTTCCCTGCCAGGAGCGCATCTTTCGTCATCTGGAAGTGGCTTACCGCAGGAGAAGCGATGGCCACGGCCTGGATAGAGGCATCCGCCAGCACCTCAGAGAGATCAGATGTAGTAGCCAGGGAGGGGTATTCCCCCCGCACCCACGCCAGGGTCTCCGGGGAGGAGTCGCAGACGACCCGAAGCACCCCCAGATTGTAGAGATTGCGGCACAGGTTTCTGCCCCAGTAGCCGCAGCCCACCAAACCGATCATCCCAGCCTCCGGCCCGTCTCACCCCAGGACAGTGTCTGTCACAGCTCAGCGCCAGACCATGGGGAAACCATCGGCTGAGTATAGCACCCGCTCCTACCCCTCACAAGCGGAACCTGCCCGAGGTAGTGTATCAGGTAGGTTCTCGTCATTCCGGCGAAGGCCGGAATCCATCAGGGCATCTCAACCGCGGCCGTACCTGGACACCGGCCTCCGCCGGTGTGACGGGTAGAGCCCCCATCACCTGACACAGCAAACTGATACA
>JACPQL010000024.1 GCA_016190445.1 Chloroflexota bacterium
AAGGCGTCAAACCATGCAGCGCTGAGGTCAACCCAGTTGGGATTCGCCGACTCTACCAGCGCTGTTTTCTTGCTCCGGCTCCATCCCTTGATCTGCTTCTCACGTGCTATCGCAGCCTTTACATCACTGGTAGTCTCGTAGCACGCCAACCACGACAGGTTATACTTGTTGGTGAACCCTGGCACCAGCTTGCGTTTGTGTTCATATATTCTGCGTTGGAGATCGCGTGTTACCCCCACGTACAGCCTGTGCGTCGCATTCGTCAGCATGTAGACGTAGTAGGTCGTCATACGCTTTAGATTCTTCGTCGTCCCGATAACATCGGGACTCCTCTGAATGACATTCCCCACACCCTCCAAGAACCGGAAGTGATCTTGAAATAGCTTTTGGCCAGCCCAGGGCGGGGGCTACCCCTGCTCCAGTTCTCGCTGGATGAAATGGGGCTGTTTCCGCCAGCGGGGGTGCGTCTTCACCCACAGCTCAAGGTACACGGCCCTGCCCAGCATCTCCTCGATATCCTTGCGGGCCTGGACGCCCACCTCTTTGAGCGCCTGCCCACCGGCGCCCACCAGGATGCCCTTCTGGGACTCCTTGTCCACATATATGGTGGCCCGGATGTAGTCCCGCCGGCCCTCCTCACCCCCACCCTCCCGGAACTCGTCAATGCCCACCGCCACCTGGTAGGGCACCTCCTGCCCATAGAGCTGGTACACCTTTTCCCGGATGGTCTCGCTCACGAGGAACCGCTCCGAGCGGTCAGTGACGGTGTCGGGCGGGAAAAGAGGCTCGCCCTCCGGCAGGTGCTTGACCACCGCCTCCAGGAGCCTGTCCAGGCCATCTTCCTGTAGAGCGCTCACGGGGACGACCTCCCGGAAGTCGTGGGCCTGGCTGTACTCCTGAATGACAGGTAGGAGCCTGGGCTTGCGTACCAGGTCAACCTTGTTCAGCGCAAGGATGGCGGGCTTTCCCAGGCGACGGAGCTGCTCAATGAAGCGACGCTCCACATCCCCGGCGGGCCGGGGCTCCGCCACCAGCACCACCAGATCGGCCTCTTCCAGGGCGTCGGCGGCAGCATGCACCATGGTCGAGTCGAGCCAGTCGCGGCTGCGGGCCAGGTAGCCCGGTGTGTCCAGAAAGGCCACCTGGTAGGCCTCTTCTGTGAGCACACCCAGTAGCTTGTGGCGAGTGGTATGTGGCCTGGGGCTGACCGGGGAGAGCTTGATGCCCAGGAGTTGGTTCAGCAGTGTGGACTTGCCCACGTTGGCCCGCCCCACAATTGCCACAAAACCAGCCCTGAAGGGCTGCGCCTCCGCGCCTCCAGCTACCTGCTGCTCATCCTTCATCTGGTCATCAGTCATCGAGGTAACCGGCAGTTCCCCAATTGTTTGAATCTCTGCGGTCAGGGGAGTTTTCCAGCAAGTGCATCAAGGACAGCCTGTCCAATACCTCCCACGTCTGTAATATCCTTCCAGACCCCTGTCTGGTTACCACGGAGGACATAACGTCCGCTTTTGTTCAGTTCAGTCTGATAGATTTGAACTCTGTGGCCGTCAAGCAAAGTAACCCGCGCGCCAAATTTCTTTGAGTTGCTGCTGTTCATAGCTTGCTTCTTAGGCGACTCTCGTTCCTGCGCCATTACAGCTACCTACCCGGCTCTGTTCATGTCGTTGCGGTTACCGCCCTCCCTGAACAGGAAGGGCCCGCCCCGAACGGCGTCCGATGGCGCCCTACCCCGGGTAGGCGACTCTTTTGGAACCACCTGACTCTGTTGACATCTGCGGGGGTGCAGGGGGCTTTGCCCCCTGCCGGGGTCTGGGGTGTCCCCAGAGAATATATTCTCCTCCCCCTCTCCCTTGGTAAGGGAGAGGGGGACACAGGGGGTGAGGGTTTTCCACACTGCCTACCGCATGGTACTCACAGTGATGCGGCGCAGCGCCTCAGTGTCCAGCTCGAAGCCCAGGCCGGGCGCCGTGGGGCCATGCACGTACCCCTCTTTGTCCACTGTGACATCCTGCACCAGGCCAAACTGGTGCGCCTCGCTGGGGAGCAGCCACTCGTAGAAATCGCAGCTTCGAGTGGAGAGTATCACATGCAGGTTGGCCACGTTGTTCAGCGAGTTGCCCCCGTGGTGAATCTCGCAGTTGAGCCCCATGGCCTCACACAGGCTGGCCAGCTTCTTCTGCCCGGTGATGCCCTCCCTGGGGGCGTCGGTGCGAATGATGCGGCCCGCCTTTCGCTCGATGTACAGGAGCGCCTCGTACATGCCGAACTCGTGGTAGTCGCTGACGGCGATGGGAATGTGAAGGCGCGAGCTCAGCTCGGCCACGGCGTCCAGGTCCATGTAGCGCACCGGGTCCTCGAACCAGTAGTAGGCCAGGTCCTGGATGGCCTGGCCTATCTCCAGCGCCTCCCGGTAGGTGTACATGCAACTGGCGTCCACCATGAGGGGCATCTCATCACCCACCGCCTCTCGCACACGGCGCGTTATCTCCTTCACCCGGGGCACGGGGGCGCCACCCGGGTGTATCTTGTACGCCTTGAACCCCTTGGCCTTGAAGGCCAGGGCCTCCTCCACGTACAGCTCCGCGCGGGGGTAGTAGGGGGAGCTGGCGTAGGCCAGCACCTTGTGGCGCTGGGCCCCCAGGAGGTGGTAGATGGGCTTTCCAGTCACCTTCCCCATGATGTCCCATAGGGCGATGTCCACCCCCGCCCACGCGGGGGCTGGAAGCCGACGGCGGAAGCTCAGGCTGTCCAGGCGGCTCCACAGCCACTCCCTGTCCTCTATCGGGTGGCCGATAATCTCCGGCTTCACCACCTCTATGATTGCGCGAAGGGGCTCCTGGCCACTGCGAAGGAAGCTGCCCACGAAGGCGTTCCCCTCCACACCCTCGTCAGTGACGACCCGCAGGAGCCCTGCTTCGATCTCCCCGCCGAAGCCCCCCGCTCGGTCCGCCGACATGGTTCCCGACGGGACGGTGCGCCGGAGGACGTCCACGGTTACGTCCTTCACCTTCATGATGCCCTCCTTTGGGAGGTGGGGCACTTTCACTGCGCCCAGCCTCAAGGTGATGCAAGCCCTGCCTACCGCCGGAACTCCACCTTGCGGAAGCCCTCCGCATACTCCATGGGCTCGGGGCTGCGCGTCGCCTGCTGCTGCGCGTTCTCACGCACACGCTGGGGCACGTCCCGCCCAGGGTTGGACATCTGGCTGGCGTGGCACAGGAGCGCCTTCACCTTCAGATCTAGAGTCTCCTTGATATCAGTAAAGACGTCAGGCTCCTCCGCTTGCCAGAAAAGAATGCTGCCTACCTTGTGGGGAGCCAGGCCTTCACGCTCGTGTTCGGGGAAGTGAAGGCGGTCCCTGGCATATGGGAAGCAGGCATCCAAGGATGCCCGGCCAGCGACGCGATGGTCCCGGTGCTGATAGGACGAGCGCCGGAAGGGCTCGGGGCACAGCACCACATCCGGCCTGAAGCGGCGGATGGCCCGCACCACCTCGCCCCGCAACTGGCGGGTGTCCTCTAGCTCGCCGTCAGGATATCGGAGGAAAACGACCTCCTTGATTCCCAGCACCTCGGCAGCGGCCCGCTGCTCCCTTTCCCGGATGGCCGCCAGCCGCTCCGGGGTCATCTCCGGGTCCGCCGAGCCTTTGTCCCCGTTGGTGCACACCAGGTAGTAGACCTGCGTCCCCTCCCTGGTCCAGCGGGCGATGGTGCCACCCGCGCCAATCTCAGCGTCATCCGGGTGCGCAAACACCACCAGCGCACGCTCCGGCCTTTCCAACATGCTAGCCAAAAGATCCTCCTCATGCTGGCCGTTAGTGGGCCTGGACGCTGACGGCTATACCGCAGTCGCCATGGGCGCTCTGCCCTCTGTCAGCTCCCGGCACACCGTCGCCACCTGGGCTGCCACGGAGCCCCAGTCCAGCCGCTGCGCCGTCTCCCTAGCCACCTTGCCCATGGCGCGACGCAGGGACTCGCTGGAGAGTAGCATCTCCAGCCGCGAGGCGAAGGACTCCACGCAGTGCATAGGCACCAGGTAGCCGGTCCGTCCATCCACCACCACGGAGGGGAGACCTCCCACCCGGGATGCCACCACGGGGGTGCTACAGGCCATAGCCTCCAGGGCCACCAGCCCGAAGCTCTCGTAGTAAGAGGGGACCACGCACACGTCCGCGGCGCAGTAGTAGAGTGGGAGCTTGACCTGGGGCACCGAGCCCACAAACCTGATGTGGCAGGAGATGCCCAACGTGCGGGCCAGGCGGCGGAGGTGGGACAGGTAGCCCGCTTCCCTCAGCTTGCCACCCACCATTAGGAGCCGCACCGGCTCTCCGTACTCCACCAGCCGCGCCACGCTCCGCAACAGGAGGTCCAGCCCCTTGAGCGGTTCCATGCGGCCTACGTACAGCACCACCTGCTCATCCGGCGCCAGCCCCAGCTCGGTGCGGCACTCCTCCCGGTCCAGGGGGTGGAAAACGTCTGCGTCCACCCCGCATGGGATCACCCTCACGTGCGCAGGGTCTGCGCCGTACAGGCGCAGCAGCGCCTCCTTCTCGTGGGGGCTGAAAGCTATGATTCGATCCGCCCTCTCGATGACCCGTCGCTCCACGCTGAAGCGTCTGGCGGGTTCCCTCTCCCCGGCGCGGGCCCTGCGTTTCAGCTCGGCCAGGGTGTGAAAAGAGGCCACGTGGGGTACTCCCCAGTGGCGGGAGAGCTGAGCCCCCACCCACCCCGAGAGCCAGTAATGGGTGTGCACCACGTCGTAGCCAAGCCCATGGGCCTTGCGGAAGGTCTCCAGTCCGGCGATGAAGGCGGGCAAGTGTCGGAATATGTTCCCCTTCGCCTCATGGTAAGGACCGGCCAGGATGTGGACTACCCGCACGTTGGCTCCCAGGGAGACTATCTGAGGGTCACTGGGGTCATGGCAGCGGGTGTACACGTCCACCTGTAGCCCGGCGGCGCCCAGGGAACGGGCCACCTGGAGGACGTACACATTCATGCCCCCGGTGTCCTTCTCCCCCAGCCTGGCTACCGGACACCCGTGAACGCTAATGACGGCGATGCGCTGCATGGGCAGGGCGAGATACCCCCGGTCTAGGCACGCGTTACCACCAGGCGACGCAGGGCCAAGTCTTGGGCTCCCAGATGGTACTTGTATGACTCCTCGCCACGCAGGAAGTCAAAGTACCCGAGCCCCCTTTCAATGGCATCCTTTATGCAAAGCGCCTTGAGCAGAAGGCCCACGCTCAGGGCACTGTATCTGGTGTCGTAGCCGCTATTATACAAGAAGCGTCGCCCACCGTAGTCGAAGCAGGCCACTGCCGCCACGGGCTCCCCATTCAACTCAAGGAAGAAGAGGCGGAGCGCATCCAGTTGGGCCATGGCCGCAAAGCTCCTGCGGAAGAACTCGGCGCGCTCCATGGTGAGGAAGCGTCGCTTGTCCTCCCGGCTCGTCTCCATCAGTCGCAGCAGATTGTCCGCGTCCTGGTCCAGAGTATCAGCCCCACCCTGGACTATCCGGTAGGGACCCGCCGTTTCCAGGCGCCGCAGCTTGCGCCGGAGCTCGTGGCGGTCCTTCTTGCGCAGAGAGGCCAGGTACTGGTCCCATGTCGGGGGCAGCTCCAGCCCCGGAGCCACATCCTCCTCCTCCACCGCTACGCGGTAGCCCAGCCCACCACATAGCTTCTGGAGCCAGGGAAGCGTGGCCGAGTGGGCAGGCAGGGAACGCAGGTCCAGGGTGCGCCACTCCAGCCCGCTAAGGAACTCCACCAGCGCCGGGTAGAACACCTCCCGCGCCTCCGGGCCCAGAATGAAGTCGTGGTAGTCAAACAGGTCAGTGTCGCCAAGGAACTCGATGGTGTCCCCGCGACGATGCATGGGCGCCAGCCCCACCAGGGCCCCCCCTCTGCGCAGCCCCCACAGGAGCAGCTCATCCCCGCCGCCGAACTGTTCCCACCACGCTCGCTGCCACTGGGGCGTGAGAAAGATGGAGGGGCTTGCTGTCTTCACCACGAGGCTGTCCCATTCCTCCTGCACCGAGGCAAAGCCGTCCAGTAGTACGGGACAACCTACAACCAAAGCGTTGGCCTCTTTCTCTGATGCAAGTTTACACGTCCACGGACGCAATTATGTCGGCTTACCGACATACTCCAGCCCCAGCAACTTCTCCACCTCTTCCAGATCGCCCGAACTCTCCTGAAACGGCTGCTGGAGGCGCCGGGCGGCCAGTTCTGGGTCCTTCAGGCCAGTGCCGGTGATGACACACACCACCCGCTTTCCCTTCAGCGGCTCGCCCTGGGATGCCAGCTTAATCAGGCCAGCCACCGAGGCGGCGGATGCAGGCTCGCAGAATATGCCCTCCCGCCGGGCCAGTGCGGTGTAGGCTTGCAGTATCTCCTCGTCCGACACCGCGAGAATGATGCCCCCTGACTCGTCGCGGGCGCGGATGGCCCCCTGCCAACTGGCGGGGTTGCCAATGCGGATGGCAGAGGCAACCGTGGAGGGTGCCTTCACCACTTCCCCGCGCACAATGGGCGCCGCGCCCTCGGCCTGGAACCCCATCATCCGCGGCCTCCGACCGGCGTGGCCATTTTCGAAGTACTCACAGAACCCCATCCAGTAGGCGGTGATATTCCCTGCGTTCCCCACTGGAATGCACAGGTAGTCAGGGGCGTCCCCCAGGACATCCACGACCTCGAAGGCGGCCGTCTTCTGTCCCTGTATACGGTACGGGTTCACGGAGTTGACCAGGGTGATGTCGTGGCGGGCCGTAAGCTCTCTGGCCAGCACCAGGGCCCGGTCAAAGGTGCCGCGTACCGCAATAATCCTGGCGCCGTATGCGATGGCCTGGGCCAGCTTCCCCTGGGCCACGTCTCCCTGGGGCACCAGCACCACCGTATCCAGGCCGGTCCGGGCGCCGTAGGCTGCTGCGGAGGCGCTGGTGTTTCCCGTGGAGGCGCACATTATGGCCCGGCTGCCTTCCTCCAGGGCCTTGGCCACGGCCACCACCATCCCCCGGTCCTTAAAGGAACCTGTGGGGTTACACCCCTCCAGCTTGAAATATAACTCGCCACACCCCAGCTCCCCCTCCAGGTGGCTGGACCTGACCAAGGGGGTTTCCCCCTCGCCCATGGAGATCAGAGGTGTCCGCTCTGTCACCGGAAGGTACTGCCGGTACCGCAGGAGGACTCCTTGGCCCATGCTCCCTTCCTTCCGCCGCGAGCCAGGCAGCCTGCCGTCAAGCCAATATACTTGAAGCTATTCGAGAATCGTTTTCCCACCCCCGCCTGAAGGCGGGGGCATTCATGCCCCACTCTTCAGGGTAGGGTCGCAAAGCCAATTTGCTAGGAGATGAGATGCTCCACCCGCACGAAGTTGCACACCGACTTTACCACCTCCAGGCGGGCCATGCGCACCAGTGCCTCCTGCATGGCCGCCTCACGGGTGGTGTAAGTGGTTATCACCAGGTCTGCCGTGCCCGCAGGGCGGCTGGAGTCCTTCTGGATGACCGATGCTATGCTCACGTTCAGATCGCCCAGGACCCTGGCTATCTGTGCCAGAACGCCCGCCCGGTCCAGCACCTCCAGTCGCAGGTAGTACTGGGTCTCCAGGTCCGCCATGGGCTTGATGGCCACATGGCCGTCCAGTTGAGGAGGCTGTAGAGGCCGTCCGCCGGCCCCTATGTTACGGGCGATCTCTAGGACATCAGCCACCACGGCGCTGGTGGTGGGTTGGGCACCCGCGCCCCTGCCATGGAACACCACCCTGCCCACCAGGTCTCCCTCCATCTCCACTGCGTTGAACACGCCATCCACCTTCCCCAGCAGATGCTCCTGGGGGACCATGGTCGGGTGCACCCTCACCTGAACGCCGTCCTTGTCCCGCTGGGCAATAGCCATCAGCTTGATAGCGTACCCCAACTCGGCAGCATAGCGGAAGTCCCGGGCCGTCAGGCGGGAGATACCCTCACGGTAAACATCGGAGACGTGCACCTTGGTGCGGAAGGCAAGGATGGAGAGTATGGCCAGCTTGTAGGCGGCATCGTGCCCCTCCACATCGTTGGTGGGGTCGGGCTCCGCGTAGCCCAGTGCCTGTGCATCCTTCAAGGCGGCCTGGAAGTCCAGGCCCTCCCGGGACATGCGGGTGAGGATGTAGTTGGTGGTGCCGTTGATGATGGCATGAATGCCCGTGATATCGTTGGCCGCCAACTCCTTCAGCAGTGGGCCGATAATAGGTATTCCCGCACCCACGCTGGCCTCGAACAGCAGGCTCACGCCCCTCTGAGCGGCCAGGCCCAGGAGTTCGGGGCCGTGCTTGGCCATCACCTCCTTGTTGGCGGTGACAACGTGCTTGCCCCCTTTAAGCGCGGCGATTATGTAGTCCAGGGCGGGATGCTCCCCACCCATCATCTCCACCACAACGGCGATGGCCGGGTCCTGGAGCACCTCCTGCGGCTGGTCGGTCAGAAGCTCCATGGGGACCTCGAACTGGCGGGGTTTGTTCAGGTCGCGGACCAGCGCCTTGCGAATGGGAATGGGACACCCCACGAGGCTAGCGATGCTCTGCGCCTTGCAAATAAGCGCCTGGGCCACGCTGCTGCCCACCACACCCAGGCCCAGCAGGCCCACGCCTATGGAATCTTCCTTGCTCACCGTATGTATGCTCTATTCCTATCAGGCTGCTGAAAAAGGCCCGAGGCCTTTTTCAGCAGATTAACCCCCCAGTGGGGAAGGGGGCCATCGGTGAAAAACCCGGCTTTTCAGCGACCTGCTATGCCTGCGCTGAGATGCGGACCCGCTTCATCACCCACTCGTAGTCATCGGAGTCGAAGCTTACCTTGACGTCGTTGGTCTTGTACTGCTCCTCCACCCACTGGTCCAGGGAGGACCGCTTCAGAAGCTCCCGCATCTCAAGAGCCACCTCCCGGGTCTCGGGCACCCCGGTCACCTGGATGAAGTACGTTACCTCCCCCAAGTCCACCCGTTCCCAGGCCTGCTCCCGGGTCTCCTTGAATAGGGCCGCGTCCAGATCGGGGAAGGCCCCCTTGGGCACCCACCCGACCTCGCCCTGCTGGTTGGCGTAGAAGGTGTCCTGGTTGTATTGGGTTGCCAGCGCGGCGAAGTCTTCGCCCGCCTTCAGCTTGCTGTCCACCTGGTCCGCCACGGAGAAGTCGCCCACCACGATCCAGTGAGCGAACACGTGCTCCGCCAGGGGCGGGATGGCCAGGCCCAGTTGCTCCCTGAGCTTGTCTTGCAGCGACTGGTCCCGCACAATCTCCCGGTACTCCTGGTCCGAAAGCTTGACCTGGTTCAGGAACTGCCGGTACTGCTCCTTGTACTCCCGGTCAAGCTGGGCCGTGTCTGCCTGCTGCCCTTCCGGGACTCTGGGATAGAACCTGTCCCGCAGGCCCTGCTCAACCTCGTCCGGAGTTACAGCGATCCCCAGCCCCCCTGCCTTCTGGCGCACCAGCCTGGCGCGCACCAGGTTGTTCAACATCTGGAAAGGGAGCGAGGCCAGGGCGCTCTGTTGCTCCGAGGTGACGCCCACCGCGTTCATTGCAACTACCTTGCCCAGATAGCCCAGCGTTATGGTCTCGTCATTCACCTTCGCCACCCACCGGCGAGGCGGGGCCACGAAGCTGTTGTAGTACCCGATGGCGGGGATGGCCAGGACCAAGAGGATGACCATGGCAGCTATGACCATGGTCAATCGCTGGCGACGTCGCTCCCTCTCCCAGCGGAGCGACCCTCGTTGCTGGGGCGCCGTTCGGGTATACCTACCGCGCTGCTCTGTCCGCCGTTGACGCCTGCTGCTCATGTCTTAGGAACAAGCCTCCCCAATTCAAAAGCCGGAAGGAATGACGCTACCCCGAGGATGGTGTGTGCCGGTGATGGGTGCCTCCATCCTGCAACTGGCTGGCCTCGACGCCCCAATAGGCAGGCAGTCTAAGCCTGCTGCATGGTGCTGACAGGCACTCGCATATGGTCAGGTGTGTAGGGCAGGAGCGCCAAGTGCCGCGCTCGCTTGATGGCCAGCGCAAGCGCCCGCTGGTGCTTGGCACAGGCACCCGTCTTGCGCCTTGGCTCCATCTTGGCCCGATCAGAGAGATAGCGCCTGATGCGGCCCACATCCTTGTAGTTTATGGCGCGTACCTTCTCCACGCAAAAGGCACACACCCTCCGCCGCGCGTAGAAACGCCTTCCATCGCGCCGCCGTCGGCGCGGGTCTTGTTGCGCACCTCGTGTGCTCATCTACCCCCACCTTCCAATCGAGAACTGCTGAGGGCCCCATCGGGCCCTAGAAAGGAAGCTCCTCCGACCCAGCGGCAGAGGCATCCTCTGTCTCTTGGGCCTGGGCCGCCTGCTGGCGGTCCAAGAAGAGGACCCTGTTGGCGATGATCTCGTTGCGGAACCGGACTTGCCCGTCCTGGCCCTGCCACTGGTGACTGTGCAGTCTTCCCTCGACGTAAGCCTGGCGCCCCTTGACAAGAAACTGGTTGCACCGCTCAGCAAGCTGGTTCCACGCTACCACCGTGAACCACTCGGTCTCTTCCCGCCGTTCCCCGTCCTGGGTTGTGTAGGCACGGCTGGCAGCCAAACGGAAGGATGTGACTGCGTTCCCGTTGGGCGTGTAACGCATCTCCGGGTCCGTACCCAGGTTGCCAATTATCATCACTTTGTTCAAGCTTGCCATGGCCAGCGGCTCCTCCCGGGGAGTGACCCGGGCTGGGTCCCAACAGCCTGCTAGGTATCCAGCCTCACTATCAAGTGTCGCATCACCTCTTCTGATAGGTTCAAGGACCTCTCTAGCTCCTTGGCATGAGGCGGCTCCAGGGTGAACCGCGTGAGAAAGTATATGCCTTCGTTCTGCTTCTGGATAGGGTAAGCCAGCTTGCGACGTCCCCAAAGCTCCTCCCCATCCACCGAGCCACCACGGTCGCTGACAAAGCTCTTCACCCGCTCCAGCGCGGCCCCCACTCGCTCATCATCCATGTCTGGCTTCAGCACAGCCACCAGTTCGTAGTTTCGCAAGCCACTTACCTCCACACGTGTCGCCATTATAGCACCGACCAAGAACACCCTCAATTGGGAGCTATTGGTCCAGGCCTGGGACAGGGAAGCGCGCCGTCAGGGCCAGCACCTCTTGTCGCACCTCCTCCTCCACCCGCTGGTCACCCTGGTGAGTAAGGGCCCGGACTATGAGACGGCCCACCTGTCGCACCTCCCCGGTGCCGAAGCCTCGGCTGGTCACCGCAGGCGTCCCCACGCGCAGCCCGCTGGTCACCCGGGGTGGCTGGGGGTCGTAGGGGATGGCGTTCTTATTTACAGTTATGTTGACCCTGCCCAGGGCGTCCTCCGCCTGCTGCCCAGTCACGCCCAGGGGTCGCAAGTCCACCAGCATCAGGTGAGTATCTGTGCCGCCGGAGACGACCCGCATCCCACCCACCGCCAGCTCCGACGCCAGGGCGCGAGCGTTCTCCACCACCCGCCTGGCGTAGTCTCGGAACTCAGGCCGCAACGCCTCACCGAAGCAGACCGCCTTGGCTGCTATGGCGTGCATCATGGGGCCGCCCTGGCTGAAGGGAAACACCGCCCGGTCCACCTTGCGCGCCAGCTCCTGGGTGCACAAGATGAAGGCTCCTCGGGGACCCCGCAGCGTCTTATGGGTGGTGGAGGTGATTATCTGGGCGGCGGGCGAGGCGGGGGGATGCGCCCCACCGGCGATCAGCCCTGCGATGTGGGCCATGTCCACCATGAGGAGCGCGCCCACCTCGTCGGCGATGGCGCGAAACTTGAGAAAGTCAATGACCCGTGGGTAGGCGGTATAGCCCGCCACGATGAGCTTGGGGCGGTGCTCCTTGGCTAGATGTGCCACCTCGTCGTAGTTAATAAGCTCCGTCTCCCGGTCCACCCCATAGGCCACAAAGGTGTACAGCTTGCCGGAGAAGTTGACCGGACTGCCGTGACTCAGGTGGCCTCCCTGGTCCAGGCGCATTCCCAGCACCTTTTCTCCCGGCTCCAGAAGAGCGAAGTAGGCGGCCATGTTAGCCTGGGTGCCGCTGTGGGGCTGGACGTTGGCGTGCTCCGCGCCGAAGAGTTGCTTGGCCCTGTCTAGGGCAAGCTGCTCTGCAATGTCCACATACTCGCAGCCACCGTAGTAGCGGCGGCCAGGGTACCCCTCGGCGTACTTGTTGGTGAGGTGGGAGCCCTGGGCTTCCAACACGGCCCGGCTGGCGTAGTTCTCCGAGGCGATGAGCACCACGTTCTGCCGTTGCCGCTGCGCCTCCAACTCCAGGCTGCGCGCCACCTCAGGGTCTGCCTGCGCCAGGATACCCATTTGTCGTCTCCTCTCTCCTACACCTGGGGTTGAAGCAGGCCGTAGCCGCCGCTACGCCGGCGGTACACCACGTTGAACTGGCCGCTGGCGCTGTTGAGGAAAAGGAAGAAGTCGTGGCCCACCAACTCCATCCGCTCTATGGCATCCTCCGTCGTCATGGGCTTCGCGGCGAACTGTTTCACCCGCACAAGGCGCTCCTCCAGCTCCCCTTCCTCCTCCACGCCTTCTGACGTGGCTTCTGTGGAGGTCTCCTGCTCAATGCTCAGGCCAGTGGCTGAGGAGCCCTGCGCTGCCCTGCGGGCGGCGCGGCGGGCCTGCTCCGTCCGGTAGGCGCGTCCCTTATAGCGGGCCAGTCGCCGGTCCGCCACGTCCGCCAGGGCGTCCACTGCCGCACGAACCGTGGCCGCCCGTTCCTCCCCGCGCAGCACGGTACCGTTGACATCCATGGTGACCTGGGCCACCACTCGTCCCTGCTGG
Organism: Chloroflexota bacterium; assembly: GCA_016190445.1. Taxonomy (GTDB): domain Bacteria; phylum Chloroflexota; class Dehalococcoidia; order Lucifugimonadales; family JACPQL01; genus JACPQL01. The sequence continues at coordinate 12,813 of JACPQL010000024.1, forward strand.
TCCCTGACGGACTCGCGGGTTATCTCCACTACCGCCTCTCGAAGGCTAGGGAGATGACGTGCCAGCCTACTCAGCTTGCGCTCAATGTATGTCCTCGCGCTCTCGTCCAGATCCACGTTCCGGGACTGGATCACCAGTTCCATTCTGCCTCCCCGCCGGGTGGCCCAGCCACCACGGCGCACCAGAAGTCCACCGCTATTCTAAGGAATGGCGTGCCGCAAGCGCAAGGAACCCGTGGGGCGAAAGGAGGTGCGTCGCGGCGATTGTTGACAACCGACGAATGAAGTGGTATGCATACGACGTCTTGTCGGCAGAATGCCCCCCGCGGCGCGGGGAAGCCACCGGCAGGGGGCTGTTCTACTGATGAACCGCTTGGCACGAAGGCGACTTCGCGCTCTCGATCCCACCGGTCTTTCCCAGTTGTCGGTCCGCCCGCGGGTGGAAAGTCACGGGCCTGTACGGCAAGGAGAGGTGAGTGATGGCTCGTGGGCAGGAGAAGGAGTGGCCATACTGCGTCCCCCTCCAAGGTACATGCCTGGTCTATGATGTTGGCCGGTACCTGGGAGAGAGTGTTCGCACGGCTTTGCTGAACTTCATTGTTAGGGCAGAAGAAGGGGCTCGCCTGACCCTACAGAGGAGCCGCGATGGCTTCACCGTTCAGGTGACGGGGGCGGTGCACAGGGGTGAGGCGGAGCCTCTTAGCCTTACAGAGGCCCGGGCATTGCGGGAGCGGCTGGACCTGTTGAACGGAGGGGAACGCCAGCAGTAGGCTGGCCCGGCAAACAGAAACGACATATCGCGGCTCTCAGATCCGAAATACGGCGGGAGCAATCTGGCTTTAGCCAAAGGTTGCTCCCGTTTTTGTTTTGCTGAGTGCGCTTTGGGGAAAGGGGGTGAGACGCTGCACCACAGGCGCTTTGGGACCATGAGGAGTAGCTCCTGGAAGGACAAAAGGAGGCAGATATGAAAAGGATGACCGCTGTGGTTGTGGCGGCGCTGGCGCTGGTGGGGTTGCTGGCCGCAATAGCGCCCGCGATGGCGGGTGGAGGCGGAGGCGGCATAGACGATCCCAAGGGGGATCCCCTGTACGTGATTATCGAGGTCACATGGGACGGCGACCCGTCCCATGCTGGTAGCTGGACTGTCTGGGGGCCAAGGTGGGCCCCTGTGGTAGGGACAGGGACTATCCTCGCTTCCTGCCCAGGAGGCGGTGACCCCAGCACCTGCTTGGATATGTCAGGTTATCAGTTCACCTTCAAGGGTAAGACAATGCAGTTCGACGAGGTGTACGTCTCCGGTGTGGATGCCTCGCCTCAATCGCATCATGTGGTACTAGCGGATGTAGATGGTGATGGCGTCTACATTGGGTCGCTCTCGGCTGCCAAGTATATTTGGGCTGATGCTGCCTCTTCAAGCACCCTCTATCATGACCGCATCGACTACGAGGTGACAGTGTCTGGTGGAGCGGTCACCAATTTTCGTTATCTTGAGTATGAGCACAAGAAGCTGAAGTAGGCAGTGCAGCAGTAGGGTGGGTGAAGTGGAACAAAACCCACCACCACTCTGCCGTGGGTGGGTTGGGCTGCGCTACACTCACCCTACCAACTGGGCTCCCCTTACAATTCGCGGGCGGCGGTGAGGCCCCACACTCTGGCGGCACCTCCGTCCCGAAGAGCCGTGGCGCACGCCTCCAGGGTGGCCCCCGTGGTGCAGACGTCGTCCACTGCCACCACGGAGGCACCCGCCAGGTCGCGGCGGGTGCGGAAAGCACCTGACACACTGGCGCGGCGCTCCTGGCGGCTGGCGGAGCGCACCTGGGGCGGCGTGGCCCTCACCCTGGCCAGGGCCGCTGCATCCACCGGCAGGCCAAGGCGACGTCCTACCTCCCTGGCCAGCAGGGCGGCCTGGTTGTACCCTCGCTCCCGCAGCCGCGATGGATGCAGTGGCACGGGGACCAGCAGCGTGGCAGCCACGGGGGTCGCTGCCAGGGCTTCGGCCATGGGCTCCGCCAGCACCTTTGCCAGGCCCCGCAGGTTGCCGTACTTCAGCCGGTGCACCGCCTCCCGCACCACCCCCTCCATGGCGAAGGGAGAGGCGACGCCCTCTAGGGGAGGGCGGCCCGCCGCGCACCTGCCGCACCACCCCTGCTCCCGTAGCTGCGCGGCGCACAGCCAGCAGCGCGACTCCGGCAGGCGCGGCGACTCCGCCAGGCATTCCCCGCATAGGGCCATCCCCTGCCTTCCACATCCCACGCACCGCGGGGGAAAGACCGCGTCCAGCGCCCGCTCCACCAGCCAGCTCAGCTTGAGCCCCATGCTAGGCCTTCTACTCTTGTGATAAGATGCGAGTGGCTGTTTCGCCAATTGACCATGATTGACGCTGTCTTCTTTGACCTATACGGCACCCTGGCCCGGTTCCATCCGCCCACCGAGGTCCTCCAGGCCACCGCCTGCCGGGAGTTTGGCATGGAGGTGACACCGGAGGGCATCATCCGCGGATACGCCGCGGCAGACGACTTCATGGCCAGGGAGAATGCCCGCGTCCCCATCTTCCAGCGCGAGGAGCCGGAACGCAAGACCTTCTTTGCGGAGTACCAGCGCCTTATCCTGAGGGGAGCGGGGGTCTCCGCCAGTACGGAGCTGGCCCGCCGGGTATGGGAGCGAGTGAGCCAGATCCCCAAGGACTTGGCCCTGTTCGACGATGTGCTCCCCGCCTTGGAGGAGTTGAAGCGACGCCGCCTGGTGCTGGGCCTCATCTCCAACATCAATCGCAACATGGAGGAGCTGACCCGCCGTCTGGACATTGGCCGCTACCTGGACTTCTGGGTCACCAGCCAGGAGGTGGGAGCCAACAAGCCGGACCCTCGCATCTTCGAGGTGGCGCTGCGCAAGGCACACACCTGGCCCTCGCGGGCCTTGCACGTGGGCGACCAGTACAACTCGGATGTCGTCGGTGCCTACGACGTGGGCATAAGGCCACTGCTGCTGGACAGGGAGGGAATCCTGCCCGAACCAGGCATCTGCCCCAAAATCAGGGGGCTGGGTGAGGTGCTCCAGTACGTGTGAGGGCGACCGAAGCCCGTGTAGAGGGAAGCCCTTGACGGGAGCGGCTTCGCTGGTGAAACTGGGGGCCTACAAAAGATGGCGGGTCCCAGCCAGAGGATTTCATGAGCTACAACATCTTCGTGACTGACCTGACTGAGGAGATCGGCTCTCTGATGCTGGCCCTTCTGAAGATAAAGGCTGAGCAGGGAGCCATCTTCCCTGAAGAGCAGGAACTCCTGGAACGCCTGAAGGCTGGCCCAGGGCATCCACCAGCGCCCGCGCGGAAGACGAGCCCGGCACCGCACCCCCAGGGGGATGGCCGGGCGTCATAGTGTCCTTGATCAGAGATAGCCGCTCACCCTGAGCTCCGACTTCATCGGAGTCTCGACACAGTCGGACCTGTCGAAGGGTGAGCGGACTTTATGTATCGCTTGAGGTTGCTTGAGCCCGGCAGCTACGCGGGCAACATATCCGGCCCGACGAGTCCTACTGCTTGCCCGCCTGCTCCAGCACCGTCGCCAGGTCCTTGTCGCCGCGCCCGCTCAGGCACACCAGCACCAGGGTGCCCGCCGCCAGTGTGGGGGCAAGCTCCCGGGCCACATAGGCGATGGCGTGGGCTGGCTCCAGAGCAGGTATTATCCCCTCGGTGCGACACAGCAGCCTGAACCCCCACAGCGCCGCATCGTCGTCCACGCTGGTGTATGTGGCCCTGCCCGTGTCCTTGAGCCACGCGTGCTCCGGCCCCACGCCGGGGTAGTCCAACCCCGCTGACACTGAATGAGTCTCCTTGACCTGGCCGTGGGAGTCCTGGAGCAAATAGGAGAGGGAGCCGTGCAGCACGCCGGGCCGGCCAGCTACCAGCGTCGCGGCGTGCTCCCCGGTGGCGACGCCCCTGCCTCCCGCCTCCACCCCCACCAGTCGCACCGATGCCTCCTGGATAAAGGCGTAGAACAGGCCGATGGCGTTGGAGCCGCCGCCAACGCAGGCCACGGCGTAGTCCGGAAGGCGGCCCTCAGCCTCCAGCACTTGCTGCCGGGCCTCCAGGCCGATGACCGACTGGAAGTCGCGCACCATCATGGGGTAGGGGTGGGGGCCCACCACGCTCCCCAGCAGGTAGTAAGTGCTCTCCACGTTGGTGACCCAGTCCCGCATCGCCTCGTTGATGGCGTCCTTCAGGGTGCGGCTGCCCGACTCCACGCCCACCACCCGGGCCCCCAGCAGCTTCATGCGGTGCACGTTGGCCTCCTGGCGCCGCATGTCCTCGGTGCCCATGTACACCACGCACTCCATCCCCAGCATGGCGCACACCGTGGCAGTCGCCACGCCGTGCTGGCCCGCCCCCGTCTCGGCGATGACCCGTCGCTTTCCCATGCGCCTGGCCAGCAGGGCCTGGCCCAGGGCGTTGTTTATCTTGTGGGCGCCGGTATGGGCCAGGTCCTCCCGCTTCAGGTAGATGCGAGCGACCCCGCACTCCGCGGAGAGGCGAGGGGCGAAGTAGAGGGGCGTGGGGCGCCCAGCGTAGGTGCGAAGCAGCCGGTCAAGCTCCGCCTGGAAGCTGTCATCCGCCCGTGCAGCCTGGTACGCCCTCTCCAGCTCCTGTATGGCCGCCATGAGCGTCTCGGGGACGTAGCGGCCCCCGTAGGGGCCGAACCGCCCACGGGCATCAGGGAGTGAAGCTGGCGTTGTCATGGCGCGGCCCCCCGTCTGGCGTCTGGTCTGCGGGACAGCCTTCCCCGACCCCTGTCCGCGGCGCGGACCGCCTCGACGAAGGCGCGAATCCTGGCAGAGTCCTTGTGGCCGTCGGTCTCCACGCCGCTGGAGACATCCACGCACCAGGGCGCGACCTCACGCACGGCCCTGGCCACGTTCTCCGGCGTCAGGCCCCCCGCCAGGCTGATGGGGTACGAGCGGGCGAGCCAGCGGGCGATGCTCCAGTCGAAGGCCTGGCCCGTCCCGCCGTAGGCGCCGGGGACACGCTTCTCAAGCACCAGAAGGTGCCCCGCCCGGTGGTGGCGGTCCACGTTGGCCATGAGCACCGGGAGGATGGCGCCCTGGGAGATGTCCTCGTCCACATGGATGGTCTTCATCACAGGGAGGCCCACCTCCAGGCAGTAGCGCAGCCCCTCGGAGCCGCATAACTGCACGTAGTCCAGCGCCAGCTCCCGGGCGATGCCCCTCACCTCGTCCAGGGGCTGGTCGGCGAATAGGCCCACCAGCCGAGGGCACTGCCTGCGTTCCCGCACGCCACGCACTATCTCCCTGGCCTTCTCGGGGGCCAGCCGACGGGGAGCGGTGGGCACGAACACCAGCCCCAGGAAGTCGGCGCCGGCCTTCGCCGCCGCCAGGGCGTCGGGTAGGTCTTGCAAGCCGCAGATTTTGACTTTGGTCATGTACAAACACCCAAGGAGCACCGCTCACCCTGAGCCTGTCGAAGGGTGAGCTTTCTGTGCTCATGGTTCGACAGGTCCGAGAAGGACTCGCGACTCCTGTCGGAGCCCACCATGAGCGGAGCAGGGTCCTGCAAGCCGCAGATTTTGACCTTGGTCACCGGCCCTCATTTAGGAGGAAACGTAATAATCCTGCGTTGGAAACGGCCTGGTCGGAAATAGTACCAGCCCGTCGGTCCTTCCTCACGGGTGGGCACCAACTCCAAAAGCGACTGCCAGGTGAATCCGTGCTCATCTTCATAGATTGCCCTCAAGACCGCGGATTCAGTGCTTCCGAGGTCGTTGTCTGCGTTGAGAACGCCAACGGTACCCTGTCGTGCACGGTGCTGGTACTGCGGATCGTCCTGATTGCTCGGTGGCAAGCTAATGTCCTGAGGCCCCGTCCTCAACTCGTAGGCCGGGTGCTTCGCATAGAAGGCAACTTTTAGCGCCCACCCCTGGCCGCTGTTTGAATAGTAGAATCCCTGCTCTTCTGGGAAGAATCGCCCGCCCCTTCTACCTGCTCCGTCAAGGCGGATGACAATATTGGGATCAGTAGGTAGTGGAGTGCGCAGGCGCATGAAGTCTTCCCTTTGATTGGTTCGTCCCACGCGTCTGAAGGCTTGCAGAGTGGTCGCGTCAACTGGCCGACCTAGAGGGATGTTCTTGGCGGAATACAGATATACGCCCACGTGGGGTGGGGCGTCCTTGGGAGATTCCACCACAACTATCGTTTTGCTGTTGTAGTCGACTGGCGCTCCTATGAATACTGGAAGTGACGGATATGTGTGCTCTTTGACAGCATTGGCCAAATTCTCAAGGGTGTTGGCTCCGACGCTTACGCCGACTGGTGTTCCATCGTCTCGCACGCCAAAAAGTACAACTCCTCCTTGAGAATTAGCAAAGGCCACCATGGTTTGAATGGCATCATCTTGCTCTGCAAGAGATGACTTGAACTCTACGAATTGGCCCTCGCGTTGCCGCAAGATAGCTTCAACGTCTTCCTTGTTCAGTGCCACATCCGTCCCCCAGCCGCTTTCTCTGGCTTCCGTTTTCTCTCTTCACGGCGTTGGGCGATGATCACCCCCCCGCCAGCTCCCGGACCTTGGCCGCCACGTCCGGCGCGGTCACCAGGGCCTCCCCCACCAGCACAGCGTTCACCCCCAGGGCCCTGAAGCGGGCCACGTCGGCGGCGGAGGTAATGCCGCTTTCGGCCACCACCACCTTGCCGCCGGGTATGAGGGGGCGAAGCCGCTCCGTCAGCGAGAGGTCCACCCGGAAGGTACGCAGGTCCCGGTGGTTGATGCCGATGACCTCGGCCCCCGCCTCCAGGGTCGTCTCAAGCTCCGCCTGGCTGTGCACCTCCACCAGGCATTGGAGCCACAGGCCCTGGGCGGCTGCGAACAGCTCGCCAAGCTGTCCCGGCGAGAGGATGGCCACGATAAGCAACGCTGCGTCGGCGCCGTGGGCGCGGGCCTCGCAGAGCTGGTACGGGTCGAAGATGAAGTCCTTGCGCAGCACCGGCAGGCCGTATCCTCGCACCACCTCCTTCACCTGGGCCAGGTGCTCCAGGCTCCCCTGGAAGTGGTCCACCTCCGTCAGCACCGAGATGGCGGCGGCGCCGTTTTCGGCGTAGGTGCGTGCCAGGCGGGCGGGGTCGAAGTCTGGGCACAGGAGGCCCCTGGAGGGAGATGCCTTCTTCACCTCGGCGATGAGGCGCACCCGGTCTCCCATCAGGGCGCCGGAGAAGTTGGCCGGAGGAGGCACGCTCTTGATGCGTGCCTCCAGGTCGGCCAGGGGGACATTGCGCCTGCTGCGCTCCAGATCGCGGCGCTTGGCGGCCAGGATGTCGTCGAGGACCGTGCTCAAAGTCCTACCTCGTCCTTCGACGGGCTCAGGACGAGCGGGGGCTTTATCGCTCATGGTGAGCTCCGACAGGAGTCGCGAGTCCTTCTCGGACCTGTCGAACCATGAGCGCGTATTTCGAGATGCGTTCCAGCACAGTGGGCATGAGCCCAACCTACTCCAGCCCCTGGCTCAGCTTGATAAGCGCCTCCAGCCTGGCCGCAGCGGCGCCGCTCTCCACCGCCTGGCGTGCTCGCGCGACCCCTTCCTTCAGGTCTCTGGAGACTCCTCCCGCCATGATGGCCGCCCCGGCGTTCAGCAGCACCACGTCCAGAGGGGCTCCCGGTTGCCCGGCCAGGACGCCCCGCAGCATGGCCAGATGTTGCTCCCGCGAGCCGCCGCCCTTCAGGGCCTCCGGCACGGCACGGGGCAGGCCCACCTCCTCCGGTGTCACCGTGTAGGAGCGGACGGAGCCACCCTGGGCATCCCACACGCGAGAGGGGCCCGTGGTGGTCAGCTCGTCCAGGCCGTCCTCGCCGTGCACCACCAGGGCCCGCTCCACCCCCATGAGTTGCAGCACCCTGGCCATCTTCTCACCCAGGGCGCCGTCGGCCACGCCCAGCACCTGGACCTGGGCGCCGGCGGGGTTGGTGAGAGGCCCCAGGATGTTGAACACTGTACGAATGCCCATCTCGCGGCGAGGCCCCGCGACGTGGCGCATGGCCGGATGGAACACCTGGGCGAACATGAAGCCGATGCCCACCTCTTCCAGACACCGCTGGACCCCTGGCGGCTTCAGGTCAATCTTCACCCCGGCGGCCTCCAGCACATCGGCGCTGCCCACGGTCCCGGAGGCGGCCCGGTTCCCGTGCTTGGCCACCTTCAGCCCCGAGGCCGCCACCACGAAGGCAGCGGCGGTGGAGATGTTGAAGGTCCCCTTGGCGTCGCCGCCGGTGCCGCAGGTGTCCACCACCCGGCCGGTGGCGTGGACGCGCAGGGCCTTCTCCCGCATCACCCTGGCCATGCCGGCGATCTCCTCCGCCGTCTCGCCTTTCATGCGCATGGCGGTGAGGAAGGCACCCACCTGGGCGGGGGTGGCCTCGCCGGACATGATCTCACCCATGACGGAGGCCGCCTCCTCACCGGAGAGGGAGCGGCCTTCCACCAGGGCGGCGATGGCTTCGCGGATCATAGTTACGTAATCTCCCGGTTCATGCTAGCGCTCACCCTTCGACAGGTCCGACTGTGTCGAGACTCCGATGAAGTCGGAGCTCAGGGTGAGCGGCAAGAACGTCCCGCTCATGGTGAGCTTGTCGAACCATGAGCCCTCGAACCATCATGGTAGCTTATCGAAGCATCAGGGTGAGCAGTCGAGCCACGAACGCAGGCACGGCGCCTTCCTGGGTGTTGGTGCTTCCCTCTACCGGCCCGGCTGCATCATCTCTATGCGCACGTTGTCGGGCGCCTGGATGAAGGCTATCTTGCCACCGCCCCGGCCGTCGCGCATGGGCTCCAGGACCTTGGCACCCGCCTTCTCCAGCCTCGCGAGGGCCGCCGCCAGGTCGGTTACCTCCAGGCCGAAGTGCTCCAGGCCCAGGTGAGGCTTGGCGGACCCTGGAGGAAGGGTCTCCCCAGGGGCAGCGGATGAGATGTTGATGCGGGTGCCCTCCAGCTCGATGCGCACCGCTGGGGCGGCCCCTATGTTGAACCGCTCCAGCAGCTTGGCCCCCAGGTTGTCAATGTACCACTGGGCCGTCTTGTTCGGGTCCTTGCACTTGAGATGGATGTGGTTCAGCTTGGCCATGCGTCCCTCCTTCTTGGCACTACACAGTTTCTGCTAGAAGCTGTTTTGCTACCGTGACATCATACACGCTGGCGCCCAACTACACTCCACCCCGCGAAGCCCCATCGTCAGCGCTCCTCCAGAAAGTTGCGCAGCAGGTCCTTGCCCGCCTGGGTCATGATAGACTCCGGGTGGAACTGCACGCCCTCCACGGGATGGCTCCTGTGTCGAACCCCCATGATAACACCTCGCTCCGTTCTGGCCGTCACCTCCAGGCAATCGGGGACGGTGTCCGGCATGATGGCCAGGGAGTGGTAGCGAATGGCCTCCAGCGGGTTGGGCAGCCCCCGGAAGACGCCCGCCCCGTTGTGGTGGACCAGCGATGTCTTGCCGTGCATTATCTCCCCAGCTCGGTCCACCACCGCGCCATAGGCCACCCCTATGCACTGGTGGCCCAGGCAGACCCCAAGGATGGGCACCCTCGGCCCGAAGCGGCGCACCACGTCGGTGGAGATGCCCGCCTCCTGGGGGGTGCACGGCCCCGGAGATATGACGATCTTCTCAGGAGCCATGACCTCAATCTCCTCCAGGGTCAGGGCGTCGTTGCGCGCCACGTGCACCTGAGCACCCAGCTCGCACAGGTACTGGTACAGGTTGTACGTGAAGCTGTCGTAGTTGTCAATGAGCAGGAGCATCGGTCACACCCGTGCCTCTCCCGGCGGCGCCGGGGGGCGCTCGATGAACTCCAGGCGGTTGCCATCGGGGTCCAGTACGTAGGCGGCCCGGACCGCCCACGGGTACTGGGCCTCCCGGCGGGCGGGCGTGTTGACGAAGCGGACACCTTTGAAGGAGAGGTCCCGGTACAGGGTCTCCAGGTCGTCAACTATGATGCCCAGGTGGGAGGCGCCCACGTCGTTGCCATTGGGCCGCCGGGGCCTCCTGCCCACCGGGTCCAGGTACTGGAGTAGCTCCACGGCATGGCGCCCGTCCCCCGTTCCCAGGTAGACGATGCGCAGCCGGGTGTTGGGGAAGCCGGTGAGGTGGGAGATGAAGTCGCCCTCCAGGACGGCGTCCCGCTCCACCTTCAGCCCCAGCAGGTCGCGGTAGAAGGGGAGCGACCGCTCGATGTCGCCCACCACGAAGCCTGTGTGGTTCATCCACTGGAGACCAGCCATCCCTCACCCCCTGTGTCCCCCTCTCCCTTGCCAAGGGAGAGGGGGAGAATGAATCTGGGGGACACCCCCAGACCCCCGGCAGGGGGCTTTGCCCCCTGCACCCCCAGTATGTCAACAGAGCCGGATGACCCCTACTCCCCGCACTCGGCATCCTGGATGGCGCGAAGGAGGGCCTCGGCCTTGTGCAGCGTCTCCTGGTACTCCCCCTCCGGAGTGCTGTCGTACACCACGCCACCGCCCGCCTGGACGTAGGCCACGCCGTCCTTCAGCACTATGGTGCGGATGGTGATGGCTGTGTCCATGTTGCCGGAGAAGCTGAAGTAGCCCACGGCGCCCGCATAGGGGCCCCGCTGCTCCGGCTCCAGCTCGGCTACTATCTCCATGGCCCTTATCTTGGGGGCGCCGGAGACTGTCCCCGCCGGGAAGCAGGCGCGAAGGGCATCGTAGGCTGAGAGCTCTGGCTTCAGCCGGCCCGTGACGTGGGAGACCAGGTGCATCACGTGGGAGTACCGCTCGACCCCCATGAGCTGGGGCACCTCCACCGTACCGGGCAGGCTGACCCGCCCGATGTCGTTCCTGCCCAGGTCCACCAGCATGATGTGCTCCGCCCGCTCCTTCTCGCTTTGGCGTAGCTCCTGCTCCAGGGTGTGGTCCTGTTCGGGGTCCAGACTACGGGGCCGCGTGCCCGCGATGGGGTGGGTGTCCACCACCCCGTCCTCCACCCGGACCAGCAGCTCTGGGGAGGCGCCCACGATGTGGAAGCCGCCCAGCTCCAGATAGTACATGTAGGGCGATGGGTTCACCGTGCGCAGGGCGCGGTAGATGTCGAAGGGCGCCGCGCAGGTGGGGCGGGCCAGCCGCTGGGAGAGGACCACCTGGATCACGTCGCCCGCCTCGATGTACTCCCTGGCCTTGCGGACTATCTGATGGTACCGCTGGCGGGCCACATTGGAGGTGGTGGCAGGCGACGGCCCGCCCCGGGCCCTGGGCGCCTGGGGGACCGCCAGAGGGCGAGAGAGCCGGGCCACCAGCCGGTCTATACGGTCCACGGCGGCCAGATACCCCTCCTCCACGTTGCCGTCCAGGTAGGCGTGGCTCACCACCTTGATCTTGTGACGCAGATGGTCGAAGACCAGCAGGGTGTCGGTGAACATGAACACCGACTCCGGCAGCCCCAGAGGGTCGCTGGTGGCGCGGGACACCCTGGGCTCGAAGTGACTCACGCACTCGTAGCCCAAGTAGCCCACGGCGCCGCCTATGAAGCGGGGCAGACCGGCCACAGGCACCGGCCTGCGACGGGATAGCTCCGCCTGCACCAGATCCAAGGGGTCGCCTTCGCCGTCGGGCTGGCCCGGCCCTGTCCTGACGACCCGGTGGGGCTCAGTGCCCATGAAGCTGTAGCGGGCCAGTCGCTCCCCACCCTCCACGCTCTCCAGGAGGAAGGAGTAGGGGCCCCGGGCCACCTTCAGGTACGCCGAGACGGGGGTCTCCAGGTCGGCGTTTATCTCCCGGTAGACGGGGACCAGGTTGCCGTGGCCAGCCAGGGCCTTCACCTCGTCCAGGGTTGGATGGTGCATGCTCTCCCGCTCGCTCTCTCCTTAGCTTCAATCAACTACCGGTAAGCCTCTCTGCGGTGCTTAATCCTGTAGACTCGGACAATCCCCTCCTGGTCGGAGATGGTGTACAGGACGCGATAGTCACCCACACGTACGCGCCATCCCTCGCCCTCTTGCCCCTTTAGCTTTGCTGCTCCAATGGGGCGCGGACTAGCAGGGTGCTGAGAAACTCTTTCGACCATTCCCCTTCCTGGCCAGGAAGGGGGTAAAAATTGTATCTGGGGGACACCCCCAGACCCCCGCCAAAGGGGCTTCGCCCCTCTGGACACCCCTTTTTCAGCAACCTGCTAGGCGCCAAGGCACGCAGAATGGCATCTACTCTTTTCAGCACCTGAGGAGGCAAAGCCCTCAGCTCTCGCTGGGCCCTGGCGTCAAGAAGAACGACATATCTCACAAGCGCCCTTCTTGCTTGAACTCCTTCCTCACGGTCTCGTAGTCCGCGAAGCTGTGGGCGCTCCTCACCGCTTCATCCAGATCAAGGGTATCCTCCATCTCTTCCAGCCGCTTCAGGAGGCGACGGTACTCCTTCAAGTCCAGGACGATACCCTTCTTTCTACCCCTCTCGTCCACAATGTACCTGGTCGTTGCTCTGGGCAAGTGTCTCACCTCCGGTATTCATCCCGCCAGGGACTTCACCTCGTCCAGGGTTGGATGGTGCATGGTCTCTCTAGACCCTGGGCAGGCCGGCCAGGGCCTTGCTCACCTCTTCCTGGGGATAGGCGTAGTCCTCCAGCTTGCCCGCCAGGAAGGCGTCATAGGCGCTCATGTCAAAGTGGCCGTGGCCACACAGGTTGAAGAGGATGTTCCGGGAGACCCCCTCCTGCTTGCACCGCAGGGCCTCCTGGATGGCCACGTGGATGGCGTGAGAGGGCTCCGGAGCAGGCACGATGCCCTCATGCTGGGCAAAGAGCACCGCCGACTGGAAGACGGCGTTCTGGTGGACGGCGCGGGCCTCTATTACGCCCTCCCTGCACAGGAGGCTGATGAGGGGCGCCATGCCGTGATACCGGAGCCCGCCGGCGTGGATGGAGGGTGGGACGAAGCTGTGGCCTAGGGTGTACATCTTGATTATGGGCGCCATCCCCGCCGTGTCGCCGAAGTCATAGGCGTAGTCCCCGCGGGTGATGCTGGGGCAGGCCTCGGGCTCCACGGCGATGAAGCGGGTCTTGGACTTGCCGTCCAGCTTGTCCTTGATGAATGGGAAGGTGATGCCGCCGAAGCTGGAACCGCCGCCAACGCATCCTATGATCATGTCCGGGTAGGCGTCCAGCCGCTCCAGGGCCTCCTTGGCCTCCAGCCCAATGACCGTCTGGTGGAGCAGCACGTGGTTGAGCACGCTGCCCAGGGAGTAGTGGGTGTCACCGTGGGTGGCGGCGTCCTCCACCGCCTCGCTGATGGCGATGCCCAGGCTGCCGGGGCACTGGGGGTCCTGGGCCAGGATGCCTCGCCCCGCCTGCGTGTCCTGGCTGGGGCTGGCGACCACCTTGGCCTTCCACACCTCCATCATGGAGCGCCGGTATGGCTTCTGATAGTAGCTGGCCTTCACCATGTACACTTTGCACTCCATGCCAAAGAGGTTGCAGGCCAGGGCCAGGGCGCTGCCCCACTGGCCCGCCCCCGTCTCCGTGGTAATGCGACGGACGCCCTCCTGCTTGTTGTAGTAGGCCTGGGCCACGGCGGTGTTGGGCTTGTGGCTACCGGCGGGGCTCACCCCTTCGTACTTGTAGAAGATATGCGCCGGCGTATCCAGGGCCTTCTCCAGGCGCTCCGCCCTGTACAGGGGAGTGGGACGCCACAATTTGTAGACCTCGCGTACCTCGTCCGGGATGGGAATGTACCGCTCCTGGCTCACCTCCTGGGCGATGAGCCCCATGGGAAAGATGGGGGCCAGGTCGTCGGGGCCCACCGGCTTCTTGGTGGCCGGGTGCAGCGGGGGCTCCAGCGGGGCCGGCAGGTCAGGGATGATGTTGTACCAAGAGGTCGGGAGATGCTGCTCGTCCAGGATGGTCTTGTACGCCATGTCCTCCTCCTAAAGCTCAGTGTAGGGCCCCAAAACAAAATGCCCGCCCCGAAGGGGCGGGCTGTGGTCCGCGGTGCCACCCTCCTTGCCCGCGGCCGGCTGCGCCACGGGCACCTTCACCAGCGCAGGGCCGCCATAAGCAGCCACGCACGCTGCCAGTCTGTAACGGGACTCCCCGGCAGCGCCTACTCGCGCCTACGGAACGGCGCTTTGGGGCTGCGGCTCCCGGGCCCATTCCACCCCCGCGGCGACACCGGCTCTCACCTGCCCCGGCTCTCTGGGGTCCCGCTCTGGTGTGTACTCTCCCCGTTCTCCGCCTGTACCGCTATGAAAAGATGAGCGAAGTATAGCGACCACCCCCGCCAGTGTCAACGGAAAGGCGCGGGGCTCAGGAGTTTGCCAAGGCCTTCACTCCCACCAGCTCGGCGGTGACCAGGAGACGATGGGTGTAGTACAACTTGGGCACGCAGGTCACCAGCGTAATGACGGGTCTGTCACTGGGGTATAAGGCCGTGTCTTCGGCGCGGAGCACGTCCGTCTTGGTGACCCGGTAAAGGTACTGCTGATCAAGGTTCTGCGCTATCACGTACACCTCTTCGCCCTTGCGCAGCAGGTCAGGGACCTCAGGCAGGCGGAGGAACACGTTGCCCTCATCCTTAATGGGGCTCTCCAGGTGGCCGAAGTACCAGCCGTTGCCCTGTTCCCCGGGGTTGGAGGTGCCCGGAATGTGGCCGACCACCCATTTGGGGGTCTCGTAGGCAAGGCTGTTGCCCAGGTCCAGTATCTCCAACTCCTTGGTGGCGGAGTCCACCTCTATGCTGGGGATGAGGATGCGGCTGGGTGGTGACAGGCTTCCCTGACGCGCCGTCTCCCAGGGCGCTATGGGCCTGAACCCCTGGATGAGCTGTTGCTGTTGCTGTTGCTCAGGGCCGGGCGACTGCGCCGCCAGGGGGTCGGCCCAGTCCTTGACGGCGATGTATCCGCCCGGGTACAGGGGGTGGTCCGCCGCGCCGGGTCCAAGGAGAGGCCCCGCTGGCCGTGGCGCTGCACCCAAGGTATCTGGGGCCGTCTTCTCCGGGGCCGCGATGCTCTCCAGCGTCGGCTCGGAAGCAAGCCCGTCACCCTCGGTGACCTGCGCACTTGGCGCAGATTCCGTCGGCGCCTCAAGCGTCGGCTGGTACACCAGGCGGTCCAGGTCAGCCCTGGCCTTGAAGCCGTAGAGGAAGTACCCGCTCCCAGCAAGGAGCAGGGGGACACCCATGGCCAAAAGAAAAGCGCCCAGGCCCCTTCGTGGCAGGGCTGCGGCGATACGACGCATCTCTTGCCCGCCGCTGTGACCAGACTACGGGGGACCTCGACGGAAGAAAGCCCACCACGTACCAGCCCCCCGCTTTTTCTAGTGTAAGGCTGCCGCGAGGTCCTGGCTACTACCGCCGCCACCCCAGGACCTGAAGGAAGATTGCATCTTGCTCAGAGGAGCCTAACGCATACGCGGCACGTGCATGCTGCCGCTGGTGACCGGCTCGTTAAGGTAAACGTCCCCGTTGCGAATCTTGATGTTGAACCCACACTCCGGATTTGTGCAGACCCACGCCTTGTAGTGGATTGGAGCGCCCTGACTGCCGAAATCGGACAACGGCACCAGGTCGCCGGTGGTGCATCTCTGACACTTGGGTAGCGCGTACTTCTCCACTAAGACCCCCTCCCATTCCAGTCTCGAAACCTGCGGGAGTATACCACTACCCCTTGGCCCTGACAAGCTTACCACGGCACCCCTGATGCCGATCTTTTGACGTGGGCCCCGTGCTCAGCAAGGCGGTTGCCCGGTGACTCTTTGGCACTCTTCCAGTACCTGGTTATAGAAATACCTGGACATTCCCACCCGCCCAGGAGGGTCTCCTGGGGACACCCCAGACCCCGCCAAGGGGCTTTGCCCCTTGGAACCCCAGGGGAGTGTGAGAGGCAAAGCCCCTCACGAAGTCCATGAGGGTGGAAGGGAGGGATGTACAAGAAACCATGCAGCTAAGTACCAGCCTTGTTTGGTCTCGTCCAATAAGTCCAAAGGGGTGGAGCCACCATGGCCGAAGATGGTGGCGGCGGGGGTGCGTGCCCCTAACCGATAGTGAGCGGTAAGGCCGCCGCGGCGCCCTGCCTACTTCCGGCGCTCGGTGACGTACTCAGCCAGGGCCTCCAGCGACTGGCGTGCCCTGGCCTCTGGAAGACGGTGAAGCGCTGCTATGGCGGCATCGCGGAACTGATGGGCCACTTTGTAAGAGTCCTGGATAATAGTGGAGTCGTGGATCATCTGCAAAGTGCGCCGCAGGTTCTCCTCCCTATCCTCGCCCCGGAACACTCGTTTGATGGGGTTGTCCACAGGGTACCTCTCCAGCACCATGATGGCGGGCAAGGTGACGGTCCCTTGGAGCAGGTCGCTGCCCACGGGCTTCCCCACCTCCTTGGGGTCCCCCTGGAAGTCCAGGATGTCGTCCACTATCTGGAAGGCCATCCCTATGTTGGTACCAAACGCGCTCAGCGCCTCCACCGCCTCCTCAGGGGCAGCGCTGAGTGCGGCGCCACCCTCGGCTGCAATGCGAAAGAGCGAGGCCGTCTTCTGCCGGATGCGCTCCTGGTACCCCTCGTAAGTCTGGTGCCAGTCGTAAGCCCCAAAGACCTCGGCCAGCTCCCCGCTGGAGAGGTCCATGATGGTCTCGGCGAACCGCCGTACAACTCCGTTGTTTCCAGTGTCGCAGACAAAGCGGGCGGAGAGGGCAAAGACGAAGTCTCCCAGCAGCACCGCCACGTTCTTACCCCAGCGGCAACTCACCGTGGCCCTGCCCCTGCGCACGGACGAGTTGTCCACTGTGTCGTCGTGAATGAGGGTGGCGATGTGCAGAAGCTCCACTGCTGTGGCCATGGTCACAGCTAGCTGAGGATCGCCAGGGTGCAACTGAGAGGAGAGGATGGTGATGGCAGGGCGCACCATCTTGCCTCTGCCTTCCATTACGTGGTCCAGCAGGCCGCTCATGTGAGGCGCGGCACCGGCTGCCAGCCCGCGCAGGCCCTGCTCGACCAGGGACAGCTCCTTCTGGATGGGCCCGTAGATGAACTGGACTTTGTCGTCCGAGTGGTCTGACAATGGGACTCCTTTTTGCGCTGTCCACCACCTCGCGCCGCCCCTACGTGGCGGGGGTGCTCATGCGCTGTCGCTCCTCCTCCACCACCGTCGGCTCCAGCTTTGTGAAGAGAGGCGCAGGAGGTGGCAGAGGGTGTCCTGGCTGGGGCCTTTGCATCTCCCACCTCGAATCCTCGACTCGCCCGTCGAACCCCAGCATAGTGTGCAGGCGCTGGGCGCTGAATGGCATGAAAGGGTAGGTCATGACCCGAAGGGCCGAGAGCACCGAAAGCGCAGTCCACAGCGTGGTGGCCGCCGCTTGGCGGTCCTGGCGCACCTCGTGCCAGGGCGCCCGGGCATCCAGGTACCTGTTGGCCTCCTGGGCAAGGGCCATGATGACGCGCATCCCCTCCCGGAAGTGGCAAGCGGCTAAGTTGGCATCCACGGCCTCCATGGCCGACCTGGCCTGCTCCAGCAGGGCGTTTTCCTGTCCTCCCAGAGACCCGGGCTCGGGAACGCGGCCACTGTAGTTCCGGTGGACCATGCTCAACACCCGGTGCGCCAGGTTGCCGTAGGTGGCCACCAGCTCATCGTTGTTGCGGCGCACGTACTCGCCCCAGGAGAAGTCCGCGTCCGCCGACTCGGGCATGGCCGCCGACATATAGTAGCGCAGGGGGTCCGGAGCATACCGGTCCAGGTAGTCGGGTAGCCACACCGCCCAGTTGCGGCTCGTAGAGAGTTGGCGCCCCTCCATGGTCAGGAACTCGTTGGCAGGCACGTCGTAGGGAAGGTTCAGCCCTCCGTACCCCATGAGCATGGCGGGCCAGATGATGGTGTGGAAGGGGATATTGTCCTTCCCAATGAAGTAGTAGGCCCGGGTGCCCTGGTCTTGCCAGAAGGGCCGCCACGCCTCAGCATCGCCCTGACGCTGGGCCCACTCGCGGCTCGCCGACAGGTACCCTATGACCGCCTCGAACCACACGTAGACCCGTTTCTTCTCGTAGCCAGGCAGGGGAATAGACACGCCCCACTCGATGTCCCTGCTGATGGCCCGGTCCCGCAGCCCCTCCCGGACGTAGTTGCGGGTGAAGTTGAGCACATTGGGCCGCCAGTGGGCATGGTCCTCCACCCACGGGAGCAGCTTGTCCTGGAAGTGGCTCAGCTTGAGGAAGAGGTGCTCCGACTCCCTAATGTGGATGGGCTCCCCGCATCTGCGGCACACGGGGCCCACCAGATCCCTGGCGTCCAGGGTGCGCCCGCACCTGTCGCACTGGTCGCCACGGGAGTCGGGGTTGTGGCAATGGGGGCATTCGCCCTTGACATACCTATCTGGCAAGAAGCGCCCGCACCTGTCGCAGTAGGCCACCGGCATGGTGTCGGCGTAGATGTAGCCCTGCTGGTGGAGCTTTCCAAAGACATCGTGCACCACCTGGCGGTGGTTCTCGGTGCCGGTGGTGGTGAACAGGTCAAAGGTGATGCCCAGCCGCTCCCAACAGTCCAGGAAGGAGCGATGGTACTTGTCCACCACCTGCTGGGGGGACGACCCCTCCTGCTCGGCCCGCAGGGTGATGGGTGTGCCGTGCTGGTCGCTGCCCGACACCATCAACACCTGGTCCCCCTTCAGGCGATGGTAGCGGGCAAATATATCGGCAGGGAGGTAGCAGCCGGCCACATGCCCCAAGTGCAGGGGGCCGTTGGCGTAGGGCCACGCCACCCCGATGAAGATGCGCTCCGCCATGCGGCGCCTCTGCCTCCGTTCCAGACGACGTGAACGCCATTGTAGCACAAGCTGAGGCGGCGAGGTGGACTGATGTGGCCGAACGGCAGCGTCCCAGGCAGGCCCTCGTCTTTCTCACGAAAATGGGCCTTGGGGGAGGGGCTGTCATGCTGAGGAGTCGGTTGAACTCATCTGCCTTCAACATTCTTCTGCCGACGAAGTCCCGACTCCGTCGAGGACTCGCGACAGAGTCGGAGCATCCAGGGGGTTTCCCCATCCCCTTGTGGTGCCCCGAAGGGGCATGGAGGATTGCTTTGCCAGTGTCAAACTCAAGCTTGTGCAGACACAACCCAGCCCATGCTACTATTGGGAGCGATGGGCGCCAAGAAACGCGTGATGGTGGTTGATGATGAGCCGGGGGTGGTCAGATTCGTCCGCATAGGTCTGACCTCGGCGGGGTATGAGGTCGCCACCGCGGCCAGCGGAGAAGAGGCGCTTCATCTCATAAAGTCAAGAGAACCCGATATCGTGGTGCTGGACATTCTTATGGTCCCCATGAGTGGGCTTGAGGTGCTGGAGAAGCTACGCAGCTTCTCGCAGGTGCCCGTGATTGTGGTCACGGCCCTGGACTCTGCTGGCAGGCAGGCTTTGAAGCTGGGGGCCAACGATTCCATCGCCAAGCCCTTCCGGCCCGAAGAGCTGGTAAAGAGGATTGAAGGCATCCTGGGGGGATGGGGCCGGGGTGGCAGCAAAGAACCGTAGGAGCCTGTCCCAAAGATTCGCGTACAAACTGTCGTTGCGAGGAGTCCCGATCGCATCGGGAGAGGAGGGGTGGGCCCCGCCGCCAGATTGCCACGCCCCGATTGCATCGGGGCTCGCAACGACGTAGAGACATTGGCCGCGAACTCCAGGGACGGGATGCTAGCCCCCGGCCTGCTCTCCGCCGTTGCTGACCGGCACAGTGAGGAAGAAGGTTGACCCCTTGCCTGGGGTGGACTCGACCCATAGCCGGCCGCCGTGGGCCTCCACCAGGATACGGCACACCCTCAGGCCCAGTCCCAGGCCGGGGATGCTGTGTCTTTCATGTGCTCGCAGTCGCTCGAAGCTCTGAAAGAGCTTGGGCTGGTCTTCAGCCGATATCCCTACCCCCTGGTCACTGACGCTGACAACCAGATGCGAGCCCTGCTGCTGCGCGTGGACCGTCACCTCGCCACCCCTGGGGGAGTACTTGATGGCGTTCTCCACCAGGTTGTAGAGCACCCGCTCAATGCGTACCCGGTCAGCCACAATCGCCGGAACGTCCGGAGGAATGTCCACAACAAGACGGTGTTTGTCCGACTTGGTCCGCAGCTTCTGCACCACCTCTCGGGCTATCTGGGCAATGTTACTCGGCTCTGCCTGAAGAGTCAGCCGGTTGGACTGGTAGCGGGATAGCTCAAGCAGGTTATCTATGATGCCCGCCAGGGCGAAAGCATACGTGTTGGCGTCGTGAATAAGCTGCATCAACTGCTCCTGGGGTAGGCCATCGGTTGTGGCGACGGAGAGAGCGCCGATGATGACCGTCAGGGGAGTCCTCAGCTCGTGGGACACCAGGCCAACGAACTCGTCCTTTACCAGCTCCGCTTGCTTGCGCGCGGTGATATCGCGCATCACGTGAACGGAACCGATGACCTGGCCGTCTTCGAATACGGGCGAGCAGGCCACCTCCAGGTGCTTCTTCAGGCGTGGCTCGTAGAACTCAGTGGCAACGGACTGCCTCCTCTCCATGGCCAGGCGGTGAGGGCAACCCGGCCACGGCTCATTGGTGCTATGCACCAGCGCGTAGCAGAGCCTGCCACATGCGAGCAGGGGACTCGTGCCCACGGCCTCAGCAAAGGCCCGGTTGGCCCGGATGATGCGGAAGTCCCGGTCATGGATGGAGATCAGGTCTGGGATGGCATCAAAGGTCGTCCGCCACTCCTCCGCTGCCTTCTCGAGCGCCTGCTCCGCCTTCTTGCGCTCAGTGATGTCTCTTGCATAGATACGGAAGTCCTGGCTCGATGGCAGGTAGGAGACTGTTTGCAGATACCAGGAATCCCCGATGCTCACATCACGAGCAAGCGAAGGTACCCGCTCATGCTCGCGTGTTCTGAGTGTGTTGGCCAGAGATTCCCAGTCTGCCAGGAGTGGGTGTCCGGTCCCTTGTGCGGCCAGGTCTGGGAAACAGGTCTTGGCTGCGGGGTTGAGGTACTTGACCCGACCGGCCGCATCCACCTCTACAACCGGGTTTGGGTTGTGCTCTGGGAACGAGGCAAGGTGAACAACTTCCTCCTCGGCCTTCTTGCGCTCCTGTACCTCTCGTTGCAGGTCATCCCTTGAGACGGTGACCGCCTGTAGCCGCTCCGTCATGCGGTCAAAGGAGCGGGCGAGGTCCCCAAGCTCGTCCCTCGCTGACATGCCCATTCTGTGGCCGAGGTTGCCGGTGCCGATAGCCTCCGCCCCTTTGTGGAGCGTGGCGATGGACGTGCCTATGCTCCTCATTGTCCTGATCAAGACAACCGTGAGGAAGACCGCAACTGCGGCAACAACGGAGAAGATAATGGTGTTGAGTTCTCTTTGGGTCCTGATTATCTCGTCATCAACCAGCCCTTCAAGACGTGCCGCATCTGATACCAGGGCACGCGATCTTACGAGGACCTGGCCCGCCATCCGGTCTTCCGCCTCCCTGAACAACGCATCACCATCAAGCGGGCGGGGACGCTCGTCGTTCAGGATCATTGCCAGGAACAAGCCCCTCAGCGACTCACTATCGCGGCGAATCCTGTCTACGAGCTGCTTCTCCTGTGAGGTCCGGAACTGAGTGGCGGCGATGAGCTGCCTGACTGAATCGTGCTCCGCCACGAACTGCTGCGTTGTCCGCTCCTCGTGATAGAGCATGTAGCTGAGGACCAGGCCGTTGATACCAGTCATGCTGCTCATGATTCGCTGGGCTGTCCTGTCTCTCTCCTGGGCATCCACCGCGGCCTTATAGGAGAAGAAGAGCGCCACGCCGATGACGAGCACCATGAGCGCGGGCACCAAAACGGCAAGCTTCAATCTGGTATTGATTCTCATACTCTGGCCCTATTTGCCGGTTATCCCGATACCTTCAGGCTGTGCCGCCTTCAAGCCCTCAGTGTAAATCAAGTCGAGGAAATTGGGACGCCTTTGGGCACTCCCAGCCTCCGCCTTGACCATCCATCGTGCCTGGTCTTCCAGGTTCAGTATGAGGCTCTCGTCCAGCCGCGCAGTAAATCTGTAGTCGTTCCATTCCTGCTCGTAGAGGGGGCTATCCGCACCTATATACTTCGCCGAAATGGCGCGCGCCTCGTCAGGGTGTTCCGTGATAAAGCTGTTCGCCCGGACAACCGCCCGCAGGAATCTCTTGATGCGTTCAGGATTGCTCTTTGAGAACTCCTGTGTTGCGACGATGTCCCAGGTCATTGTGTAGAGCCCCGGATCATCAAGGACGCGCGCGTTGCTTCCCAACTGGTCTCGGAGTACGAGCGTGTGAGGCGACCAGGTGCTCACGGCATCCACCTCGCCGCTCAGGAGCGCGTCCACCAGCTTATCGGCCTCGAGGTTGACAACCTGGATATCCTGTAGACTGATATAGGAAGTGGCCAGATAGACGTGGAGGAAGAAGTCGGCAGTGGTGCCTGAAACCACACCGATCCTCTTGCCCTTGAGGTCATCAGCTACAGAGATGCCCCTGTCTTTCCTGGCGATAATCAGGATCGCGCGGTCAATCTCAGAAAGAGTGACAACGACCGCAAGCGGCTTTCCGTCAAGGGCAGCACGGGCGATGGGCGTGTCACCGGCTGCGGCGAGGTCCGCCTTTCCCGCAAGTACGTCAGCGAGCCCCAGGTGTCCCGATGCATAGGAGTAGAGGGTGATGTCAAGCCCCTCATCTCTGAAGTAGCCTTTCTCATCGGCTATGTAGAGAGAGGCAGAAGCCGGCCAGGGCACCACACCGATGGTGACCTTCTCAGCCGACTTCAGTGCACCCCCGCCACACCCGGCGACACCCGAAAGCACAAAAGCAATGATTGCTGTGACCGCTACGATTGTCTTGGGCACATCCCCCGCTCCCCCGCCCTACGGTCCCGGGGCTGTTCGACGTATGTCCTTGAACACAAGACCCAACAATTCTACCATACGCGTGAATGCTCACAAGTGACTGCGCTCCTCCAGCCACAGGCGGTAGGCCTCCCGCCGCGAAAGGCCGTAGGCCGCGGCCACCTGGGCGGTGGCCTCCCGCACCGGCACCCGTTCATCCCTCAGCCGCCGGAGCGCCTCCCGCACCGCCTCCAGGTCAGGCGGTCCCTCTACATCTGCCGAGGAGGCGCCCGCCAGGACCAGGGTGAACTCGCCACGCGGCTCGGTGAAACGTGCCAGCGCCTGGGAGAGGGTCCCGCGGAACACCTCCTCGTGCATCTTGGTCAGCTCCCGGCACACCGCCAGGCGGCGGTCGCCCAGGACGGCGAGGGCGTCCTGGAGAGAGGTCCGCAGGCGGTGGGGCGCTTCGAAGGCGACCAGCGTCCGAGTCTCTCCAGCCACCGAGCGCCACAGGGCACGCCGCTCAGCCGGCCTGCGGGGAAGGAACCCCAGAAAGAGGAAGGAGTCTGCCGGCAGGCCCGAGGCCGCCAGGGCTGCGGGCACCGCCGAGGGCCCGGGTACGGAGACCACAGGGATTCCCCGCTCCAGTGCAGCTTCAACGAGGGCACTGCCTGGGTCGCTCACACCGGGGGTGCCCGCCTCGGAGACCAGGGCCACGTCCTCTCGCTCCAGCCTCTCAAGTATCTGGGGGAGGCGCAGCCTGGCATTGTGGGTGTAGTAGCTGAGGCGCGGCGTGGAGATGCCGTAGTGGGCCAGTAGCTTGGCCGTGGTGCGGGTGTCCTCGGTGGCGATGACCCCCACCTCCCGAAGAACGCGCAGCGCCCTCAGCGTGATGTCCTCCAGGTTTCCTATGGGCGTGGCCACAACGTACAACGTGAGCAACCCTTTATCCTCCCGGGCCAGGTGCCAGCCCTTGGACCTGCACTACGGAGTTCGTTGACTCCTACATCTGATGTGAGTATTATGTAACGAAAAGTGCCACCCGCTCAGGTGGCAGGGCGAGGTGCGGCTTTGGCCAATCAGACCGGCAAGAGGTACTTCTGCACCGTGTGCGGCTCGGAGTTCATAGTCACTCGGGGCGGAAACGGGACGGTTATCTGCTGCTCCAAGCCCATGCAGCAG
Source organism: Chloroflexota bacterium (assembly GCA_016190445.1). GTDB lineage: Bacteria > Chloroflexota > Dehalococcoidia > Lucifugimonadales > JACPQL01 > JACPQL01. The sequence continues at coordinate 36,810 of JACPQL010000024.1, forward strand.
AAGTGACTTTCAACCTCAGACCAAGACCACGCGATCAGGAGTGACGGGCTCATGTCCAACCAGCTAGGCAAAAGGTACCAGTGCGAGGTGTGTGGCACGCTGACACTCTGCACCAAGGCGGGGTCGGGCGTCATCCACTGTTGCGATAAGGAGATGGCCATCCAGGAACCCCGCAGGCTCCCTTCGTCGGACTAGCGGCCCTGTAAGACCACGGCTGGGCCGCGCGTACCCCACCCAGCACTCACGTAGGGGTGCTTGACGTCGTTCAACGGCGTCTAGCCCAGACAGAAAAGACGCCGCGCAGGTCCTCCGGACTACCCAACCCGCCGGATGACAGTCACCACCTTCCCCTGGACCTCCACATTGTCGGCGGAGGTGACTATCGGCTCCATCTGACTGTTGGCTGGCTGGAGGCGGATGGTGTTCCCCTCGGCGTACAAGCGCTTCAGCGTGGCCTCCTTCTCCGCCTTCAGCCATGCCACCACCATATCGCCGTTGCGCACCTCGGTCACAGGGGAAAGCACCACCACGTCCCCGTCATCAATAAGGGCGTCCACCATGGAGAGGCCCTTCACCTTCAGCGCGTACAGCCCCTTGGTCCGCCCCGCGACGTAGCTGGGAGGCAACTCCACGGTGTCCAGGGGTTCAGGCTGGGCCCATCCCTCGGCGGAGGGTACGGGAAGGGGCTGGCCTGCCGCTATGTACCCCATCACGGGGACCACCACCCTGCGCTGGACCGGCTCAGCGGAGCCGTCCAGGAGTTCCAGGCCCCTGGAGACCTCCGCGGTGCGACGGATATGCCCCTCCCGCTGGAGAATGTGGAGGTTGTAGTCCACCACGGAGGTGGAGCTGACATCACACCCTCGCTGGATGTCCCGGATAGTGGGAGGATACCCGTTGTCCTGCAAGAACTCACGTATGAACTCAAGGATACGCTGTTGCCGCTGAGAGAGCTTGGCCACTGGTCTACCTCAACAATTCTTCGCCTGACGCGGTGGACGGGCTCCTCCACGTCTGGAGGCCGCCCACTGCGAGACACTACGACGGGAACGTATGTTCGACAGCAAGATACCCCTTGACTGCCTCTGCTGTCAAGGGGTATATGACCACCCAAGAATAGCGATTCAATCTGCAGGTCGTCCCGACCCGTCGGGATGCCCTACACAGGTCAATCGCTATTTTCGGGTGACCAGCGCCCGCTGGCGGGGCGGCCTGCTATGTGCTGGGCGTTTGCTTGGCCCGGGCAAGCCGCTGCATCAGTCGCGACTTCTGGCGGGCAGCGCTATTGGGGTGTATGATACCCTTCCGCGCCGCTCTGTCCAGGGCCTGCTGGGCCTGGCGGACTGCGGTCTCCGCATCCTCCGTGGCGCCGCTCTGGACCAGCGACCTCGCCTTCTTCACCTCGGTGCGAGTTGTGCTCCGCACAACCCTGTTGCGGGCGCGTCTCCGCTCCTGCGCCCGTGCAGTCTTTTCCGCAGGCACTCAGTCACCTCCCACTTGCCGCCGGCTATCCTACCGGCTGGCGCTCTCCGGCTTCGCTGCCACGCTGCTCAGTGCAGGGGCGCTGCGGGACACACTCCTGACGCCCTTCACACCCTCCAGCTTGGAGAATAGCCGGGTCAATTGCTCTGTGCCACCGATGTGCACCGTGAGACTGGTGGAGGAGGTCCCGTCCTCGTGCTCCTCGGTGTGCGCGGCGGCGATGTTGACCCCCTCACCGGATACCACACTGGTGATGTCCCGCAGCAACCCCACCCGGTCCCACGCCTCTATGTTCACCCGCACAGGATAGAGCTGCCGGCTCTTGCCCCACTCCACCCGCACCAGTCGCTCGGGCTCGTCCTCGCCAAGCAGGTTGGCACACCCCTTTCGGTGCACCGTCACGCCGCTGGTCCTGGTGACGAACCCAGTGATCGCATCCCCAGGGAGGGGGTTGCAGCACCGGGCCATGCGGGTGAGCAGGTCTCCCACCCCCAGCACCTGTACTCCGGAGGAGGGGCCCGTAGCAGAAACCGTCCCGTGGTAGTCACCCAGGCCCCTCTCTTCCTGTTGCGGGGCCAGGCGCGCCACCAACTGGGCCACCGTCAGGGCACCGCTGCCCAGCGCCGCCAGCAGGTCATCCACGGAATCGAGCTTCAGCAGGCGGACTACATCCTCCTCGTTTTGGGCCAGGTTCAGACGATGCAGTTCCTTGTGGAAGAGGTCGCGCCCTCTCTGGATGTTGGCCCCCCGCTCCTGCTTGCGGAACCACTGCCGTATCTTCTCCCTTGCGGCGGCGCTTCTAACATAGCCCAGGTGGGGGTTCAGCCAGTCCAGGGTGGGCCCACGGGCCGTCTTGCTGGCCAGCACCTCCACGGTATCCCCGTTATGGAGCTGGTGGTCCAGCGGAACGAGTTTCCCGTTCACCTTGGCACCGACGCACCGGTGCCCCAGGTCGGTGTGAATGTGGTAGGCAAAGTCAATAGGGGTGGAGCCGGCAGGCAGCTCTTTGATATCGCCCTTGGGAGTGTAGACGAACACCTGGTCCTGGAAGACGTCCGTCTTCACCGACTCCAGGAACTCCTCGGCGCCACTGACCTCTCGCTGCCACTCCAGAAGCTGACGCAGCCAGGTCATCTTCTGCTCGAAGTGCATGTCCTTGGCTGCCCCGCCCTCTTTGTAGCGCCAGTGGGCAGCCACCCCGTACTCAGCAATCCGGTGCATGTCGCGGGTCCGTATCTGTATCTCTATGGGCACGCCCTCCAGGCAGATCACCGTGGTGTGCAGCGCCTGGTACATGTTGTCCTTGGGGTTGGCGATGTAGTCATCGAACTGCCCGGGGATGGGGTGCCACAGGCCGTGGACGACCCCCAGGGCGCTATACGCCTCCCGGACACCGTTCACCAGCACGCGCACCGCAAAGAGGTCGTAGATATCGCTGAACTCCTTGCCCTGGGCGCTGTACTTGCTGATCTTCTTGTAGATGCTGTAAAGGTGCTTGGGCCTGCCCGATATCTCAGCCCTGATGCTAGCCTTGGCCAACTCCGTCTTCAAGACCCCGGTGACTTTCTGGACATACTGCTCGCGCTCGGCCCTTTTGGTGGTCAGAAGGTGGGATATCTCCCTGTACTTGTTAGGCTGGAGATAGCGGAAAGCCAGGTCCTCCAGCCGCCACTTGATGTCCCACATGCCGAGGCGGTGGGCCAGAGGAGCATAGATATCCAGAGTCTCCTGAGCAATGGCGACGCGCCGGTCCGGAGACAGTGCCTGGAGAGTACGCATGTTGTGAAGGCGGTCGGCCAGTTTGATGAGCACCACGCGGATATCCTGGGCCATGGCCACCAGCATTTTCCTGACGCTCTCGGCGTGCTGGTGGCTGTCCTCAGCGGTGCGTCGGAGCCCGTCCCCGCCCTCCACGGCCCGGATGTCCATCCGCGTCAGCTTGGTAACACCGTCCACCAGTCTGGACACATCGGGGCCGAAGCGCTGCTCCACCTCCTCCAGGGAAACGCCACAGTCCTCCACCACATCGTGCAGCAAGGCCGCCACCAGTGTGGTGGAGTCCAGGCGCAGCTCAGCCAGGTACCGGGCCGTGCTCAGCGGGTGCTCGATGAATGGCTCGCCCGACTGACGCATCTGACCCTCGTGGCAGTGGCTGGCGAACTGGTACGCCTCCTGGAGCACACCCACCTTGTCTTCAGGAAGGAATGCCCGGACTTTGACCAGCAGGTCCGACAGCCTCTCTGTCCCCTGCACCACAGAAGAAGGGCCCTCTGGTTCCACCATACAACCAAGTTTACCCTATGCATCGGGACACGGCAACGAGGCTGCGGAGACCCCCGCTTTACACTCCGAAGGGCCTCCGCTATCCTGGGCATTCCAGCACTATTGGGGGCAACGACTTTGTACAAGGCACCGAGGGGCACGGCAGACATCCTGCCCGCAGAGCAGAGGCACTGGCACTACGTGGAGGAGCGGGCGGTGGCTTTGGCGCGCCGCCACGGCTACCAGCGCATAGATACGCCCGTCTTCGAGGTGGCGGGGCTGTTCGTGCGCACTGTGGGGCAGGAGACGGACATCGTCCAAAAGGAGATGTACACCTTTGAGGACCGGGGCGGCGAGGAGATGACCCTGCGACCGGAGGGGACGGCCCCGGTGTGCAGGGCCTACCTGGAGCACGGGATGCACAACCTTCCCCAGCCGGTCCGCCTTTACTACTTCTGCCCCGTGTTCCGGTACGAACGGCCCCAGTCCGGCAGGTACCGGCAGCACCACCAGTTTGGGGTGGAGGCCCTGGGAGACGCCGACCCTGCCGTGGACGCCGAGGTCATTGGCATGGCCTGGGGGCTGATGCAGGACTTGGGGCTGCGGGACCTCTCCCTGCTGGTGAACAGCATTGGCGACTCCGCCTGCCGCCCGGCGTACCTGGACCGCCTCAGAGAATACTATGCCCCACGCCTGGAGGCCTTGTGCCCGGACTGCCGGGCCCGCCACCAGCGTAACCCACTGCGGCTCCTGGACTGCAAGCGGGAGTCATGCCAGCCCTACGCTCTGGAGGCGCCACGGAGCGCGGACCACCTGTGTCCGGAGTGCCAGGAACACTGGCAAAGCCTGCTTGGCCATCTCGAAATCCTTGGCATACCCTACCGCCAGGACCACCGCCTGGTGCGCGGGCTGGACTACTACACCCGCACGGTGTTTGAGGTCCACCCGCAGGAGGAGGGAGGCCAGAGCACCATCTGCGGCGGCGGCCGCTACGACGGTCTCATCCAGGAGCTGGGCGGGCCCCCCACTCCCGGCATCGGCTTTGCCACAGGCATGGAGCGCATGGTGCTCAACCTCCAGCGCCAGGGGGTTGCCGTGCCAGCGGAGGCGCCGCGACCCATCGCCATCGCCCACATGGGTCCAGCGGGCCAGAGAGAGGCCATTCGCCTGGCCCGCAGGCTCCGCTCCGCAGGACTCACCGTGGTGGTGACGCCGGCCGCCAGGAGCCTGAAGGCCCAGATGCGCCACGCCTCAGCCATGGGCGCTGCCGTGACCCTGATACTGGGTGAAGAGGAGATCAGGAAGGCCGAGGTCACCCTGCGGGATATGGACGCCGGTCGCCAGGAATCCGTCCCAGTGGAAGGCCTGGAGGCGCGACTGGCAGAATGCACCCCACGCCCACAGTAGAAGCTGTTCGGAAAATCCTCACCCCCCAGGAATGCATTTCCGAACGGCCTGTAGGCAGCCCTCGGACCCGTGCCCTTAATTCAGTCTGGCAGGCTAGCTGAACACCAGGTTCAAAGTCTCAAACTTGCTGGCGCGCCAGGTGACCGTCTGCTGCGCCTTCAGGCCGTCCATCCAGAACTCCACCGTCCCCTGGTCGTAGCGTCCGCTGAGGGGTCCCACCACTACGGCGTACTGTCCCGCCGTCTGAAGCTCCACCGAGAACCAGAGGTCGGGCAGCCCCGACTTTTGGAGGCGAGCGTACAGGCGCAGTCCAACAGGCGCTGCCTGGCCTTGCAAGCTGACCGTCCCGCTGTACTGGGATGGCAGAGGGGGTGGGGAGCCCGGGTCTCCCACATTGGGGCCCGGCCGGGGAATGATCTGGACCACGCCTGCTTCCAGGTCTGGCAGCACGCGCTTGGCCGAGGTGATGGTTATGGCGTACGCCCCCTGAAGCACTGGAATCCCCGCCTCCACCGCCGCCTCGTCGCTCATCCGGATGGCCATAACCTCGCCCCTGGCGTTCACCAGCGGTCCACCCTGGGTGCCCTTGCGGAAGAGAGAAGCGGTCTCCACATAGCGCACGCCCGTTTCAAAGTCCTGGCGAATGCCACTGACGGGGGCGCTCACTATCAGCGGTCGCGTGGGGCGGTCCTCGGGATAGCCCAGGACCGCCAGTTCGTTGCCCACCGACAGCGCTTCCGAGTCACCCAGCACCGCCGCCGTCAGGCCGTCAGGCGTCACCTCCACCAGCGCCAGGTTCCGCCGGTCGTCCCGCCCGCGGACCCATCCGGTCAGCACAGTGCCGTCCGGTCTTACCACACTTACCAGCGGCGAGGCACCCAACTCCCGGCTGGTGGTGAGCACCAGGCCCTTCTCTGCGTCAATGACGACCCCTGACCACTGCACGCCACCGACCTCCAGCCGCACCAGCGAGGGCAACACCTTTTCGATGCCCGCCTCCAGCCTCGGCGTGGGCGTGGGCGTAGGTATGGGCGTGGGCGTGGGCGTGGGTATGGGCGTGGGGGTAGGCGTGGGTATTGGGGTAGGTGTAGGGGTGGGCGTAGGCGTAGCGGTAGGCGTAGGCGTGGGTACGGGCGTGGGTGTAGCAGTCGGCGTGGGCGTGGGAGTGAACGTGGGCGTAGGAATTGGTGTGGCCGTAGGTGTGGGCGTGGGGGCCACGCACCCGGCCACAGCCAGTACCGCTAGGGCCAGGATAACAGAGAGGATCAGTCCGCGCGTACTCATATCGCTTCACCGCTCCATGCAGGATATATGCGGGCCCGCACTCTCTCCGAGTGGAGGTGTGCGCCCGAAGACACAAATATCGTTGTGCATTCTATCGCGCCGCCCGCCATAATGCCAAGGGGGGTCTCCGCATCTCTGTCGGCAGAATGGTATACTCGAAACGAGGGGCGGCTGGGAAATGACGTTTTCCCGCCCCCTCTTCCCTTTCTCAGCAGGTGGGAGCCATACCAAGGACCAAGCGAGGGCCGGTGCGTGCTGGACAGATTACGGGCAACAGAGCGCAGATACGAGGAGATAGAGAGCCTCATGGCACAGCCAGAGGTGGCGGCGGACTTTGAGCGGGTGACCGAGCTAGCCCGGGAACGCGCCTCTCTGGAGGAGGTGGTCAGCATCTACCGAGAGTTCAGCAGGGTAGAGCAGGCGGTTCAGGAGGCGCAGGAGGTGCTGCAAGAGGGCGATCCTGACCTTTCGGCGCTGGCCCGAGAAGAGCTGCCTCAGCTTCAGGAGAGGCGGGTCGGGCTGGAGCAGCGGCTGAGGATGGCGCTGCTGCCCAGGGACCCCAACGACGATAAGGACGTCATCATGGAGATCCGCGCCGGGACCGGAGGCGAGGAGGCGGCGCTCTTTGCAGCGGAGCTCTACCGCATGTACGTCCGCTATGCCCAGAACCGTGGCTGGAAGCCGGAGTTGATAGACGCTAACGAGACCGGCATCGGGGGGTTGAAGGAGGTTGTGTTCGAGGTGCACGGCAAGGGCGCCTACAGCCACCTGAGGCAGGAGAGCGGCGTGCACCGGGTGCAGCGCGTGCCCGCCACCGAGGCGTCGGGGCGCATTCACACCTCCACCGCCACGGTGGCTGTGCTGCCGGAGGCCGACGAGGTGGACATCCAACTGAAGCCGGAGGAGCTGCGCATAGACATCTTCCACTCTGGCGGCGCCGGCGGCCAGAACGTCAACAAGGTGGCCACGGCAGTGCGCATCACCCATCTTCCCACGGGCATCGTGGCGGTGTGCCAGGACGAGCGCTCCCAACTCCGCAACAAGACCAAGGCCCTGGCAGTGATCCGCTCGCGCCTGCTCCAGCAGAAGATGCAACGCCAGCAGGAGGAGACCGCCAGCACACGCCGCGCCCAGGTGGGCACGGGAGAGCGATCAGAGAAGGTCCGCACCTACAACTTCCCCCAGGACCGGGTGACCGACCACCGCTTGGGCGTGTCAGTGTACGGCATCCCCCGCATCCTGGCCGGTGAGCTAGACCAGTTCATTGACGCCCTCATAGCGGACGAGCAGGCCAGGAAGATGGAAGAGGCAATGGTGTGACCTCTCTGGTCAACGTGCTTCGGGACGCACAGCGCTCCCTGGAGTCCGTAGGCATACCTGACGCCCGAATAGAGGCCGAGGTCCTGCTCACAGTTACCCTGGACCTGGACCGAGCTGCCCTCTACGCCTGCCTGAACGTTTTCATTGCTCCCGAGAAGGTAGCCGCGGTGCATAGGCTGCTGGAGCGGCGGTTGCGGCGGGAGCCCCTGGCACATATCGTGGGGCGACGAGAGTTCTTTGGCCTGGATCTCGAGGTGGGGCCCGCGGCGCTGGTCCCCCGGCAGGAGACGGAGACCCTGGTGGAGGAGGCGCTGAAGGCGGCCTGCCAGCGGGGCGGGAGCTGCGCCATCGCCGATGTGGGCACCGGATGCGGGGCCATCGCCGTGGCGCTGGCGGTACACCTGCCAGCGGCCCGTCTCTACGCCACCGACATCTCGCCGGAGGCCCTGAGGCTGGCCCGGGCCAACTGCCTCCGCCACGGGGTTGGCGAAAGGGTGGCGCTTCTGGAGGGAGACCTGCTGGCACCCCTTCCAGAGCCGGTGGACCTGGTTGTGGCCAACCTGCCCTACGTGCCCACGGCGGAGATAGACACTCTACAGCCGGAGGTGCGCCTCCACGAGCCGCGCATAGCCCTGGACGGCGGCCCCGACGGCCTGGACGTCATCCGGAGGCTGCTGTGCCAGGCGCCGCGCTGGCTGGATGCCGGCGGTGCCCTTCTTCTTGAGATAGACCCACACCAGGTGTGCGGTGTCCTGGAGACAGCCCACGCCAGCTTTCCGGGCGCTGCCCTGCGGACCATCCGAGACTTGGCGGGAAGGGAGCGGGTGGTGGTGATCGAGGTGGCACCTCATGCCAAATCCACCACGGTGGCGCCTTCGCCGCCCCGTTCCGGCTCGGCGGCGGCGTAAGACCTGGCGGCGGCGTGGGTGCTCAGGTGCCTCCAGATGGCCTGGCGCAGCGCCCCACTGCCACGCCCGTGCACCACGCGGACGCGAGTCCTGCCGCGGGCCAGCGCCTGGTCCAGGAAACGGTCAAGCTGCTCCAGGGCCTCCTGGACACGCAGGCCCCGCAGGTCCAGGTCCGGCTCAGGCCCCGTGAGCTGATTGTCGGGGCTCAGGGTCACCCGAACGGGGACCTCGGGCTGGGCAGGCGCCTCACCCCGCTTGCGCAACTGGCCCGCGTCCAGCGAGAGGCGGGCCTGCCCCACTCGTACCTCCACCCGCCCCCGGCCGTCGGGCGGGGAGAGCACCTGGCCCACCAGCCCCAGGCCACCTACCTGCACCAGGTCTCCCGCCCGCAGCGAGGGGCGGCCGGGGCCGGGTGGTGTGGGGTGCCATGGCCGGCCCCGCAACTGGCGTTGCACCTGGGCCACCTCCTCCCGTGCCCCTTGCACCTGAGCACCTCGCGGCTCTCCCCACGCGGCGGCGGCCTCGGCGCGGCGGAGCCTGGCGAGGACCTCCTGGGCGCGGGCCTGGAGATCATGCCTGGTCTCGTCCAGCAACTGGCCCTGTCTGTCGGATAGCTCCTCCACGCGCCTCTCCAGCTCCTGCGCCAGCTCCTGAGCCCTGACGCCGGCCGCCTCGGCCTCCTGGGACCGGGCACGGGCAGCCTGTTGCTCCCGCTGGAGGTCCACCAGCAGCGCCTCGGTGCGAAGGTGCGCCGGGTCCATCAGCTCCCTGGCCCGCTGGAGCACGTTCTGGGAGAGCCCTATCCTGTCGCTCACCTCCATGGCGTAGCTCCTGCCTGGGAGTCCCATGGTCACGCGGTAGGTGGGACGAAGGGTCACCGGGTCCAGGTCCACGCTGGCGTTGCCCATGCCCGAATGCTCTCCCGCGAAGGCAGCCACGTTTCGATGGTGGGTGGTGGCCACCGTAGCGACGCCCCTCTCTGCCAGGTGGGAGAGGATGGCCTTGGCCAGGGCGGAGCCCTCCTCGGGGTCGGTGCTGGTACCCAGCTCGTCCAGGAGCACCAGGGAGTGGCCGGTGGCAAGCGACAGGACCTGGACGATGTTGCGCATGTGGGAGCTGAATGTGGAGAGGGACTGCTCGATATCCTGCTGGTCACCGATGTCGGCGTAGATGCCGTCGAAGACCGGCAGGCGCGTGGCGGGCGAGGCTGGCAGGTGGAGGCCAGCCTGGTGCATGAGGGCCAGCAGCCCCAGGGTCTTCATGGCCACCGTCTTGCCGCCGGTGTTGGGCCCCGTGATAACCAGGACTGGCCTGTCGGGTGGCAGGTGCAGGGTCACGGGCACCACCTCGCCCTTGAGCAGCGGGTGTCTGCCCTGCTCCAGCCGCACATTGCGAGCGCCGCGTTCCGCCGCCTGCGGCGCCACGCCGCCCTGGGATCGGGCCAGGCGCGCCTTGGCCAGCGCCAGGTCCAGGCGCGCCGCCAGCTCCAGGCCCTGGAGTATCTCCTGGTGATGGCGGCCCACCATGGTCGAAAGGGCACGCAGCACCCTGAGCGACTCCTGCTCCTCCTCCAGCACCAGTTCTCGCCAGGCGTTGCACAGTCGGACGGTGGAGAAAGGCTCGATGAACAGCGTGGCGCCGGAGTCCGAGATGTCGTGCACGATGCCGGGTAGCCGTTCCCGCATCTCCGCCTTCACGGGCAACACCAGCCGCCCGCCCCGGACGGTCACGAAGGAGTCCTGGAGCACCGCCTGCCCCAGCGGCGACTGGGCCAGGCGGTTGAGCGCCTCCGTGGCGCGCTGGTAGGCGGCCCTGCTCTGATTCCGCAGCAAGCCCAGGTAGGGGCTGGCATCGTCGGCCACCTCGCCGCTGGCGGTGATCTGGCTGGCGATCTCCTGGCCCACCCGGCGCAGGTCTGGTATGTTGCGCACCAGCCCCCGCAGCAGGGATGTGCGGCTGGCGAGGCCGCGCACCGAGCCCCGGGCCCGCACCACCACCTCCATCGCCTGTTGTACCTTCAGCAGCTCCTCGCCGCTGAGCACGCCGCCCCGGGCAGCCCTCTGGAGCAACGGCCTCACATCCGGGCAGCCCGAGAGGTCCACGTCACCCACTTGAGAGAGCAATGCACACGCCTCCGAAGTCTCTTGCTGGAGGCGGGCCACCGTCTCCGGGTCATAGGCAGGGGCCAGGGATTGCGCCAGCTCCCTGGCAAGGTGCAGCGTGGTGTGCTGCGCCAGCCGCTCTCGGACCCTGGGGAACTCCAGAAGCTCCAGAGAACGCTGTCTCAGGTCAGGAAGCGGCACGGAGGCGCCAGTCTGAGAATTGCTCGGCGATGGCAGCTCTGTCTCCATTACGCCATCATTCTACCGCGGTGCCAGCCCGTGCCACAAAGAGGGTGTCAGAAAGGCGCCAGGACCTCCCGGAGCTGCGGGAGGGAGATATTTCCTCCGCTCACCACACACACCACCTTCTTGCCCTGCCACCGGTCCTGGTACTTGAGGGCTGCCGCCAGGGAGGCTGCGCCTGCTCCCTCGGCCAGGGTGTGCGCCTTCTCCAGGAGGAGGACGATGGCGCGGCGTATCTCCGCGTCGCTCACCAGCACAAAGTCGGCCAGCATCCCTCGCAGGATGCCCTGGGTCAGCTCAAAGCCGAAGCGCGTGGCCAGGCCCTCGGCGAAGGTCTCCATCCGGTCCTCCACCAGGGAGCCCTCCTTCCAGGAGCGGTAGGCGGCTGGCGCCTGCTCCGACTGGACGCCGATGACCTGAACAGCCGGATTGATGGCCTTGGCCACGATGCAAGTGCCGCAGGCGCCACTGCCCCCGCCCACGGGCACCACAATGACGTCCACGTCGGGCAGGTCCTCCATAATCTCCAGGGCGTAGGTCCCCACACCGGCGATGAGCAGGGGCTCGTTGGCGGAATGGATGTAGGTGAGGCCCCTCTCCTGGGCCATCCTCTCTACGTGCTCCCTGGCCTCGTCGAAGTCCTTCCCTTTCAAGACCAGTTCGGCCCCCAGATTACGCATGGACTCGACCTTGGCGGGGTTGGCTCCTACCGCGGGAGCCACGATGACGGCGTGCGCGCCAAACAGCCGCGAGGCGTAGGCCACGGACTGGCCGTGGTTGCCAGTGGAGGCAGTGATGACGCCCCGGCGCCTCCGCTCCGGGTCCAGGTGGGCCATGTAGTTCACGCCTCCCCGGACCTTGAAGGCGCCCAGGAGCTGATGGTTCTCGTGTTTCAGGTACAACTGCGCGCCCGCCAGGTCGCTCAGCGAGGGATAGTGATAGAGGGGGGTGCGTGGCAAGTACCGGGACACCACCTGCCTCGCGGCGAGCACGTCTTTGAAGGTGGGTCGCTCCATCATCCGCCCACGTTTCTCACTGCTACAGCGCATCCCGAAATGCAGGCTCGTCCTTCGACAGGTCCGACTCCGTCGAGAGTCTCGATGAGCGAAGCCTCATCGGACTTGTCGAACCATGAGCGGGTGACTGGGTCCCAGCATTATGGAAGGTATTACGAGGACGGGGCATTAAGCGCGCCGGCCTGGCTCGTAGAGGCCCAGGGACTGCTGGTAGCGCTCCTGGACATCCCAGGGGAGGTACTTCTCCTCCATCTCCCGGACATCGCCGAAGCCCAGCAGGTCGAATAGCTTCAACCCCGCCAGAGGGTGGTCCCTGGTGCGCTTCTCCAGGTCTATCTCCGCCTGCACGCCCCTGCGGCGGAAGTCTTGCAGAAAGTCCCAGGCGGCGATGTAGCCCGCCCGGGCGGCCAGCCGGGAGAAGAAGGCCGCGGCCAGCCCCATGGCCTGCATCTCCTCCAGGGTGGGATGCGGCTGAATGGCGTACAGGGTGCTCATGAGTGGGCCGTCCACGGCGCGGCGGACCTCCGCCACCTCCTCTTTGCTCTGGGGGCCCTCCACATACACCACGTCCACCCCTGCCTTCTTGTACGCCTGGGCGCGGCGGATGGCCTCCTCCAGGCTGCCGCCGGAGGCGCCCCGCGCATCGGTGCGAGCGGCGATGACGAAGTCCGGGTCCAACTCCCGCTTGGCGTCCACCGCCGCCCGGTACTTGCCCACCGCCTCCTCCAGGGAGATGACCTCTTTGCCCTTGACGAAGCCACACCGCTTTGGGGCCACCTGATCCTCCAGGTGGATGCCCGCCGCTCCCGCCTGGATGAACTCCTGCACCGTCCTCCGCACGTTCACGGCGTTGCCGTAGCCGGTATCGGCGTCGGCGAAGAGTGGGATGGAGACAGCGTTGGCCATGTAGGCCGCGTTGCGCACCATCTCCGTCATGGTGATGAGCCCCGCGTCCGGCATGCCCAGGATGTGGGCCGAGGTCATGGAGCCGGACATGTAGGCCGCCTCGAGCCCTGCGGCCTCCGCCAATCGGGCGTGCAGAGCACACCCGCCTCCCGCCAGGACGAAGATCTCCTTGCGGTGGAACAGCTCCATCAGCCGCGTGGTCTTCTTCATCCGAGTCACCCCCTCACGCTCTCCGACCTACGGCGTCGCGCTATGCATCCGCCAAAATTATACGGGCGTCCACCGCCACAATGCTGTCCTTGTAGGCCAGGATGGGGTTCAGGTCCAGCTCCTTGACCTCGGCGTGCTGCTCCACGAAGGCGGAGAGGTTCAGCAGGGCCTCCTCCAGCTTGGAGATGTCCACCTTCTCCTGGCCGCGGAACCCCTGGAGCATAGGATAGCCCTTTATCTCCTGGACCATCTGATGGGCGTCGCGGCGGGTCAGCGGGACGATGCGGAAGGCCACGTCCTTCAGCACCTCCACCATGACGCCGCCCAGGCCGAACATGAGCACGGGGCCGAGCTGCGAGTCGGTGGTCATGCCCATGATCACCTCCAGGCCCGGAGGCGCCATGGCCTGCACGTTCACTCCGTGCAGCCGGGCCTCGGGGTTGGAGGCGGCCACCGCCGCCATAATGGCGTCGTAGGCGACGCCCACCTGGCGCTCAGTGCGCAGTCCCACCTTCACGCCGCCGATGTCGCTCTTGTGAAGTATGTCCGGGGAGACCACCTTGAGGACTACCGGGAACCCAAGGCTCTTGGCCAGGGCTACAGCCTCCCCCCGGCTCTGGGCTAGCCGCGACTCCACCACCGGGATGCCAGCGCCCTTCAACAGCTCCTTGGACTCCAGCTCCGTCAGTACCACGCGACCCTCTTCACGTGCCGTTGCAATGGGGCCTGTAGCTGTCATGATTCTCTTTCTGCTCCATCACTAGCTTGCTCGGACGATAGCAGTGGAGTCGGTTGCTGTCAATGTAGCGGGGTTATCTTAATCCGTGGGTGCAGTTCAAAAAGGCCGCCTGGCAGGTGACTCCGCTAATCCACGGCTTACCCTGTCATTGCGAGTCCCGATTGCATCGGGACGAAGCAATCGGTCATGCCCCGATACAATCGGGGCGCCACCGGGGGATGGAAAACCCCCTAGATGCTCCGACTCTGTCGCGAGTCCTCGACGGAGTCGGGACTTCGTCGGCAGAAGAATGTTGAAGGCAGATGAGTTCAACCGACTCCTCAGCATGACAGCCCCTCCCCCAATACCTATTTTCACGCCAATCTGGCGGAGTGGGGGGCAATCCTTCTCCGTTCGTCCCCAGATGGGGCAAGCCTATTCTCATCCATAGACAT